>NZ_JBQFTP010000005.1:0-285555 GCF_056538705.1 Ruegeria sp. BF12 | reverse complement strand
CATCTGCTCAGCAGTCAGCCAGAAAAGGTCGCTCATATCACCGCTCCGGTTTTCGAGCCGTGAATCACGCAGCGCTTTGAAAATCAATGCATCCTGACCCTAAGCATATCAGCAACAGTGCATTCATACTTGTTACTATTTTTAACGGCGCAGTTAGTGAAAATCGTACAAATGATAGGTGTTAAAAAAACGTGATGTAATTGGTCACGAAGATCTCCGAAGGTGTATTTGCCTATGCCGTGCTACTCTTTCGGTTGCGTTTGGCCACTAGGCGCGCCGCGCCAATTAACCTAAACCGGCGTGGCATCCTGTCTAATTCGACGCAGCACGCCACAACAACTTCACAAAAATCCATCTGCAAACAACGCGCAACTGCCTCCCGCGCTACATCAAGAAAGTACTTATTTTTAATATATTACGCGGTTTTTTCCATTTACTAAAAATTTAGTTTGACAGGTGCGCAAGAAATCGCTGATGCTGAGCGCCATCCGGTTACACCCGGTTATGCTAAAATTTTGGGAGGAAAGAGATGCGGAGACATCTACTTTCCGCAGTGGCGGCGGCTGCCGTCATTGCGGGGCACGGCTCTGCTTGGGCCGACGAAGCCGCAGCACAACGTTGGATCGACGACGAATTCCAGCCATCGACCCTGTCGAAAGACGAACAGATGGCCGAGATGCAGTGGTTCATCGAAGCTGCGCAACCTTACGCGGGAATGGAAATCAATGTTCTGTCCGAAGGTATTCCGACCCACTCTTACGAATCTGAGGTTCTGACCAAAGCATTCGAGGAAATCACCGGCATAAAGGTCAACCACCAGATACTTGGTGAAGGGGAAGTGGTTCAGGCTGTTCAGACACAGCTACAAACCGGTCGAAACCTGTATGACGGCTATGTCAATGACAGCGACCTAATCGGCACCCACTCGCGTTTGCAACTGGCTTATCCGTTGACCGACATGATGGGCGGCGACTGGGCGGCGACAACCTCGCCGACGTTGGATCTGGATGACTTCATGGGCATTCAGTTCACCACTGGTCCGGATGGCAAGCTGTATCAGCTGCCTGACCAGCAGTTCGCCAACCTCTACTGGTTTCGCAAGGACTGGTTCGATGACGAAGCCAACAAGGCGGCGTTCAAAGAGAAATACGGCTATGATCTGGGTGTTCCGGTCAACTGGTCCGCTTACGAAGACATCGCCGAGTTCTTTACGAATGACGTCAAGGAAGTCGATGGTGTGACAATCTATGGTCACATGGATTACGGCAAGCGTGCGCCTGACTTGGGTTGGCGTATGACCGACGCCTGGCTGTCGATGGCGGGTGCTGGTGACGTGGGTGAGCCGAATGGTGTACCCGTTGATGAATGGGGCATCCGCATGGAAGCGGGCACCTGTAACCCTGTCGGGGCCTCCGTCTCGCGCGGTGGCGCGGCCAACGGTCCGGCTGCGGTCTATGCGATCCGCAAGTGGGATGAATGGCTGCGGGCCTATGCGCCTCCGGGTGCGGCGTCATATGACTTCTACCAGTCGCTGCCGGCACTTAGCCAAGGCAACGTGGCCCAGCAAATCTTCTGGTACACCGCCTTTACCGCAGACATGGTGAAGCCGAAATCCGAAGGCAATAACACTGTCGACGACGAAGGCACGCCACTTTGGCGCATGGCGCCCAGCCCGCATGGCCCCTATTGGGAAGAAGGTCAGAAGGTTGGCTATCAGGACGTGGGGTCCTGGACCTTCCTGAAATCGACCCCCGAGGATCGTGCTCAGGCGGCCTGGCTCTATGCTCAATTCGTGACCTCCAAGACTGTTGATGTGAAGAAATCCCATGTGGGTCTGACCTTCATCCGCGACAGTTCGGTCAATCACGAGTCGTTCACAGAACGCGCACCCAAGCTGGGTGGTCTGGTCGAGTTCTACCGCTCACCTGACCGCGTGGCATGGTCGCCGACCGGCATCAACGTGCCGGATTATCCGAAGCTGGCCCAGATCTGGTGGCAGCAGATCGGTGACGTGAACTCGGGCGCCTTCACCCCGCAAGAGGCGATGGACCGTCTGGCAGAAGAGATGGATATCACCATGGCCCGCATGCAGGCCGCGGATGAAAGCGCCGGTGTCTACGGTGGCTGCGGCCCCCGTCTGAACGAACCGCAGGATCCCGCCTTCTGGCTGGAAAAAGCGGGTTCGCCCAAGGCCAAGCTTGAGAACGAAAAGCCGCAGGGCCAGACCGTCAACTATGACGAACTGGTTCAGCGCTGGCAGTCTCAGTAAGGCAATGAAACCAGGGGACGCCGTTTCAGGCGCCCCCAACCTCAAGACCAGTGCGGCGCACTGAAGGACCGGAATCCACGGACATGATCGAATTACAGGACGCGACCAAACGGGTCGGTAACGTCATCCACATTAAGCCCACGAACCTGACATTGCAGACCGGCCATTTCAACGTGTTGCTGGGGGCGACGGGATCGGGCAAAACCTCTCTGATCAAGATGATGGCCGGATTGGACCCAATTGCGTCCGGTAAGGTCGTGATGGATGGGCAGGACGTCACACGGCTGAACACGCAAAAGCGGCAGATCAGCCTGGTGCACCAGTTCTTTGTGAACTACCCGCATATGACCGTGTTCGACAACATCGCCTCGCCGCTGCGCGTGGCGGGCATGGCGAAATCTGAGATCGAAGGCCGCGTGGAAGAGGCCGCCGACCTGTTGCAACTGCGCCCGATGCTACACCGCCGCCCGCATGAGTTGTCGGGCGGGCAGCAGCAACGCACCGCCTTGGCGCGTGCGATTGCCAAGGAAAGCCGCGCGGTGTTTCTAGACGAACCGCTGGCTAACCTGGACTACAAGCTGCGTGAGGAACTGCGTGAGCAACTTCCGGACCTGTTCGCAGGTCGCGGAGCGGTCGTCGTCTACGCGACTTCGGAACCGGAAGAAGCCCTGCTGTTGGGCGGCTACACCGCCTTGATGGAAGACGGTCGCGTCACACAGTTCGGGCCGACCGCCGACATCTACCGTAACCCGGAAAACATCGCTGCCGCGCGGGTCTTCTCGGACCCGCCGATCAATGTAGCGCGCATCACCGTATCTGGCGCTCAGGCGCAACTGGCTGGCGGAGGCGGCTGGGCTGTCACCGATGTGGCCGACGGAGATTACATGGTCGCCGTACGACCCCATCGGGTAACGCCGTTCCGCTCTTCCGATGATGATGTGGAACTCACCGGCCGCGTGATTGTGACCGAACTGTCCGGCTCGGATTCCAGCGCGCATTTCCAACATGGCGATGACGCGTGGGTGTCGCTCGCCACAGGTGTGCATCCGTATCAGGTTGGCGAAGATCACAGCTTCTACATGAACCCGGCCCACTGCCGGTATTTCGGCCAAGACGGCAAAAGGGTGGCCTGACATGGCACAGATCAAGCTTTCAAACCTGCGACACAGCTACATGCCGACGCCAAAAGGCCCGGAAGACTATGCACTGAAGGAAATCGACGTGACATGGCGCGATGGTGGCGCTTATGCGCTGCTGGGGCCATCGGGTTGCGGTAAATCCACGTTGTTGAACATCATTTCGGGCCTGCTGACTCCGTCAGAGGGGCAGATTCTGTTTGACGGCAAAGACGTCACCGCCCTGCCCCCCGATCAGCGCAACATCGCGCAGGTGTTCCAGTTCCCGGTGATCTACGACACGATGACCGTGGGTGAGAACCTGGCTTTCCCTTTGAAGAACCGAGGCGTCGATGCCGCGACCATAAACCGCCGGGTCTCGGAAATTGCCGAGATGCTGGACGTCACCGACATGCTGAACACCCGCGCCAGCGGCCTCAGCCCGGACAATAAACAAAAGATTTCGATGGGTCGCGGTCTTGTGCGTGATGACGTGAACGCAGTGATGTTCGATGAACCGCTGACCGTGATTGACCCGCATCTGAAATGGAAGCTGCGGTCCAAACTGAAAGAGCTGCATCAGCGCGTCAAAGCGACGATGATCTATGTGACTCACGACCAAACCGAGGCGCTGACTTTCGCCGATGAGGTGGTAGTGATGCAGGAAGGCGAAGTGGTGCAGATCGGCACCCCTGTCGAATTGTTCGAACGCCCTCAGCACACCTTTGTTGGCCATTTCATCGGCTCTCCGGGCATGAACGTTCTGCCGTGCGAGGCCAAAGGCGACCGCGCCGTGTTCGAAGGGCACGAGGTAGTGCTGGAAGGCCCGACCCACGGTGAGGGAGGCCGCACCGATCTGGGCATCCGCCCCGAATATGTAGGCTTTGGCGACACCGGTATCCCGGCGCATGTGACCAAGGTCTCGGACATTGGCCGTCATTTTGTGGTCAGCGCGATGGTCGGCAACACGGCTCTCAAAGCCGTGACCGAACACAGCGTGCCCGAACCCGGATCACAGGTCTTCCTGCAATTCAAACCAGAACAATCCCGCGTCTATCGCGACGGCTGGATCGCTACCGAGGAGCGGGCGCAATGAGAACAGAAAACCAAAAGGCGTGGTTCTTTGTACTGCCCGTGTTGGCGCTGGTCGCGTTCAACGCACTTGTGCCGATGATGACGGTGGTCAATTACTCGGTGCAGGAAACCTTCGGCAACAACCAGTTCTTCTGGGAAGGTCTGGGTTGGTTCGAACAGATCCTGCGCTCTGACCGGTTTCAGGCCGCACTGGGGCGCCAGTTCCTGTTCACCTTCCTGATCCTGATCATTGAGGTGCCACTTGGCATCATCGTGGCCCTGTCAATGCCGCGCAAAGGTTTCTGGGTGCCTGTCTGTCTGGTCCTGATGGCCCTGCCGATGCTTATCCCATGGAACGTGGTCGGCTCGATGTGGAACATCTTCACCCTGCCCAAGATCGGCCTGCTGGGGTATTTCCTGAATGACGTATTGGGCATCAATTATGACATGACACAACAGCCGCTTTCGGCCTGGATCACCGTCATTGTCATGGATGTCTGGCACTGGACCTCGCTGGTCGTGCTACTCTGCTACGCGGGCCTCGTGTCGATCCCAGATGCCTACTATCAGGCGGCGAAGATCGACGGTGCCAGCCCATGGTCCGTGTTCCGCTACATCCAGTTGCCCAAGATGAAAACCGTTCTGACGATCGCCGTTCTGCTGCGCTTCATGGACAGTTTCAACATTTACACCGAACCTTTCGTTCTGACTGGCGGCGGCCCCGGCAACTCAACCACCCTGTTGTCGATCGACCTTGTGAAGATCGCGCTGGGACAGTTCGACCTCGGCCCTGCGGCGGCGATGAGCCTGATCTACTTCGCCATCACGCTACTGGTTAGCTGGGTCTTCTACACTCTGATGACAAAGGATGACGCGCAATGAAGAAGCGGTCCCTCATCCCGATCCTCTATATCGCGTTCCTGATGCTGCCGATCTATTGGCTGGTGGCGATGTCCTTCAAGACCACGAACGAGATCCTGTCGGGTTTTTCCCTGTTTCCCCAGACGTTTACGCTGGAAAACTATATCACCATCTTCACAGACCCGACATGGTATTGGGGCTACATCAATTCGATCGCCTACGTCACGATCAACACGGTTTTGTCCGTCTGTGTTGCCCTGCCTGCGGCATATGCGTTCTCGCGCTATCGGTTCCTGGGGGACAAACAGCTGTTCTTCTGGTTGCTGACCAACCGGATGGCCCCGGCGGCGGTGTTCGCGCTGCCGTTCTTCCAGCTCTATTCGTCGATACACCTGTTCGACACCTATCTGGCCGTGGCGCTGGCGCACACGCTTTTCAACGTGCCGCTGGCGGTCTGGATTTTGGAAGGCTTCATGCGTGGTATTCCCAAGGAACTGGATGAAACTGCCTATGTCGACGGCTACTCCTTCCCGCGGTTCTTCGTGACCATATTTCTGCCGAACATCAAAGCGGGCGTAGGCGTTGCGGCATTCTTCTGCTTCATGTTCTCATGGGTCGAGATGCTGCTGGCGAAAACCCTGACCGCAGTCGAGGCCAAACCCATTGCTGCCGTAATGACCCGCACCGCCTCAAGCGCAGGGTACGAGCTCGGCCTGCTGGCCGCTGCCGGCACCCTGACCATCATCCCCGGAGCCATCGTCATCTGGTTTGTCCGCAACTACATCGCGCGCGGTTTCGCGATGGGTCGTGTGTGAGGTTCGATATGCGAAAACTACTTCTCGCCCTCCCCTTTCTGCCCTCGACAGCCTTCGCCCAGGCGCAGGCCGGTTGGGGCAATGTCGGCCAGCAAGAGGAAAAGGGGTTCTCCTGGACCGACCCGCTATGGCCAGATTTCTGGATGGCCTGGACCCCAGCCACACTTGCAATTTTTATCGGAATTTTCTCGGCTATCGCCCTGATTGGCATTCTGGAAGTCTTCAAGTTCCGCGACGGCATTGAACGCCGCGGCGTGCTGGGCCTGACCACCACTCTGGGTGACCGCTTGTTCATCACGCTGTTGGGCTCGGCTTATATCTTCCTGGCCTGGCTTGGATTGGTGGGCCAGCCGGTCTGGACACCTCTGTTCCTGTCAATCGGCTGGGGCGTTTTTGTTTTCTGGAAAGTTTAGGCTTTGCGAAACCACAAAAGAATGCTTGTCTGGCGGGCATACTAAAAATGGCGACACAGTACCCGATGCGTAAGAAAAAAACGACAAATCTGATGACCGAAGTTGAACTAGAGTTCATGAACGAGCTCTGGGCGATCGGACAAGGGTCGGTGCGGGATGTACTTGATCGCCTGCCATCGGAACGCAATCTGGCTTATACATCAGGCGCGACTATTCTGCGAATTCTTGACGAAAAAGGCTTCGTTGAGAGTC
This sequence comes from Ruegeria sp. BF12, assembly GCF_056538705.1. Lineage (NCBI taxonomy): Bacteria > Pseudomonadati > Pseudomonadota > Alphaproteobacteria > Rhodobacterales > Roseobacteraceae > Ruegeria > Ruegeria sp. BF12. The sequence continues at coordinate 278,756 of NZ_JBQFTP010000005.1, read as the reverse complement.
GCAAGGACGGCAAGACGCTGATCTACAAGCCACTGCTGGAAAAGGACAGGTATCAGGCGCGGTCACTCCAGAACCTGTCTCGCACCCTGTTCGACGACACCCCCGCGACGCTGGTCGCGCGTCTTGTCGATGATGCGGGGCTGAGTGAATCCGATCTTGAGGAAATTCGGGCACTGGTAGAGAGGAGACTGCAAAATGACGGCGGTTAAACCGGTTCTCGATGCATTTCTCGAGTTCAATGTCGTGCTTGGATTATCAGCGCTGATCTGGCTGGCGGCCCGTGCCATGTTAGATCGGACATCGATGCGACACGGCTTTGTGGCCCAACTCCGCTCGCTCAAGGCTCTGTGTCTTTGTGTTGTGCTCAGCCCGGTTCTTGCGCTGGGTGTATCGACAATTGCCAGTCTGCTTTGGCCGGGGCGTGCAGTGGCATTGGGTGACATTGCCGTAGCGGCCTTCCTGCGCGGCGAAATCGCGATGCCTGCCGCACAATTCGAGTCACTGCTGAATACGCGTGAGCGATGGCTCGATCACATCCTGTCAGGCAACAGCTTCTTTGTTACTTGCGTTTTTGTTCTACTAACTTTTGTGTCGGCAATATTGGCCATCCGAGTAGCACGCGACGCTTGGGCAATCCGAAAAGCCGTGAAGTCCAGTTTCCTTTGGCGCCAGTCATCGAAAGTCGACATTCGTCTGTCGGACCGTGTAACCGTCCCTTTCGCAGTGCGCGGTTTGCGCCGCCGTCACGTCGTTTTGCCCAGTCACCTGCTGAACACGCCGCGCGAATTGCGGTTTGCCCTGGCACATGAGTTCCAGCACATTCGGTCTCTGGACGTAGAATGGGAGCTGGGCTTTGAACTTCTGCGCCCGGTGCTTTTCTGGAACCCGGCCTATCTGGCTATGAAGCATCAGTTCGATCGTCTCCGCGAAATGGCATGTGATCAGTCCGTTGTGTCCCGCAAAGGGATCGACGCAAAAGAATACACCACCTGCCTGTTGGATTACTGCACGCGTTCTGTCGCCCTCAGCAACCCGCGTGTGCTTCACGTTGCCCTCGTAAATGGGACCAAAGCAAAAAACACGTTGCGTCAGCGTGTGATTGCGTTGACCGAGGCACCGGCGTCGACATCACCTTTACCTGTCGCGTTTCTCGGCCTGACACTGTCATTGGCCACGGTTCTTGCCATTGGTTCAGCATCTGTCCGGCAAACTCAAGATTGGAGCCACGACCGCTTGATGCTTTCAACGGTTGTGAATCTGGAACGGTTGGAGGCCCGAAACCGGGGAAACTGAAAAGGATTGATGACTATCGGCCTCCGGCAGAAGTCGTGAACCATTGAACAGTTCTCTGGCGTTCGGTTGTTCAAAACAGTTTTGCGATACGACCTTTGCAAGAGGCTTGGTCGGCGTGGCACAGTACCCTTCAAACGTTCACGTTTGGGGCAACGCGAAAATGAACCAGATCAAAATAAACCTGATCGGAGCAGGTCGAGTCGGGCAAACATTCCTGACCCTGTTAAATGAATTGCCGAATTGCCAGATACAGGACGTTCTCAGCGCAAGCCTCACTTCTGCGCAGAAAGCGGTTCAGCGAACCGGAGCAGGCAGGGCCGTGGATAGCGTTTATGATCTGAGACCCGCTGATCTTTGGATCATCGCGGTTCCGGATACTCAGATATCAGCAGTTGCAGTTGATCTTGCGGATGCGCTTTCGAAGACAGACACAACAGCGCAGCCGACAATTGCCTTTCACTGCAGCGGGTTTTTCCCTGCCAACGAGATGGAGCCTTTGCGAAATTTGAATTGGCATTTGGCGAGTGTCCACCCGGTCTTGTCCTTCGCTGATCCCGAAAAGGCAAAAGACCAGTTCCAGGGCGCCTTGTGTGGCCTTGAAGGAGACCCCGACGCCCTCGCGTTTCTGCAACCGTTGATGGAAAACTTGGGGGCAGAATGCTTTTCGATCCGCTCCGAAGGAAAGAGCCTTTATCACGCGGCGGCGGTGATCTCGAACAACTTTGCCGTCGTGTTGCAGGCGATTGCATGTGAAGCATGGGCAGACGCGGGCGTCGCAGATGACGTGATACCACAGCTAAACGCAAAACTACTTGAAAGCACCGTCGAGAATGTGACCGCTCTGGGTCCTCAGGACGCCCTAACAGGTCCTGCGGCGCGGGGAGACGAAGAGGTCGTTGCCATACAGGGCCGCGATGTTGCGCGCTGGCATCCTCAAGCGGGCAACGTGTACCGAACTTTAAGCGACATGGCGCGTTCTCTCAAAAAGGACGGCTCAACCAAATAGGACTTCCAAGTCGCGGCGCGCTTATTCTTCAAAGCAAAGATGTCCCGAGAAAGCTTCGTTGAGAAGTCGACAGGTTCGAGGCTCCACAGAAGGTTGCCCGGACTTCACCAAGTTGCTTCGAAGCGACCCCTTGCTAGTCGGCGATCCCGACAAATCGGTTGTGAGCGATGCCTGCAGCGAGCGCTTTAATGTCTCCACCCAATGGCCGGTCTTTGGTGAGCGCAGGAGACACCTCACGAATATCTTCGCAGAGCCTGCTCAAAACTTGCCCCAATGAGCGACGGCTTCCACGCAACTCTACCGCTTGGCACGCTGTCAGAAGCTCAATAGCCGTCAATTGCCGGAGATACCTGACAACCGCGCTCAGGGCTTTGACAGCGGTTGGTGATCCGGTGAAGCAGTCCTCGACTCCATTGGCGTTCAAGCTGGGCCAGATCGGCACTGGTTGGGCTGCGTGCGCAAGTTCTGACACCAACGCCTCGGCCACTTTCATCACCGGCGCAAACCCGTTTGAGGCGCTGTCCTGCTGAGCCAGAAAACTAGGCAACCCGCTGAATTCAGGGTTCAGCAGTTTGGCGATACGCGCCACCAGTGCCATGGCCAACGGAACGATGGACCGGCTGAGCGCTTCGACGGCGCAGGTAATCTCGGACGTGAAGTAAGCGCCACACGATATCATCTCCTCACTTTCGACCAGAGCTATCGGATTGTCGCTGGAACTGTTGATTTCGATGGTCAAACACTCAATCGCGCGATCCAGGGCCGCACGGGCCGTGCCGTGGATCTGAGCCACGTTTCGGAACGACAGCGGATCCTGCAGGCGACGGGCCTGCCCCGGATCGAACAGCAGCCCTCCGGCCAAACGCTTGCGCAGACCTTCGGCTGCCTTCAATTGACCGGGATAGGGCTTGATCCGCAGCACCCTTGGCTCCAGCGGTCCGGTATTCGCACAAAACCCTTCCATAGACAGCGCCACGGCAGATTGCGCCGCCTCGAATGCGCAAGCTGCCTCGGTGACTGCAAGCGCGGCTGCCCCGCTAACCGCACCAGCGTGATTGATCAGGGCCAGCCCGTCACGCGGCGCAAGCGTGAGCGGTACGATCCCGTGGGCGCGCATGACCTCGTCGCTTGGGCCTATTGCTCCTCTCGCGTCTCGCATCTGACCTTCGCCGATCAACGCCAGACCTACGGTTGCATTCAAAACAAGATCCGCCGCGCCGATCGAGCCGATATCACCTACGACAGGTGTCAGGCCGGCGTTCAGGCAGGAGGCTATGTGCCGCGCCACCTCGGGTCGGGCGGCGCTGTGCCCCTTGAGCATGGAGTTCAAACGCACGATCAGCCCTGCCCGCACCACCTCCGGCGCGGTCTCTGAACCGATCGCTTGCGCGCGGCCACGCAAGGTTTGAACTGAAAACTCAGACAAGGCTTGTGCAGACAGCACTTCGGTCGCCCGGGCACCCAAACCCGTAGTAACGCCATAAACCGGAATTTGATCCTGAATTGCCCGTGTCACCAGCGCATGAGATCGATCCATGGCCGCCAGCCCAGTGGGATCGAGCACAACCTTCTGCGATAGCTTGGCGGCCCCGCTGAGTGCTGCAACTGTCAGCGATTCACCGTCAAGGCCAAGCGTCTCCATATCAAACGTTCCGGTACAGCAGGTTTTGAACGATACCAAGCTCGCGGGCGCGTTCTAAAATCCGCGCGCCCAACGCGATATCTCCGGTCGACATTCCGCGATGCCAAAACAGAATGGTTTCGTCATCTGCCTCGCGGCCCGGTTTCGATCCTGCCGCTATTTCGCCGATTTCCGCATAAAACGTGTCTTCACTGACTAGGCCCGCATCAATATGCGGCCGCAGGGCACCAAGATGGCCCGCTCGCATCTGCCCCAGATCATCCATGACGAATTTATCAAAACCCTCGGTGAAGTTCAGCGGTAGGGCACTCATGGTGCCATAGGGAACAACAAACGCGCCTTTCTTGACCCAAGATCGGTCAAACATCGGCGTTGGCTTGTTCAATCGCGTCGCCTCGACCAGGATGTCCGCGTCTTTCAGACAGCTTTCCCAATCCTCGCTTACGATCACCTTTTTGCCAAGATCACGGCTCAGCCTTTCACCGAACGCTTCCCGGCTTTCAGGGCGTCGTGAATGCACCCGGATTTCGTCGAAATCGAACAGGTGATCCAACAGCCTGACATTCCAGTAGGACGTGCCGCGCGCGCCCACATGCCCTAAAACTCTTGGATTTCGCGGCCCCAGCCATTTGGCGCCAAGGGCAGTGAGTGCACCAGTCCGCATATCCGTTATTCCCGCGGCATCAATCACGGCACGCGGGGCGCCAGTTCTTGGGCAGAACAGGTTCAACAGAGCCAGTTCCGACGGCAGGCCACGCTTATAATTATCGACATAGTCGCCGACGATTTTCACACCTGCATATCCCAACGGCTCGACGTACCCGCGCAGCACATTGAAGTGACCGTTGAATGTCGGGTCAGGTGTCAGGTGCATACGTGGCTCGATGACCGTTTTACCCTCGCCCGCAGCAATCAAGCCCTGCTCGATCGCATCCAGAATATCATCATTGCCAAGCGACACCTGATCAATTTCAGGCTGGCCCAAGTATTCAATCTCAATCTTCGCCATGCACGCTTCCTTTGCTTTTCTCCATAATTGGCGGGCGCGAGCTGGCGTTCCAGATCGAAAAATGTCAGTCATGGTTAAGAAAATCTGATGCAGATAGGATGTTCTGCAATGCGACTTCCACCGCTGAATTCTCTAAAGGCCTTCGAAGCCACCGTTCGCATGGGCGGCTTCACCGCAGCCGCGTCCGAACTGGGCGTGTCACCCGCCGCCGTCAGCATGCAGGTCAAAAAGGTCGAAGAATTTTTAGGAAAAACACTGTTTCGTCGCACCAATAACAGTCTACATCTGACCGATGCCGGGCGGTACTACTACCCGACTATTTCTGATGCCCTGATGAGCATTTCAGTCGCCACCGACCAGTTGCTTGAAAGCGAAGTGCGATCCCGGATCGTAATCAGCACAATCCAGTCTTTGGCAGAAAAATGGGTCGCGCCAGCGGTTTCGAAGTTTCGTTCATTAAATCCAGAGACTGGACTGGAATTGCGTATCGAAAGTGATCCGGTGGACCTTCTGCGCACCCAGACCGATATAAGGGTGACTTCCGAAAGCCACCTTTATCCGCAGCACACATCAGTGCCTCTCTTCGCCGACACCGTCTATCCCTACTGCAACCAGCCGTTCAGAGAACAGAACCTTGCCGAAGGAGATCTGACCAGAGTACCCGATAGTCTGCTGATCCACACCGACTGGGGAGAGCAATATGCCTCGTATCCGACATGGTCAGCATGGTTTCGGGCCGCAGGAACTGCAAGAACACCGGACGTTCGCAAAGGCTTGCGGGTCGGCGGTGCGGCTGTCGCTTTTGCACTTGCGTCTCAGGGTGCCGGTATCGCACTGGTTCCTAAGATGCTAATCTGTGCGAAGACCGGATCGGAACACTTTCTGCAGTCGGATTGGCCCGGCCTGCCGCTGCCTTATGCTTTTGTCGCTATTCTCCCTAAACACACTTCGCCCCCTCATGAGACTTCCCGCAAGGCTGCATTGGTGCAGGCTCTTCTTGGCAACCTCACTCAAATCAATGGACAAACCTGACGCGCATTTCAGCCTTCACAGACAGGTGCAATCGGGCCATCGCAGCCGTTCGTTCGGATCACAGAACGAAAATCTTCAACTCTGCTTGTCGTCCGCCTCATCGATCTGCTCTGCGTGCGGATTGGCCTTCACTTCTTCCAGCATCTGCAAGACTTCGGACTTCCAACCCGCTTTGATCTTCAGAGCCAGTTGCGATGGAGGTCGGTGGTCAGGCTGCAGTATCGCATATTCGTATCTGAGCGGTCTTTCGAAAGGCACGAAGACGACCTTTCCTTGCGAGAGGTCAAGTTCCCGCTCGGTTGCGACCGTCAACGGATCAACAATCGTGCAGCACTGACCCGAACTTACAAAGGGTATCAGCGGCAGAAAGTACTGGCAGGTCACGGTCGGGTTGTAGTTTGCGGACTCTTCCTGAAACTCTTGTCGAACCTTACGCTGGAACGGATGAGTGGCGTGCAATCCCCCCATTGGAATCCCGTCCAAATCTGAAATCGTTATACTCTCGCGAGCGGCCAGAGGATGCGTAAGGTCAACAGCGCAAAAACAGTCGGCCCGGATGATCTCGGTCGAATATTGTGGCTCCCTTCCGACCGAGTGTTCAAAATCAGCGAAGCCAAAATCGATATTCTGTGTCCCGGCAAGTTCCATGATCTGGGGTGAGCTGCGCGTGGACAGCGTTATCCGAATATTCGGATTTTCACCAACGGATTGGCTGATGAACCGGGGAAACAGGAATGCCGAAGGACCGGGCATAGTGGCGATATTCAAACTGCCGGAGCGACCTTTGATCAAACCCTCCATCGTGCCGGATATCGTTGAGAGGCGGTCCAGGATACCTGTCGTTTCCGCAAGAAGGTAATGCGCTTCCGGCACCGGAACCAGACGACGGCCCTTGCGTTCGAACAACGTCAAACCCAAGGACTTTTCAAGGTTCTTCAGCGCCAGGCTGATCGCCGGTTGCGTGCGGTGCAGTTTTTTCGCGGTCTGAGAGATGGACCCGGTTTCCATCACTTCGCGAAAGACGGCTAGTTGTGTGAGATTCATCCTCAATACATAAATCAAACTTTAGTTTAGTGAAATATAACAAATTTGTATTTATGAAATTTGCCTCTACGCTTGCGGGATCGAAGTTTGGGAAAACCGAATCCGACGATCTAAAAAGGGAGATGAGAATGAAATTTATGAAATGCTTGACCGGATTGGCCTTGGCTGGCGCGCTGGCCGCGCCTGCGCTGGCACAGGACCCGACGTTTTTCCGCATCGGCACCGGCGGTGCTGGCGGAACCTATTTCCCCATTGGCGGCACCATCGCAAACGGTATCTCTGCCCCTCCGGGATCGCGTCCGTGTGAAGAGGGCGGACAGTGCGGTGTTCCGGGTCTGATCGCTATTGCGCAATCCACGACTGCATCGGTCTTCAACAATGCGGCCGTTCAGAACGGCGAATTGGAGGCCGGCCTGGCCGCAGCGGACGTCACGCGCTCGATGTATCTGGGTGAAGGAAAGTTCGAGGGCAAACCCCACCCCAAGCTGCGCATCGTGGCCAACCTGTTCCCCGAAGACCTACATCTGGTGCTGCCCGCCGGGGCAACGATCAACGATCTGAGCGATCTTGAAGGCAAGCGCGTTGGTATCGCGCAAGCTGGTTCCGGCACGCAGGTTGCCGTTTTGCAGATGCTGGATGCCTGGGGCATCAACCGTGACAACATGGACGAAGCCGAACTGAACAACAGCCAGAGCGCCGAGCGTCTGGCCGACGGTCAGCTGGACGCCTATTTCTATGCCGCAGGATGGCCGGTTGCCGCAATGGTGCAGCTGTCCTCGACCAAGGGCATGAACCTGCATTCCTTCTCGGACGAGGATCTGGCGAAAATCAACGAGATCATCCCGGCCTATATCCCCTCGGTCATTCCGGGTGGAGTCTATGAAGGGATCGACGCCGAAACCAAAACCCCCGCGGTCAGCGCAATGCTGGTTGTGTCCTCGGACCTGTCGGACGATCTGGTCTATGAGTTGACCAAAGCCCTGTGGAACGACAACACCCGCAAGTTGCTGGATAACGGTCATGCCAAGGGCAAGCAGATCACAGCCGATACGGCCCTGGACGGTGTCGAGGCGCTGGGTGTTCCGCTGCATCCGGGCGCTGAGAAGTTCTACAAAGAAGCCGGGCTTCTTCAGTAATTCAGCTTTACGAAACCTAAACGTCCGGTGTCCCATCTGGGGCACCGGGTACTCGAAATACGCGTAATCAGGGGGGCCATCATGTCCGAGACACAGAAACTTGATGACCACGAGCTGACAGCCGAGGAACTGGCTGCCATTGAAGAACAATTCGACGAAGGCGCCGCCGTCCGGCAAGTCACACCGACAACCGGTAAGGTTCTGCGTGTCGTTGCCCTGATCTTTGCATTCTATGAATTCTTCACGGCCGGTTTTGGTCTGCCCGCCGATCACTGGCATATGGGCATCTATCTGGCCCTGCTGTTCATTTTGGTCTACGCAACAATCCCGATTATCGGCGCCAAAAGCCTCTATGCGCTCAAGGTAAGCCGGTTCCGCATCGGCAACATCCCCCTGTATGATCTGGTCTTCATGGCCCTGGGGATCATCGCTGCGCTGTATGTCGGCGTCGCCTGGCGCGGCATTCCGCTCCTGGGGATCGAGGAACAGACGTTCCGCATGGGTAACCCCAACACTTACGACGTGATTTTGGGCGTGATCATCATCCTGCTGGTGCTGGACATCGCGCGCCGCACTTTGGGTTGGGTGCTGCCGCTGATCATCTGTGTCTTTATCTCATACGCCCTGCTCGGGCCCTATTTCCCCGGCCTGCTGCAGCATCCCGGCGTGAATTTCAAAACCTTCGTGTCGTCGATGTATTTCCCGCAGGAAGGCATCTACGGCGTCACCCTTTGGGTTGTTTCGACCATCGTGTTCCATTTCGTGCTGTTTGGCGTGATCGCGCAGCGCACCGGGTTGGGACAGCTTTTCATCGACAACGCAACGATTTTGGCGGGCCGCTATACCGGCGGTCCGGCAAAAGTGTCGGTGGTATCCTCGGCCTTCTTCGGCACGATCTCGGGTTCTTCGGTGGCCAACACCGTATCAACCGGCGCGCTGACAATTCCCAACATGAAGCGCCTTGGATACCCCGGCCATTTTGCAGGCGGCGTCGAAGCTGCTTCTTCGGCCGGTGGTCAGATCACTCCGCCGATCATGGGCGCAGCCGCCTTCATCATGGCCGAGTTCCTTGAGGTTCCCTACACAACCATCGTGATCGCGGCGATCTTCCCGGCCATCCTGCACTATGTCGGCGTATTCGCTGTGGTGCACCTGATGGCGCGCAAGCTGAACCTGAAAGGTCTGGCGAAAGAGCAACTGCCGCAGCTCAAGGCCGTCTGGGCCGAAGGCTGGGCCAACATTGTGCCTCTGATCGGACTTTTGGTGGTTCTGTTCACCGGTTACACGCCCTTCATGTCGGCCTTCTGCGGTATCTCGCTGGCGGTGATAGCCGGCATGTCGCGCCTGAAACAGCCTCCGACACTGATTTACGCGGCGGCGTTCCTGGCCTTTGTGCTATGGAAATTTTCAGATGGCGGGTTCGATCTGACCATGACGGCAATCTTGTGTACTCTGTCCGTAATCGCGACGCTTAACCCGCAAAAACGGATCGAAGTCCCCGAGATGCTTCAGGCGGTCGAGTTGGGCGTGAAATACTCGCTGGCCGTGGGTGCTGCGGCCGCAGCGGTGGGCATCGTTGTAGGCGTGATCAACACGACCGGCATCGGCTTCCGCATCGGCTTTATGGTGACGCAAGGCGCGGGCAATCTGGCGGCGGATCTCTATAACATGATCTCGTTCGGCAGCTTCCAGCTGTTTGCCATGGAAGACCTGCAGCTGTTCATCTCGCTGGTCTTCATTGCTGTTGTCTGCATCCTGATGGGCGCGGGCATCCCGACGACCGCGCTGTACATCATGCTGGTTTCCGTCGCCCAGCCTGCGCTGGCACAGCTGGGTGTTCCGCCGATCGCAAGCCACCTGTTCGTCCTCTACTATGGTGTGGTGTCCGAGATCACGCCCCCGGTCTGTACATCGGCCTACGCGGCCGCAGCCATTGCCAACTCGAACCCATTCCGAACCGGATTGTCCGCCTTTACACTTGGCTTGGGTAAGGTGATCGCGCCAATGGCCTTTGTCTACGCTCCGGTTCTACTGTTCGTGTCGTCAACCGGGTTCAACCTCTGGGAGTTCACCTACACCGCAACCAGCTGTATTGCAGGGGTGATCGCGCTGTCGGCCGCAGTGGTGGGCTATTGGCTGAAACCGATGAACATTGCATCGCGGGTTTTGATGGCAATCGCCGGGGTCATTTTCGTCGCGCCAAGCCTGACTGCGGATCTGATCGCGCTGGCCGTGGCCTCACCGGTCATCGTCACCCAGATGATCGGTCGCAATCGCAGCCATTCTCCGGCGTGACACGATGACAGAACAAGTCACCATTATCGGCGCTGGGATCGTCGGCGTTTGCTGCGCCTTGTCGCTACAGGAACGCGGCGTCCCGGTCCGGCTCATCGACCGGGGCGAACCGGGGCAGGAAACCTCGTTTGGCAATGCCGGTGTGGTGTCGCCATGGTCGATTATTCCACAAGCGATGCCAGGTATCTGGAAGAAAATTCCCCAGATGTTGCTGGATCCGAAAAGCGCGCTGTCAGTTCGACTTGCCTTCTGGCCAAAAATGATCCCCTGGGGAATGCGTTTCTTGGGCAACTCCGGCGAAAAGACCGTTCGCGAGGTCTCGGATGCGATGGAAATTTTGTGCCGCCCGTCCATCGATCTTTACCGCCGACATTTGCAAGGCACAGGGCACGAAGACCTGATCACCGACAGCTATTATGTCCATGCTTTCCGCCATCCGGAACAAGCCAATCTGGGCGGGCTTGATTACCTGATCCGTAAGGAAAAGGGCGGCGATCTGGAGCGCATCGACGGCGACGAGCTTCGGCGCCTTGAACCCGCGCTGACGGATGCGTTCAAGGCAGCAATCGTGATCAAGGGTCAGGCACGCGTGACCTCTCCGGGGCGCATGGGTGCGGTTCTGGCAGACAAAGCGCGCATGCAAGGTGCTGAGATCGTACGAACCGAGGTTACAAAACTGACCCGAGCTGAGGATGGCGGCTGGACGCTTACTACCCCGCAGGAAACACTGCACGCCCAGTGCGTCGTACTGGCGGCTGGTGTTTGGTCCGCCGACTTGCTGAAGCCGCTGGGCCTGCCTGTGCCGCTTGTCGCCGAACGGGGTTATCACGTTGAGTTCCCGATCCCCTCGGCGGAATTGAACAACTCGGTCATGGATGTGGATGCAAAGGTTGTCGCAAGTTCTATGCAAGGCGGCCTGCGGGTCGCCGGCACGGCCGAGTTTGCCGATATCGACGCCCCCGTCGATCCGCGTAAGGAAACGATCCTGACCAAACAAGCAAAGTCCATGATCCCGAACCTTGAGACAAACGAGGCACGTTTCTGGATGGGACGACGCCCGTCCTTTCCCGACAGCCTTCCTGCAATCGGCTCTGTAGATGGCAATGACGGACTCTACACCGCGTTCGGGCACTCTCACTATGGGTTGATGATGGCCCCGAAAACCGGCGAGCTCATTGCCGACCTTGTGTCCGGGCGCAGCCCAAACGTCAATCTGGACCCGTTTTTGCTGGCCCGGTTTTAAACCCCAAATCGAAAGGACCTGAACACCATGCCAATTTACGATGGCGGCCAAAACATTTGCGGGGCATCGATTGGGGTTTTGTGCCTTGAAAGTTATTTTCCGAAACCACCCGGTCACATCAAGAACCCGTCCAGCCTGCCGTTTCCGGTGCTCTATGAGATGATCGACGGCGTCACAGTTCCGACCCTGTTGAACAATCCCTCTCCGGAACTCTTGGAGCCTTTTATCAAAGGCGCACAGCATCTTGAGGCCGAAGGCGTACGGGCCATAACCGGCAGCTGCGGTTTCCTGGCGTTGTTTCAAAAGGAATTGGCGGCAGCCGTTTCCGTACCTGTCTTCGCATCCAGTCTGATCCAGGTCCCTTTGGCCTACCACATGACCGGAGCCAACGCTCCGGTGGGTGTGTTGACGGCAGACGCGTCGGCCCTGACTCCGCAGCATTTCGAAGGCGTCGGAGCAGCAGAGATCCCGGTTGCAGTACAAGGGTTAGAGCACACCAGAGAATTCGCCGAGGTGATCTTGCGCAACATGCGGACTCGTATGGATACCGATGTGATCGAAGCCGAAGTTCTGGAGGCAGCCCGGCGCCTGAAGCGCCAAACGCCCGAAATACGGTCACTAGTTTTGGAATGCACGGATCTGCCGCCCTACGCCGCCCGGCTTCAGGAAGAGCTGCGTCTTCCGGTCTTCGACCTGACGACGCTGGCACAAATGGCGCATTCCGTTGCAGCCCGAAGTTCGTATTCAGGGATCATGCCTTGGTCGCGATGATGCCGCGGATCATCACGGATTATTGGGCCAGGTCGGGCCCCGACGATATAGGCATGGACCTGGCTCGAAACTCTGGATACTTCCACCGTTGCAACGGGTGGTCGCTGCCATGAGGGGTTGAAGTGTCCGTCGAACTATCCATTCTGATAGCCGCCATCTGCCTTGGCGCCATGCTGCAGGTCGGGGTCGGCATTGGGTTCAGCATCATTGCTGGGCCGCCAATGATGGTTTTGCTTGGTACGTCGACCGCTGTTCCTGTTCTGCTTCTGTTGAACACCGTTGTGTCAGCCGCAGCCACCGACAGGCACATCCTTCAGACCGAAGGCAAGACTATTCGCATCGCAGTTTTTGGATGCCTTATCGGAGTGATTGCCGGTCTTGCCGTTTATCCCATGTTGAACGAGGCATTTGTTCTGGCCCTGACCGCCTGCCTGCTGCTGATCGGTCTGATCACGACCCTGATCCCTTTTCACAACGCGATTGGAACTGCGGGATTTTCAGCGGTATCCGGATTGTCCGGTCTTGCGACCGTTTGGGCGGCAACGCCCGGCCCTTTGATGGTGTTCGGTTTGATTGCAAAAGGCCGCTCGGGCAAAGATGTCGCCAAGCTGGTTCAACCCATTGCGCTGGTGGCATACGGTATCGCCTTTCTGTTGCACAGTTTTTCTGGGGCTCAGGCAATCCCGTACGGGTCGCAACTTTGGATCTTTATTGTCACAACTCTGGTCGGCAGCTTGCTAGGTCGCGCCACCGGCGCTTACCTGCCGCAGACATTCACCACGACAGCCATTCGGGTCGTTTCCCTGATTGCTTGCTGTGTTCTCTTTCAACGCGCTTTCGCGATGGCATAGTTTCGGAGGGCAGAAGATGACACCAACAAACACTCTGGCCAGTTTCCCTCGGGCCCGGCTCATGTCCGGTCCGACACCGCTGGAAAGGCTGGACCGGATGTCGAGCACACTGGGCATCGACCTCTGGCTCAAACGCGACGACCTGACCGGCCTAGGATTTGGTGGAAACAAAACACGCCAGTTGGAGTTCTACTTCGGTGACGCGCTGCAACAGGGAGCGAACACCATTTTAATCACAGGTGCCGTTCAGTCAAACTATGTGCGCTCCGCAGCTGCGGCAGCAGCCCGTTTGGGTATGCAATCCGTTCTGCAACTGGAAGAGCGTGTTTCTGGTATGGGACCGGATTACTACACTTCGGGCAATGTGCTGTTGGCCAAAATTCTGGGTGCCGAGCATATGAGCTATCCCGAGGGTGAGGACGAAGCAGGCGCCGACGCTGCGCTGCACGCCCGCGCGGAAGAGCTGAAGGCTGATGGACGCAAACCATACGTGATCCATCTGGGTCTGAACCATCCACCGCTGGGCGCATTGGGCTATGTCGTTGCCGGACAGGAATTGTGCCAGCAAATGCCCGATTTTGATGCGGTCGTCGTCCCATCGGGCAGTGGTGCAACGCACGGAGGGTTGTTAACGGGAGTTGCGCTGGCTGGGGTGAATTCCCCGGTATTCGGGGTCTGCGTCCGTCGGGACAGACACAAGCAGCATGCCCGAATGCAGACGGTCTTGCAGAAACTGGCGGATTTGCTTGAAATTGATGCGCCGGCTCTGCAGGCCAAGATCGAGGTTCTGGACGAGGCACTGGCACCGGGTTACGGCAAGTTGAGCGCCACGACCCGCAATGCATTAGAGATGATGGCCCGGACCGAGGGCGTTTTCCTTGACCCTGTTTACTCTGCAAAAACCTTCGCGGGTTTACTGCATTTGGTAGATGTGGGCAAAATCCAGCCCGGACAGAAAGTCGCAATGCTGCACACCGGCGGGCTGCCCGCATTATTCGGCTATCAAACCGAGTTGACGACCAGCTGATAGCAAGAAACCTGCATTTCTCCGCTCTTGCGCCGCGCGTAATCACCATCAGGTTCCATAAAGGGAAAGACACACGACATGACCATCACCCGGATCGAAACCGGCCAACGTATGAGCCGGATCGTCAAACACAACGGCGTCGCCTATCTGTGCGGCCAGACGTCGGACGCGGAATCCGTGACCGAGCAAACGCGCGACATCCTGGCCAAGGTCGAGGACCTGTTGGCAAAGGCCGGCAGCGACAAGACCCGTATTCTGAAATGTGAAATCTGGCTCGCTGACATAGCGGACTTTGCCGAAATGAATGCCGTTTGGGACGCATGGGTACCGGAAGGCCATGCACCTGCCCGCGCGTGCGGGGAATCCAAGCTCGCCCGCGATGTGTTGAAGGTCGAAATGATCGTCACCGCCGCCTGCGACTAACGGGCTTGCAGCAAGACATACGGGGCGCCGGGGCATCAAGTGTTTGAATTCAAAAGAGCGCGCCTAGATTCGCTCTGACCGGAACCCGGGTATTGTGCCTAAGGCAGGATGCGCCGCTTAGCGGCGCATCCCTTGACTATAGGTCTCTCAAAGAGAGCGTGAGTTCAACTTACGCAGGGACCTCGTTCAGAGGTAGCTTTTGCGGGTAGGGATCACCTTGTTTGTACGACCCCGCCGCAGTGAACAGAACGTCTGTTGACGAGTTCAGCCCAGTTTCTGCAGAATCCTGCAGGACGCCGACAATGAACCCGATACTGACAACCTGCATGGCTGTGGCGTTGTCGATTCCGAACAGACTGGCGGCCATCGGGATCAACAGTAGCGATCCGCCCGCAACGCCCGAGGCTCCGGTCGCGGCGATTGCTGCGATGATGCTCAGCAACAGAGCCGAGAGGAAGTCGACCTCGATGCCCATGGTGTGAACTGCGGCCAGTGTCATGACGGTGATGGTTATGGCCGCGCCGCCCATGTTGATGGTGGCACCAATCGGAATGGTGACCGAATAGGTCTCTTCATCCAGATTCATCCGCCGGCACAGCTCCATGTTAACCGGGATGTTGGCGGCGGAACTGCGCATGAAGAATGCTGTAATGCCAGATTCTCTGAGACAGGTGAACACCAGTGGATAGGGGTTTCGCCGAATACGCAGGAATACGATCAGCGGATTGACCACAAGCGCCATGAACGCCATGCAACCAATCAACAATATCAACAGGTTGGCATAGCCGAGCAGCGTGCCGAACCCGGTTTCCGCAATGGTCGAGGCAACAATGCCGAAAATGCCAATCGGTGCGACGCGGATAATGGCGGAAACGATCTTGGTGATCCCGTTGTCCAGATCCTGCATAAACGTCTTGGTCGTGGCGCTGGCATGACGGAAGACCAGGCCTAAACCAATCGCCCAGGCGAGAATGCCGATGTAGTTGGCCTGTGCCAGGGCATTGACCGGGTTATCCACGATCTTAAGCAGGATGTTCTTCACAACCTCGGCCAGACCGTCGGGGGCATCCATGATCTGAGGTGTTCCAGTCAGTTGCAATGAGACCGGAAACATAAAGCTGGCCAAAACCGCAACCAAAGCTGCCGCGAAAGTGCCGAGGATGTACAGAAACACGACCGGGCCCATACGGGCCTCACTGTCCTTCTTGTGGTTGGTGATCGCGGCACAGACCAGGATCAGCACCAGAACCGGCGCGACCGCTTTCAGCGCATCGACAAAGAAGTCGCCGAGCAAACCCATCGCCATGCCAGCCTGAGGCCAGACAGCGGCGAGAAGAACACCAGCGATGAGCCCGACAATGATTTGTGTAACCAGGCTACTTTTTAGAATGAAACTCATCGGGACCATCCTGTTTGTTATGGGCCTTGCAGGTGGATCGGACACCTGCCAAGGCACAGTGAAAGTTAACAGATTGGCGGCTATATGGGTTTCAGGGGCGCGATTGTAACCGTCCCGGCGCGCTCGATCGGTCCGGGTTCAGCCGTAACCCCGTGGTTCCACCCTTGCGCAATTCCAATTTTGGCACAGACACCGAGCCGGCCAATTGACGCTAATATGCATCAATATATAGATATTTTGCGATCTTAGAAAGATTCCCGTCTTCCCCTACGTCAACTGAGGTTGCCGCGATAAATATTTTCAGAATTTCTAAGATTTTTGACGGCCTTGGCCAATTTAGGGGATCGTCTACTGAGAATTCGTATCACAAGATCGTATTTTGGGAGTGTCCGTAGACACGCGCGTAAGGCTCCAAATGCAGGTCTGAACCGTCAGTCCCGGAATGTTCGGCACCTGATCCGAAGCCCAGACACTCGTGACCGACAAGCTGAACGGCGCAGATGAGGTTGATGCCGGGAAAAACCGCGCCAGCTCTTTTGATGGGAAAGTGCCGCCACAGGCCTCAAAGTAACCGCTGATCAACGTGCCATCAGGTGACAGTGCGATTGAGCCAGAGTAAAGCGAGTATTCGGCCCCAAGCTCTTGTTTGTCGGTGTAGAGCAGGTCAATGGATATGTCGTCCCCATCCTGCACGATCCCGGCGCGCATCGGGTCTGACCAGCTTGCAGGAACACCCCCCGTGGTACTGTCACAGGCGTATCGTCCCTCGTATTGCCCGGTCAACGAAAACGTCTCGGCCAGCGCTGCCGTCGCGATCTGCCCAAATACAAGGGTTACTATTGCGGCACGTCCGAAAAAATGCTTCGCGGTCATTATTCGCCCTCCTATGATTTTAAAGCTCGGTTGTTTCCTTCACAGAGCATCCGAACGCCATCGATGGTAGCGACTGAAAAGCTAACCGCCAATAAGTGACTACATTCAGCCACTTATTTCGCTGGTTACCCTTGGCATGTCACAGCTATTCCCATCATCCAACGCGCTGCCGACAGAATCCGGCAATCAGCGATCAGGACGAACCCACGGTTTTTTTATCAACCTGACACGGCGGAGGGGCTCGCACCATTCCAGAAACCGCGTTTCCGACAATTGCGGCCAACAGCACACTACCGCCGAGCAACGTGTGGAAAGATGCTGTTTCACCCAGAAAAACCCACACCCAAACCGGACCAAGCAGAACCTCTGCCAATGACAGCAGAACAAGTTCTGCAGCGGGCAAGCCACGCGACCCGAGAGTGTACAGGATAAGGCCTGCCCCGACCTGAAAGACGCCCATGGCCATCGCTATGCCACCATCGCGAGGGGACAGAAGCAAAGGAAGTTGCAGAAACTTGCAGACAGCAAAAGTGATGAAAATGGCGAATACGCCCGAAAGGAACACCGAGGGCAGCATTTCACCGGATTTTCCCCAACGCAGCGCCACCGTGAAAACGGCAAACCCAACGGCCGATCCCAACGCGGCCAGACTACCTCTCAGAGCTCCACCCCCGGACTTGTCCGCGACCATGATGGCAATACCGCAGATGGCGACGGCGATAGATACCCAGGTCGCGCCGCGCACTTCTTCCTTCAGAACAATCCATCCCAAAACCGCAGCCATGAATGGCGCGGTAGCAAACAAAAGCATCGCATTCGCGACAGAAGTGACCTGGATCGCATAGATCCCACCAGAATAGGCCGCAACCAGCGACAGCCCTGCAACTACCGCAGGAAAGCCGAGACGCCGGAGATGCGTGATAGGCGTCTCTCCGGTGCGCAATCGGATCACAACAAACAGGAAAATGCTGAGGCTGATCGACCGGTAGAGCAATATCTGCCAGACGACCGCGTCTTCGATCAGCCGGATGCCAAGCCCAACTGTCGACCACAAGACACCGGCCGCAAAAACGAAAAACACACTTCGCCTGCGGTGTTCTAGTCTGGTCGAAATCTCGTTCAAACCGGTTGTCATCCGACCCTCGTCCGCACAGGCAATGGCTCAACCGTATTGAAAACAGAACCAAAATACCGACTGATTGCGACATCGGTGGTTTTTCGAGATTGGCCTGCTTCAGTCAGACCGATCTTCGGCCTTGAGAGTCAGAGCATGCGAATAGCTGGTCTTCTGCCTCAGTTTGACGGGATCTGTCACTCGCTGAAAATGAAAGTCCGGCACACACAAATTTGGTCAAAAGCTGGCTTTTAGTTGCTTTGCATCGGCCAGAGTTTGTTGGTGAATAACACATTCGCCGTTCGCAATGACCGCCTAATGCAGCGGTGCAACCGTTGACCCAGCCACAAACATGGTTTCGGTCAGGTTGCGCGAGGCGATCATTCAAAAACCACCCCGCGCGTGACTTCAGATTAGCTTGCGGTCTAGTGTGCCAGCGCGTCCAGCAGAGTGCCCAGGTTGTGCTGGAACATCGCCAGATAGCTTGTGGCCGGACCGCCGCGCTCGGACAAAGCATCGGAGAAAAGACGACCGCCGATCACGATACCTGTCTCGTCCGAAATTTGCTGAACCAAAGCCGGGCTGGTGATGTTTTCCACGAACAGGGCAGCGGCACCATCAGCCTTCAACTGGTCGATCAGAACGGCAAGCTGCTTGGCGGAAGGTTCAGCCTCGGTGTCGATGCCGACCGGCGCAAGGAAGGTCAGTCCGTAAGCGTCCGCAAGATAGCCGAACGCGTCATGAGCCGTCACGACGGTGCGGCGGTTCGCGGGCAGGTTTGCCAGCTTGGCTTTGGTTTCGGCATCCAACGCCTCAAGCTCAGCTATATAGGCTTTGGCATTGGCAACGATCTCGTCTGCATGCTCGGGCATGGCTTCTTTCATAACGTCGGCGACGTTGGTCACATAGATCACGCCGTTTGACAAAGAGTTCCATGCGTGGGGGTCGGTCTCACCATCCACTTTGACCGGCGTGATACCGTCGGTTGCAACGTGTACAGACGCTTTGGTTCCAGACTCTGAGATCAGGGTGTCTGACCAGGTTTCAAAGCCCAGTCCATTGACAAAGATGATGTCAGCCTTGGCCACGGCCTTCGCGTCGGCAACCGAAGGCTGATAGACATGAGCATCAGCGTCGGGGCCGACAATGGTCGTGACTGTTGCCAGTTCGCCGACAACTTCTTCGACCATGTCGCCAAGGATCGAGAAGCTGGCCACGATCCGGACGTCGTCTTCAGCAGCCGCAGCCGGCAGTGCGGCCAAAGCAAGGGACGCCGAGGCGATGCCGGCATAGAGGGATTTCACAAGAGTCATTTTGCTCGCTCTTCTTGATGAACTTGCGCAACGGGGATGTCTTTTGAAACGGACGGTTTGCGCAACCGGCCGCCAAAGCCTAAGGGGCCGAAAATGGCTGAGAACAGAAACAAACCACCCGCGACCAGCACAATTGCAGGGCCGGAGGGCGTTTCCGGGAAAAAGTAGGACAGTGTCAGCCCGATCCAGCAACTGGACAGGGCGAAAATGAAACCCAGTACCAGCTGCGCCGTTATGGTGCTCGCCCAGTAGCGCGCCGCAGTGGCAGGCAGGATCATCAAACCAACGGCCATCAGCGTGCCAAGCGTCTTGAACGCCGCCAGCAGGTTCAGAACCAAAAGCAGCATGAAACCCTGATCAATCAACCAAGGCCGCCGCGTCTGGGTTTCAAAAAAGACCGGGTCGCACGTGCTGACGATCAGAGGTCGCAACAGGAAGGCAAAGGCGACCAGGGTCACAGTCGCAACTCCACCCACAAGCATCATCGAAGCGTCGTCGATCCCGAGGATCGAGCCAAACAGGAAGCTTTTGAGCGGAACGGCGGATCCTGCCGCCGACAGGATGAAGATACCGACAGCCAACGCAATCAGATACAGCGACGCAAGGCTGGCATCGCTGCGCAAAATCGTCCTGCGCGCCAGAAAAGCGGTTAGTATGGCTACACCCACACCCGCAATCAGACCTCCAACCAGCAGCGACATCACCGATAGGCCGGCGGTCACAAACCCGATAACGATGCCCGGCGTGATCGCATGGGCCATCGCCTCCCCGGCAAGGGACAAGCGACGCAACACGAGGAAGGCTCCTACCGGAGCAACCGAGGCGGAAAGGACTGTGGTCGCCACGAAGGCGCGCCGCATGAAAGCAAAGCTCCACATTTCGGTGAAGAGTTCAAGCATGTGTGCGCTCCGCATTTGCTGGCCCGCCCCGGAACATCCAGGAGGCTTGGCTTTCCGATAGATACCCTTGGGCTACCAGCCGGTCGGGTGTGAGCACGTCGTTTACCGAACCATGCGTTGCTTCTTGCCCGCCCAAAAGCAGGGCATGGCTGCAATGGTCCAGTACAGAAGAGAGGTCGTGAACGACCAAAACAACCGCGCGGCCTTCATCGCGCCATCGACGAATGATCGACAACAAATGCGCCTCCGTGCTTTGGTCCACGGCTGCAAAGGGCTCATCCAACAAAATCAGCGGCGCATCCTGCATGATGACCCGTGCGAACAGGGCGCGCTGCAATTGCCCGCCGGACAGCATGTGCAAGGGGCGGTCCGCGATGTCGAGAACACCGGCCTCATCCAGCGCAGCTACCATTCTGTCGCGCGCCGCATGGTCCAGCCCGTTTCGAAACCCAAACCCTCGCCAAGCCCCCATCGCCGCAAGATCCCGCACGCGAATGGGGAAGCGACGGTCAAACTCGGTCATCTGCGCCAGATAGCCAATTTCACGGGGGCGGCCTTTTGGCCAGGCAAGACTGCCCGAAAGCGGGTCCATCAATCCAAGCAGCATTTTGACAAAAGTGCTTTTGCCCGAACCGTTGGCACCCAAAACGGCCAGAGTCGTGCCCGCTTCGATGTCCATGGACAACCGATGGAACAGCGTCAGATCACGGTATCCGAGAGTCAAATCGCGGAGTTGAAGAACAGCAGACATCAGATCACCGTGTAAATCGCGAACCACAACAGAGCGGACAGCGCCAAAGCACCCAATACCAGTACCGGTACGCTGAGCTCAGAAAAACAGCGGCCTTTTTGCGCTCCGGCGTCATTATGCGATGCGCGCCGTGTCATCGGGCTGCCCCGACGGTTACGGCGTACTCGTGAATGCTGAATCTGGACAAGGTGGCTTTGACCCTGTGGGTTATGCAAGGTCGGAAATCAGAATTTTGCAAGTACAACGACATCGCCTCCTCCGGTTGGAAGGGGGCGAAGCAGGTGCAAGGTTGCGGACGGCATGGGCCGTTTGAAACATTGACATCTCCCTCTGGGACACCCCGCCCAGGTTCATTAATATTCGGATGGCAGGTCTCCTGACTTGCGGGTCGACGCTGTCCCGATCCTTCCCAGGCAATAGCCCAGTGGACGATCTCGGGTCGCTCACCGCCTACAGTTGCGGGGGCAGTCACGGATTTGGCTTTTCGAGAAGGCCGCACCGTATTCCCTTTTATCCCTTCCCGCAAAACGCGGTCGGGAACCATCGCCGCGACAGAACACAAAACAATTTGATTCGGCAAGAGTGCGCATTATGTTCCGGTAGCTGGGGGATATCTTTTTCGGATGGACCACGTAGGAAAACGGTGCCTCTATCACCCGCCATATTGCGGTTTCCCTTGATCGCAACACATCATGTTGCGTTTTCCGCTTTTTCACCTCGCGACGAACGCTACAAGGGAAACCGGTGAAATTCCGCCCGCCCCTCGCAATTGAAAATTGAAAGCCGGCTGATCACACGATTGAAATCACCTGTTCGGAAAGGCCGCTCCCAACAGTGATCCCCCAGCCTGAACACCCGCTGCTAAAGCGCAATTCAGCCTTAATCTGGGTCATGATTTGGCTGGTTTCCGCGCTATGATGTCCTCGAGCGCAATTTCAAAAGCAGTGGACAACGGGCCTCACCAATTTCCCCCCGGATTGCTGCGAAAACTCCACGCGGGTTCTAGTGTTTCATTCGGGCGTTCGCCGGATCAAACGGAGGTTTTGACAGAATTTTCGCGTCTCGTTGTTGCCCAAGAATTTGAACCTCCAGCCCCTCCTTCGCGTTCCGATCACGCAGATAGGCCAGCGCCAGTGTTTTTCCCGTTCGGTGACCATAGGCGGCCGAGGTGACAATACCGACCATTCGATCCCCTTGGATCACCCCATGCGCGTAATATGGATCAACATCCCCGGCTTCAATTTCAAGCAGGACCATATCCCAGCGATTATCGCTTTCCAAACGCGCGGCCAGGGCGTTCTTGCCGGTAAAGTCGTGGTCCATCTTGATCAGGAAACCCGCTCCCGTTTCGGCAGGCGTCCGCTCAGTCGTGAAGTCCGCGCCCCAGGCTCGGTACCCCTTTTCAAGGCGCATGGCGTTCATGGAATAAGCCCCGAACAAACTTAGCCCATAGGGCTTTCCCGCTGCTTCAATGGCCAGGAACAATGCGCGCATCTGGTCGGCTGCGACGTGCAGCTCCCAACCCAGTTCTCCCACATATGACACGCGCAACGCGCGCACGGGAATGCCCGCTATTGTAATCTCGCGAACCGAGAGCCAAGGGAACCCTGCCCCCAAATCAGCGTCCGTCAGCGTAGACAGGACGTCGCGAGATTTCGGTCCCATCAGACCAAGCACGCCATAATTCTCGGTAACTCGCGTGATGGAAACGTCGAATCCATCCGCGCGAGCGCGCAACAGATCCTCGTCCATCTCTTCAGCGGCTGCAGCCGAGATGAGATAGAAATAATCGTCGGCTAGAACCGTAACGGTGAATTCCGAATGCGTTCCCCCAGCAGGGGTCAGGGCATGCGTCAGTCCGATGCGGCCAACATTTGGAGCAAGATTCGTGCCGATGGAGTCCACAAATGCGCGGGTATCCGTGCCCTTTACTTCGAATTTCGAGAACACCGACATGTCGGCAAGCCCGACCGAATGCGTCACGACCTGGCATTCTCGCGCAACCGGTTCGAACCAGTTCGTGCGGCGGAAGCTGGGCACCGCCTCGTCGCCCTGCTTGTCGCTGAACCAGTTGGGCCGCTCCCAACCATAGGCCGTTCCCATGACGGCGCCACGCTCGACCATCAAGTCATGCAAGGGAGATAGGCGCTTGCCACGTGCTGCGGGGCGCTCTTCTTGCGGGTAATGTACACCAAATTGCAAACCGAAGCATTCGATAGCTTTATCGACGCGATAGTCGCGATCGGCCCAGTTGCCAAAACGGCGGCTGTCTACTGCCAGCGCGTCCATCGGCGGCGCGCCGTGGGTCATCCAATGGGCCAAAAACCAGCCTGAACCGCCTCCCTCCATCACGCCCATCGACGATCCGGTCAGCAGCCAGGCATTCGGCAAACCATGCGCCGGACCGATCAGAGGGTTGGCGTCTGGTGTAAAGGTAATCGGGCCATTGACGACAGATTTGATGCCACCGGTTTCCAACGCGGGGATACGCTCCATCGCCATCATTATGATGTCCTCGACCCGGTCCAGATCGGGCGGCATCAGGTCGGCTCCGAATTCGGGCGGGCAGCCGTCGACCGACCAGGGCTGTGCGTCTTTCTCATACGGCCCAAGGATCAGACCGTCGCGTTCCTGCCGCACATACCAGCTTTCTTCCGGGTCGCGGATCATCGGCAGCTCGGGCAGGCCCTGTTTGATGCGGTCGGATACCGCCTCAACCGTGTCAGTCACCAGATATTGGTGCAACACTGGCACAGAGGGAATATTCAGCCCCATCATATGCCCTATTTCCCATCCCCAGGTGCCGGCAGCATTGACGATATGCAAAGCACGGATCGTGGTTTTTTCCGCCTCGACCACCCAGGCGTCATCCTCGCGCCGGATTGCGGTCACCGGGTTGTACCGCAGGATCGTGGCACCGTTCTGACGCGCCACCTTGGCCATCGCGTTAGTGGCCAAAGACGGGTCCACATGGCCGTCATCGGGCTCATATATGCCACCGAGCAAACCTTCGGTTCGGGCCAGCGGGTGCAGGCGTTCAATGTCCTCGGGTTTCAGCAGTTGTAAGTCGTACCCAGTAAAACGGCTAAGCCCCGCGACATGAGCGAACTCGTCCATCCGGTCCGGGTTTGAGGTAATCCGCATCGCACCAGAGCGGTGAAAACCACACGTATCACCGGTCTCTTCCGGCAGGATATCACGATACAGTCGCACGGATGTGGCGCGCAGTTCCTGAATGGTCGGGTTGTGGGCGAAATGCGTGCAAAGGCCCGCTGCATGCCATGTCGAACCGTGGGTCAGATCGTTCTTTTCGGTCAGAACAACGTCGGTCCAGCCCGCCTTGGTCAGATGGTACATGAGGGACACGCCCATTGCGCCCCCGCCGATGATCAGGACCCGAGCGTTGGTGGTGCTCATCCGCGCATCCTTTCGCCTGTGGGATCAAACGGGGGGCGCATCAGCACATTGGCCTGATGACGCACACCCGCGACTTCAATTTCGAACTTTCGTTCGCAGGTGGCGGACAGTTTCTCGCCTGTCGCAACCTCAATCATACTCAGCGCCAGCGTCAGTCCGGTGCGAGCACCACGCGCGCCGCTGGTGGTCATGCCGATAACGCGGCCGTTTTCCAATATGGGTTCGTCATGCAACATCAAAGGATGCGTGGGGATGTCGAACATCACCTGCCTGCGGGTCAGGCCCCGTTCTTTCTGGGCGGACAGAACATCCTTGCCCAGAAAATCCTTGTTCCAGTCAATGGCAAAGTCAAGCCCGGCCTCAAGCGGCGTAATCTCGGGACCCAGATCGTGGCCCCAATGCTTGAACCCTTTCTCGATCCGGCAACCATCCACGGCGAAATGGCCCAAAGGTCTGGCCCCTATGGCGTAGAGCGCGTCAAAGACTGGGCCACCTTGTTCCACCGCAATGGACAGTTCCCAACCAAGTTCACCCACAAAGCTGACGCGCGTGGCCGTGGCAGTCTTGCCTGCAATTGTCACGGTCTTGAAGGTTGAAAACGGGAAGTCGTCCCAATCCGCGTTGGACAAAGATCTGAGCACATCTCGGGAACCGCCGCCCATAACGCCGATGACCACCTCGGCCTCGGTTACGTCAGTAATTATCACGTCGCGCCCAGCGCTGTGCCGACGCAACCAAGCCAGATCCTTTTGCCGGCTCGCGGCAGCTGAGGTCATGCGAAAACGATCTAACGCGACCCGAGCGATGGTTACATCTGCCTCGGTTCCACCCTTGCCATTTGTCAGCAGGGTATACACCGCGCGTCCGACGGGCACATCCAGATTGGCGGTTGTCAGATACTGTAACACCGACAATGCATCCCGGCCCTGAATGTCGAATTTTCCGAAGGGTGACAGGTCAATCAGCGCCGCGCCTTCCTGCATCTGCGCGGCCTCGCGCTGCGCAATCGGATACCAGGGCTGATCGCCTACCGAATAGGGCAAATCGCGCTCACTATCGTCCTGGGCATACCAAAGTCCGCGCTCCCAACCGGCGGTCAGGCCGAATTGCGCGCCCGCTAGGGACCAGCGATCATGCAGCGCCGACTTTCGCAGGCCACGCCCGGCTTTGGGCTGTTTGAACGGCCAGTGCAGAGCAAAGGCATCGCTGACCGCCTCTTTCATCCGGGATTCAATGTGATCCTTGTCAGCCGTCAGCGGATCGACACGGGCGATATCGACCTCCCACAGGTCCATCGGCGGCTCACCGTCGACCATCCAATCGGCCAGCACGCGTCCGACGCCCGCCGAAGACATCACGCCGACCGAGTTCATCCCGGCTGCTACAAACAACCCATCGACATTGGGCGTCTGACCAATCAGGGGTTTTGTGTCGGCGGTGAAGCTCTCGGGGCCGTTCATAAAGTGCTGAATGCCCGCCGCTTCCAACCCGGGAACCAACGCCAGCGCCGCGGTCATGAACGGCATGAACTGATCCCAATCCTCGGGCAATTCCAGAAATGGGCGGTCGCCTTCTGGGCCAAACGCATCCCAGACTTTGGCATTCGGCTCAAACCCGCCAAAGACCAGTTTGCCCGCGTCGCCTTTGACGTAAACACCGCGATCCAGATCGCGCAACACCGGATAAGGGGTGGGCAGATCAGCCATAGGCTCGGTCACGACATACATATGCTCGACAGCCTGCAGGGGCAGCGCAACACCCACCTCATCCGCCAGTTTCTTCGACCACGCACCGGCACACAGCGCCACTTGGTCGGCCAGCATTTCAGACCCATCCGCTAGACGCACACCCTTGGCCGACCCGTTTTCCACCAGCAGTCCGGCGACCTGTACATTCTCGCGGATCACGGCCCCTTTGGCGCGGGCAGCCTTTGCATAGGCCATGCACAGGTCCACCGGGTTCACATTGGCATCTTCTTCGACACGCAGCGCGCCAACGATGCCATCAAGGTTCAGTCCCGGTACGTCGACCTCATCCCGTTCTAAAATCGACGGTGTCAAACCAAAATGGCGACCCAGAGAGGCAATGCGGTGCAGCTCGTCCATACGCGCTTCTTCACGTGCCAACCAAAAGCCGCCGGTCTGGCGGTAGCCGGTGGACATGCCCGATTCATCCTCGAGCTGGCGAAACAGCTCACCTGCATACATGGCCAGTCTGGTCATGTTCGGCGTTGCACGTAGCGGCCCGATAATCCCGGCCGCGTGCCAGCTTGTACCGCTGGTCAGTTGGTTTCGCTCGAGTACCGTGACCTGCGCCCGACCGGCCAGATGGTAGGCCAGCCCAAGGCCAATGGCACCTCCGCCAACGATGATAGCTTTCTGCATGCGCTGCCTCACTCCCCAAGCTCCTGTTTTTCGGCGTATTCGATCCTACGGCGCAGGCGTGAATATCCCCGCAAGGATTGACTTCCGTCAGCGCGCGGATCAAGAAATCAAAACAGAAATTAGAAAAACTAATGGAAGTTATTGCCAAATGAAGAAGCGGCAATCGGAGACAGATGTCAGCTTGCTACGCGCGCTAGAAGTGTTCATGGCGGTGTCCGACAGCCAGCATGTAACGGCTGCCGCGTCCGCATTGGGAATGACGCAATCCGCTGTTTCTCAGCAGATCAAAAAATTGGAATGGGCGCTTAACGTTTCCCTGTTCGACAGATCGCGTCGCCCGCTGGAGCTTACGCATTCCGGTGAAATACTCCGCCGACGGGCCTTTCGTATTCTTAATGAGGTCGAAGACCTCCGATCCGAGTTGCGTTATGTCCAATCCAGCTCGTTGCCCATTCTGCGCGTCGCGCTTCTGGCTTCGATTGCAACAACCCTGACGCCCGGGTTGTTGGACATGGTTCGCAGCGATCTTGGCATTCCAGAACTCAGCTTGTCCGCAGGGCTTGCGACCGACCATCAGCAAGCATTCAATGCCCGAACAATCGATGTCGCTATAACTTCGGACCCTCAGTTCGACCTGACCGACTTTGAATGCACCCCGATCCTGGAAGAACCATTTTTTCTTGTTCTTCCCGGGGATTATGACGGTTCTGCCGATGATATCATGTCGGTTGCCAACGACCTGTCATTTGTTCGGTTCAGCTCTGATGCACCAGTCGGCAGGCGAACGGACCAGCATTTGCAGCGTTGCCGCCTGGACCTTCCGCGCTCAATGGAAGCCGACCGGGCATCCATGGTTGTTGCAGGCGTAATTACGGGTAAGTGTTTTGCCATTCTGACACCCAGCCTGCTGATCGACGCCGTGGCCGAGGGCATGAACCTGCGCGTGGAACCACTTCCGATTGCGGGATTCAAACGATCCATACTCATGATTCACCGTGCCGGTGAATTGGACGACATCCCTGAACGCATCGCCCTACAATGCCGGGAAACCATGCGGCAGAGTTTCGAAAAACTTCTGCCAGAAGTTTGCGAACACGTTATTTACCCGTCCTAATCCGCATCATTATTACATCTAATACTGTTGGGTTTTGCTATCCCCGCAGCCCTTTCCTTGTCATGAGAGTCTCCAGAAGAATGGCACGGAGGCCGATATGGCACGAAACACGACCCGACGCTCCGGCAGACAAGAGCGTATGGCCGCACGTGCCGCAAAAGGGGCGCTGGCCGCTCCCTTTACCATCCGAAAGATTGGCAAGGTCAGCCTGATCGATGACGAGGCGGTTGCAATCATCGAACGGAACGCAGACCGCATTCTGGATGAGATCGGCATGGATTTTCGTGGCGACCAGGAAACGCTGACACTCTTCAAGGCGAACGGGGCGCGGGTCGAGGGCGAACGGGTGCGCTTTGATCCGGGCTGGTGCCGCGACAAGATCCGCACGGCCCCTTCGGTATTCACTCAGCATGCGCGCAATCCTGCGCGATCAATTCAGATAGGTGGTGACGCGCAGGTCTATGCGCCCAGCTTCGGCCCCCCTTTCGTTCATGATATGGAAAACGGTCGCCGCTACGCATCGATCGAGGACTTCCGCAACATTACCAAGCTGCATTATCAGCTTGGGGCGATCAATCATTCAGGTGGCGTTGTGGTTGAACCTGTGGACGTCCCCGTTCCGGTTCGGCACCTGCACATGGCACACACGCATCTGACAATGAACGACAAGCCGTTCATGGGTGCCGTCACCGCACCGGAGCGTGCTCGCGACACGATCGAGATGTGCCGTATCGCCATGGGGC
Organism: Ruegeria sp. BF12; assembly: GCF_056538705.1. Lineage (NCBI taxonomy): Bacteria > Pseudomonadati > Pseudomonadota > Alphaproteobacteria > Rhodobacterales > Roseobacteraceae > Ruegeria > Ruegeria sp. BF12. Next base: position 249,977 of record NZ_JBQFTP010000005.1, on the reverse strand, counting down.
GCGAGTTTGTCGACAAAAACTGCGTTCTGTATTCGGTGGTCAACACCAATGCGCCACTGGTGATGGACGAAACCATGCTCTGGGCGCTCAAGGAATACGCGCAAGCCGGGCAGTGCACTGTGGTATCACCCTTTGTGCTGGGTGGCGCGATGTCACCTGTCTCGGTCGCTGCAACCCTTTCACAGGTTCTGGCCGAAGTGATGGCTTCGGTCGCCCTGATTCAGCTTATCCGGCCGGGCGCTCCGGCCGCATTCGGCACGTTCTTTTCACCGATCAGCCTCAGGACCGGGGCGCCCACCTTCGGCACGCCCGAAGGCACCCAATTCCAGATGTGCGCCAAAACGCTGGCGGATCGGCTGGGCTTGCCCTTCCATTCCGTGGGTGGATTGACCGCGTCAAAAGTGCCGGATGCACAGGCAGGCTATGAAAGCCAGGCGCAGCTAATGGGCGCAGCCATGGCTGGGGTGAACTTCATCATCCACGCCACCGGGTGTCTCGAAGGGTTGCTAACCACAGGATACGAGAAAATCGTTATGGATGCCGACCGTTGTTCGGCCATGCAACGCTTTGTCGGCGGCGTCGACTTCTCGGAATCGGCACAGGCGATGGACGCGTTTTTTGAGGTTGAGCCAGGTGGCCACTTCCTGGGCGCGCAGCATACCCAGGACAATTTCGAAACCGCCTTCTGGATGGGCGAGATGTCCGACAACGGAACTTTTGAACAGTGGCATGCCGAGGGCGGCCAGTGGCAGCACGAACGCGCCAGCGCGCGCGTAGCGAAATTGATTGATGAATACGAAGCGCCGGCGATGGATGCCGGGACCCGTGAAGCACTTGATGATTTCGTCGCCCGGCGCAGCCGGGAAATCGGAGGAGATGACACGTGAACATGCAAACCGACTGGACCTTGGATGAAACGGCTGCGCGTCGCGACAACTACTATGCCGCCTCGCAACGCAAGTTCATTCCCTTCAAGGACCCCATGGTCTTCAAGAAGGGGTCGATGCAGTACCTTTGGGATGTCGAGGGGCGCAAATACACTGACCTTTTGGGTATGAACGTGTGCATCTCGGTCGGCCACAGCCACCCCAAGGTGGTCGCCGCCGCAATGGAACAGGCGCAGGAGCTGACCCACTGCACCACCATGTTCTATCACCCCGTCCCGGCGCACTTCGCCGAGGAACTGGCCGCCACCATGCCCAATCCCAACGGCGACATCGAATGGGTTGTGCATTTCACCAACTCTGGCTCCGAAGCCGTGGATCTGGCCATGACCATGGCGCGAAGCTACACCGGAAACCTCGATTTGCTGGCGCTGCGCTCGGCTTATCACGGGCCCACTGCGGCGGCGCAGTCGATCACAGGCATTTCCGGCTGGCGGCATCCTGGCATGCCCGGAAACGTGGCCTTTGTACCCGAGCCGCATCAGTATCGCGGCATCTTTGGTGAAAATTCCGGCGCCCAGCCGTATCTCGATGAAATCGAGCGCACCATTCACACGGCTACATCCGGTCAAGTTGCGGGTATCTTCATCGAAAGCGTTCAGGGCTATGGCGGTGTCGTCGAAATGCCCAAAGGATACATGACCGGCGCGGCGGAACGCGTGCGCGCAAAAGGTGGCCTGCTGATTGCGGACGAGGTGCAGGCGGGTTTTGGTCGGACCGGCGATCATATGTGGGGCTTTGAGGCCGATGGTGTCATCCCGGATATTGTGGTCATGGCCAAGGGTATCGGAAATGGTTTTCCACTGGGCGCGGTCGTGGCCCGAAAACACATTGCTGCGCCGATGGCGGAAAAGTTCATGTTCCACACCTACGGGGCCAACCCCACCTCATGTGCGGCTGGCCGCGCGGTGCTTCAGGTCATCAAGGAAGACAATGTGCGCGAAAACGCCCGCGACGTAGGGACCGCCCTGCTGGAACGTCTGCACGCGCTGAAGGACAAGTATCAGGTCATCGGCGACGTTCGCGGGCGGGGTCTGATGCTGGCCATCGAAATGGTCAAGGATCGCAAGACCAAAGAACCTGACCCGGCAACCACCGCCGCCGTGTTCGAGGCGACGCGTGAAAGCGGGATCATCCTGTCGAAATCCGGGGCTTATCAATCCTGCCTGCGTCTGGTCCCACCAATGTGCCTGTCGATGGACGATGTTGATCAAGTTCATGACGGCTTGGATCGGGCTTTCGGCAGTCTATAACAAAGACCTCAGACCCGAGGCTTCAAAGTTGAAGCACCCCGTAGAAAAACATGACGGTCGGGTGGCGCAAAAGAGTGCTGCCTGGCTCTTATTTGCTCGAACCGCGCTTTGTGCGGGGTTCCTATTCGGCGGATTGCACCGGTTTGTTTTGGGACGCCAGCCATTCAATTGCATAACGCGCTTCCCGATGCCTTTGGCTGCCCTTCCATGCTTCTATGTAATAGCCATGGGTCGGGGTAATCTCTTCGTCGAACAGACGTGCGACCCGGCCTTCTTTCAGATCCTGATCGATCAGAGGAAGCCAGCCAACAATCGCGCCCTGCCCTTCGGCTGCGCCGCGTAGCAGCGCATTGGCATCCTCAAACACGGGCCCACGCAAAGGACCTGCCACTTGCACATTCATCGCTGAAAACCAGTCCAGCCAACCCCAGTGGTTTCGTTGGTGCAGCAGAGGAACCTGCAACAAGTCCTCGGGCGATGTTACGCGCCCGTACCTTGCGGTAAATCGTTCTGACGCGATCGCCACAGGGCTGAGCTCGATCAATTTGACGGCATTTTCAGGCATTTCTGCCATCCGTTCCCAGCGGATCACAACGTCGACATTCTCGCGATCCAGCAATCCGGGCTGGTAAAACGGCACCACTTCAAGTTCGATATCCGGATGGGTTTCCCAAAAATCGCTGATCTTGGGCATGAGCCATCGAGCCGTAAATATCGGACCAGCGGCCAGGCGCACAGCTTTGCGTGTACTTCGGCGCAACTTACGAACGGCGTCGTCCAGTATTCCAAAGGCCTGCGCCGTTGCCTCGGCCAGGCGTTTTCCATCTTCGGTCAGAACAACATCGCGCCCCACGCGTTCGAACAGTTTGACACCCATCTGGTCTTCCAAGCCGCGGATGTGATGGCTGACGGCCGTTGGCGTCACGGACAACGCCTCAGCTGCGGCGCGAAAACTCTGGTATTGGGCTGCCGAGTTGAATGCCCGCAGGGCTGGAAGGGACGGCGTCACGTCAACCTCATAGATAAGTTTCATTCATCTATTGATGAAAAAATGGCTTTTGTAAACTTATGCAAGTTGGGTTCATTCTGGGGCAAAGACAATCTGAGCTCATGAATAGATGCCAAAATCGAACCGACGGCGCGGTAGAAAAGATCGCCTGGCCCAAGAAACGATCGTCGACACCAATCCTCCGGTCTGGGCGGGGGTGGCCGGAGGGCGCCTGAAACCGCTAAGCCCATCCGAGGTGGCTTTGGTGGAAGAATCCGCCTTGTCATTGCTGGAGACACTTGGGCTAAGCCAGGCCATCCCTTCGATGGTTCGAGCCGTCACTGCAGCGGGCGGCACTCTTTCTGAAGACCGACGGTTGTTGTTCCCACGAACCCTGGTGCAAAGCGCGATCGCCGGGGCACAGCGGGATTTCCGCTTGTGCGGTCAATCCCCCGAACACGACCTGCTCATCGCAGGTGCGCGCGTGCATATGTCGACCGGCGGGGCGGCCCCCGGTGTTTTTGACATTGATACGGGACTGTACCGACCTTCTACTTTGGCCGACCTCTATGATGCCGCAAGGTTGGTGGATGCGATGGAGAACATCCACCATTTCAGCCGTCCGGTTGTTGTGCGTGACATCGAAGACAACGCAACGATGGATATCAACACAGCCTATGCCAGTCTGATCGGCACATCCAAACATGTGTCCATGTCGATCACCGAGCCCCAGAACGTTCAGGCGATCGCTGAGCTTTGCTACACTATCGCCGGTGGGGAAGCTGCGTTCCGCGCCCGCCCGTTCCTGACTGTCATGGTCTGCCACGTTGTTCCACCCATGCGCTTTGCCGAAGACGCCTGCGAGGTCCTGGAAGCGGCCATAAAGGCTGGGTTCCCTGTGCAACTAATCAGCGCTGGTCAGGCCGGGGCCACCAGCCCCGCCACAATCGCCGGATCCTTGGTACAGGCCTTGGCGGAAACACTGGCCGGGTTGGTCTTTGCCCGCCTTGTCGACCCTGAGGCGAAAGCCATTTTCGCGCCCAAGCCCCTTGTCGCTGATCTGCGCACCGGATCAATGTCCGGAGGGGGCGGCGAACAGGCGATCCTGATGGCGGCTGCGGCCCAGATGGGTCGGCACTTTGGCCTTCCTACATCCTCAATTGCCGGGATCACGGATGCCAAGACGCTGGATACGCAATATGGTGCCGAAAAGACCCTTGCCATTGCGATGGCGGCGCATGCGGGATCGAATATCGTAACTCAGGCGGCAGGCATTCATGCAAGCCTTCTGGGGGTATCGCTCGAAGCTTACGTCAGCGACAACGACCTGATTGGGAATATTCTGCGCACAATTCGCGGGGTCGAAGCCACGCCCGAGAACATCGCGGCGGATGTCATTGCCAACGTGTGTCGCGGGCCGGGACACTATCTGGGCGAAATTCACACATTTGACCGGATGAAGTCCGACTATTTCTACCCCCATATCGGCGATAGACGCACCCCCGTCGAATGGCAGGAAGACGGCGCGCACCCTGTCGGCGATGTGGCCCGCGACCGGGCGCGGGAATTGTTGGCCAGCCATTTTCCGAACCATATCGCAGATGAGACGGATATCGCGCTGCGGGGCGCTTTCGACATCCGCCTCAGCCGATCCCGAATTGGGAGGAATGAATGACCAACAAGGCTTTGTCAGAACGCGCCCGATCGGCATTGCCCGGCGGTGTCAGCCACGAATTGCGGTTTCGCGATCCCCACCCGATTTTCATCGACCGTGCCAAGGGTGCCGAAAAGTGGGACGTTGAAGGCCGACGCTATATCGACTTCAAAATGGGCAGCGCCAGCCAAATGCTGGGCCATTGCCATCCGGCCATCGTAGAAGCGGTGCAGAAGCAAGCGCAACATTCAATCTTCAGTGCCGATTGTCATGAGGCCGAAACCCTTTGGGCGGAATGGATAAACCACCTTTACCCTTCGGCCGAGCGGACCCGGTTCACTTCGTCGGGTACCGAAGCAACGATGCTTGCCATCCGCTTGGGCCGCGCGTGGTCCGGCAAGGATCGCGTTCTGCGCGTTGATGGCCACTTTCATGGTTGGCATGACCACGCGCTTAAAGGGGCCAAACCCGGCAGCCAGACCGCGCCCACACTGGGAATTCCCGAGGCTGTGAACGACCTGATCGATATCTGCGACGCCGACCCACAGTCGATGGAAAGTGCCCTGCAGGACGATCGGATCGGAACCGTGATCATCGAGGTTTCGGGGGCGAACTATGGTTGTGTACCTTTGACATCCGAAACCCTGCAAGCCCTTCACGATGTCGCCCGAACTGCTGGTGTGGTTTTGATTTTTGACGAGATCATCACCGGTTTTCGCTGGTCTCCCGGCGGACGACAGGCGCGCGATGGCATAACGCCAGACCTCACGACTCTGGCCAAGATTGTTACAGGCGGTCTGCCGGGTGGTGCGGTTTGTGGACGGGCCGACATCATGGAACTGATGAACAACACCACTTCGATGGGCGGGTTTGCCCCGGCAGTCAGCCACAAAGGAACGTTCAATGCCTCACCCCTTGTTGCAGCGGCGGCCCATGCGGCCATGCCAATACTGGCAACAGGCGAGGTGCAGGCGCATGCCAACGCAATGGCCGAGCGAATGCGCGCGGGTATGAATGCAGCCCTGGCCGATGCCGAGGTCTCGGGCCTGGCTTATGGCGACAGCTCGATCTTTCACCTGCACTTCGGTAACAGCTCGCTTGACGGGTTGACGCCCGCACACATCCGTGGACTGCCGGCTGCGCAGGTCCGTGCGTATCGTAACGGGATGCTTACACGCGGCGTCGACGTGATGTCCTACACGTCGGGTCTTACCAGCGCGGCCCATACGCCCGAACTGATCGACGAGGCGCTTGAGGCATTCCGCGAAACCCTGTCCGACATGATCCGGGAAGGCTCAATCACATGACTCTGCCTCAACAAGCCCGCACAATTGTGATTGGCGGCGGCGTTATCGGCTGTTCGATTGCCTATCATTTGGCCCGTGAAGGGCGCAAAGACATTGTGGTGCTGGAGCGCTCGAAACTGACATCCGGGACAACCTGGCATGCGGCCGGGCTTGTTCGACGCCTGCGCCCGTCAGCTACGCTGACCAAGCTGATCAATTACTCCATTGACCTTTATGGCGAATTGGAGCGCGAGACCGGGCAGGCGACAGGCTGGACCCAGACCGGATCGTTGACACTGGCTACAAACGAGGACCGGCTGACCAACATCAAACGACAGGTTTCGTTAGGCCGCGCATTCGGGCTTGAAGCCGTGGTTGTCGATGCCGCACGCGCGCAGGAGTTATGGCCACTCATAAGAACAGACGACGTAATCGGCGCCGTCTGGTCACCGGCAGATGGGCGTGTAAACCCATCGGACGTGGCGCTGGCGCTCAGCAAGGGCGCAAAAGCACGCGGGGTACAAATCCATGAAGACACTGCCGTAACCGGCTTGAGAAAAAAGGAAGGCCGCATCGCAGGGGTCGAGGTTGGGGACCACGTCATCGACGCCGACGAGGTCGTCATCTCCTGTGGACTGTGGTCCCGAGAAGTCGCCGCAATGGCCGGGGCACATATGCCGCTATACGCGTGCGAGCATTTCTATATCCTGACCAAACCGTTGCCCGAGGTTCAGGCGCTTGGCCCCGGTACGCATTTGCCGACCCTGAACGATCAGGACGCTTTTCTTTACGCCCGCGATGATGTCGAAGGATTGTTGGTCGGCTCGTTTGAACCCAACGCCAAGGGGCTGCCGCTTAGCCGTCTGCCCGCTGATTTCAGTTTTGATCTGCTGGATGAGGACTGGGACCATTTCATGCCGATGATGGAAAATGCTCTGCACCGCATTCCGGCGTTGGAGCGCGCCGAGGTGCGGATGTTACTGAACGGCCCTGAAAGCTTTACCCTGGATAGCCAATTCATGCTGGGCGAAAGCCCGGAGGTGCCCGGTCTGTTCCTGATGGGTGGGATGAACTCGACCGGGATTGCTCTGGCGGGAGGTGCGGGTAAGGCCATGGCCGAGTGGATCATCGCAGGCGAACCAACGATGGAGTTGAACGAAGCCGATATTCGCCGTTTCAGCCCTGAGATGAACGTTCTAAAGGCGCTGGAGGAACGCATTCCCGAAGTTCTTGGCCGCCACTACGACAACCCTTTCCCGGGCAGGTCGATGGATACGGCACGTGGACAACGGCGTTCGCCGATCCATGCCGGACTGGTCGCGGCAAACGCCCGGTTCGAGGCGCGCGGCGGATGGGAACGGGCGGTGCATTTCGGCGGTCAGGCAACGCATCTGCCGTTGACATTCGGCACTCCGGCCTGGCGCGATCAGGTCGGCCTTGAGGTCGACGCCTGCCGAAACGGGGCCGCCATTCTCGACCAAAGCGCATTCGGCAAGATCATGGTGCAGGGACCGGATGCCTGCAGTTATCTGAACCACCTGTGTGCGGCGCAGATGGACATCCCCTCAGGACGAATTGCGTATAGTCAGATCCTGAACCCCCGTGGCGGCATCGAAAGCGACGTGACCGTGCAACGTCACGGGCTGGACTCCTACCTGATGATCGTGGGCGCGGGTGAGGTGGTGCGTGATCTGAAACGGATGCGCGAAACCAAAGGTGATTACCGCGTGGAATTCACCGATGTAACCAGCGGACACGCCGTTGTCGGCCTGGCCGGGGCACGGGCGCACAAGGTTTTGCAAGCCACTTCGAACACGCCTCTGCCCGATTTGAAACGGTTCCATTTCGCTCCGGTGGAAATTGGCCTAGCCTGCGGCTGGGCCGGGCGGCTGAGCTTTACTGGCGAGGAAGGGTACGAGCTGTACATCCCTGCCGAGATGGCGATGGCGGCACATGAAGCACTGGTCGAGGCCGGGGCGACACACACTGGTCTATACGCCAGCGGATCCCTGCGTATCGAAAGTGGCTTTCGCGCATTTGGCCATGAACTGACCCCTGGTACCACGCCGATTGAGGCAGGGCTTGGGGCATTCTGCGCCTTTGGCACGGCTTTTGTCGGCGAAGCGGCCTTGCAAAACCATTCACCAAATCGGCGCATCGTCTCGATGCTGTTTGATGATGCCGAGGCAATCCCCATGCATGATGAACCGATCTACTTCGGCGGTCGGGTCGTCGGGCAGATTACCTCTTCTGCGTGGAGCTACCGGTTCAAACGTTCCGTCGCATTGGCGATGGTGGATGCACCGCTCGACCAACTCTTGGAAAAGACTGTGGTCGAGGGTTTTGAAGTTGAAATCGCCTGCACTCGTTTTCCCGCAAAAGCATCTCTCAAACCCGCGAAGGAGGCGTTTGCGTGACTGACACTATTCGAACCACCCGGGTCGCCATAATTGGTGGTGGCATCATGGGTGTCGCGGCGCAGTTTCAACTGGCGGAAAACGGATGGACCGACACGATCCTATTCGAAAAGGCGGAACTGACCAGCGGATCGACCTGGCACGCAGCGGGGCAGATCGCGCATGCGGTGGGCAGCCGCATCGCGGGATGGATCAACAAAACCTCGATCGAAACTTACAAACGCGTCGAGGAAGAGACCGGCCAAAGTATCGGGTGGCACGAAGTTGGTGGGTTTCGAATTGCCACGACCGACGACGAAGTCGACTGGATGAAATCCATCATGGGCGTGGGCAGGCTGCTGGATCTGCCGATGGAACTGGTCGGACCGAAAGAGGTCGCAAAGGGCAATCCGTTCTACAAGGTCGACGACGTCAAGGCCGCCGTTCAGACCTTCAAGGACGGGCATATCGACCCGTCTGGCGTGACAATGGCCTTGGCCGCAGCCTCTCGCGCGCGCGGCGCAAAGATCGAGCGGCGCAATCAGGTTACAGGCGCCAGCAGAAAAGGCGACATGTGGCTGCTTCGCACGGAACAGGGCGATGTTCTGGCCGAGCATGTGGTTATCGCCGCGGGCAGTTATGCCAACCAGGTTGGGCAATGGTTCGGCCTGAAAATCCCCTCGGTCTCGTGTCTGCATCATTACCTGGTCACCGACACCGTTCCGGAATTCGAAGGTCGGCCGGAATTGCCTGTAATGCGTGACAATGCCTTCGGTGGATACATCCGGCAGGAACAGAAATCAGGGCTCATCGGAATCTATGAGGGTCATGTTTGTCCGACTGTGTGGGAAATGCCGCAAGGTGCCCCCTGGGCTGCAGAGAACGAACTGTTCGAAGCAGACTATGACTCGATCGGCGACTTCCTGATGGTGGCGCTTGAAAAGATGCCGGTTCTATCCGAGTTGGGTATCAAGCGTGTGGTGCGTGGCGCAATCACGCATACCCCCGATGGTGGGATGCTGGTCGGGCCATCCGGCGTGCCCAATATCTGGCTATCCTGCGGATCGTCTATCGGGCTGGCATGGGGTGGCGGCGCGGGCAAAGTACTGGCCGACTGGATGGTGCACGGCGAGGCCGAGATAAACACCCGGTCGATGGACCCCCGTCGTTATGGTGACTTTGCCAATGACAGTTTCATTGTCGAGCGGACCAAAGACGAATTCATGCGCCGCCATGATACGCCCTGCCCCGGCAAACAGTTTCACAGTCTGCGGCCTGTCAATCGACACACGCTTTATGACCGGCTGGCAGACAAGGGCGCGGTCTTTGGCGAGGTCGCAGGCTGGGAACGCCCGCGCTATTTCGGCAAGGTTGGTGAGGTCGAACAGGTTGGCTGGGGTCGCCAACCCTGGCATGCGAATGCAATGGCCGAGGCCCGAGCCACACGCGAAGGCGCGGGTGTGATTGACCTATGCGCCTTTGCGCAGTTCGAAATCTCCGGCCAGGATGCAGGCAAACTGCTTGACCGACTGTCCGCCAACAAAATCCCATCACGCGATGGCAACATGAGCCTCAACCACTTGCTGACGCACAGAGGCCGGTTCGAGACCGAATTCACCGTTTGGCGCATAGCCGGTGATCGCTATTTAACCGGATCCGCCATCGCCCGCGCCAACCCCGATTTTGACTGGATCAGTTCACATATCTGCGCTGGGGAAGACGTGCAAATGATCAACCGGTCGGCCAATTGGGGAATGCTGGCTTTATGCGGCCCGAATTCTCGCAAGATCCTGAAGAAACTCACGGATACCGATCTGTCCAACGCAGCCTTCCCTTGGTTGTCCGGGCAGGAAATCACCGTCGCCGATGTTCCGTTATATGCGTTGCGCGTGTCATTTGTAGGTGAACTGGGTTGGGAATTGCATGCGCCGCTTGACCGAATGGGCACGCTATATGATGCGCTCCACGCAGCGGGCGCAGAGCTTGGGCTGGTCGATTTGGGCAGCTACGCATTTAATGGCATGCGCATGGAAAAAGCCTATCGCGCATCGGCTGAGCTGACCACAGATGCCGGGCCGTTCGATGTGGGGCTGGAGCGCTTCGTGCGCAGCGAAGAGCGCGATTTCATCGGTCGTAATGCGCTTTTGGCGCACACGCCACAATGGGAGCTTCTTTATGCTGAGGTGCATAGTCAGGATATCGATGTGCATGGCGGTGAGCCTGTATTACTGAACGGCACGCCCGTTGGTCTGACCACTTCCGGCGGCTACGGGTACACCGTCGGTAAATCGTTAGGCTGGTTGTTCGTGCGCAAAGGAACACCGCGTGAGGGTCTGTCGGTGCAGATTCTGAACCAGGTCATTCCCGTTACAATCCACCAAGATGCCATCTTTGATCCGCAAAACCTGCGGCCCCGATCCGAGGAGTAGAACATGAACACTATCAATGGCGGCGAAGCCGTTTATCGCGTCCTGAAAGCGAACCGAATTGATACTGTGTTCGGCCTGCTGGGTGGCTCGATGCTCGAACTTTATGACGCCATGTATCAGGGCGGCGACATCGCTTATGTCGGGGCGCGGGATGAACGCGCTGCAGGGCATATGGCGGACGCCTGGGCAAGGATGACCGGCAAGCCCGGCGTCGTTCTGGGGGCGCAGGCGGGGCCCGGTGTTGTAAACCTCGTGACAAGCGTAGCCGAAGCCCATTTGGCCTATTCCCCACTGGTGGTGATCGCCGGAGCGATCACTCGCGCGGATCAGGCCAAGGACACCTTTCAGGAGGTCGACCAGGTCGCGTTGTTCGCCCCGATTTGCAAACGTTCCGTTATGGTTACGAATCCGGGCCGGCTGGCCCCTATGTTAGAGGATGCGATCCGTCTGGCCAATTCCGGGAGGCGCGGACCGGTTGTCCTGCATGTGCCCCGTGACCTTTTCGCCACCAGTGTTCCGGCAATTGATCCCGAACCGGTCAACATAGCGCGCCCCGGCCCGGCTGCGCCCGCCGATATCGCTGCAATAGCAGACCTACTAGGAGGTGCAGAACGTCCGGTAATCTTTGCCGGCGGCGGTTTCAAATGGGGCGCCGGGCGGGACGCGCTAACGACTTTGGCCGAAATACTCGAAGTGCCGGTTGTGGCATCCACGGGGCACGCAGACGTCATGCGTCACGGCCATCCCTGGTTTGCCGGTCAGGCCGGACCGCGCGGCAACCGGGTTGCGTCACGGTTGACCAAAGAAGCCGATGTCATGGTCGTTCTGGGCGCGCGATTGGGGTTCAATTCGACGTTTCATTCCAATGATTACGTTGGTGAGGAAACCCGCATAGCTCATGTCGATATCGAAGGTTCGGCCGTGGGGCGTTACTTTCCTGCAGAAATCGCCGCTCAAGGTGACGCTCGCTTGACGGCCGAGGCCTTGGCCGACAAAACCCGAAAGCCCGTCGCAGACAGCTGGCGCAAAGCATTTCGCGCCGACATGGACAGCCTGCTGAAGGAACGCGAGGAAGAGGCCAAGATCGCCACAATGCCTTTGCACCCAAGACGCGCCCTTGCTGAATTACGTGACGCATTGTCTGAAAACGCCATCGTCACGTTGGATACCGGAAATACTTGTCTGCAGGCCGCAGATCGGCTGGCGCATTACCAACCGCTTTCGTTGATCACGCCACTGGATTTTGGGCTGGTCGGATTTGGACTTGCCGCCGCCATCGGGGCCAAAGCGGCCGCACCCGAACGTCCGGTCGTGGCGATCATGGGTGATGGTGCAATCGGGTACACAATGATCGAAATCCAAACGGCCATCTCGCACAATCTGCCAATTACGATCGTCGTCCTCGACAACGAAGCCTGGGGAGCTGAGAAAGCCTATCAACAGGAGTTTTACGGCGGTCGGTTGTTGGGGGCGGAAATCGCCTCGCCCCGCTTTGATCAGTTTGCCGAAAGTTGCGGCGGCAAAGGGATTTGGGTCAACGGTCCCGGAGAAATGGGCCCTGCCCTCACACAGGCTATCGCCAGCGGCAAGACCACCGTTATTCAAGGAAAAATCGACCCCGGCGCACTGATGACTTTGCGCAAGGATCTGTTCACCGCGCAAACAGAGGATTGATAAAATAGCGACCTGAGACACTAAAACCATCGGAGGCGGAAAACGGTAACAATTCGCACCATACATTGGACGCAATTCGAGTTGTCGTTGGCAGTGTGGCAGTATCCGCGCCTTGTGCCCGAACTTGTCAGAAGGTCCAATCGAAGTAACTAGTTTCGTTACATTTACAACAGATCAGTTCTTCAACGACATGCGCAGTGTGACCCGTCGGTGCTCCGAACCAGAGTTTTTGAAGTCGGTCGGTCACACACCCTGCAAGATCATTCATTGGATGCCTCAGAATTTGACCGCACGAGTTCTGCTTTGTTGCTGACCTTCTGATCATTGCGGGTTTGGGCCCGGTTCTGTTGACTCGGATGCGAGTTCCGACGTTTATCGCCTTCGATTTACGCTCCAACAAAGGTCCGAATGCCATCTTTGCATCTGTCGCGGCAGTGGTCACTTACCTTTGGTATCAAGCGACTGAACGCCCGGATGCCGGAACAGTTTTGCCATCGCGATTAGTGCCAAAACGCAGCAGATTATGGCGATCAGGAATGGCATGCGCAGATTGATTGTCATAAGAGAACCGCTGAGCGCTGTAATGGTTCCTGAGCCCAAGGCATAGATTGCAACCGTAACGCCCATCACCCAACCTTGCTCGGACGGTCCGACGCTTCCTGAGAACAGCGACAAGGTTTGCTGTGGGTCCTGCAAGATCGTGTTGAATATCGGCAGAATTAATCCAAATCCAATCACATCAATAAACACAACAAGCAAAGCGACAAGCGTGACAGGTTTACAGCAACTACTTAAAAACAGCCCTCGAATGAAAAAACTTGAATAAAGGCCATGCTGGCAGATCAAACCGCCGAGAACACGCATTGAACGCCAAAAGTCATTCTATTGATTGCTGTGTTTTGTGTCCAATTTGACCAAAACGGGCAGCACGTCGACAGGCCAGATTGTTTGATCCAATTCCGTTCTTGCAACAGAGACCTTGCGAGATCACCCCTGCGCGGATTACGCTTGAAAGGGTTTCGCGTCGAATACTGGGATGCCATCGCTTGAAGCCTGCAATATCACAAGAAACCATCGCCAAGTGGCAGAGGATCGTGAACCTCATTGCACGGGTCGCAAACGTGCCGGCCAGTCTTGTCATGCGGACGCACGAACCCCACCATTCTGTTTTTGTCTCCAGTGTCTCAGAGGGTAATCCGTACAAGCCCGGTTGCCGTTTCACACTGAACGAAAAGCTCTATTGCTACGGGGTTTTACGCAACAACGGCGAATTGACTGTAGAAGACGCCACCTGTGATCCCGACTGGGTCGACAATGACGACATGGAACACGGGATGCGTTTCTACATCGGCTACCCGCTGAAGTGGCCAGACGGTAGTATCTTCGGAACAATCTGTGTTTTGGATACCCGCCGGAATAGGCGCGCGTTGCTTTTTCGCGAAGGTTTGCAAGAGTTTGCCAGGGTCATAGAGGCAGATCTTGAGCTGTTGACAGAGATCGACAGACGCGCGGCGCTTGAATCCGAGTTGCAGGCCACGCTGGACCAATTGGAGCAGCGTGTCGCAAACCGCACCGCAGATCTTGAGGAAGCGAATGCCGCGCTGCGCGTACTTCTCAACAGCGTGGAAACATCGCGCGAAGAGTATGACGAAAAGATTCTGCGCCAGATAAAGGGGCTGGTCCTGCCTCATCTGGCGAAGCTGCGTGGCAGGCTTGACGGAGATCCTGCAGGCCGTGCCTATCTGGAACTCGCCGAGGAAAGTCTAAAATCCATCACATCGGAAATGCGCGGGCAATTGGCCACCGTCTTTGAGGCCCTGACCCCGACCGAGCAGGAAATAGCGCAGATGATTATGCGCGGTCAGACAACCAAGGACATTGCGCGCACTTTGTCGCGTGAACCAAGCACCATAGAGTTTCACCGCAACAACATTCGCGCCAAGCTTGGGTTAAAACGCAGCGGTCGGAACCTGCGAAGCCTGTTGCTATCAATTCAATAAAACATGGGGATCTCCCCAATGTTTTCCCCTCGGTTTTTCAGTGCCTTCGACTGCAGGTGCAGTTGATACCCTTCCGTTACCCCGAAATGGACTTCGGGTTACAGGACAACAGGGAACTGAAAAATGGAAAAAGACGATTTGAACCTTAAACCGACACTCTTGCGCGGGGACAAGGACGACCTAAGCCCTGGTCTGTCCCGCCGAACCTTCTTTGCTGCAGCAGGGGCTGCCGGGGTAAGCGGAGCGGCGACGTTGCTGGGCAGCAGCCCGGCCAAGGCGCAATCTACGGACTGGACCCAACCGGGCAACAACAACGGTGTGATCGAATTGCAAAAGACAACGGGGAGTTCCGTCGAAGGCGCGGTCGGCATCGACTATTTCGGGCATTGCGCGATAAAAATCACGTCCCCCGGTGGCGCGACGGTCCTGTTCGACCCGTGGCGTGACGACCCCTCGGGCGCGTGGGGATTGTGGTTCAAGAACGAATTCCCCGAAACTCCGGTAGATATCTGCATGTCGACGCATACGCATTTCGACCACGATGCGATTCATCGCCCGGTATCGACGATGGTGCTGGACCGTATGGTCGGAAATTTCGAGTTTGCAGATATCAAAATCACTGGCTTTGCCGATAAGCATGTATGCCGCGCGCCGGGCTGGTATGATTGGACCAATGCGCTCGGCGAATTTGGCGTTCAGGCCTGCCCGCCGGACAATGTCAGCCACATGGATATGGTGGTGTACCTGATCGAAACCGGCGGAATCCGGACTTTGATCTGGGGAGATAACCGTCACAATCCGCCGCAGGAGTTTTGGGACGCAATCGGACAGGTGGATGTCCTGACATTACCTGTCGACGGGTCCCAGCATATTCTGGACTACAAACAGGGCAATGACATCGTGGAAAGGCTCAAGCCGAAGGTTATCATTCCAACGCACTACCTGAATGAAACCACCAGCTATACGCTAACTACCCTCCAACATGCGGATGACTGGGTGAAGTCCCAGAAAAGCTACAAAATGCTGGACTCCGCCAGCCTGTCGCTTGAGGCCGGTGACGTGGCCGGAATGGACCGTGAGTTCATGTATTTCGGGCATAACGCTCTGACGGCTTAACCATAACGCGAGCGCCAGGGCCAAAACGCTCTGGCGCCCAGGTCCGACCTTAACGCCTTTCCTAAAATTGCTCATATGGCTTCGCCACGCTATGGGCAGGTTGGTGTCGGGCAACGAAAAGTTATGCTGATCCTGTTGTACATTTCCCGCATTCAGGGCTTTGGCTTCCTCGTCCCGTGATAGCTACGCTGTCGGGGTATAGCCAATTCCTGATCAAAACCCGCGGCCGGGCTAAAATTCTACTGTTAAACCGGGCTACGATCAGAAACCTGTCTGACTTTACGGATCAGGCAAGCTCCGCCAGGGCTGTGTCGATCCGCGTCAGCATCGGTGATCGTCCGGCAGTTTCGACGACAACACGCGCTTTCGTCAGATAGTCTCTGGCCTGCGATTTCTTTTTCTTTGCCTTGTAGAGCAGCCCCATGATCATGTCACAGCGCGCAATGTAATGACCTTTTTTGTCGAACTGCGGGTTACTCCGCACCTGTTCGATCATCGCAATCAACCGTTTTCTGCCAAACAGCGTAACCCAGATGATAGAGCGGAAGTTCTTGATCAGAACCCCGATCGAGCCACCGCCCTCGCCGGTCAGAATGGCCAGGTACATCTCGCACAGGAACAACCGCGCCCAGTCTGCCGAAACCGGAGTACCCTCATCCGTGCGCCTCTGAATGGCCCATTCGACTTGTCGCAGCCCGGCCGTGACCTGACCGTTCAACGCATATGCCACGCCCAACATCGTCGCAGGCCCGAAAGTGAACAAGGTCCACCCTTTTTCGTCGCAATCCTTTATATGCCTTTGGACGGTTTCAATCGCACCGGGTTGTTCCAGCGGGACCATGGCGGCGACACGGGCCGCTTCGGCAATGGCCTGTTCAAACTCGACCTGCGAGGCCTGCCGCGCCTTTTCCGCCATCGTCAGCGCCAGTTCATGGTCATCCGTAACCATTGCGATCAACGCTTTCATCGCGGTCCCATATCCCAGCGCCCGCGGGTCGTTCTTGGATTTGCCAAGCGCAATCATACGATCCGATGTCGCGTGCGCCCGGGCCACACGGCCACGGGTCAATTCGTTCCAACCAACCGTGGCAAGAAAAAAGTTGTGGATGTAAGCATCGTCAATTTTTGCCAGAACGGTCTCGATCTCGCGCTTTTTGGCCTCAAACCGCTCATTCGGGATCGGGGAATGATAGATCGAAACTGATAGTTCGTTGACCATGGCATAAGCGCTGGAGGAAGGATCCCTCAGGCGCTGAGCCATTTCGGTCAATTCCTGCTGCACCCAGTGCGCTTCGCGATACTTGCCATTGCACACCAGGCACGACACGTAATGGTGCAGGAACAGCGCATGGTCCTGACTGTCCCCCGCTTTTTGCAAGATCGGCCGTACGGTGCCAGCCAGTTCGATGATCGTTTTGACCCGCAACGAGATGTTGGAGCAGAGCGCGAAACTGGCCATGAACGACGCAAACTGTTCATTCGAGGCACAGTCCGGATCGCTTTGATAAAGTTCCAGCGCCGCGACAAAGAACTGGTTGGCTTCGTCCAGCGAGTACACACCCAGGCTTTTGTCCCCGGCCATCGATGTAAAGCGGAACGCCTGATCGGTGCGATTGGTTTGGCCATAATGGTGGGCCAGCGTTTCAGCCGCCTCCTGCAGCCGGTTTGCGTTGCGCACAACAAGCGCGTCGGCGATCGCCAAGTGCAACGCGGACCGGCGTGAGGGAACGAGGCTCTGGTACACCGAGTCCCGCAGCAGAACGTGTTTGAAGATATAGTCGGCCGAGTTCGCCTCGCGATACAGCACATCCTGCGCCTGCAGCCGTTGCAGAGTTGTGCCAATTTCGTCGGCATTCGCCACAATTTGGGATAGCAGACCGGGGTCAAAGCGGCGGCCGACAACGGCGGCAACCTGCAGGACCTCGCGATCCCCGGCCGCGAGACGCTCAATTCTGGCTGTCAGCAGACTGCGCATTGTAAGGGGCAATCCGCTGTCGTTGATATCCGCGTTGAAACAGACGGTTCCTCCATCGACGCGCAAAGCACCCTGATCCAGCAGAAAGCTCAGGATTTCTTCGCCGAACAGCGGGTTGCCCCCGGCGCGTTCGGTGAGTTGTTCCGCCATTCCGTCCGGCAGGTCGGACACACCCAGACGGCCCTGGGCCAGATCCCCAAAATCCGCAACCGTCAACGGATTCAGCGCGACTGTTGTCACACCACTTTTGCCAAGCCATTCCGGTGTGTATTCCGGCCGCCGTGTTTGAATGATTAGCAGGTTCGAAATTTCGGGGTCTTCAAGCACGATCGCCATCAGATCTTTCGAAGAGGTGTCGATCCAATGGGCATCTTCGATCACCAGAACGACCCAGTCTGTTGCGCATTTCTTCTTGAGCAGGGTTGTCAGCAATTCGCGGATGCGCAACCCGATTAGAACGCCGTCGAGACCATCCAACGACCCTTCGGGCGCTTTGAACCCCAGAAGGCTCATCAGAAGGCCCAGATTTTGCTGAGAATACAGCCCGAAATTCTCAAGCCCCGCTTCTAGTTTTGCCTGAACTCGCAGCGGATTGTGCCGGTCGCTGATGTGAAAGGACTTTTTGACGATTTCCAAAAAGGGCAGGAACGGTACCTGTTGACCGTCGGGATAACAATGTCCCGTCAGGACGGTGACTTCGTCGGCCGGCACCCGGTGAACAAATTCGTAGACAAGGCGCGATTTCCCCAAACCCGGTTCGGACACCAAGTCAACGACTGTTCGCTCGGATTTTGATCGCAGCAAGGCTGCGGACATCGCATCCAGTTCACCCAACCGACCGACGTAGTCGCTCAACCCGCGCGCGACTGACGCATCAAAGCGCGTCGCGCCTTCGTTGATGGCTTTCAGCTGCCAGATCTTTTGCGGCGCGGACAAACCCTTGATCGTGTGCTCGCCGAAAAAGCTGAGATCGGAAACCCATTCGACCAGATCGCGGGTGGTGTCGCAAAGGAGGCTGCCTCCGGATGGCGCAAGATTTTCAAGACGTGCCGCCAGATTAACCGTGCTGCCAACCGCCGTCGTCGGCCCGAATTCCCCCTGAACCGCCGCCATCAACACATTGCCTGAACTGACACCGACACGCATTTCCGGGCGCACACCAAAGCGCTTGTCAAACTCTGCCGCGGCGGATTTGAAGGCTGCGTGGATTGCCAAAGCGGTCCGGCAGGCTCGCAGGGCCGGGTCCTCAAGCGCGTCAGGGATACCGAACAACGCCATTATGCTGTCACCGGCAAAATCACGAACCGTGCCGCCGTTTCCTTCGACCGCGCGGACCAGCGTGTCATAGACCTTGCGCACGAATTCAAGCGCTTTTTCTTCGTCCAAACTGGCAACGATGGCAGTGTAGCCGACCATATCGGAGAACAGAACCGAAACTTGGCGTCGTTGCGCCTGATCCGCAGGTGTCCGCGATGGTGTATCCGTCATATTCCCCATTTAAGTTATGGGTCTACAACACCCGATCTGACCCCACCATAGTTTGCGGGCGAAACAGTAATTAGCACGTTCAAATGGCGGCGAGAGTGTCACGGCAGCCACAGAAGCTGTACTGTTAACTGGCGCTGATACAGTTTTTTCGTCAATCTGGACCCAGAGTGTGCAGCACAACCTTTGCTAGTTTTCGAACGCCGCATCGAAACCCCAGATTTGCCGTAGATGGCCCAAAGTCGCTTCGCAGGCCTTTTGGTCCAGTGGCACTCCGTTGCGCACGGAGTGTTGTAACCTGAGGTGGCGATCCCCCATTAAGTCCACGTCGACGATCTGAATATCGGGGTCGTGTTCCGCAGTGTCGAAGCTGCGCGCCAGAGTGTCACGCACCTGATGATATCCGCGTTCGTCATGAATCGCGTCGACTGTGTAGAAGGGTTTTCCGTCGTCATCGGTCAGCGAGAACATGCGGAACCGGCGCATGACATTGGGGCTGAGGAATTGCTGAACAAAGCTTTCATCGCGATAGTTGGCCCAGGCGTCCTTTAAAACTTCACGCCACGCGCGACTGCCCGCAATGTCCGGAAACCACTCCCGGTCCTCCTCGGTCGGGTCGGAGCAGATGCGCTGGATATCCTGCATCATCGCGAACCCCAGCGCATAAGGGTTGATCCCCATCGCGTTCGGGGCGTCAAAGTCGGGCTGCGTCAGCACGTTGGTATGGCTGTGCAAAATTTCGAGCATTGCTCCATCCGTCAGGAGACCGGCGCTGTGCAACTGGTTGGTGATGTAATAGTGGACGAAGCAGGCGCATCCTTCATTCATCACCTTGGTCTGACGCTGCGGGTAAAAATACTGCGCGATGTTGCGAACGATGCGCAGAACTTCACGCTGCCAGGACTCCAGAACCGGGCTGTGACGCTCGACGAAATAGAGCAGGTTTTCTTCCGGAAGCCCCATTTCGCGCTTGCGTTTCTGCGCCTCTTCATCGGTTTTTGACGACTGCATGGGATGATCGAAGGCGTCCCACAGGTAATGTACCGCTCGCTCTTCTTCGATTCGCCGCTCACGCTGCCGGGTTCTCTCATCTGCAAGCGATGAATGGGGGGGTCGCCGGTGCCGGAAAACGCTCGACGGCATGAGCGCATGGGCCGCATCGAGTAAATGTTCAACCTCACGTTCACCGTGCTGTTCTTCGCATTGGGCAATAAAACCGCGTGCGTAGTCGAGGTAGTCGAGAATACCCTGCGCATCGCTCCACTGGCGAAACAGGTGGTTGTTCTTGAAGAAGTGATTGTGTCCGAAGGCCGCGTGGGCAATCACAAGGACCTGAAGTGCCATCGTGTTGTCTTCGAGGCAGTACGAGATACAGGGGTCGGAATTGATCACGATCTCATAGGCAAGACCGTTTGCGCCTTTGCTATAGGCTTTCTCTTCGTGAACGAAACGCTTCCCAAAAGACCAGTGCCGGTACATGAGCGGCATCCCGGTCGACGAATAGGCATCCAGCATTTGTTGATACGAGATAATTTCGATTTGGTTCGGGTAGACGTCAAGTTCGAGTTCGTCGATCGCCACGCGCTCGATCGCGTCATAGCTGCGGTGGATGGTATCGAAATCCCACTCTGCTCCTTCAAACAGCGGTCGCTTTGCATCAGTCCCATCAGCCATTGGAAACTCCGTTCGTCTTGCGCGCAAACAGCTCATGCAAAACCGGGTAGATGTCACTGGCGCGCGCGATCCTTTTCATGGCGAAGTTTGGCCAGGTTTCAGCGACCTGCCGATAAGAGCGCCACAGCTCCATACCGTTATCTTCGCTGTTCATCAGATTGGCCTCGGTCTCGTCAACGATTTCCGTGTAGGCAAAATACTGGCAGCACTTCATCAGTTCACTGTTCAGCAGGTCAGCGCACAGTTGGGAATCTCCACTGAAATTCTCACCATCGGATGCTTGCGCGGCATAAATGTTCCACAATGAGGGCGGGTAGCGGGCGTCGATTATCTTTTTCATCTCATTGAGCGCACTGCTCACGACCGTGCCGCCGGTTTGGCGAGAGTGAAAAAAGGTATCCTCATCTACTTCGGTCGCGACCTGGGTGTGGCGGATGAAGACAAGCTCGATCTTGTCGTAGCGTTGTTTGAGGAAAAGATGCAGCAGGACGAAGAACTGCTTGGCAAGGCTCTTCTCCCGCTCGCCCATCGAGGCCGAAACATCCATCAGGCAGAACATCACCGCATTCGACGCCGGCTCGGGACGCATCTCGAAATACTTGTAACGCACATCCAAGGGATCAATGTAGGGAACGATCTGGCGTCGCCGGAGCAACTTGTCGAGTTCTTCGCGCAGCAAGTGCGTTTCCGCTTTTCGCGCCGCATCTGGCTTTTCCAGCGCCTCCAGTTCTTCAACCTGGTCAGTAAGAGCCTGTATCGCGGCGTTTGTCGGACGCCGCATTGCGAGCCGCCGGCCAAAAGCATTGCGCATCGTTCGCGAAACACTGAGATTGGCGGGCGTTCCCGCGGCAGTATAGCCCATGCGATGGGGTTTGGAGACGGTAACCTCTTTCAGGCTGTGCTTGACCATGTCGGGCAGTTCGAGATCCTCGAAGAACATGGCAAGAAACTCGTCCCGCGACAGAACGAACATAAACTCGTCGTCGCCTTCTCCGTCGGGGGCACCCTCACGTCCCCCTTGCCCGGCCTGGCCCGCTGGCGGTTTCTTGAGCCGGTCACCCGCCTTGAACTTCTTGTTTCCGGTCAGAACCTGGTGTCTGGTACCACCTTTGATGTCATGCTGAAAATGCGGTTCCCCGATCCCTTCTGACGGGACCGAGATGTTTTCCTGCTGTCCGACATCGGCGATTTTTCTGTTCCGGACACTTTCGTCAACCGCCTTTTTGACGGCAGAGCGAACCCGGCGCAGGAACCGCCTGCGGTTCCCAAGGTTCTTATCCTTGGGGTTCAGCCTTCGGTCGATGAAATGGGCCATTTTAGCATAGACTCCTCATCCTGCCTTGTTGACCCGCATGTACCATTCAACCAAGCGCCTGACCTGTCGGCGCGTGTATCCGCGACCGATCATGCGATCGATGAACTCGTTATGCTTGGCTTCAGTTTCCTTATCCCGCTTGGCACCAAAACTGATGACCGGCAGCAAGTCCTGAATCTGACCGAACATGCGCTTTTCGATTACCCTTCTCAGCTTTTCATATTTGCGCCAGTCAGGGTTGCGACCGCGATTGTTGGCCCGTGCGCGCAGCACGAATTTGACCACTTCGTTCCGGAAATCCTTGGGGTTGGAAATTCCGGCCGGTTTTTCAATCTTTTCAAGCTCCTGTTCCAGAACGCTGCGATTGAGGATCTGGCCGGTATCCGGGTCCTTGAAGTCCTGATCTTCAATCCAGGCATCCGCAAAGGCGATGTATCTGTCGAACAGGTTCTGACCAAAGTCGGAATAGGATTCCAGATAGGCTTTCTGGATCTCGTTCCCGATGAATTCCGCGTAGCGCGGCGACAGGTCGTCCTTCATGAAAGACAGGTACCGGCTCTCGACCTCGTCAGGGAATTGTTCGCGTTTCACCGCCTGTTCAAGAACATAGAGCAGGTGAACCGGATCGGCGCCGACTTCCTCGGTGTCGTGGTTGAAGGTCTCGGACAGTACCTTGAACGCGAAGCGCGTAGATGTGCCCGTCATCCCTTCATCCACCCCGGCCGCATCCCGGTATTCCTGCACGGAACGAGCCTTGGGATCGGTATCCTTTAGGGTTTCACCGTCGTAGACGCGGAGTTTTGAAAATGTCGGCGAGTTTTCGTGTTCCTTCAACCGTGTCAGGACGCTGAACTGGCTCAGGATGGACAGCGTTTCCGGTGCACATGGGGAGTCGCCCAGACTGCTTTCCTCAAGCAATTTCTCGTAAATCTGGGTTTCGTCTGAGGCACGTAGGCAATAGGGCACCTTGACCAGACTGATCCGATCCAGAAAGGCCTCGTTATTCTTGTTGTTTTTGAACTGCTGCCATTCTGCTTCGTTCGAATGCGCAACGATGACACCCTGGAAGGGGAAGGCACCGATGTTCTCTGTGCCCGCGTAAGACCCCTCTTGCGTAGCGGTCAGCAACGGATGCAGCACCTTGATCGGTGCCTTGAACATCTCCACGAATTCCATCAACCCCTGCGTGGTGCGGTTCAGAGCACCGGAATAGGAGTAAGCGTCCGGGTCGTTCTGGCTGAATTCCTCCAGCTTGCGTATGTCGAGCTTACCGACAAGCGAAGAAATGTCCTGGTTGTTTTCATCGCCTGGCTCAGTCTTCGCAACACAAATCTGGCGCAGTTTCGACGGATAGAGTTTGACAACCGAAAACTTGGAAATATCGCCGTCGAACTCTTGTAAACGCTTTACGGCCCAAGGCGAAATCAATCCGTTCAACAGCCGTTTGGGGATATTGTACTTGTTCTCCAGCAAATCTCCCATCCGCGCGCGGTCAAATAGGCCAAGCGGCGATTCAAAGATTGGGCTGAGCTCGTCACCTGCCCGCAGCACATAGATTGGCTGCCGCTCCATCAGGTTTTTGAGTATCTCGGCAAGCGTTGACTTGCCTCCACCGACCGGCCCCAGCAGATAGAGGATTTGTTTGCGTTCCTCGAGTCCCTGGCTGGCATGGCGGAAAAAGCCAACGATACGCTCAATGGTTTCCTCGACGCCATATATGTCCTGGAAGGGTTCGTATCGCTTGATTGTTCGATTAAGAAATATGCGACTAAGCCGAGCCTCCTGGCTGGTATCGATAAGCTCTGGCTCGCCAATCGCAGCGACCATCCGCTCGGCTGCGGTAGCCCGCATAGTCGGGTCTTCACGACATTCCAGCAAGTAGTCCTGCAATGTCATTTCGATGAGCTTGGTCCGCCCATACTCTTCTGCAAACTGCTCGAAAATCTCCATCTCAACAATTCCTCTAGGTTTCGTACTCCTTCGTCCCAGCGCGCTAAGTTCATCCTAGTCTACCACAAAATTGGTCCGTAATTGTTTAATTTCTAATCACAATTTGTTTCCCACCCGACGCTTTGTTGAAATTTACGATCATTTGAGCGTTCGCAACGCCCCACCGCACGCCCATTTTACAGCCTGCACCGTTGCATTCAGAACGCTGAATGAGTGATTAAATTAGGGGTGATGTTAAGCGGATATGTCCATTAAAAATCCACCGGCCGATGGTGGGCCTGACCACTTGAGAATTAAGGCGACGTAAGCCGCAATTTTCCAAGCGCCGAAGGTTGTGCCGATTTTTTTTGAGACCAAGAACCTCTGCTTGCAAAGCGCGCCTCTGCAAGAAGCCATAGATTAGCTTTCAACTGGAAAACGCCATTCGCTGCACAGGCGCTGACATCTAACTCGATGCATGACCATCACTCGCTCATTTCGGTCATGGCGAAATTCGTTAGCAGCCAGTCAGCCCTTACTGACTTCGCAGGTGAAATATGCCGTTCAGAACGAAATCCGCTGTACTCGGGCTACTTGCAAAAGGCAGGTCATAAACAATCGCCAGCCGACTCAGGGCTTTGACATCCACGTCGTGAGGCATCGGCGACATTGGGTCGATGAAAAAGAACAGACCGTCCAATCGACCCTCGCAGATCATCGCGCCAAGCTGCTGGTCTCCGCCCAGCGGGCCGCTGTTAAGCGCGGTGACCTGAAGATCGGGCAAAGCGTCGCTGATGCGGCCACCAGTGGTTCCGGTGGCGAATAGATGCGCCTGACGCAGGGTGTCAGCGTGGGATCGGGCCCATTCGACCATCATGTCTTTCTTGGCGTCATGGGCAACCAGAGCCAGATTCAGCGGTCTATCTGATGAATTTTTCGACATAGTCCGCCCCCAAACCAACCTCCTCATAGTGCTTACGGCACATGTCGATTTTGGTAAAGACGTCCTCGTAGCCCATGGTTTTACCCCATGGGTCGACGTAGAGCATAACGCCGTTGACCTGGAAGTAGGTGATCATCTCGTCGACATCTTCGGGAACAACCAGCGTGTGGGTTTCGCCCGGTGGCTCGAACACATAGCCGCCTTCCTGCGCCACCCAGTCATGTTCCAGATAATGCCAACGGCCTTTCAGAACAAAGCCGTGAACGGGCTGGGGGTGCCGATGTCGCGACAGAACCCCGGATTTCCGCACCCGCAGCAGGTTCATCCAGTACCCTTGCGACCGGTTCAGGCACAGCGGCCGGAATGAGACGTTTTCGGTTTGCGGCACCCAGACACGCTCATCCGCGGCCACGGCGTCAGGGATGACAATCTCATCCTGCGCGTCCTTGGGGAAAGGCAGCTGGTACGGCATTCTTGGATCGTCATCATGTCCTTGTACTGGCATCAGATGCCCTCCTCACATTGCTGAATATCCACCGTCCACGGGATAGACGGCACCCGTCACGAAAGCAGCCTCATCCGACAGCAACCATGCCGCCAGCGCCCCCACTTCTGCGGGCTTACCCCAGCGATCCAGCGGCGTCCGGCTCAGGATTGGTTGGTTGCGACCCGGATCGGCGCGCAGGGCCTCTGTCATCTCGGTTTCGATCCAACCCGGAGCGACCGCATTGACTCGTACACCATCTAGTGCCCATTTCCCGGCAAGCGCCTTGGTCAGCTGCGCCACCCCGCCCTTACTTGCGGAATAGGCCGGAACCAGAGGCCCGCCGAAAAAGCTTAGCATTGACGCGGTGTTCACGATGGCCCCGCCTGATGCGGCCAAAAGCGGGTGCGCTGCCAGACAACATCGCATGGTGCCGGTCAGGTTGATGTCGATCACCGTTTCGAAGGTTTCGATTTCATATTCCGCACCGCGGGCTAGAACGCCGGCGCAATTGACCAAACCGTCCAATTTTTCAATCCCTCCGAAAAATACGGTGACGGCCTGAGTATCCCGCACGTCCAGCTGCACAAAGGTCTCGTCAGGGTATTGCGCAGCGCAGGCGGCAACCTCGTCTGCGCCAACGCCGGTCGCCGTCACACACCAACCCTTGCGGCGCAATTCACCCGCGATACCAGCGCCAATGCCGCGGGTGCCGCCAATGACAACGGCGTGTTTCATGGGTTAGTCTCCTTCCGCTAGAAACGCCTCGACCGCGTCCTTGCGCGGCATTGGGGCGACTGCGCCATACCCTTGGGTCGACAGGGCAGCGGCGGCGTTGGCATAGCGTGCGGCCTGAAACGGGTCATCGCCCGCAACAATACGAGACAGGAAGGCACCGTCAAATGTGTCGCCCGCAGCCGTGGCATCCACCGCTTCGACCTGGCGGCCTTTGACACGCTCGCGCTTGTCAGGTGTCGCAACCAAGGTCCCTTCGGCCCCCAGCGTCAGAGCGACAATTGTTGCCCCTATATTCAGGTAGTAGTCTGCGATGGCATCCGGGTCGGAAAGGCCAGTCAGTTGCTCGGCATCATCCAAACCTGGAAGGGCGATATCGCACTGTGACATGGCGGCATGCGTTACGGCGCGCGCGCGCTCGATCGGCCAGAGCTTTAGGCGTAGATTGGTGTCGTAGGACACAAGGCCTCCGACATCTTTCACGATCTGGATAGCGCGAAACACAGCATCAGCCGCAACATCCGATATCGCCTGACTGATGCCCGAAACATGCAGAATCTTGGCCGATTGCAAGGCGGCTACCGGCAGATCTTCCGGCCCCATCCGGCTGCTGGCAGACCCCGCGCGGAAATAGCTGAATTCATGCCCGTTTACGCTGTGGGTTACAAAGTAGACACCGGTATGTGCGTCCGTAACCTGGCGGACGGTCGACGTATCCACTTTTTCGGCCTGCCAAAGATCCATGAACGAATTGCCGAAGGTATCCGCCCCGATATGCGTCACGTATCCAACGGATGCACCCTGACGCGCAGCGGCGATGGCACAATTCGACGTGTCGCCGCCATGTCCGGGCAGGTAGTTCCCGTCGGGCTGCTGATTGAACTCCAGCATCGGTTCGCCAAGGCAGAGAATATCCGGGGTCATTGGTGTCTCATTTCCGAAAAAAGGGGTCAGCCACGAAAGGCTGACCAAGATGTATGGGAGGATTATTCGGCCGTATAGCTTTGGCCGACACCCGGAATCTTCCAGATACGGAAGTTCGGGATTTCGGGGTCTTCAAAATTCATGTCGCCATCGACCCAGACATGCAGGTGGTTCGACACCACATACATTTCGCCATCCGGACCCCAAGCCAGCGTGTCGGGCCAGTTCATTTCCGGATGGTGGACGAAACGACTGACTTCGCGCGTGGATTCATCGAACTTCATAATCCCGTCCAAGGACAATGCGGTCATGTAGATGTTGCCCGCATTGTCAGCGGTCATCCCGTCGGTGTTCGAAGGCAGCACTGCGGCAACCTCAACCGCGTTTTCGATCACGGTTTCATTGGTCTCGAAATCACGCAGGATTTCGGTCGGCAGGCTATACAGATGATTGCCGGTCAGGTTGGTCCAGTAGAGCGTTTCCTTGTCGCCCGACAACGCTATGCCGTCGGCACCCGTGCGCATCCCGCCCTCTTTCAGAACAGGACGGTTGTCGATGTTGAAGAAGAAATTCGGCTCATCATTGGTGAACCGGTGCTGATCCAGAATGCGGCGCACCGAATTGGTGTTGCTGTCATAGACAATCAGACCGCCATGTAGCGGGTCACAAAAAATACCGCTGTCCGCGATATAGGCAAAGCCGGTATCGTTATCGACGGCCAGATCGTTCAGGAAGGAACACTGGCGGTCCGCTTCTTCCGCCGTAAACATATAGCGCTGGATTTCCTTGTTCTCTTTCAGATCCCAAAGCACCAGCTTGGCGTCACCGTCTTCGAACGGAGGGCCGGCCACGTGGCCCTGATCCAGGATCCACATCACATCGTTACGGTCGATCTCAAAACCCAGCACAGCCTTCAGGCCATCAGGGTTGGACATGCTATTCATTTCCTCTGACGGAAACGCCTCCAGCTCCCACGTGTCGCCGCTCTTGACCAGCTTGGAGACTGTCGAGGGGATCTCGGCCCCGCCCCAGCGCGCGGTGGACAAATAGATGTTGCCCTGGCTGTCGACCTTGGCGCCCTGGACCAGCGCTTTGCCGAAAATCTCGCTGCCTTCCCAGGCGGATTTTGTCGCCTCGTCCTTGACGGCATAGGGCAGACTGTTCCATTCCGCGACGACCTCGGGCCCGTTCGCGAGCGCCGGGGTGGCCAGAACGGCGGTAATGGCCACCGTGTTGAGCATTCGTTTCAGCATGTATTCCTCCCTTGCTGTGCTCTGGTGTCCCGCAGGTTGTTGCGAGCAACCTGCGGGACAGTTTGTTGTTTTAGATGCGGCCGTATTTCGCCAGACCTTCGCGCAGCGAACCGGTTTCGATGATCAGACGGGCCTGTTCCGCTTCGCGTTCGTCGATCTCGCGTGCCATTTCCAGAACCGCTTCGGCATAATCTCGCGGGACGGCGACTGCGCCATCGATATCGGCCACGATAATGTCGCCCGGATGGACGATCACACCGCCCATGTCGACTTCAACGTTCGAGGCCAGTGTCCGGATGCGACCCAGCGTAGTGCCCGGGCTGACACAGCGGGAATAGACCGGGAAGTCATAGTCGCGTTTGATTTCA
Source organism: Ruegeria sp. BF12 (assembly GCF_056538705.1). Classification (NCBI taxonomy): domain Bacteria; kingdom Pseudomonadati; phylum Pseudomonadota; class Alphaproteobacteria; order Rhodobacterales; family Roseobacteraceae; genus Ruegeria; species Ruegeria sp. BF12. Next base: position 221,152 of record NZ_JBQFTP010000005.1, on the reverse strand, counting down.
ACCAGATCGCGGACGCCACCGTCTAGGACAGCGCCTTCATGTTTGTTGGCAACAGCTCCGGCGGTCATCAGACCACCCCACAGCGCCACATCGGTGGTGCCGTTGGTCGAGATCACGATGACCGAACCGGCCTCGGATTCATCGATTGCATCTAACGCGTGTTGCGGCGGCAGGAATTCATCGGTCGGACCTTCCAGGATCGTCAAGGCTGGGCCGACGATCTTCTTTTCATTGATCCGGGGTTTGATCGAGGCGGGCAGAAATCCAGTCTTGCCCGCAACCTTGTCCACGGCATCGGCGACGGATGCGGTAGCCACGTCGCGAAACCCGGCAACGAGTTCTTGGGTGTTCATGAGAGTATCCTCTTACGTTGGGAAGATTGAAAGGATGCAGCCGTGAGGGCTGCGTTGATTTGTGCGCGGGCCAGGTCGATGTGACCGGCCTCTAGCGCCTGGGCGGGCAGCAGATTGCCACCCATGCCAACGCAAAGCGCACCGGCGTTCAAATAGGATTGCGCAGTGTCAGGTGACACGCCGCCAGTCGGCATCAGGGCGAGACCGGGAAACACGGATTTGACGGCCTTCAGGAAGCCGGGCCCACCGGCAGCATCGGCCGGAAAAATCTTGATCACTGCAGCGCCGTTTTCCACATGATGCTGAACCTCGCCCGGTGTCATTGCACCGGGCAGATATGGCACTTTTGCAGCCTTGGCTTCCCGTGCGGCGGCATCGCTCCAACACGGAGAGACGACAAACTCGGCTCCGGCCGCCAACACCATGTCAGCCTCACGAGCGTCCAGAACCGTTCCGGCACCAGTACAGATCGCAGGGTAGCGTTTCCGCAGCTCGACAATCAGCGCAGCGGAATCCGGAACCGTCGTGGTGATCTCCAATGCGCGTATTCCGGCCTCGGCAAGCAACTCGCAGGCTGTCAAAGCGATCTCGGGGTTGCTGTGGCGAATTACCGGGACAATTTGTGCAGAACGTAATGTTTCGACCAATTCTACCATTTGTTCACCCAGTGATCGGGATGCTCATCATTCAGAACCTTGGCGACCTCGCGCGCCGCGCATCGCTGCAGCACTGCGACCGAGCGTTCCGAGTACCAAGCGGCGTGATCTGACACGACGGTGTTGCGGCAATGCAGCAGTGGATTGTCCGGCGCGACCGGCTCCTGTTCGAACACGTCGATACCAGCCCCGAAAATGCGCCCTTGGTTCAGGGCTTCAGCCAACGCTGCTTCATCCACCAGCCCGCCGCGAGAGACGTTGATCACGACCGAAGTCGGTTTCATTAGCCCTATTTGAGCGGCGTCCAGAATATGCCGCGTCTCGGGCGTCAGCGGCGCATGCAGGCTGACCACGTCGGCCGCTTTGCACAGATCGGTCAGATTGACCTTTTGCACATCGGCGGCGGCGGCCGCGTGGTTCGTCAGATAGGGGTCAAACACCCGGACCGATGTGAAACCCAGCGCACGAAATTTCTGCGCCGCCTGCAACCCGATCTTGCCGCAGCCGATCAGACCCAGAACAGCGTTTTCGCGGCTGGGGATCAGGGCAGCCTGACCAATACCCCACTGGCCTTGCCGCACCTCGCCATCGCGGGACGGAATGCGCCGCTGCACCGCCAGATACAGCGCCAGCGCATGCTCGCTGACTTCATTTTCAGCGCCATAGTCAGGCACATTGGCCACGTAGATGGCACGCGAACGGGCGTAATCCAGATCGATATTGTCGACGCCCACCCCATAGCGGACGACGACTTTCAGGTTCGGGCAGGCATCGATCACCGCCGCATCCACGGTGCGTTCCCGCACCAGGATGGCGACCGGATCCAGAGCCTGCAAAGCCGGGACCGCCTCAGTATCCGGTGTGACCGGCGCGATCTGAGCGCCCTGCGCGGCCAGCACCGAGGCCTCGGTGTCATAGGTGGCATAGCCGGGTTCAAGGATTGCTATGGTCTGGCGGGTCATGTGACGGTCCCTTGGCATCGGTTACTGGGCCTGGTAGGCCGCTACGGCGGCGTCGAGGCGGTTCGGCCAGTCTTCACCAATCTCGCTGACGATGTATTCGCGCACGGCGGGCTGGGCCGCGGCCCGAAACTGGGCCTTCTGCTCGGGGCTGACCGGGATCACTTCCATGCCTTTTTCAGACAGGATCGTAGTTGCGTTCGCGTCTTGCGCAGCGGTCATGCCGCGGTGGATCGTCTTTGAGATCTCAACGCACTGTTCTACAGCCTTTTTCTCGTCGTCGGTCAGGCTTTGGTAGAACATGTCCGACATCAGATATGCGTGCCAGCTGAACACATGCCCATCCAGAGATACGTATTTCTGGTGCTGATAGAGCGAGGCGTTGACAATGTTGGTCACGCCGTTTTCCTGACCGTCCACAACGCCTTGCTGCAATGCGCCGGGCAGTTCAGGCCACGGAACCGGGGTTGCCGAGGCGCCCAGGCTTTCCACCAGCGTCACCCAGACCGGCGCGGTCATGACCCGCATTTTCAGGCCTTCCATATCTGCAGGCTCGGCCACGGGCTTGACGTTATTGGTGAAGTTGCGCACGCCGTTATCGGCCACGCCAAAGTTGCGGATGCCGGTTTGGGCCAGCATGTCCTCGGCCAGCGCATCACCGAATTCGCCGTCCATAACGGCCCAGGCCATGGCCTGATCTTCGAACAGGTAAGGCATCGCCAGAACCGAGAAAGGTTTATAGACGGTCGAGATCGGTCCGTCGTGGATGGCTGCCATCTGAACGGTGCCCAGCTGCAGGCCTTCCATGATCTCGGACCCGCCACCCAGCTGCGAGGCCGGAAAGATCTGGACGTCGATCGAGCCCGAGGTCTTGCCCTCGACACAGGCCTCAAAGGCCAGCGCGGCGGCATGTTTGGGCGAGCTCAGGTCAGCGGCCTGAAAATGCGCATATTTCAGTTCCTTGGCCGAGGCGGCGCCAGCGGCGGTCATCGCAACAACAGCCGTGGCCGTCATAAGTTTCGACATGGTTTTCATGAGGTTCCTCCCTTTCATGTCAGTTCGCAAATCCAAAGAAGTTGGGGATGAAGGTGCTTACGCCTGGCACAAGAATGACCAGAAGCAGCACCACGAGTTCAGCCAGCAGCAGCGGCACAACCGCTTTTGACAGGAGTTCGATTTTCAATTGTCCGACTGTGGCGATCACAAACAGCACCGGACCAACCGGAGGGGTGATCATCCCGATAGTCAGGTTCAGCACCAGCATCATGCCGAATTGCAGCGGGTCGATCCCGGCGGAATAGGCAATGGGACCGAGGATCGGCGTCAGGATGATCAGCGCGGGCAGCGTGTCGATGAAGAAGCCGCAGATCAGGGCAAAGGCCGCCAGAATGAACAGAATACCCAGTCGGTTGTCGGTGATCTGGGTGATCAGTTTCGCCAGTTCCTGCGGGATTTGCAGGTAGGTCAGCAGCCAGGCGAAGATCGACGCCATCGCCACGATCAGAAAGACCGAGGACGTCACCACCGCGGCGCGCACAAAAGCCGCGTAAAGCGTACGAAGGGTGAAGGCCCGAAGAATGAAGCCCAAAAACAGCGCATAGGCTGAGGCCACCGCCCCCGCTTCGGTCGGAGTGAAGACGCCGAACAGGATGCCACCCAGAATGATCGCGGGCATGATCAGGGCCGGGATGGCCGACAGGGTCGCGCTGCGCAGCTCGGTCAAGGTCGCGCGATGCTCGCGCCCGCGATAGCCGTAGCGGGTCGACACGATATGGTTGGCAACGGCCAGTGCAACGCCCAGAAGGATTCCCGGCACGATACCGGCAAGAAACAGGCCAGCAACCGTCACACCGTTGGTCGAGATCGCAAAGATCACAGCCAGAATGGAGGGTGGGATGATCGGCCCGATGGTGGCCGTCGCGGCGGACAGAGCACCAGCATAGTTCTTTTCATACCCGGCTTCACGCATCATCCGCATGACGATGGCCGAAGGTCCCGCCGCGTCCGCCAGCGCCGAGCCGCTGATCCCGGCAAATAGCATGGATACCAGAATGTTCACATGCCCCAGACCACCACGCACATGCCCGACCAGAGCATTGGCAAACCGCAGCAGGGCATTTGTCAGACCACAGGCCGTCATCAGCTCGGAGGCGAGGATAAAGAACGGCACTGCCATCAGGGGAAAGCTGTCGATCCCGGCAAACATGCGCTGGGTCGCCACCAGCGGGTTCAGCGACCCGTCGATGAAGATCGCCGAAATACCGGCAACACCCATTGTGAACGCTACGGGGACGCCCAGAAACAGAGTGGCAAAAAACAGGATGATCAGGGTTTTTGCCACGGCTCAGACCTTCGCCTCATCGCCCTCGGCGCTGAGGCCATGTTCGAAATCCTGATTGACGAAGCGTTTGGCGAAGAAGGCCAACTGGATCAGGAACAATGCGCAGCCAATCGGTATCGCCAGATAGGGAATGCCCCGCGAAATGCCGGTGGACATGGTTTCCTTGTTCCAGCCAAATTCAACAAACCGGATGCCCAGCCACAGCATCGTGGCCATGAAGGCAAACATGACGATGACGATGCCCCAGCGCAGCAGACGTGCCAAAGCCGCCGGCAAACGATCTGGGATGGTGGTGATCGCAACCAGCCGCCCCTCTCGCAGGGCAAGGCCCGCGCCGCAGAACGCACCGAGGATCATCAGGTGTCGCGCAACCTCTTCGACCCAAGCGAACGAGGTGCCTAGCCCGTATCGTCCGACCACATTTGCAAAGACGATTGCAAAAACCGCAGCCAGCGCCAAAGCGACCAATGCGCGGTTCACTGCAACAATCCATTTCTCCAAAATGTACAAAGACGCCCCTCCCAATGCCGTCTCTTCGTTGGAAGTGACACTGGCATACAGTATGCCAATATGTCAACGCTACCACATTGTATGCCAGAAGCATCGCTGCTACTGTCATCCCGAGGAGAGCGACATGAGCCTATTCAACAGACCGAAATCATTGACGGAATTGGTCACCGAGAACCTGCGCGAACGGATCATCGCAGGTGAATTTGAACTGGGTGAACAGTTGTCGGAGGCGCGAATCGCCAAGAATCTCGAGGTCAGCCGCACCCCTGTCCGCGAGGCGATCAACAGGCTTGAGATGGAAGGGCTGCTGATTGTTGAACCTCAACGCGGGTCTTTCGTGTTCAATCTGGAACCTGAGGAACTGGCAAAACTCTGCGATGCACGTGTCTGCCTTGAGACAACGGCTATGACGATAGCCATGCAGGCAAATTCAGAAGCACTTCACGCTGCGCTGAGCGACTGTGTCAGTAAGATGAAAGCTGCGCGAGAGGCCGCGGATGACGCGGCATACTTGCATCTGGATACGGTGTTCCACCAATGCCTGTTCGATTGTGCCGACAATCGGTTCCTGAATGATGCATACCAAACGATTGCATTAAAAATGGCGGCATTACGTAGCCGGTTGGGTCACCACCCGGATCACATGGCAAAATCCTACCGCGAACACATAGAACTGGTCCAATGTGTCGAGGAGGGTAATATTCAGAAAGCGCTGGATGTGCTCAAACTTCACATAGACAGGAAAGAAGGGTCCTATTGGAGTGATGCGACAAGCATGGACAGCCTTACTCCAAAGTCGAATTGAGCGAGCTTGTTTCGCTGCGCTAAGTCGAAAAAATGAAGAGACCCGGATCAAGGAAAATGGTGCCTGGGCCTACCTCTATCGAGCAGTGTGCGACATGTTCAAAGGTTCAACCTTCTACGTAATAAACCACCTACAGCGAAGTTCTTAGGTAGGATGCCGGAGTAGGATGCAGCGCCGGGAAGTTAGCTATCGATATAAGCGCCAACACCGCGCGCCGTAAGGCGATCTACAAATTGTCGAAGGGGTTTGGATTACCGATCCCAATTGAGATGGTGAGGGGTTGTTGGCGTCATTCTTGCCCGACCGTTTTACGAGTGGTTCTTCGTAAATCGAAGGAATCAGGCGAAATCAAAGGCCAAAATACTGCACCAATCGCCTGCAGAAATCGGCTGGTTGCGCACGCCTCCTTGGCAAAACAACCCCGAGAATGACCAGTCAGAGGCCCTTTGAGTTTCGCGTGTGCAAAGCGCTGATTGAAGGCATCACTACCCTTAAAGGTGGTCGCACAACCCGGAAAACGTTCTAAAAAAAAACCGGTCAGCGCAGTGCTCTCGGGCATGATGGTTCGCTTCAGCAGACGGCATCAGTGCATTGTCGCATGTTTCGATGCCGTCTGGTCGGGAGAACATCCACAATCACGGTTCAGGTATCGTTCAACCCCTCAAACTCCATCACAAGCAGCGGTCACAATCATCTCAACCTTGAGCACGTCGCGCGCCAGCTTGGCTTCGCCACAGGCGCGCGCCGGGGAGTAGCCTTCCGGCACCCAAGAATCCCAAACATCATTCATCTCGGCGAAATCCGCCATGTCGGCCATCCAGATCACACATTGCAAAATGCGGGTCTTGTCACTGCCCGCCTTGGCCAACAGATCCTCGACCTTGGACAGGATTTCGCGGGTTTGATCCGCGACCGTAGCGGCGTCTGAGGTCTGGCCGCATAGATAGGCGACGCCATTGTGCTTTACGATCTTGCTCATTCGCTGGCCGGTTTCGATACGGGTGATTGTCATGTCGGTTATCTCCATTACAGAACCTTGCGGTCAAATCGGTCGATGCGGAAAGGCGATAGATTGAACCGGCTTTGCCCGCCTGTCACCAACTCCGCCAGAACCTGCCCAACGACGGGTCCCATCTGAAATCCATGCGCGGAAAACCCGAAGGCATGGAAGGCACGCGGCGCGTTCACGGCTGGACCGATTACGGGGAGGTTATCGGGCATATAAGCCTCCAGCCCAGCCCACATCCGGTTGATGCTGGCCGTGCGCATGATCGGGAAAAACTCGGCTGCGGTACGGCAAGCGGCGGCCAGTTTGGCGTAATCCAGCCGTGTGCGGTTATTGGCGCGGTCAGCAAATCCCTTGGCACCGCCGCCGATCAAGACAGTGCCATTCTCGAACTGCTTGAAACTCAATTGCCGGCTGATCGCCCCAACGACCGGCTTGGCAAAATGCGGCATCCGAGAGGTGATCATCAGCATCGGCGCGGCGTGGCTGAGGGGAACATTGTCACCGATCATCAACGCAATTTTATCCGCCCAGGCCCCGGCGCAATTGACGACGGTTTCGGCCTCATACCTGTGCCGGACGCCCTGCGCCAGCCACGCGTCGCCCACCCGTCGGAGGCCCAGAACTTCTTCGCCTTCGATGACCTGCACACCCAGATTTTCCGCCGCCAAACGAAACGCAGATGTCGCCTTGTAAGGGATTGCATATCCGTCCAGCTCCGAGATCACACCGCCAACGCAATCGGAACTCACATGAGGCAGTCTCTCCCTGAGTTCGGCCTGATCTATGATCCTTTCATACGTGAATCCAGCGTCATGCATCTTGGCCTCGCGGGCCTGCGCAGTTGCCAGATCGGTCTCATCCACCGCGATGTTGACCAGCGTTTGACGGCGAAACCCTGTGTCATGACCCAGGTTTTCATCCAATGTCTGCCACATCTCCATCGACGCTTTCGACAAAGGAACCTCAGCCATGTCACGTCCCAGAAGCCGCACCCCACCTGCATTTACGCCCGAGGCATGCCGTCCGGGGTAATCCTTTTCAACCACGATCACGGATGCGCCTTTGCGCGCCAGATGGTAGGCAGTTGCGCAGCCCTGGATGCCGCCACCAATGACCAGAACATCCGCCTTCATTCTGCCGCCTCCGCGGGAAAAGTGCCGTAACGGCTCAGTTCATCCAGGGTCAGCAAACGCTGGGGGCTGCGTAGTCGGTAGTAACCAACCGCTTCGGGGCATTCTGCGCGCCACTGCGCCAACAGCCCGGCCACCACATGACCGCATTGCCGTCCCTGACATGGGCCCATTCCACAGCGTGTCAGGGATTTCAGGGCGTTCGGATCCCGCGCGCCCTGTTCGAACCCGTTTCGCAAGTCGCCCAATGACTGCTCTTCGCAACGGCAAACCAGAGTTCCTGCGTCACGCGGCAATCTCAGCGCCTCGGTCGGGCGGTACAGGCGGTCAATGAACCGGCGAAACGGTTTCAAGGTGGACAAGTAGTTCAGATTAGCGCGCGCCCTTTGATCCCTGTCAGCCCCAGAAATCCGACCAAGGCGAAATAGAATATTTTGCGCGGCCACACGCCCTGCCGCGCGCGCGCCATCCGCACCGACAACACCTGCGCCGTCACCGGCAACCGAAACATGCGGCACCGAGCTTTGGCCAAAGGCATCAACCGTAACCTGCCAGCACATCTGTGCGCTGTTCCAGTGATGCGCCAACCCCATCGCTCGGGACATATTCAGATTGGGCTGGACGCCATGATGCAGAAACACGGTATCGGACGTGACCTCGTGCTGTTGACCTGAAGCCTTAAATCGTAGCCCTGTGGCCGTGTCACCGCCGATCACCTCAAGGCTCTCGGCATATCGAAAGGTGGCAACGCCGGTAGCATGGATTTCTCGCAATAAAGACAAACCCTTGCGCAGTTGCCCGGCTTGTCGCAACGCGCGTGGCATAAGAGGTACTGCGTCCAGGTAATGCTGACGCGGGGTCGTATCGACAAGCGCGGCCACATGTACGCCCAATCGCAAATATTGCGCCACAATCAGGTACAGCAATGGTCCGGATCCGGCAAAGACAGCTCCGTCTGCAACAACCGCATCGGACTTGAGCATCACTTGCGCTGCACCGGCTGTCATGACGCCGGGCAAAGTCCAGCCGGGTATCGGCATGGGTCGTTCCATCGCCCCTGGACACAACAGCATCTCACGGCAATGCAGCTCGCGGGTTTCACCCTGATAAGAAAACAGAATGCGCCCATCATCCCCAAGATGCCAAGCATCGGCTCCGGCAAGATGTGTCGCACCCGATTGCTCAAACCGAGTGATCAGATCGGCGCCGGTTGTATAGTCCGGTCCGAGGCGTGTTGCATCCGGCAAAGGGCTGTCGGCCGCAGACCGATAAATTTGTCCCCCTGCCCGATCGGCCCGGTCCAGAACAACCACATCCGCTCCGGCCTGTGCCAATTCAATGGCTGCGGACATGCCAGCCGGGCCTGCCCCGATGACCGCGCAGTCAAAGGCTTTCATCTGTTGCCTCAGTGTCTTCGGTGATGTTTTGCATAGTAACGCTCATCCCGTCCGCCACCCGACGCAGACAGGCTTGCTGATTGGGCAGGCCATCGATTTCGACCATGCATTCGAAACACACGCCCATGGCGCAATACGCACTGCGCGCTTCGCCCGATAGGGCCGCCTTGCGGGTTACGACCTGACCGGTTACGGCCATCGCAGACCATACTGACTGGCCTTTGCGCGCATAGACCTGCTGACCATTGACGCTCAGCGTCACCAGATCGTGGTCATCGTCTTGCAAGGATCTGAACATGAGCTGATCTCCGTGGGCTGGCAGGGCAAGGCGCGGGGAGGAGTACGCCTTGCTCGATATCAGGGTCCGACCGCTTACTCGCCGATCTTGTCGAGGATGGACTGACCCCAATCCTGGCCCACGTCCTCAAGGACCTGCGGCCAGACCTGAGCACGTACATGGGCAGCGGTGGCGGCAAGCTCTTCGTCCGTCAGTGACACAATGGTTGCGCCATTGTCGGCCAGCTTCTGCTCGAACGCGCCCTGATCTGCCTCGGCGGTTTCCCAGCGCTTGGTTTCGAACGCAAGTGCAGCAGTTTCCAAGGCCGCGCGGTCTTCATCGCCCAGCTCGGCCAGAGTGCCCGAGTTGATAATCATGTACCAAACTTCGAAATGCGTGTTCACGGGGACATAGGACGTGGTCACGTCGCGGAAGGATGCATAATAGCCCTCGGCGCCCGATCCGACGACACCATCAACAACACCAGTTTGCACGGCAGTGAACGCCTCCGAGAATGGAATCGGCGATGAGATATATCCCAGAGCATCCGCAGTCAGCTGGAAGCTCTTGATGCCCGGTACGCGAACCTTGATCCCCTTTGCGGTTGTCGGGTCGCCCGGGTTCACCGCGTCGGTGTTTAGGGCAACGCCGCCGAAATACACCGGATAAGCTGCCAGCATGGTGATATCCTGCTTGGCATAAAGTTCCTTCATGGCGGTGTGGATCGCGCCACCGGGACCGTAGATCTTTTTCGCCTCGTCCCAGTTTGCCGCAACATAGGGGAAAGCCGAGATCTGCATACGGCGATCAACCGCTGTGGCGGCGGGTTGCACGGCCATGTCGATCGCACCGACCGAAATCCGTTCCTGAACCGAGGTGTAATCACCCAGGGCGGATGCCGGGAACAGGTTCAGCTCCAGCGAGCCGTTGGTGGCGGTTTTCAGTTCCTCGGCAAAAGCGCTCAGTTCATTGTCGATGGTCGCGCCCTGAGGCCGGATATGGCTGATTTTCAGCGTGTCGGCAGCAGCGATGCCCGCAGTTGCGACAACGGCCGCAGCCAGACAGGTGGATTTCAGAAAGTTCATCATGGATAAGTCTCCTCCGTGAATGATGAAAGGGGTGGCTTAGTAGCCAAAGAAGCGGGGCAGCCACATCGACAGGTCCGGCCAGAAGCTGGTCAGGAAGACGACAGGCAGATAGCCCAGCAGGATCAGGGTCATGGCCGGGCGGATCACCTTGGTGACCGGCACCTGACCGATGCGCGCGCCCAGATACAGGATCGAGGCGTAGGGCGGTGTCACACCGCCCATGGCCGTGTTCACGCCCATAATCGCGGCAAACTGGATCGGGCTGACGCCGATGGCCTGCATCAGCGGCAACAACAACGGCGCGATCAGGATGATTGCGGTGACGTCATTCACGACCATGCCGACGAGAAACAGCAGGATGTTGATCAGGATCAGCAGCAGCACCTTGTTTTCTGTTACTGAAAAGATCGCTTTGACGATGGCCTGTGGCACGCTTTCGAGCACGAACATCTGGCTGAGGATCATCGAGAACAGGATCATCAGCATGATGGCACCGACCGAGGTCGCAGCCTCTTTGCCCGCACCAAAGAAGGTTTTGATGTCCAACCCTTTGTAAATCAGGAAACCTACCGGGATCGCATAGATCACTGCTACGGCGGCGGCCTCGGTCGGCGTCATGATGCCGCCATAGATACCGCCCAGAATGATCACCGGCATCAACAACGCGGGCGTGGCCTTAAGACCGCGCGAGGTCGCCTCGGAAAGAAAGGCCTGCCCTTTCGGCGGCTCATTCAACTGCAGGGGAAATTTGCGAGCCATGCGGATGTTGACAACCGAGAAACTCGCCATGATCAGCAGGCCGGGGCCCAAAGTAGCAAGGAAGCAGGCCAGAATGGATGTATCGGTTACCCAGCCATAGACGATCATGGTGACCGAGGGGGGAATAAGCAGACCCAGCAGCGAAGCATTGGCAATCAGCGCCGTCGCGTATTCGCGAGGATAGCCTTGTTTCTCCATTTCGGGGATCAACAGCGGACCAATCGCGGCAACGCCGGTCAGGCCCGAACCTGAGATGGCTCCGATCAGCGCGCAAGAGACGGTGGCGACCACACCCAAACCGCCGCGCAGGTGCCCGATGAAGATATTGACGAAGTTCAGAAGGCTCGCAGCAATGCCCGAGACGGACATGATCGTCCCGGCCAGAACAAACAGCGGAATGGCCAGCAGCACCGGATTGCCAAGCTGCTGGAAACCCCACAGCATGTTGCCTTTCATGACCACGCCACCGGCAAAATACATCACCATCAGACCCGCGCCAAAACAGTATGGCAGCGGTACGCCCAGCGTCAGCAGGATGACCAGGACCAGGACGGCCAACAGCGCGATCTCGATCATTGCGCTTCTCCTTCAATGGCGGGGGTAGACGGGATGAACAGCGCGCGCAGGTGCATCAGCAGATGCCAGGCGGTAAAGATCATCATCAGGACCATTCCGACGAACAGCGCGACGTCGACATAAAAGGTCGGCAGATACAGCGTCGGGCTTTCGCGCCAGACGCGCATCGAGTATTTCGTAAAGTCCCAGGCCCAGGTGGTCAGCCAGATGCCGACAATCAGGCTGATGACTTCTCCGATCACAGCAAGAACTTGATGCTGACGCTCGGTGGACAAAAAGATCTCAAGAACGTTTGCCCGGATATGAGTGTTCTCGCGCGAGGCATTGACTGCACCCATCATGTAAAGCCACAGCGTTGGATAAAGCAGGCTTTCTTCCAGCCCCATAACTGGGATTTCCAGCACGTACCGAGTGATCACCTGCACGAATTGCCCAAGTGCGACCAGGCAGATCAGGACTGTCAGCAAGACACTTGCAAAGCGCGTCATTTCCCCCTCCTTCAAAATGAATGCCGGCGGTGCATTCGTGGCGGGAAAAATTGCGAACAGATGTCATTAAGTCAAAACGATTAAATTGATCATGAAATAGAGTTGCTTTATACAATGCGAAAAAATCATGGATTAACAAAGGCACATGAATCTCAGCTTTCGCCAATTACAGGCCTTTCGCGAGGTCATGCGGACAGGTTCGGTATCGGATGCCGCCCGAATCCTCGGCCGGACACAGCCAGCGGTCAGTGCACTGATTGCGAACCTCGAGGCCGAATTGCAGATCGCCCTGTTCCGTCGGCAGCGCGGGAAAATGGCCCCCACGCCAGAAGCGCAGTATTTCATCACCGAGGCCGAGGCGATCCTGGACCGTCTGTCATTGTCGACCCGAACGATGCGCGAGATCGGCGCTCTGACCAAAGGCCGCCTCAACATCGCCTGCATGCCAGCCGCCGCCAGTCTGCTTATGCCGCAGATTCTGAGTGAATTCCTGCTGGACAAGCCTGATGTGAAAGCGTCGCTGATGATGCGTGCCTCACCGGTGATCGAGGAATGGGTGGCCTCTCAGCAATATGACATCGGATTGGGTGAGACGCCGAAACCGACAGCGGCGATTGATACCATCGACTTTGACATGAGATGCGTTTGCGCAATCCCGGCGGGTGACCCACTGACTCAACAGGACACAATCGACGCCCGCGATTTGTCGGGTCGCCCGATGGCCGGGCTGCAAGACGGACATCCAAACCTGATCGCCACCCAAAGAGCTTTCGCCAGCCAAAAGGCCCGCTTCGACCAACGATTTGAACTCCGCACGTTTCACCCGGCATTGACCCTGGTGGAAAAAGGCCTTTGTTACTGTATCTGCGATCCGATCACCGCGGCTGGGTACGTCAATATGCGACCCGAGCGGAGGCCCGTTGAGTTCCGGGCGTTCCGCCCCAATGTCGTTCTAAGCGTCTCTATCATGCGACCGGCGCACCGTCCGCCATCTGCCTTGGCAAGTGAATTTGCCCTGCAATTGAAGGCAGCGTTGGAGCGCGTAAACCAGCAGTTTTGAAGCAGATTCCGCAACACCGGATGGCATAGAATTGGTCAGACCAATTGGAGTGTCGACGAGGCACTTTTCATTGAGTGAGGTCTTATACGGCACGCCAAAGGTCATGACCGGAAATGATGAGGGGTGATCCGCTCAACGCTGAGATCTTCGACCGTTTGCGCTAGGCTTAGATCCTGATCAACCAATTGAGAAAACACAACAGCACCTAAAGACCCCGCAGTACTTTAAGGTATCGCCCACCGGCACCAGAAGCCTTTTAACCGATTGATCAACGGCCAATGATGCACTCACAATCGAACTGAACCTGTCAGCTGACGTTAGGCAAGACTTAGTGTGTCGCCTGTTTTTCCGGATTATTCTAAGTCAATGCTTTTTGCCTGCACAGCAGTCGACCATCACACTAACTTCACTGTAGCTTCCGCATAGCTACCAAGCACCTTTCGATATGTCGGCTCGCATCTGCAGACCCAAGCCGACAACTCATCTCGCCAACCACCTTGGCGTAGCTGTGTGCCTTGTCCGAGACGATCGCCCGAGTGAAGCGGTGATCGGCCCAAACAACTACGCCATGATCGTTCGACGGTAACGAAAGCCTATAGGTCAGGGTGCCTCGGATCTTTCGATCATGCCTGCCGCACCACAATGCATCTATCGAAGCGGCAAGTTGGCGATTCCAGTCAATTAGTTCTGCAACTGCGGCGAAATTTGGCACATTTTCCTTTATTGACTGGTGTTCAATTTAAATTGAATTCGTTACTGAAGGCACCACAAGTAAGCTAGGCAGAAATCAGACCCGTGTTCGACCTACCCGCGCAGCGCGCGCATCTCTCCGAAAAGTATGATCTGACCCCATCGCCCCAGCTGGCCGCCAGCATGAACGATATCTATGACCGGATGTCGCGTGTGGTATCGCCTGTCGATTGGGCAATCTATGCGCCATACGTGAAGGCAATCAATGATCTCAAGGCCAAACGAAATGCGGTCATTTTGGGTCACAACTACATGACACCAGAGATCTACCATGGCATTTCGGATTTTGGCGGGGACAGCCTGCAGCTTGCCATCAAGGCGACCGAGGTCGAGGCAGATGTTATCGTGCAATGTGGCGTGCATTTCATGGCCGAAACGTCCAAAATTCTCAGCCCGGGTAAAACTGTGCTGATGCCGGACATGGAGGCGGGGTGCTCGCTGGCGGAATCGATTACTGCAGAAGGCATCGAAGAAATGCGTGCTCGGTATCCCGGAGCTCCGGTTGTATCTTATGTGAACACCACTGCAGAAGTTAAAGCGGCGTCGGACATCTGTTGTACGTCATCCAACGCAGCTCAGATCGTTGCGGCCCAGGACAACCACACTGTGATCATGACCCCCGACCAGTATCTGGCGCAGAATGTTGCGCGCGATGTGCCACAAAAGAATGTTGTCTGGTGGGAAGGGTCCTGCATCGTCCACGAACAATACAGCGCCAGTGATCTGCGTGATTTTCGCGAATGGAATCCCGGGACACGCCTGATCGCGCATCCGGAATGCCCACCGGACGTTGTGGCGGAATCCGATTTTTCCGGATCAACCAGCGGCATCATCAAATACGTCACCGACGAAAAACCCGAAAAGGCATTGCTCATTACCGAATGCTCGATGGCGTCGAATATTGCCGATGAACTGCCCGAGGTCGAATTCGTCGGCCCCTGCAATATGTGCCCGTACATGAAGAAAATTACTTTGGAAAAGGTGCTGTTTGCGCTCGACACCATGACCGGTCAGGTTGAGGTTGACGCCGACGTTGCAGCCAAAGCGCGGCAGTCCGTGCAGCGCATGATAGACCTGTCGCGGCAACTGGGTATCTGATCGTCTCAATGCAACAGATAACCACAAATCGCGTGGTCATCATCGGCGCCGGTTTAGCTGCGGTTTATGCGGCGTTGAAACTAGCACCGCGACCGGTTGTCATGATCTCACCGGAACCTTTGGGAACCGGGGCCAGTTCTGCCTGGGCTCAGGGCGGTGTGGCGGCTGCCATGGCGCCAACCGACAGCGCCCAGGCCCATGCAGATGATACGGTGCGGGCTGGATCCGGGGCCGTTTTGCGCGGAGTGGCAGAATTCGTGACCCGCGCGGCGCGCGAGCGTGTTCTGGACCTGTCAGACCTTGGCACCAGCTTTGATCGCAAGGCTGATGGAAGCTTTGTTCAATCGCGCGAAGCCGCCCACTCCGCTGCCCGTGTGGTACGCGTCAAGGGCGATCAGGCCGGGGCTGAAATCATGCGGGCGCTGATTGCGGAATTGCGCCGGACGCCTTCTGTTCAGGTGGTTGAGGCCGCGCAGGCTGTTGCATTGGAAAGTGACGGCACGCAAGTTACAGGGGTTTTCCTGACCAGCGTCGACGCGCCTGATGCGCAACCGGTTTTGTTACGTGGAACTGCGCATGTTCTGGCGACGGGCGGCTCATCGGGCTTGTATGAGCAGACCACCAACCCCGCGCGCATCCGGGGACAGGGGATCGGGATGGCGGCCCGGGCCGGCGCGCGTATCGCCGATGCGGAGTTCGTGCAGTTTCATCCCACAGCAATCGACGTGGGAGAAGATCCAACGCCATTGGCAACCGAGGCGCTGCGCGGGGAAGGTGCAGCCCTGATTGACAAGACCGGCCATCGATTCATGGCCAATATTCATCCCGATGGTGAACTGGCCCCACGCGACATTGTCGCCCGCGCTGTTTATCTGCACGCGCAGTCCGGGTTACGCCCTGCGCTCGACACACGAGCGGCTATCGGGTCCGAGATTGCGACCCAATTCCCTTCTGTTACCGACGCCTGCACTCGCAATGGCGTTGATCCGGTTTCTGAAACCATCCCGGTAACGGCATCGGCGCATTACCATATGGGCGGAGTGGCAACGGATATGGCCGGCCGTAGTTCTTTGGCCGGGCTTTGGGTTTGCGGTGAGGCTGCCTGCACCGGTTTACATGGCGCCAACCGTCTGGCCTCCAACGGACTACTTGAGGCTCTGGTCTTTGCCCGTGCCTGCGCTCGGGATATTGCAGAGGTTGTACCTGCAGAAAATACACCGCCGGTCGATATCCGTTTCACCCCCGGTAAAAAGATTTCTGATGAAAACGCCGTGTCCGCCTTGCGCCGAACCATGACCGCAAATGTGGGCGTAGTACGCGAGCGGGCCGGTTTGGAAAGCGCCCTTGCCGATATCGCAACGCTCGAGGCACATCACGCGGAGTCGGAAATTTTCCTAAATATGACGGCAACGGCCACCCTGATAACCGCCGCCGCTCTGATCCGCGAGGAAAGCCGCGGTGCGCATTACCGATCTGACTTTCCTGAAACCACCCCCGGCCCTAGCCAACGCGCTATCCTGACGCTGAGCGAGGCTATGGCGCTAAGAGACCGTATCGCAAAGGACGCCACATGATTTATCCGGCACTGCCCGACTTGATCCTTGAACCGCTCGTCCGGTCAGCGCTGATGGAGGATCTGGGGGCCAACGGAGACATAACCACACTGACCGTTATCCCTGCTGCGGCGACCTACAGCGCTCGACTGAACGCGCGCGAAGACGCTGTGATCTCGGGTATGCAAGTGGCAGAGCTGGCCTTTCGTCTGGTCGACCCCAAGCTGGATATCATCACCCATTTCCGTGATAGCCAGCATTGTGCGAAAGGGGACACGCTGATGGAAATCCGGGGCAGCGCAGCCTCGATCCTGTCTGCTGAACGGGTAGCTTTGAACTTTGTTGGACGACTTGCAGGGGTCGCCACGCTAACCGCAGCGTTGGTCGCCGAAACAAAGGGAACCAAGGCGCGTATAACCTGCACACGCAAGACAACCCCCGGACTCCGCATTGTGGAAAAACAAGCCGTTCTGCATGGCGGCGGATTCAACCACCGCTTTTCACTTTCAGATGCGATCCTGATCAAGGACAACCACATTGCCGCCGCTGGCGGGGTACGCGCGGTTCTGGAAACTGCTAAGGCGCGCGCTTCTCATATGATGAAGATCGAAATCGAAGTGGATAATTTGGATCAATTGGCCGAAGTGCTTGAGGTGGGAGGGGCGGACGTTGTTTTGCTGGACAATATGTCCCCGGAAAACCTGAAAGAGGCAGTAGCGATGGCAGATGGCCAATTGGTGACCGAAGCCTCTGGCAATGTCAGTCATGACACTGTTGCGGCCATCGCCGCGACCGGAGTAGACTACATATCTTCCGGAGCGTTGACCCATTCATACCGCTCTGTTGATGTCGGCTTGGATTTTTGAATAGCTGATAATAACTGGTTTCGACAGTAGAAGACCGCAGACAAAACGTTTCCGGATAACTCGGTTTCCACGAATGGGTGATTGATTGAAGTTGTGTTCTGGAAAGTGTCGCGAAGTTAGTCATTCCGGTCGGCAAAACTAAGCTTCCGCATACATCAGTTGTCGAGGCTGACCTCTCGGATACCTGCCGTACTCGCGCCACTCTTGTCGGTGACGATCTTGCTTGGCACCCTTTTAACGAAGGTGCCCTGGCGACTAACCCTATCGCTTTACGATCGTTTCTTCGTTCCAACAGCATGAAATTAGGGGTGTTTCCTGCCTGCGAAATCAAGTTATTCGGCCTCCAAAAACCGCCAGCCATTCGATTGCGACGTACGTCGTGGTAGCGCAGGTGGCGGGGCGGAATAGAGAAGGTTTTTAGTTTGGATGAGCGTAGATGACCCTGAACGCAGCAAAGAAGGTCAGGTGCCGAAGCCCCTGACCCACTGAGGATTACCATGTCGAGTCAG
This sequence comes from Ruegeria sp. BF12, assembly GCF_056538705.1. Classification (NCBI taxonomy): domain Bacteria; kingdom Pseudomonadati; phylum Pseudomonadota; class Alphaproteobacteria; order Rhodobacterales; family Roseobacteraceae; genus Ruegeria; species Ruegeria sp. BF12. The sequence continues at coordinate 202,968 of NZ_JBQFTP010000005.1, read as the reverse complement.
GATTAACCTTGAACAGGTGCTCCATGAACACTCGGGTGCGGTGCGACGACGCACATACCGAAAAAGCGCTTACCCTTGCGGGTCGCGGGATCACCCGATAGCCGGAAATTTCATGTCGGGCCGAACTGGACGCCGGAACACTTGTTCCCGTACTCACAGCGTTCGAAAAGCCACAGCTTGGCGTTCATGTGATCTATGCCAGCCGAGAAAACCTGCCGGCAAAAACGCGTGCCATGATCGATTTCATGGTCGAAAAGATCCGTTGAAATCGCGCCCCTCGCCGTATTCACGCAGCGTATTGACGGCAAAGTCGCTGATGCCTTTGAACCCGGCAACAAACACTGGTGTAGCCGCTGCACCACTTCACGGGACCGGACATCTACCGGCTTCGGAGGTGCCATTGCTTTGGACTGCAACGAATACCACCGAGATGGCCCTACTTGCCGAATACCGCTCTATGCCCGAAACGCCACCTTTTTTGACGAAGCTCTCTGCGAGAGTACGCCCGCGGCGGTCACGAAGCTAAGCAGGGGCAATCCCCATTTCAAGGTGGTTCAGAACATCACATGAATCTGTCGGACCAGCCAATAACCTCATCGGGGTGGCTCCCAACATAGCCGTAAGCAGCAAAACGGTTTTTTTTCGAGGTCGAGCAGTTTCAACTCCTTCTCGACGCTCAATGCTTGGAAGAAATCTTCCACCATGCCGATCTTTGTCCACGGGTCACTCCTGTTCTGAACGACCAACGTTGAAACAGAGATTTTGGGGGTGTCGTCTATGAAATTCGGCGCGCCCATGTCGAAGCCAAGCCGCCTTTCACTGATTTTTTCACCAGCCCGCGCTATGAACCCGAGCATGCCGAGTGCCACGACGAAGCAGGTGTAAAGCAAGGGTTGAACAGCGACAATGGCTTAGATTTTCGGGCGGCTGACCAAGCTGTTGTCGCAACCGTACGCATGCGTTTTCGAAGCCGCGCCCATGCAGATTCTCAACAGCCCTATCTAAGCATCGGGGAAACGACCGGTTACAAAGTCCACGGTGGCTATAACGCCCTTTGTCTCCTCTGGGCCCCAACTAACCCAAGGGATCGGACCAAGATCACTCTCGCCATGACCGCGCATTTCATACATCAGAACAGAGAAACCCCGATCCACCAGGTATTTGCCTGACGCAAAAATTGGATGTCCTGCTTCCATGGCGTGATCGGACCATTCCCCTTGGGAGTCCCGCCGCCACGATTGCGCTGCATGACGAATTGGGTTTGCGCTATTACCTTGTCGCTTCCGCCATTTATCAACCACCGGCGCAACGCTACGCCGTCTCGGGTTTTGAATTCTACGTTTTCGTAATCCAGCCCGTGAACTTCGGGCCTGTCGAACAAGGGTGATGGGCTCGACTTGACCTCATATTGGATATCATTGTTCCAAACATCGGTTTCTCCAGTTTATTGATCAGGCTGCGGGAAACAGCATGGCGGACAGTTGGTCGATAATGCCTTGGCGGTTTTGTTGATCCGACAAATTCGTCAACATTTCTGCGTCAGAACCGCTGGGGTTGTGGATTGGGTGACCCTCTATCGCGCAAGCAAACATGTGATCCGCCGCTTCTTGAGGATCGGCAAGCGCACCCCGTTCATTGGGCACTTGCGCAGCTAAAGCACCTGTTTGCGCCCGCAACTTTTGAGAGAATGCCACCAGTTGCGGAGCCCCGCTGTCCAGACGTTTGTCTACCGCCTCATCGAGGCCGTTCGTCGTACAAGCGCCGGGCGCTACATCGAAAACTCTGACGTCAAGAGGGCCGTGTTCCTGCGCCATGGCTTCCGTCAAACCGATCAGAGCGAGCTTGTTGGAGGAGTAGACCGAATTGCCGGGCAAACCGAGATGGCCAGCCACCGAGGTTACACTAACGATGACCCCGCCGCCCGCATGTCCGGCAGTGCCGATCGCATGACGTTCATCGGTCCAAAGACATTGGTTTCATGCATTGCGCGGATATCTTCCGGACTGAACTATTGGAATAAACCGCTGTTGCCAAATCCTGCATCTGGATAGACTCCGACAGACGCACCGACACCCAGTGCATTTACATAATCATCATTGGCTCAGTTAACCCTGAACTGGCGGGAAAATTGGGAAGTTTGTTATCGAAGCATCTGCGGAAACGTGGCCAAGCGATAAGTGACCGACATGGCGAAGATGCCGGTCATTGCCCAAAGGAAACTCCCAGCCGGTTCCGTGATCCCTCATCACCGTGGCAAAATGGAACTGCGGAGAACTCCGAGCGGCGCGTCTGAAGATAGTCGCCCGGGAAACGCAACATCCTAGCGATCCAAGTTCATGCATCGAAAATAATCCGCGACCTTCTCAATGCAACGCTTCGTAATTGACTCGGATGGCAAAACACCGGGGCGAATGCATCCGCGAAAAAATGATGAAGGAAATGCGCCAACCACCCTATCCTGATTGGCATTAGGAATCACGGATCAGGTATCGCTCAGACTTTGCCCACGCATTATGTCGCCCGTCCGATTGCAAGTTGGACGCATAGAGTAATTCCATTGGTTTTATTCTGCGGATTTTTCAAAACTTTTCGAATAGAGCTGTTACATTTTTACGGGTGGTCCACACAATCCGCCCGGCGCATATTTTTGAGGGACTAGTATTTCTTCAGGAGCATACATGAGCAACAAGTATTTCGCACCAATCGGCGGACATCCCGGGCAAGAGCAATTGTTGACTGACCGAGCTGTTTTTACTGACGCTTATGCCGTTATCCCGAAGGGTACGATGCGGGATATTGTGACCAGTTTCCTGCCGTTTTGGGAAGATACACGTTTGTGGGTGATTTCACGTCCTTTGAGCGGCTTTGCTGAAACCTTTTCGCAATACATAATGGAGGTTCAGCCCGGTGGTGGCTCTGATCGGCCCGAGACCGATCCCGAGGCCGAAGGCGTTTTGTTTGTGGTCGAGGGTACAGCGACCTTAGTCGCCGAGGGCACGACCTATGAACTGACGCCCGGAGGTTACGCCTACCTGCCCCTAGAAAGTGATTGGACCCTGCGAAATCAAGGGGATGAAACCCTGCGTTTCCATTGGATTCGAAAGGCTTATGAAGCCGTCGAAGGCCTCGACAGCCCTGACATACTTGTCCTAAACGAAAACGACATTGAGCCGACGCCTATGCCCGGGACGGATGGAAAGTGGGCCACAACGCGATTTGTCGACCCAAGCGATTTGCGCCATGACATGCATGTCACCGTGGTGACGTTTGAGCCCGGCGCGGTCATCCCCTTTCTTGAAACCCACGTTATGGAGCACGGTCTCTATGTTCTGGAAGGAAAGGCAGTTTACCGGTTGAACAATGACTGGGTCGAAGTGGAGGCGGGCGATTACATGTGGTTGCGCGCGTTCTGCCCCCAAGCATGTTATGCTGGTGGTCCGGGCAAGTTCCGCTACCTGCTTTACAAGGACGTAAACCGGCATATGGCGCTGCGACCGGGACCCGCTGCCTAGCCACAACACGGGCGTCTCAGGATTGCGGCTGAGAAACCGTTCCACCGATAGCAAGCGTCAATTGATGAGCCGCCTCCATGACAGGGCGGCTTAGCCTTTCAATTTCAGCCTCGCTGACCCGGCTTGTCGGTCCGGACACTGAAATTCCTGCAACCGCTTCTCTGTTGATATCGAAAACCGGCGCCGCAATGCATCGCATGCCCGCGTTCTTTTCTTCATTGTCGACTGAGAAGCCCCGCGCCCTGACTATGGCTAGGTCCTCTTTCAACACCGCCGGATTGGTAATCGACCAATCAGTAAATGCCTGTAGCTCAACATTGGCCAACAGGCGGTCCAACCTGTCCTCATCCATAAATGCCAACAGAGATTTCCCAATTCCCGATGCGTGCATGGGCGACAACGTACCGGGTGGAAAAAACGCGCGGATGCTGGCGTGGGTTTCCACCTGACTCAGGAACAGCACCGAACCTTCTTTTTCCACCCCTAGATTGGCGGTTTCGCCAGTGGCCTCCATGAGCTTTCGCATCACCGGTCTGGCCCGATCCACAAGGCTGGTGCGGCGTAGGAAGCGAGAGCCAATGACAAACGCACGTGGACCTATGTGCCAGACTTGCTCATCGTGATCAAATTCGACGAGCCCCCTGCCCTCAAGTGTCACGAGTATACGGTAAACCGTGGCCGGCGACTGGCCCATTTCATCGGACAGCGCGGTTAACGCCTTACCTTGCGCCTCGCTCAAATACTCAAAAACTTCCATCGCCCGGTCGAGGGATTTGATCGTATTTTGCGCGGTCTTGTCATCCCATCCCCGTGGTCTTCCACGGGCTTTTCGGCGGGCTCCGGGTGTATTTTCTTGAGAATCCATAAAAACCCTCCAATCATTTGTGAAAGAAGAATTCACCATATGAAAAATACAAACCACTGACAAATATAAAATAAAAAGCAACCTTCGTTTTTTGAAAGGCAATTTCAAAAATATATCCGACTAAGCGACTGGAACCTATTGTGTGGTCAACGACGGAAGGAGACCATCCATGAGCTTTCAAAATCCCGTTTTCATCCCGGGCCCGACCAATATCCCTGAAAGCCTGCGCAAGGCCTGCGATATGCCCACGATCGACCACCGCTCGCCGCTGTTCGGGCAGATTCTGCACCCTGCGCGTGCGCGTGTTCAGAAAATTCTGAAAAGCGACAGCGCCGAGATTTTCATCTTCCCTTCGACCGGGACCGGCGGTTGGGAAACCGCACTGACCAACACTCTGTCCGCCGGTGACAAGGTTCTGGCGGCGCGCAATGGCATGTTCAGCCACCGCTGGATCGACATGTGCCAGCGCCACGGTCTGAATGTCGAAATCGTCGAAACCCCTTGGGGCGAAGGGCTGCCAGCCGATCGTTACGAAGAGATTCTGACCGCCGACACAAACCATGAAATCAAAGTTGTTCTTGCCACGCATAACGAGACGGCAACTGGCGTGAAGTCTGATATTGCTGCCGTTCGCAAGGCACTGGATGCAGCACAGCACCCGGCCCTTCTGTTTGTTGACGGCGTATCGTCTATCGCATCTATGGATTTTCGCTTTGACGAATGGGGCGTCGACGTCGCCGTTACAGGTTCACAAAAGGGGTTCATGTTGACTGCGGGTCTGGCCATCGTCGGCTTTAGCCAAAAGGCAATGGAGGCAACCAAGACGGGCACCCTGCCCCGCACCTTCTTTGATGTGCACGACATGGCGAAGGGCTACGCAAACAACGCCTACCCCTACACGCCTGCTGTTGGCTTGATGAACGGCCTCAACCAAGCCTGTGATATGCTGTTGAACGAAGGCCTGGAAAACGTCTTTGCCCGGCATCATCGGATTGCCGAAGGGGTACGCGCCGCCGTTGGTGCCTGGGGGCTGGAGCTTTGCGCGGCCGACCAGTCGGCGTATTCTGACACGGTAAGCGCGATCCGCACCCCGGGCGGTTTCAATGCGACCGATATCGTTACGCACGCAGCAGAAAAGTACGGCGTTGCTTTCGGTGTGGGACTCGGCGAAGTCGCTGGCAAGGTGTTCCGGATCGGACATCTTGGAAGCCTGACGGACGTCATGGCTCTGTCCGGGATTGCCACCGCCGAGATGTGCATGGCCGATCTGGGTCTGAATATTCAACTCGGCTCCGGTGTGGCCGCTGCGCAGGAATACTATCGCGGTCATCCAGCTGCCGTTCAAAAGGACGCCGCGTGATGAAGGATTGCACTATGTACATCCCAACCTATGAGGACATGCTTGCGGCGCATGATCGGATTGAACCTTTTATCCGCCGTACCCCGGTTCGGACTTCGGATTATCTTAACGAGCTGACCGGGGCGCAACTGTTCTTCAAATGTGAGAACTTTCAGGAACCAGGTGCCTTCAAAGTGCGCGGTGCCACAAACGCGGTGTTCGGCCTTAACGCAGAGCAGGCAAAGAAGGGTGTTGCGACGCATTCTTCGGGCAACCACGCCTCATGCCTGTCCTATGCAGCGATGAAGCGGGGCATCCCATGTAACGTGGTCATGCCGCGCACGGCACCGCAGGCAAAGAAAGACACAGTTCGGCGCTATGGCGGTAAGATCACGGAATGTGAGCCCTCCACTTCGTCGCGCGAAGCCACTTTTGCCGAGGTCCAGGCAGCCACGGGTGGGGATTTTGTCCATCCCTATAACGATCCACGTGTAATCGCAGGACAGGGCACATGTTCGCGTGAGTTCATCGAGCAGACCGACGGCCTGGATGCGGTGGTTGCTCCCATCGGCGGCGGCGGCATGGTGTCCGGCACCTGCCTGACCCTTTCCACATTAGCCCCGGAAACCGCGATTATCGCAGCTGAGCCCGAACAGGCCGACGATGCCTATCGCAGCTTTAAAGCAGGTCACATCATCGCCGATGATGCGCCAAAGACAATTGCCGACGGTCTGCTGGTTCCGCTGAAAGACCTCACCTGGCACTTCGTGTCGAACCACGTCTCCGAGATCTACACGGCCTCGGAACAAGAAATCGTCGATGCGATGAAGCTGACGTGGAAACACCTGCGGATCGTGATGGAACCATCCTCAGCCGTTCCGCTGGCCACAATCTTGAAGAACCCGGACGCATTCAAAGGCAAGCGTGTCGGCCTGATCATAACAGGGGGCAACGTCGATCTGGACAAGCTGCCCTGGCTGAACGCGTGACATCAATCCCGACATAGGAATACGGAAATGAAAGATATGACCAATCTCGACAATTTCGAAGTAGGCTATGACATTCCGGCCAAGCCCGGAATGGATGAAGCAGATATCCAGACCCCCAGCCTGATATTGGATCTCGACGCGCTTGAGCGCAACATCAAGAAAATGGGCGATTACGCCAAGGCCCATGGCATGCGTCACCGCGTGCACGGGAAAATGCACAAGTCGGTCGATGTGGCCAAGTTGCAAGAGAAAATCGGCGGTGCGGTCGGTGTTTGCTGTCAGAAAGTCTCGGAGGCTGAGGTGTTCGTGCGCGGCGGCATCAAAGACGTCTTGGTGTCGAACCAGGTGCGCGATCCCGCCAAAATCGACCGCCTTGCCAGCCTGCCGAAGCTGGGCAGCCGCATCATCGTTTGCGTTGATGATCTGGACAACGTTGCGGACCTTTCGGGTGCGGCCGTCGACCACGGAACGCAACTTGAGGTTTTCGTCGAAATTGACTGTGGTGCCGGTCGTTGTGGTGTGACAACGACACCCGAAGTGATCGAGATCGCCAAAGCAGTCGAAGCTGCCGAGAACCTGAAATTCACCGGCATTCAGGCTTATCAGGGTGCCATGCAGCACCTGGACAGCTACGAAGCGCGCAAGGAAAAGCTGGATACCGCAATCGCGATGGTGAAAAACGCCGTTGAAGGCCTGAAGGCAGAGGGGATCGAATGCGAGCTGGTCTCGGGCGGTGGCACCGGTTCTTACTACTTCGAGTCCAACTCCGGCGTGTACAACGAACTGCAGTGCGGGTCCTACGCGTTCATGGATGCCGATTATGGTCGCATTCTGGACAAGGATGGCAACCGGATCGATCAGGGTGAGTGGGAAAATGCCTTCTTCATCCTGACCAGCGTCATGAGCCACGCCAAATCGGACAAAGCCATCGTCGATGCTGGCCTCAAGGCACAATCTGTTGACAGCGGTCTGCCCGTTATCTTCGGACGCGACGATGTCGAATACATCAAATGTTCAGACGAACATGGCGTCGTCATGGACCCGCAAGGGGTGCTCAAGGTAAACGACAAGCTGAAGTTGGTGCCGGGGCACTGCGACCCGACCGCAAATGTGCACGATTGGTACGTCGGCGTTCGCAACGGTAAGGTCGAAGCCGTCTGGCCAGTATCCGCCCGCGGTCGCGCATATTGAGCCGAGCAATTTTAAGGCAGGAAAATCCGGCTCGAATGTAGCCTGATAGCCGCCCGTGTGCCTTCCCTCCCTTCGGGAAAAGCACACGGGCGCACGAATGTTTGATTGGAGAAAGATATGCTGATTGTACCCGAGCGCGAAATCGCTGACCTCATGACCCGCCAAGCGGCCTTTGATGCCGTTGAACAGGTCTTTGCCGCCATGGCGTCAGGCGACGCCTACAACTTCCCTGTCGTGCGCGAAGCCATCGGGCATGAAGACGCGCTTTATGGCTTCAAGGGCGGGTTTGACCGCGCGGGGCTGACACTTGGTCTGAAAGCGGGCGGCTACTGGCCGAACAATCTGGAAAAACGCGGGCTGATCAACCACCAGTCCACCGTGTTTCTTTTCGACCCCGACACTGGCAAACCCTCGGCAATGGTCGGCGGCAACCTTCTGACGGCCCTGCGCACAGCCGCGGCCTCATCCGTGTCGATCAAGCATCTCGCTCGTACTGACGCCAAAGTCATCGGCATGATCGGCGCGGGCCACCAGGCGGCATTTCAGCTGCGCGCAGCACTGGAACAGCGCGTCTTTGAAAAAGTCATTGGCTGGAACTACCACCCAGAGATGCTGCCGAATATCGAGAAGGTCGCCAATGAAGCCGGTGTTGCGTTTGAAGCGGTTGAGCTTGACGGAATGGCTGAGGCGGATGTGATCATCTCGATCACCTCGGCATTTGCACCGTCGCTAATGGCGGATCACGTCAGCCCTGGAACGCATGTCGCCTGCATGGGGACGGACACCAAGGGCAAGCAGGAAGTGGAAGCGGCTCTGCTGGCCAAAGCATCTATCTTCACCGACGAAGTCGCACAGTCCATCACCATTGGAGAGGCACAGCACGCTATTGCCCAGGGCCTCATCAAAGAAAGCGACGTTGCCCAGCTTGGCGCGGTCATCAACGGCACAAACCGGGGCCGAACATCGGACGATCAGATCACGCTGTTCGATGGCACTGGTGTTGGCCTTCAGGACCTCGCCGTCGCTGCCTCCGTGGTCGATCTCGCCGTTGAAAAAGGGATCGCGATTGAGGTCGATTTCTGATGTCACATAGTGACAACCTGCCTGAGTGGCTCGTCGGCAAACGTCTTCCCAAAGTTCCGATAACGGCGACCAACGGCAGCGATATCGACCTGTCAACTCTGGTAGGTTGGATCTGCCATTCGAGATCCTGCCTGACGAAAACCTAAAGCCGCGATCCGCGCTCTCGCTTCAGACGTTAGGAGCTGGCAGAATGAAGCTGCCGGAGCGTTTTGCAATGATCTTGCGCAAAGAGCAAGTTTCGCGCGTGTTCCATCCCCATAACAGACCCTGCCAGAAACGCCGAAACAGTTCGCAACGATCTCACCGACGTCGGCTGAGGTCAGGCTGATCCCATTGCCACACCGGATGGAAATCCTGACTAAAAAGCGGCGCGCCCTGGCACGCCGCTTTTTCTTAACAGTGGCACTCTGAGCGTCACCTACGCCCCATCAGACATGGTCGTCATGGCCAATAGACCCCAGTCCGTGACCCGCCATGCCACCTGACACTTCTTCCGTCGCTTCGTCCGAAAGCTCATCGGGAAGCACCAGGTTCAGGACAATTGCAATGACCGCGGCGGGAAGGATTCCCGAAGTGGCCAGAACTTTTAGTGTGCCGGGCAAATACTGAAGCGCACCTGGCTCCAGCTGCAATCCCAGACCGAGGCTCAGGGAAATAGCAAAGATCACCATATTACGGCGGTTCCAGTTCACGTCCGACAGCATCGAGACGCCCGCCGCCACAACCATTCCGAACATCACGATGACGCCACCACCAAGAACCTCGATCGGGATTGACGAGATAATCGCACCGATTTTCGGAACAAGGCCGCACACGATCAGGAAGAGCGCGCCGATGGTAACGACCATTCGGCTCATGACCCCCGTCATGGCGATCAAACCGACATTCTGACTGAACGAGGTGTTCGGCAATGCGCCAAAGAGACCAGAGATCGCTGTGCCGATACCATCAGCGTAGGTTGCACCCTGAATTTCCTTGTCGGTTGCTTCGCGTCCGGCGCCGCCTTTTGTGATACCCGACACGTCCCCAACAGTTTCAACGGCCGACACAAAGGACATCGCACAGAAACCGATGATGGCCGCGACTGAAAATTCAATACCGAAATGCAACGGGTTCGGCAGCGCGAACGAGGCCGCTCGACCAACGTTGCCCAAGTTGACCTGACCAAGAGCAAAAGCCACAGCGTATCCAACGAGCAGCCCTATCAGAACAGCCGACACCGACAGCATTCCCCGCGCAAAGAACTTCAGCCCAAGCGTTACGACGATCACGATTCCGGCCATGAACCAGTTCAGGCCAGAGCCATACTCCTCGGTACCTATAGCAGGTACGCCACCGGCTGCGTATTGAATGCCGACTTTCACCAGCGCCAAACCGATCATAGTCACCACAAGACCTGTAACCAATGGCGGTAGGGCGAAGCGAATACGCCCAATGAACAGCCCAAGGAATGCGTGGAACAGGCCGCCGATGACAACACCGCCCATCAGAACGGCAATGGCATCCACGCCCTTTCCCACCACCAGCGGGATCATGATCGGGATGAAGGCGAATGACGTCCCTTGTACGATGGGCAGCCGCGCGCCAACGGGCCCCACACCAATGGATTGAAACAGCGTGGCGACGCCTGCAAAGAACATCGACATCTGGATCATGTAGATCATCTGCGGAAAATCGGGGCTGTTCGATCCGAACCCAAACCCGGCCGCGCCACAAACGATAATGGCTGGCGTGACGTTGGACACGAACATCGCCAGCACATGCTGAATTCCCAGTGGCACCGCTTTTATGATTGGCGGAGTGTAATTCGGATCGCGGAGCTGTTCCGGCGTTCCGATGGATGCATCTGACATTTAGTCTTTCCTCCCTTGAGGTTCGTAAACCGGCTCCTCTTCCGGCCACGTCCCTCATTCCGTGATTAAAAAAGCCTCCCCGAACCAGTGCTCTTCGAGGTTGGGCCCGGCTCCAATTCGGTCGACCACCGCAAAGAGTCCGGGTGCATGAAGTGGCGTCAACACGCCATGCCAAGTGTTGCGATGATAGTTCACGCCCTGCCCCGGCGCTGTTTTGAATGCGATGGGCTGTCCTGGTGTGCCGTCTAGATCCGGGGCCACAACCACAACAAAGGGTTTGTCCGACAAGGGCAGAAACGCTTGGCTTCCCTCCGGGTGGCGTTCAACCATCTCCAGCTTGATCGGCAGGCTAAAGGCTTCTGATTGAAACACACTAATTCCAGCGCGCCCGTCATGAAAATCCAGCGCGGCGCGATCGTGATACCGTGCGCACTTGCCCTGATTGATGTATTTGTCCGCGTCGCCCGCCACTTCGATGACATCGCCAAACGGGGCAAAAGCCTCTGCATTCAGTGGCCGGAGTTTTAACGCTGTTGTCATTCCGCAAACTTCTCAATCAGGCGCAATTCGGCGATCCGTTCAACCTGACGGCAGGCCTCAGAAAATTCGGTGTCCCGGTCGCTGTCGATGCGACGTTGAAAGGCTGCCAGAATGCTGGCTTTCGTGTTGTCCTTGACCGCAATAATGAAGGGAAAGCCAAACTTGGTCGTGTAGGCCTCGTTCAACGCAGTGAATGTTGCGCGTTCCTCATCGGTCAGCATATCCAAACCGGCCCCGGCCTGTTCAGCTGTGCTTTCCTTGGTCAGTCGTCCAGCCGCGGCTAGCTTGCCCGCTAAATCCGGGTGAGCGGTCAGAACACCAAGGCGTTGTTCGTCAGAGGCCGTTCGGAATACTCGGGCCAACGCGTTGTGAACACCGGCAGCATTGTCATGGGTCGGCCCCAGCTCAAGATCATACGCACCTTCGGCAATCCACGGGCTGTGTTCGAACACGCCGCCGAATTCGGCAACAAAGGTGGGCTGGTCCATTTCGGACGGGGTCAGGCGTTGCATCGGTGGGTGTTCCTTTGCCCAGTGGTCGGCAATCTGTTCGCGTGTGGCAAACCAGACACCGTCGTATTTCTTGAAGTAGTCCAGCGCACGTTTTAGCGCCATGGCGCGACCGGGGCGGCCAATCAAACGGCAGTGCAGACCAATCGAGAGCATTTTCGGCGCGCCGGCTTCACCCTCGGCGTAAAGCATGTCAAAGCTGTCCTTCAGATAGCTTTCGAACTGCTGCCCATTGGTGTACCCAGCCTGGATCGCAAAGCGCATGTCATTGCAGTCCATCGTGTAGGGCATGATGAGTTGATCCTTGCCCCCAGCCTTGGTCCAATACGGCAAATCGTCGGCGTAGCTGTCGGCGATATAGGCAAAGTCACCTTCCTCAGCGGCCAGATCGACAGTGTTCATAGAACAGCGGCCCGTATACCAACCACGCGGTGGCTGACCTGTAACCTCGGTGTGCAGCCGAATTGCTTCACGGATCTCGGCGCGTTCTTCTTCCGCGCCCATGTCCTTGTGTTCAATCCATTTCAAACCATGGCTGGCAATCTCCCATCCCGCGTGCTTCATCGCCGCAACTTGCGCTGGTGCGCGGGCCAAAGCCGTGGCGACGCCGTAAACGGTAATCGGCAGATCCTGGAGAAGGTGATGCACACGCCAGAACCCGGCGCGGCTGCCATACTCATAGATCGATTCCATGTTCCAGTGCCGCTGCCCCGGCCATGGGGCGGCACCTGTGATTTCGGACAAGAACGCCTCGGACGCGGCATCGCCGTGCAGGACGTTGTTTTCGCCACCTTCTTCATAGTTCAGTACAATCTGAACCGCGATCTTTGCATCATTGGGCCAGTTTGCTTTTGGCACTTGCCCACCATAGCCGGTCAAGTCTCGTGGATAGCGCGTCACATCAATTTCCTTCTTCTTCTTTTCATCAATACCTCAGATAATTTTAGATGTTTTTCAAAAAATTCAGAAAGCAGCTTCGAATAGACAGCCTTTGCCCCCTGCGACGAAAACAGATTAGTTACCGTGTAACTTGAGGAGTAACGCACATGACCGGTTACCTTACGACACATGTTTTGGATACGGCGCGGGGGTGCCCCGCCGAAGGATTGAAAATCGAGCTGTTTCGCATCGATGGCGCAGAACGCACTTTGCTGAAAGCTCTGGTCACTAATGACGATGGCAGGACCGACGAACAGATTTTGCCCGAGGCAGAGTTTTCAACAGGCGAATACGAACTGATCTTCTATGCCGGAGATTACCTTGATGCCTCAGGCACCCCTCCTGAGGACCCACGTTTTCTGGACGTGATACCGATCCGCTTTGGCATGTCCGAACACTCACATTATCATGTGCCGTTGCTTCTTTCGCCCTTCGGTTACTCGACCTATCGTGGAAGCTGAGCGACTTACCGAAACGTATTTGTCGCGGCAATTGAAGATCCGATGCGGTCTATTATAAACTCCATGAACAGCCGCGTTTTAGGATCCTGCATACGGCGGTGCGTAAACAGACAAGCCATTTGAATCGGTTCCGGCGGCGTTTTTTCTGCAACCGGGACCAGATTTCCGGCCTTAAGATGCTGAGCAATCTCAAAAATCGGTTTCAGTGCAATGCCATGGCCGCCCAGCGCCCAATCCGTCAACACATCGCCGTCATCTGACTCATAACGCCCAGAGACTCGGAAACGTTTTGGTCCCGCATCAGTTCTCAAGAGCCACTGAAATTCGGTCGCACCCGGAAACCGCAAACTGAGACACTCATGCTGATCAGCGATAATGTCATCGCCGCTCTCAGGCATCCCACGTTTTTTGATATATTTCGGAGATGCGCAAAGCACTCTTTCGACATCAGCAATCTTGCGAATACGCAAGTTGCTGTCCTCTGGCTGACCGAGGAAAAACGCCAGGTCCAGTCCCTCAGTGGTCAGGTCCACCTTTCGATCCGTCAACCTTAGCCTAACATTCACCTCCGGGTATTCGGCCAGGAACTTTGGCACCTGCGGCGCAATCAATCGTCGCCCAACACCCAAAGGCGCTGCGACATAAAGTGAACCTTTCAGGTTCTCTGTAATGTTGACGATCTGAGCTTCAGCGCGATCAACCGCTTCAAGTATCTCTGCCGCCCCCCGATAGAAAGATTTTCCTTGCTCGGTGGGCGTAAGACTGCGCGTAGTGCGTTGAAACAACCGCACACCGAGATGCTCTTCCAGTTGTGAAATTCGTGCCGAGGTCACGGCCGGTGAAACCCTCAGATCACGGCCTGCGGCAGACATGCTGCCCAATTCGTAGACACGGACAAAAGTGCGAATGTTGTCAAGATAGGACATTTTTTTGCATTTTTTGATACTGCTTGGTCTTTACCAGCAATACCAGAACAAAACTGTCTCGCATAGAGTGACCGGAACTAAAGAATCTTAGGAGCAATGCCATGTATGACCTGGCCGTAATGTGGGAGTGGATCGCCTTTTCCGTCCGCTGGCTGCATGTGATCACCGCAATGGCGTGGATTGGAGCGTCATTCTATTTTATCGCACTCGATCTCATGCTTAAGCCGAACCCCGCCCTGCCGGATGGGGCCTACGGCGAAGAGTGGGAAGTGCATGGGGGCGGGTTCTATCATACCGTCAAATACCTGGTGGCACCTGCGCGGATGCCTGAACACCTGACCTGGCACAAATGGCAAAGCTATACGACCTGGCTGTCCGGTGCGGCTCTGCTGATGATCATTTACTGGGTCGGCGGCGAGTTGTTCTTACTTGATCCAACCAAAGTGGATTTGGCGCTGTGGCAGGGTATCCTGATCTCCGGCGGATCACTAACCATTGGTTGGCTGCTGTACGATCAGATGTGTAAATCCAAGCTGAGCGACCACCCGACCGTACTGATGCTATTGCTGTTCGTGATCCTTGTGATCATGTCCTGGGGCTATAACCAGATATTCACCGGTCGTGCCGCGCTTTTGCATCTTGGTGCGTTCACCGCGACGATCATGACCGCCAACGTGTTCTTTCAGATCATGCCAAACCAGCGTATTGTGGTCGAAGACCTCAAGGCTGGTCGCACGCCAGACGCCAAGTACGGCAAGATCGCCAAGGTGCGTTCTACGCACAACAACTATCTGACTTTGCCGGTCGTGTTCCTGATGCTGTCAAACCACTATCCGCTGGCCTTCGGCACCGAGTATTCCTGGATTATCGCCAGCCTGATCTTTCTGACTGGTGTCACTATCCGTCACTACTTCAACACGATGCACGCAACCGGAACCGGCCCGCACTGGACTTGGGCAGCGACAGTCATTCTCATGGTTGTGATCGCTTGGCTTTCTTCGGTGAGGCCCACGGAGACCTGGGAAGATGCGGAAGCGCGGGCACTTACACCGTATGAGGAAAAATATGCGTCAGCCGCTGGTTTCGAAGAAGCGTACGACACGGTTATCGGCAACTGTTCCATGTGCCATGCACGCGAGCCGGTTTATGGCACCATTAAATGGGCCCCCAAGAAGGTGTACCTTGAAACACCCGGCGACGTTGCCCGTCAGGCCGACCAGATTTATCTGCAGGCAGGGATCAGCCATGCGATGCCGCCCCCATCTGCGGTGCAAATGGATGACGAAGCGCGCCAAACCATCATTGCATGGGTGCGTGAAGTCAGAGACCAGTAAATGCCGGCGCTCACTAAATCGAAGATTGCAAACCGGGTCGCGACGCCCGGTTTTTCTGTTTTTTGCGCTACGCGAAATAGCGTTTGCTGTGCTGCGCGATATGTTCAACAAACAGGCGCACTTTGGGGTCTTGAAGTTTCTTATGTGGATAGAGACACCCGAAAATCGTTGGTAATGGTGGCGTTTGGGGTAGTAACTCGACCAATCGACCATCGTTTAGGTATTCGCGCACATCAAAGCGCGGCTTATTAACGATCCCCCTGCCCGCCAAAGCCCAGTCGGTCAGCACGTCACCGTCATCCGCATCGTATCTTCCACGCACTTCAAGTTTCCGCGGGCCCATGTCGGTCTTGAGCGTCCAGAAATACTCAGGAGATCTGGGATAGCGCAGCAACAAGCAGTTGTGCGGTGTGTGCAACAAGTCATCTGGTGTCTTAGGCACACCAAATTGCGATAGGTAATCCGGCGACGCGCACAGGACCCGATCGCAATCCGCGAACTTCCGCAATTTCATTGTGGAGTCGCCGGGTTCTCCAATAAAGAATGCGATGTCCAGCCCGTCCGCTAGAATGTCCACCTTCCGGTCGGACAAACGCATACGAATCTCTGTCTCAGGGTAGCGATCCGAAAACTCCGGGACCAATGGCGCAACGATTCTCCGCCCGACGCCCAGCGGTGCAGTGATGCGAATGGCGCCACGGGGAGCATCTGAAAAGCTGGCGACACGCGCCTCGGCGTGATCCAATGCCAGCAGAACGGCCTTGGCCTCATCGTAAAAAATTGTTCCAACTTCGGTCGGCGTCATTGACCGGGTTGTTCTGTTGAACAGCCGCACGCCCAAATGGTTCTCCAACTCTTTCAAGCGCTTGCTGGCCACCGCCGGAGTCAACCGAAGGTCGCGCCCACCGGACGTAATGCTGCCCAACTCCATCACTCTGACAAAGACACGCAGACTTTCAATGTACGACATTTGATCCTCCCAGTGGTGAGAGAGTGCGTTACGATCAATTCTTTTTCAACGTTCTGTTGAAAGTATTTGCCATTTGCGGCGATTTTCCGACCCAATCTTTGCTTTTATGGTCCTTCCGATCACCCGCCGGAAGGCAGGGGCAGAGGGAGAATTCCATGACGCATCGCACCAACATCCAGTTTATCCTCAATGGCAAGGATGTGTCCGTCCCAAACGTATCAGCAGACCAAACGCTTTTGGACTTTCTGCGCCTGGAGCGCCGTCTAACTGGTACAAAGGAAGGCTGCGCCGAGGGCGACTGCGGCGCGTGCACCGTGCTTGTCGGACGGCTTGGCGACGCCGGCCTGACCTATGTCCCAGTGAATGCCTGTATTCGGTTTCTCGCCTCCGTCGATGGTTGTCATGTTGTGACAATCGAACACCTGTCCGGTCCCGACGGTCGCCTGCACCCCGTTCAACAAGCCATGGTCGAGCATCACGGCAGCCAGTGCGGGTTCTGCACACCGGGGTTCGTGATGGCGCTTTACGCCCTTTGGATGCAGACACCCGAGCCGACCGAAGCGCAGGTTGAGACCGCTTTGCAGGGCAACCTGTGCCGCTGCACCGGATATGAACCAATCATCCGCGCCGCCGTTGCCGTCAGCCGTTATGGCACCCCAGCGTCGGACTACTTGAATACTGAGCGAGAATTCATGACCAAACGTCTGGCTGGTCTCAAAGACGGACGGCGCGTTGCGTCCGGCCCTGAGAACAACCTGAGCATTATCCCATCCAGCGTTGATGACCTTGCCGAGTGCCTGCAGACGTACCCCAAGGCCACAATCGTGGCTGGTGCCACAGATGTAGGTCTGTGGGTCACCAAATTCCTGCGTAACATCGGGCCTGCCATCTTCACAGGTCACCTCGAGGACCTGAAAACCGTCGAAAGACAGGGTTCCCTCCTCCTGATCGGTGCTGGTGCCAGCTACACCGATTGCCAGGAACTCCTGTCAGAGCACTTGCCGCACCTGTCCTCTTACTGGGATCGCATCGCAGGGTGGCAGGTGCGGAATATGGGAACCGTTGGCGGGAACATCGCCAATGGCTCCCCCATCGGGGATACGCCGCCTGTTCTGATCGCGCTCGGCGCGGACATCACGCTGCGCCGTGGCTCAGAAGTCCGGACCCTGCCTCTCGAGGAGTTTTTCATCGACTACGGCAAACAGGATCGCAAGCCTGATGAGTTTGTTGAAAGTATCCGTGCCACTCTGCCCGGGCCTAACGATCTGGATGCGGCCTACAAGATTTCCAAGCGCCGCGACGAGGATATCTCTTCCGTGGCGGCCGGCATCCACATGACGGTCACGGACGGCACCATCAGCAACGCCCGTATCGCATTTGGTGGCATGGCTGCCACGCCCAAGCGTGCATCGTCTGCCGAGGCGGCGCTGAACGGTCAACCCTGGGCACGCGAAAGCTTTGAAGCCGCCGCTGTGGCGCTGGCGCGAGATTTCTCTCCTCTGACCGATTGGCGTGCTTCGTCCGACTACCGGATGCTGACCGCGCAAAACCTGCTGCGTCGGTTCTTCCTCGAATACGACGCTAAAACCGACACCCCCGTTCAACTGGCTTGCGCCTAATCAGGAGACGACAAAGTGAAAGACAACGTTTCCATCATTGGGGCGGCCCACACCAACGTAAACCACGACAGCGCGATCAAGCATGTCACTGGGCGGGCCGATTACACCGACGACATTGCCCAACCCGAAGGCACGCTGCACGCGTATCTCGGCGTCTCTGACGTCGCGCACGCCAAGCTATTGGGCGTCGACTTCACCGATGTTCTGGCCGCGCCCGGCGTTGTCGGCGTGTTGACCGCGGATGATGTGCCGGGGGCCAATGATATCAGCCCGACACATCTGAACGACGAACCGGTTTTCCCAACCGATGCCATTCAGTTTCATGGGCAGCCTTTGTTTGCTGTAGTTGCCGAAACCCGCGACATCGCGCGCCGGGCCGCCGAACTGGCAAAGATCGAGTACGAAACCCTGCCCCACGCGCTGGACCCTATTTCCGCGCAAGACGCCGGATACCCGCATGTCACGGCACCGCTCAAGCTGGAGCGCGGCGATGTCGCGCCCGCGCAGGAAGCCGCCCCCAATCGGATCAAAGGCCGGATGAGTGTTGGCGGTCAGGATCACATGTACCTCGAAGGTCACATCGCTTTTGCCATTCCCGGCGAAGACGATGACGTGGTCGTGCATTGTTCCACGCAGCACCCGTCCGAGGCGCAGCATATGGTAGCCCATGTTCTTGGCGTACCGTCCAACGCCGTTGTGGTCAATGTGCGCCGCATGGGTGGCGGATTTGGCGGCAAGGAAAGTCAGATGAACCTGTTCTGCGCTGTTGCTGCTATGGCCGCGAAGAAATGGAACCGCGCCGTGAAAATCCGCCCCGACCGGGATCAGGATATGACGGCGACCGGTAAACGCCATGACTTCGTGATCGACTACGATGTCGCCTTTGACGACGACGGCCGCATTCGGGCTGTCGAAAGCAGCTTTGCTGCGCGGTGCGGGTTCTCGGCCGATCTTTCGGGCCCTGTGACCGACCGGGCGCTCTTCCACGCGGACAACGCCTATTTCTATCCAAACGTGCGCCTGAACAGCCACCCGATGAAAACCAATACGGTTTCGAATACCGCGTTTCGCGGGTTTGGCGGACCGCAAGGCGTGATCGCGGCAGAACGGATGATCGAAGAAATCGCTTATGCCACGGGGCAGGACCCGCTGGATGTGCGAAAGGCCAATTTCTACGGCGCCGACGACCGCAACATTACCCCGTACCACCAAGAGGTCGAAGACAGCATTCTCGACCGGTTGGTCGGAGAGCTGGAAGAGACCTCGGAATACCGCCAGCGCCGACAGGACATCATCGAATTCAACAAGACTTCGCCGATCCTGAAAAAAGGTATCGCGCTGACACCGGTCAAATTCGGTATTTCCTTCACCGCGACCTGGTACAACCAAGCCGGTGCCTTGGTTCATGTCTACAATGACGGCTCGATCCACCTGAACCACGGCGGCACCGAAATGGGGCAGGGCCTCAACACCAAGGTCGCGCAGGTCGTGGCCGAGGCGTTCCAGGTTGATTTCAGCCGGATCAAGATCACCAAAACGACCACCGAGAAAGTTCCCAACACCTCGGCTACTGCGGCCTCCAGCGGGACCGACTTGAATGGTATGGCCGCCTTGAACGCGGTCGAACAGATCAAAGAGCGTCTGGTGAAATTCGCAGCCGAGAACTGGAACGTCGCCCCTGAGGAAGTGGCTTTTCACGCCAATCAAGTCTTTATCGGCCAAGATGTTCTGCCGTTCGAAGTGTTCATCAAGCAGGCCTATCTGGCCCGTGTGCAACTGTCGGCAGCCGGGTTCTACAAAACTCCGAAAATCCACTGGGATAGGGCCAAGGGTCAAGGGCGACCGTTCTATTACTACGCCTATGGCGCGTCGTGCTCGGAAGTGACGATTGACACCCTGACAGGTGAGTACCGCGTAGAACGTACGGATGTGCTGCACGATGTCGGACGTTCGCTGAACCCGGTGCTTGATAAGGGTCAGGTCGAAGGCGCGTTTATTCAGGGCATGGGGTGGCTGACCACCGAAGAGCTCTGGTGGGATGATGCCGGTCGTCTGCGCACGCATGCTCCGTCGACTTACAAAATCCCGCTCGCGTCAGACCGCCCGCGCATCTTCAATGTCAACCTCGCCGATTGGTCAGAAAACCGCGAATTGACCATCAAACGGTCCAAGGCCGTTGGCGAGCCACCGTTCATGTTGGGAATCTCGGTGTTCGAAGCCCTGTCGATGGCCGTGGCCTCTGTTGCCGACTACCGAGAATGCCCACGCCTTGACGCTCCGGCAACCCCCGAGCGTGTGCTGATGGCAGTTACACGGCTGAAAGAAGGTCCCTGAGCCATGACCGCCCTGGGTTCCCTAAACGAATTTCTGTCCGCTCAGCGTTGCGTGATCCAAGTTGCCCTTACGCGTGTGCGCGGGTCTTCTCCACGCAATGAGGGGACAGAAATGTTCGTGACTCCAAAGGCACTTTGGGGAACCATTGGTGGTGGGCAATTGGAATTCATGGCCATCAACGCAGCGCGGGACATGCTGCGCGACGGTACGCTGCACCAGGATTTGGATGTACCGCTTGGCCCTGAAATCGGGCAATGCTGTGGTGGTCGCGTCGAGTTGCAGCTGAACCGTATGCGAGTGTCAGACAAATGGGCCGCAACAGAACGTGCGGCCCGGCGCGAGCAAGCACTGCCGCACGTATACGTCATGGGCGCAGGCCATGTCGGGCGTGCATTGGCAATTCAGTTTCAGCACCTACCGGTACGCTGCATCCTCGTCGATACACGCGCTGACGAAGTCGAGCTTTGCACCGCAAATGTCGAAACCCGAGTGAGCGCCATTCCAGAGGCCGAAATCCGGAGTGCCCCTGCAGACAGCGCCTTTATCATTCTGACCCATGATCATGGGCTCGACTTCCTGCTGACGTCTGCAGCGCTGGAACGTCAGGACGCAGCATATGTGGGGATGATCGGATCCGCCACCAAGCGGGTAAAGCTCAGAAACTGGGCGCACAAAAACTGTGACGGACAGTCTATCGAACACTTGAATTGCCCCATTGGGGCAAGCGGTAGCCGCGATAAGCGGCCCAGCGTCATCGCCGCCTTTGTGGTGGCCGAAGTGATGGCTGAATTGACCTCTGAAACTGCCGCGACCGCCCTGACCGGGGCAAACCAGGCGCCCGCCGAGGGCCACCATAGCGACCGGAAAGGGAGAACGGCCTGACATCCGTCGGGCAATTCCGGTCATATCAGAGGAGGAGACCGTCATGGACGGGAGGACCTACGAATACAAGCTGTTTACCCGCAGCGACTTCAGCGCTTTCTGGGCGCTGTTTACCGACAACCTTGTGAACCTGCTGATCCTTTCCGGGGTCTGCCAGTTCGTGTTTCAGATGCCTGCAGAGATCGTCTTTGGCCGCATCGTTCCCGGTGCCGCTATCGCGATTTTGGCCGGTGTGGCCGTCTACACGTACCTCGCCAAATGGGCGGCATCCGCTCAAGGCAAAGACGTAACGGCCTTGCCCTACGGCATCTCGACACCGGTAATGTTTGTCTACTTGTTTGGCGTGATCGGACCCATTTACTGGGCGACCAACGACCCGATGCTTGCATGGCAAGTGGGTATTGGCGCCGGATTTATGGGCGGCATCGTGGCTGCACTTGGTTCCGTGATCGGACCGTACCTCAAGCGGATCACGCCGCGCGCCGGGATGCTGGGCACGCTTTGCGGCATCGCACTGGTCTTCATCGGCGCCGTCCCACTGGCGGAAGTCTTCGAAAACCCAATCATCGGCTTCACGTCACTGCTGTTTATCCTCTGGGGCCTTATCGGTCGTTTCCGCCTTCCGGGCAATGTACCCGCCGGTTTGGTTGCAATTGCTGCCGGTACCGTGATCGCAATTCTTCTTGGTGAGTCCAAAATTGACGTAAGCGGCATCGGTTTTTACCCACCGATCCCGTATTTCGGTGACCTCGTTGCCGGTGTGCAGTACCTGTTCGCAAACCCCGAGCTGTTCCTGGTGCTGATCCCCGTGCAGATCTACAACTTCATCGAAACGATGAACAACGTAGAGTCCGCCGAAGCTGCAGGCGACCATTATCCGGTCGGACTGTGTCAGGTGACGGACGGAGCAGGCACGATGCTGGGTGCTCTCTTTGGTTCGCCCTTCCCGACAACCGTTTACATAGGTCACCCAGCCTATAAGCGGCTGGATGCTCATGCAGGGTACATCGTCGGTGTGGCAGTCGTTATCGCTGCTGCTGCGTTCCTTGGCTTTCTGTCCTTTCTTGCCGGCCTGATCCCGATTGCCGCCGCTGCACCTGTTTTGGTCTTTGTCTCTGTGAGCCTAATCACCAATACAGCCTGGGCTGTGAAGCCGATGCACATGGCAGCTGTGTCCTTTGCGATCTTGCCTCACATCTCGGCCTTCCTGATGGTTAAATGGGGTTCATTGATGAATGCTCTGCGCAGTTCCGGTGTCGAAGGTTTGCCGTCTTTGGGTGATGAGGGGCTGACTGCGGCCCTTCTCATGGAAGGTGCCCATTACGAAGGTCATCTTGCCTTAAGCCAGGGTGCGATCATTACTGGTTTGATCTGGGGTGCAATCGTGGCCGACGTGATCGACGGTCGATTCCGGATGGCAGCGGCGTTTGCTTTCGCGGGCGGACTGATGTCTTCGTTTGGAATCATTCACTCCTACACGCTGCAGATGCCTCAGCTTGACGGGATCACTGTTGGCTACTGGATCATCGGCGCATTCCTCTATGCTTACCCGGTGCTCGCACCGAAAGAGGACCTCGAGCATCGCGTCATCGTGCCGGATGAGCCGGATCTCATCGACGACGACTCGCCCGCCCAACAGGCCTGAACCATCGAGGGCAGCTGCACGGCTGCCCCCACCCTTCCCTTTCAAAGTAACCGAGACTATTCATGACACAGAGATTGCTCCGCGGTCGTCTGCTGACCTTTCACCGCGAACCGCAGAACGGCGAAGATTTCGACGCTTACACTTATCTCGAAGACGGTGCCTTGCTGATCCAGGACGGGATCATCCAGGATACAGGACCCTTCGCCGAGATCAGTGCGAAAGCCGGGAATGTACCAGTGACAGACCATCGCCCGCATCTGATGATGGCTGGTTTCATCGACACGCACATTCACTTCCCGCAAGTACAGGTGATCGCCTCTTGGGGCGCGCAACTTTTGGATTGGCTCCACAACTACACCTTTCCGGAAGAGACCCGCTTTGCTTCGGAAGAGCACAGCACACTTATGGCTCGGGCGTTCTTCGATCAGCTCGTCACGCACGGCACGACGACTGCTGTTGCATATTGCTCGGTCCACAAGACATCGGCGGACGCCTTCTTTACCGAAGCGACAAGACGCAACATGCGCATGCTTGGTGGCAAGGTCCTGATGGACCGCAATGCGCCCGAAGGTCTTCAGGACACGCCACAATCCGGGTACGATGACACTAAGGCCTTAATCGCGGATTGGCACGGTAAGGGCCGGAACGGCTATGTCATCACGCCTCGTTTCGCAATCACGTCAACCCCGGAACAGATGGCGATGGCGCAAGCGCTGGCGCAGGAACATCCGGACTGCCACATCCAGACGCATCTGTCGGAAAACAAGGATGAGATCGCCTTTACCAAGCAACTTTATCCGCAGGCCCGCGACTATCTGGATGTCTACCAGTCTTACGGTCTGCTGGGGCAAAAAACGTTTCTTGGGCACTCCATCCATCTGGAACCACGCGAGATCGACGCTCTTGCCGAAACCGGTGCGCATCCCGTGTTCTGTCCGACCTCAAACTTGTTTCTTGGCAGCGGTCTTTTTGATTATAGTGGTTTGAGAGCGCGAGGTATATCGAACGGTATCGCGACCGATGTTGGGGCAGGCACCAGCTATTCGATGCTGCAAACCCTGAGCGAGGGTTACAAGATCCTGCAGTTGCAAGGGTCGGCACTGCATCCTCTACAGGCCTTTCACTGGGCAACGCTCGGAAATGCGCGCGTTCTTGGGTTGGAAGATAGAATTGGAAATCTCGACCCCGGAACCGAGGCAGACGTTGTTGTCCTGAATGCGCGCAGCACGCCCTCCATGGCCTTACGCATGAACCGTGTGGGCAGTCTTGCAGAGGAGTTGTTTGTTTTGCAGATGATGGGAGATGACCGCGCGATTGAGGAGGTATATGTCTCCGGATCACCCAGCAAGATTACGCCTGATCAAATACCCAAGGCCCAAGTTTCATAACGGAATCGCCAGGCTATCTGACTGTTCTTACCGTGCCACTCGCTTCGGATGAGGATTTCGAACAATATGGGTTATGTCGCAAGCTTTTGGTTCAGATTGAGGGAAGGCTTGTTCCGTCGCTCGGACGGGATGAAAACAAGGGGCTTGCCGTGATTATCTCAGATTCGACAAAGTACACCGATTTGTCTTTCACTTTGATGTACGTTTCACCCATTCTTCAGGAAGGGTCACTTGCGCACTCAGTACACCTACAGCCATTCACGCACTACCTATGTGAGCTTCGCCTGCATGAAAGTCCTGCATATCCGAGGTTCGGATTGAATCTCTGTCAGCCCGACTAAAGTCGGGCCGATCTTTTTTGCGGCCGGCGCATCCGAGGTGCTACACCGCCTGGTACTGCGGGCAGGAGGCGAGGTATTCACCGTACGCCCTGTGGTTGGGATAGCTGAATTGCTCAGCCAACGGGTTCGACCGTTTGTTCTTTTTAGCCCCCATATCCGCAAGCAATTCGTCAAGGTGCTTAAAATGGAACGGCGCCGAGCACTGACCGCCATAGATCTGAGCCGCAGGGCGCTCATGCCGTTTCCAGTTCAGCATCATGTCGATGTTCTCATTCATCTGTGCTGCGGTCGGTTGTTGTTCCAGTTGACCATCAGCATAGCGCACCAGCCAGTTCGCGATCATCTCGGCCGACAGGATGGTGCAGAACGACGAATTGAACCCGACAAATCCCATATCCGGCAGGTCGGGATTTACCGACAGACGATAGGTCCGGTACTGGCCATCGGATTCAATCAGCTTATCCTGATATTCTTGCGGCAAGTACGGAACGCCCATCTTCCAACCCACGGCAAGGATCGAGACGTCGGCCTCAACCTTTTCTCCGGTGCTCATGTAAATGGTCTTGCCGTCGTACCGGTCATAAGTGCCTTCGATGTTCTTTAGCGTTCCGTCGTTCAACGCTTCAAACAATCCCGGGGTCACAATAGGTACTGAACAGGAGATATCCTTCTCAATCGGGACTTTGGGTACAAGGTTATGCTTTTTCAGCCCGAGTTGTAATTTGAGCAAGGTCTCCAGCCCACGGAAGTTCGCCCAGACCAACGGCTTGAAAAGGGTCGCGATTGTGCGTTGCAGGCCGGTCCTGCCCCAAGAATTGAACTGCTGTTCCTGCGCCCGCATGTAGAGCAGCCGTTTGAAGTTGATGCCGCCCACGAAATAGGGAATGCGCCACATCCGTTCACGATAGACCCAATGGACAGAACGCGCGCCGTTCTTGACGGCATTGACCGCAATATCCGTGGCGGACTTGGACCCGCCCAGCACCACTACGCGTTTGCCTTTGACCACCGAAGGGTCCGTGTATTCGGACGAATGCATGACCTGCCCACCGGCCGCTTCAAAGGACTCCTGACCGGGATGGGTAATGATATTCTTGTCCGAGAATTGTCCGGTGCCGATGGCCACGAAATCGAAATCCTCGGTCCAGCGCTGGCCGCCGGAGTCCAGCGTCAGGGTCCAACCGGGTTCCCCGTCCGAGCGCCGATCCATGGAAACCACATTGGTGTTGAGCCGGAAGAGCCGCTGCAGATTGTGCTTGTCTGCATAGGAATGCAGATAGGCGTGCACCTGAGGACCCTTGGGCCATTCCGGATATTCATCCGGCATCGGGTGATCGGTATAGCAATATAGATCCTTGGGGGATTGGGTCTGCACATCCGGGTAAGACCGGCTGAGCTCCCATACACCGCCAAAATCGTGGCTTCGTTCGAAACCGACGACGCGGTGGCCGCGTTCGTCAAAGGCCTTGGCGGCCGCAAGGCCCGAGACCCCGCCCCCGATGACCGCTACTTTTTTGCGTTTGGCCATGTCTGAACCCCCTTAACCCGCGCCCGGAGGCGGCGGCAGGAAGTCGACCTCGTGCAGGGCCGACAGGCGCACCAGTTCGTCGGGGTCTGTCACGCCGTCCAGCTGACCAAAAAGGTCAAAGAGCTTGCGAGCCGGCGCAACGCCAAAGACACATGTCGCCTCCGCCCCAGAGCGGTTGAAGATGCCATGCGACTTGCCCATCGGCATCCGCACGAGATCACCGGCACTGGCCGGATTCGTTGTTACTTTGCCTTCATCATGGCCAAACTCGACCTCCAGATTTCCGGTCAGCATATATATCCATTCATCCTGCGTCGGGTGGATATGGGGCGGGACAAAGGTGCCGTCCGGGATCTGCGCGTGCCAGATAAATGCATTCGGGCTGTGCAGTTTCGGGGTGTAAATATGTCCGACAACGTTCCAGGCCCTGTCGCCGACATGACCGTCGCTTTGAGTGATGCCCAGGTCCATGTTGTTTCCTCGCTGTTGTTGCAGGAATACTCTGCACCGAACCGGGTCCGAGGCATTATCCACTTTGCGAGTCAAAAAGGTTCAGGCTTGAAATAGTTTTCCCATCGGGTAGTTTTTTTTCATGGGGCATCAGGGCACATTGCTTGAGAACTATAATGTTCTGCGCACGCATAAGCTGGACGAAGCGCGGGCAGCCGTAACGCAGCGCTATTGCGATCATCGGCTCGAGCTTTTCTCAGATGGTGAAGTCACGGTCGTGCATCACCATGTTCGCGGCGCTCAGGTCTCGCTTAACGTTCTTGGGTATGGGGCCGACGTCGCGATCAACCCCGGAGAACTAAAGGATTTCTATCTGCTGCAACTGCCGATGGCCGGCAGCGCCCGGATTGAACATCGCGGCGAAGAGGTTGAGGCGAGCGCCAGCTGCGGCACGTTGCTCAACCCCGACAGGCCGTCGCGGATGGTATGGAAGGGTGACTGCCGCAAGCTGATGGTTCAGATCGACGCGGATTACCTTTCGCGCGTCGCAACCGAGGAAATCGGCGCAGAGCTTCCCGGACCTGTGCGATTTGACCCGAAAGTTGTGCTTTCGAAAAAGGCCGGTCAGCGTATCAGGGCCATGTCTCTTATTGCGGCACGGGCCTTTGATACGGGACGCGTGCGACCGATCGCGCAGGATCTCAACCTGCTCACGCTAGAGCGGCAGATTGCGGTCACCTTGCTGAAAAACCAGCGCAGCAATATCTATCACCTCATGAATGCGGTGGTGCCGCCCTGCTCTGCCGCGCATGTGCGCCGCGCCATTGCCTTTATCCATGAAAATGCCCACGACAACATCGGGTTGTACGATATTGCATGTGCCGCAGGGGTGCATCACCGCACGCTGCAAACGGCGTTTCGCGAGAGTTTGGACATGACCCCGATCCAGTTTTTGCGCGACGTTCGTTTGGACAAGGCGCGGTTTCATCTTCTGCGGCGTCAGAACCGCGCGAGTGTGTCTGAAATCGCCTATGACTGCGGTTATAGCCATTTGGGTCGCTTTTCTCGGGACTTCCGCGCACGGTTCGGCCACGCGCCAAGCGAGACCCGGTAGATCCGCGGCCTCCTACAGGAAACAGGGACTGGAAATCATAACAGAGTTCAAAGTGAACTTTCAAAACGGCTGGTCAGACGGAATACCGCCGGTGCTACACGCGCTCTATGATGATTGCGGCTCCCTGCCCGACACCGACACACATAGAACACAGCGCGTATCGCCCACCCGTTCGGCGGAGTTGATAGGCGGCGGTCATCACCAGTCGCGCGCCAGACATACCCAGAGGATGTCCCAGAGCGATTGCGCCGCCATTGGGATTCACGTGTGGCGCATCGTCGGGCACGCCAAGTTCGCGCAGAGACGCCAACCCCTGAGCGGCAAATGCCTCGTTCAGCTCCATAACATCCATCTGATCAATGCGCAGCCCGGCGCGTGCAAGTACCTTGCGCGTCGCGGGTACAGGGCCAATGCCCATAAGGCGCGGTTCCACACCCGCAACTGACATACCCACGACGCGTGCCAGCGGCGTCAGGCCATTGCGGTTAGCAGCGGTCTCGTTTGCCAGCAAGATGGCGGCGGCCCCGTCGTTGACGCCCGAGGCATTGCCCGCGGTAACCGTTTTGTCAGGCCCGTTTATGCCGCGCAGACCGGACAGCTTTTCCACACTAGTTCCCGGCCGGGGATGTTCGTCCTCTTCCACGATAATCGGCTCACCTTTGCGTTGCGGAATCGTGACCTTGGTGATCTCGTCCCGGAAAAACCCGCTGTTCTGCGCAGCGGACCAGCGGGCTTGGCTGCGGGCAGCAAAAGCATCCTGATCGGCGCGGTTGATACCATAGTGCTCGGCCACGTTGTCGGCCGTCTGCGGCATCGAGTCGGTGCCGTACATGTCTTCCATCACCGGGTTTACAAAGCGCCAGCCGATGGTCGTGTCATAAACCGCATTGGCTCGTGAAAAGGCGCTGCTGGCCTTAGGCATCACAAACGGCGCGCGGGACATGCTTTCCACGCCCCCTGCAATTGCCAGATCATAGTCACCGGACCGAATTGCACGGGCAGCCATGCCCACCGCGTCCATGCCTGATGCACAAAGCCGGTTGATCGTAGTGCCCGGCACCTCCACCGGCAACCCGGCCAAGAGCGCCGCCATTCGCGCTACGTTGCGGTTGCTTTCACCCGCCTGGTTCGCGTCCCCAAGAATTACGTCATCCAACGCGGCCCAATCCACCTGTGGATTCCTCTCAACCAAAGATGCGATCGGAATCGCCGCCAGATCATCGGTGCGCACCTGCGCCAGCGCGCCGCCATACCGGCCGATCGGGGTGCGTTGTGCGTCACAGATAAATGCGTCGGTCATAACTCAACTCTGTTCTTTGAATATGCGTGGCAGTGTGTTTGCCTTACCGGTTCAGGAAATGATCGATCCTGTGGCGAACCCGATCAGGCCACGGTTGCGGTCGTCCCTGCTCGTTTACGAATACCAGGGTCGAATTGGTCTCGAATCTCGTTTCGCCGTCGCACTTCGCCCGAAGTGCAAGACCCATGGACGTGCGGCCCAGATTGGTGACCTCCAGTTCCATGTTCAGTTCTTCGCCTATCCTGCAAGGAGCCAAGAACCTGGTCGAGGTTTCAGCAGTTGGAACCGCTCCATCCCGGTGAATCTCTGCAAAGGGAAAGTCCAGTTCCTGTTCAAAAAAGGCCTCGACGCAGTCATTTATCATTTCGAAAAACCGCGGGTAGAAGACGATTCCTGCCGGATCACAGTGCCTGAACAGAATTTTCTGCGGAAAGTTAAAAGCCATGGCTCAGACCCCAAGATACTTGTCAGTGATTTCCGGAGTGAGCGAACCAAAGTCCCCCACCCAAACCGACCTGCCCTTTTCCAGAATGACGGCTTTGTCGGCAACCGCGGACAATTCCTTGAGGGATTTGTCCACAACGATAATCGCCATTCCGGTTTCGGCTTTCAGCTTGGAAATCGCCGTCCAGATTTCCTGCCGAACAACTGGTGCAAGGCCCTCGGTCGCCTCATCCAACACCAGAAGACGGGGGTTGGTCATCAGCGCCCGGCCAATGGCCAGCATTTGCTGTTCACCGCCCGACAGGGTGCCAGCGGTCTGATCCTTGCGTTCCCTCAGTCTGGGAAACAACCGGGCGACCCTGGCGAAATCCCATTCACCCGGTCGCGCGGCGGCGATCAGGTTTTCATAGACCGTCAGATCGGTGAAGCATCGACGCCCTTCCGGCACCAGCCCTACCCCCATGCGAGCAACCTTATGGGGGGGCAACCGAGTGATATCCTCGCCACTGAACAAGACCGAGCCTCCGCGGTTTTTCAATAACCGGCAAATGACCTTGATCGTGGTCGACTTCCCCATCCCATTACGGCCCATCAGTGCGACAAGCTCGCCGTCCTCAACCGAAAGATGGACATCGAACAACGCCTGAGACGGTCCGTAAAAGGCGGACACATGGGCCATTTTCAAAAGGCTCATACTGCGTCCTCCTCGCCCAGATAGGCACTGCGTACAGTTGGATTTGACCGAATCTCTGCGACCGACCCCGATGCAATGATTTCGCCGTAAACCAGCACGCTGATCCGATCGGCCAAGGTGAAGACGGCATCCATGTCATGCTCAACCAGCAGGATGGGCGCTTTGCTCCTTAAGCCGTCAAGGAAACCGATCAGGCGTTGAGAGCCTTCCAGCCCAAGCCCGGCCATAGGTTCGTCCATCAGAAAGGCCTTGGGCTCCAGCGTCAGGGCGACCGCAACCTCTAGCTGGCGCCGCTGACCATGAGACAGGTCGGATGTTCTGAAGGCGCGAAACTCCTCCAGACCGACCTGTTCGAGGGCGTTTTCGGCGGCCTGAACCAGCTCCTTATCTTTCATGACTGGTTTGAAGAACCGGAACACATCGCCACGATGACCCAATGCTCCCAGAACCGCGTTTTGCAAAACGGTGTAATCCATGGCCAGAGACGAAATCTGGAAGGTTCTCCCCATGCCCAGTCTCGCACGTGCGGCCGTCGACAACGGGCTGACGTCCGTCCCATCGAAGTAGACGCTGCCCTCGTCCGGCTGCAGCCCTCCGGCGACTTGCTTGATCAGCGTCGACTTTCCCGCACCGTTTGGTCCTATCAAAGCATGAATTTCACCCGGACGCAGATCAAGGCTGATGTTTTTACTTGCGACCAGCCCGCCAAACCTTTTGGTCAGGCCACGTATGTCGAGAACCGGCTCAGTCATGTGCCACCTCCCGGCCCGCGATCAGTCCGAACAGCCCGCCCCGGGCAAACAGCACGACGCCAAGCAGGATGGCACCCAGGTAGATGTGCCAATACTCGCTTAGCCCGCCAAGACTGTGTTCGAGCAAAACGAACAGGGCAGCCCCGGCAACGGGTCCGAATACTCGACCGACCCCCCCGAGGATGACAAAGATCATGATTTCGCCCGATGTCTGCCAACTAAGCATGGACGGGCTGACAAACCGATTCAGATCGGCGAACAATGCGCCGGCCAGCCCGGTAATCGCACCGGATATCGTGAAGGCTGTCAGATAGAGGCGATAAGGTACCTGCCCCACGGCCTGCACGCGGTCTTCATTTTGCCGCGCCGCCTGCAGCATCAACCCGAATGGCGATTTTTCGGTCCTATATACGCCGTAGACCACCACCAGAAGCAGCACATAGCAAATGATGAAGAACTGGATCGGATCCATGGTGTTCAAACCGGGAAACCCGTTCCGCACGTAAATCGAAAGGCCGTCTTCGCCACCATATGCAGACCAGGATATCGTGAAATAATAGAGCATTTGCCCGAAGGCGAGTGTGATCATAATGAAGTAAACACCCGTCGTTCGCAGGCTCAATGCGCCGATAGCCAGCGCGGCGAGGGCACCAACAACGGTGGCAACCACCCAGATGATCATCATCGAGTTTGTGCCTTCGACCAAGACTGGCCATTCCAGCAGTGGTGTGTAGGTCTGGGCATGATAAGCCAGAATGCCCATGGCATAGCCGCCGAGACCAAAGAATGCAGCGTGGCCAAAGCTGACCAGCCCACCAAAGCCAAGTGCGAAATTCAGTCCGATGCCCGCAATCGAGAAGATCACCGCGCGCGTGACCAACGTGATCAGGAAGGGTTCATCCGAAAACCACGCCGCCGTTGGGATCACAATTAGCAGGATGAGAAGGCCGCTGTTCAGCAAGGATTCCCGTTTCATTTCATACCCCTCCAAACAGCCCTTTGGGCCGAACCAAAAGGACGCCCGCCATAAGGATGTAAATTGACATTGAAGCCAGCGACGATCCAACCGAAGTGGCCGCTGAAGGAGAAAGGAACAGGGCGAACAGTTTTGGCAGCAGGAAGCCACCCAATGTGTCGGTAAGGCCAACCAGAATTGCGCCGATCAATGCGCCTTTGATCGACCCGATCCCGCCGATCACGATCACGACAAACGCCAGGATCAGAACGGGTTCGCCCATACCCACCTGCACGGATTGAATTGCGCCGATCAGCGCACCGGCCAACCCCGCAAGGGCTGCTCCAAGCGCGAAGACCAGCGTGTAGAGACTGGAAATGTCGATCCCCAAAGCGCCGATCATTTCCCGGTCGTTCTCTCCGGCCCGGATGCGGATACCAATCCGGGTTTTGGCGATCATCCAGAACAGCCCTGCAGCTACGGCCAATCCAACCACTATGAGGCTGAGACGATAGCGGGAATATTCGATACCGAACGGCAGCGAGACGGAGCCCGACAAATAATCGGGCGGGTCAAGAAACAGGGGAAATGACCCAAAGACCCAGCGTGTTCCTTCTGAAAAGATCAGGATCAGCGCAAACGTGGCGAGAACCTGATCCAGATGATCGCGATCGTAAAGCCTGCGGATGACGGTGGTTTCGACCACGATCCCGGCGGCGGCAGCGGCAGCCAGACTTGCCATGAGTGCGAGCAGAAACGAACCGGTCGCGGCCGCAACCGCTGCGGCGGCAAAAGCCCCGATCATGTAAAGCGATCCGTGGACGAGGTTGATCAACCCCATGACCCCGAAGATCAGTGTCAGGCCAGCGGCCATAAGGAACAACATAACGCCGAACTGTAAACCGTTAAGCGTTTGTTCCACCAAAAGAATCCAGGACATACTTACCCCTGTTTCAGCACAAACCCGCCCGTCTTTTCGAACGGGCGGGTTTAGGGCAATTTACATCTGGCATTCGGCGGCGTAGGCGTCGCCGCGATCTTCAAGAGCAACCGAAATGATGCGGTTGGTGTAGACATCGCCTTCCTTGATCACCTCGCGGACATAGATGTCCTGAATCGGGTGATGGTTGGGGCCAAACTCAAAGTCGCCACGGGTAGAGGAGAAGTTGGCCGCTTTCAGTGCTTCCCGGAACGCGTCTTGATCGGTGACATCGGCCGAGTCCATCGCTGACATCAACAGGTTCGCGGTATCAAAGCCTTGGCTGGCATAAAGCGAAGGCAGCCTGCCGTATTTGGCCTGAAAGCTCTCGACAAACGCTGCGTTGGTCGGGTTATCAATGTCTTTCGACCACTGCGACGTGTTGTGAACACCCAGAGCGGCATCACCCACGGCCTGCAGAATTCCCTGATCAAAGCTGAACGCGGGGCCGACAACCGGCAGGTCGACGCCACTGTCCGCGTATTGCTTCAGGAACGAAATCCCCATTCCCCCCGGAAGGAAAAAGAACACACTGTCCGCGTCCGATGCGCGGATCTGGGCGATCTCGCTGGCATAGTCGGTCTGGCCCAGCTTGGTGTAGATTTCGCCGGCCACGTCACCTTCGTAAAAACGCTTGAAGCCCGCAAGCGCGTCTTTCCCGGCAGGGTAATTCGGCGCAAGGATGAAGGTTTTTTCGTAACCCGTCGAGTTTGCATGGGCGCCGGCCGCCTCGTGCAGATTGTCATTCTGCCACGCAACATTGAAATAGTTCTGGTGACATCCGCGCCCGGCAAGAGGCGAAGGACCGGCGTTGGGCGAAAGATAGAATTTGCCCTGCGCCACCGCTCCGGGCACCACGGCCATTGCAAGGTTGGACCAGATGATGCCCGTTAGAACGTCGACCTTCTCGGATTGGATCAGTTTGTCCGCAAGCTGAACCGCGATGTCCGGTTTACGCTGGTCGTCTTCAATGACGACCTCAATGTCGTCCCGGCCGGATTGCTCGACAGCCAGAACAAACCCGTCGCGCACATCAATCCCCAGTCCGGCTCCGCCACCCGACAAGGTTGTTATCATCCCGACTTTCAGGCCCTCTGCCTGAGCTCCGGTGGTCAGAGCGGCTGTGCATATTGCTGCAAGCAACGGTTTTAGTGACATGATGATCTCCCAGTTTATTGTTTGGCTTGCTCTGAAGGTGAGCGGTGTCAGCGTCCGCCCGATCCCGGCAATGTCAAGAAGGCTTTAGTCTTTTTGCCTCCCGGCACATCTCGTATTTTGGGGGGTGCACAGTTTAAACAGCAGGTCAAATGTCCCGCTTGGAGAATTGAGTCCGGAGTGAATTTTGCGGAGATATCTCTCATGCTTCACTTGATTTGACTGTCCGGGGCGCGTCGCACCCCTACCCTCCGATTTATTGGCCAAAGGTGCATTTAGCATGTACAGATGTAGCCGAAACTTCAACAACGTTCAAGCTTAAAGTTTCAAGCTTGAAGAAGTGTATCTGTTATCTCTGATGAGGCGTGACCAGAAAGCATCGAACACGAAACAGTCCGAGCTGGACCGCAAAAACAACCCATAATGCTTTAAGTTTAAAGAACCATCGTCTAAGATCGATTTTGCAAAGCGACTTAACATCGCGTGACTTTCTTGAAATGGGGCCTTCCGGTCAATGAGTGACAAAGATGAACTGGCAAGACGGCGTCTCAGAGCCTGGATCAGACTCCTGCGAGCAACGCGCGCAACAGAAAACCACTTGCGGGAATTCCTAAGAACGCAACACGACACCACGCTGCCTCGCTTCGATGTTGCGGCCGCTTTGTATCGCCACAACAAGCCGATGAAAATGAGCGAGCTAGGAAAGCTATTGCTGGTGTCAAACGGCAATGTCACGGCGATCGTTGAGCGGATGGAAAGTGACGGGTTGGCCAAACGCTGGCAAAGCCCGGATGACCGCCGCAGCGTGCTTGTGGCGCTCACGGAGTCCGGGCGGAACAAGTTTGAAGATATGGCCCGCGCGCATGAGGCCGAGGTCAATTCGCTGTTCAGCGGCCTTGATGACAGCGATCTGGATTTGGTTCGGGACCTGTTGCACAAGGTCGAGCGTGATCACTGACCAGCGCCAATGCCACGCTTTTCGGCAAACCTTTCGATTATGATCCGCTAGGCCGCCGGTTTTCCGCGATAAACATAGGTCCCCCTTTCCATCTGGGGAAGCCAAACGCATTCACCATGGCAACATCAATATCCTGCGCACACCGGGCGATCCCCTCATCAAGAATGGCCTGCCCTTCAGCCTGCATACGCTCAAGTATGCGACCCATGATGTGCTCAGCGCTCATTTTCCGACGGGTGATCCCTTTGCGGCTGGACGCTGAAACAACCAGTTCTTCCACCTCAGGATTGGGCGATCGCTGTTTGCCGTTATAGATGTACCAGCCACGGCCGGTCTTTTGCCCAAACCAACCCTTTTCACAAATCCTGTCCGCGATCTCGACATATCTCAGATCCGGATCGCGCGTTGCCGCCTGCCGCTTGCGCATCGCCCACGCGATATCCAACCCCGCCAGATCCTGCATCTGGAAAACACCCATCGGCAGCCCAAACTCGACCATTGCAGCGTCGATTTCCCAAGGCAGTGCACCATCTTCCAACATGTACTCACACTCGCGGCGATAGGATGACATAATCCGGTTGGCAATAAACCCGTCGCAAACGCCGGACGTGACGCAGATCTTGCCCAGCTGTTTTCCAAACCCGATGCAACTGGCCAGAACCGCATCCGACACCTGATCGGGGGCAACGATTTCAAGCAGTTTCATGATATGAGCCGGAGAGAAGAAATGCAGCCCGATCACCCGTTCCGGGTGGCCGACGGATCGAGCGATTTCGCTCACGTCCAGATAGGACGTGTTCGAGGCGAGGATCGCATCGGGTCGGGCAACGGCGGCAAGGTCAGCAAAGACAGACTTCTTGACCTCCATGTCCTCAAACACGGCCTCAATCACCAAGTCCGCAGTCGCGAAATCGGTATAGCTGGTGGTCGATCGAAAGTTCCGCTCAAGCCATTCAAGCCGGCTTTGGGAAATCAATCCACGCTTCAGACTGCCCGACAGGATTCCCACCACGCGATCCGCGCCCGCCTGGGCCGCGCTTGCGTCGCGCTCGGCCATCGTTACATTCAACCCGGCCAGAAGACAGGCCGCAGCGATCCCGGCTCCCATTGTTCCGCCGCCAACAACGCCAACGGTTTTGATTTCCTTTTTCGTCAAGCCCTTCAGGCGACTCAACCGACCGGCATCGCGTTCAGCAAAGAACATATATCGCAACGCGTTTGATTGCGGAGACTCCTTGAGCCGCAGGAAGGTCTCGCGCTCCTTCGTCAGCGCTGCGTCTGCTGATAGGTCCAGCGCATCCCTAACAGCAGACGCTGCAGCCACCGGAGACAGCTGGCCACGGGCCTTATTTTCGATCTTCTCTATTTTGCTCTCAAACGCCGCCCTATCCGACACCATAATCACCGGGCGATTCAGAGTTGACTGGTGGTCGCCAGACGCGCCTTTTGCGCGAGCAAGCTCCACTGCATCTTCCAAAAGGCCCTCCTCGGCTAGCGCATCAATCAGACCGGCTCCCAAGGCTTTCTGCGCCTTGATGGGTTTACCACCGGATATCATGTCGAGCGCCAGTTCTGCCGGAACCAGGCGCGGTAGTTGCACAGTGCCTCCGGCACCGGGGATGAGACCCAGATTGACTTCAGGCAATCCAAGAAGCGTATCTTCCATGGCGATACGCGAATGACAGGCCATTGCCAGTTCCAGCCCACCCCCCAAAACCGTGCCGTGCAACGCGGCGACCCATGGCTTTTCGGCCACTTCAATAGCCCTGAGAACATCCGGCAGCAGAGGGCCGACAGGCGGTTTGCCAAACTCTCTTACGTCTGCGCCCGCGACAAAGGTACGCCCGGAGCAAGCCAGCACAACGGCCTGCACGGTCGGGTCGTTCTCGGTTTCACGCAAGGCATCCAGCAAACCTTGCCGCACACTCTGACCAAGCGCGTTTACCGGCGGGTTGTCGATTGTCACAACCCCGATCGTGCCGCGTTTTGTAAGCGTAACCGTCATGACCGTTCTCCGATAAGGGTTTTGACCAGCATGCTTTCGGGGTCAGTGAGGTCGTCGATGACATCGAAATGGTGGCGCCCGACCTCGACGTGAAGCCGCGTGTTTATGCCGACGGACCGCCAGCGCTCTGCCAGCAACGCCGATTGCCGTAGGAACTCAGGCCGCTCGTCATTGCCAACCCAGCACACCAGATCAGACCCTGCCCTGGGGGTGCTCAGAACCGCGCTTTCCGCGGCGGCAGTTTTGTCCGTCAGGCCAAGCTGGCTGTTCATCTGGCTCAGCTTCAATGGCCGCAGATCATGAAGACCACTGATAGACACAACACGCTTGATGCGCGCGGACACGTTGGCCCGCAGCGGTGAATTCTCGCACATCATCCGGGTTACAAGCTGGCCACCCGCAGAATGCCCAGACAGGCAGATCGGTCCATCTATGCGCTGTGCCGCCTCGGTTATTGCGTTTGCAATTTGGCGCGTGATTTCCGGTATCTCGGCTTCAGGAGCAAGAACGTAACTTGGCAGGCAAACTGCCCAGCCGTGCTCTAAGGCGCCTTGGGCCAGATGGGACCAATCCGACTTGTCAAATCTCAGCCAGTACCCGCCGTGCACGATCACGGCCAACCCGCGTGCCTTACCCGCTGGAAGGAAAAGATCCAGCTTTTCGCGTGGGTGTGCACCATAGGCGATGTTTAGTTGCGCATTACCCGCCGTGATTCGGAACTCGGCGGCCCGCCTTTTCCAGCGCACCGGGTACGCCATCCCGTCCGGAATGAAATCGGCATTTGCGAACGCTTCGGTCCAATCAATTCCCGCTTCGTTTGTCATTTGAATGCCCGCACCCTGTTGAGGTTTCTGCCCGAATTCAGGGTTCGAATCTTACAGCTATCAACCACCTCGGGACTAGCAGAGCGGATCATGCACTCCCCACCCCAAACGAGAAAAATTGTCAGCTGTGAGGGGCTGCAAAGTGGGCATGCGGGCTGCATGCCAATCGCAAAAGGGGTCATTAAGTCGGACTTTCTCTGGTGCGGATCAGGTTAGTGAGACCATAATACTTCAAACTTAAATATTCAAGCTTGAAGCAAATAAGGAAACAACCTAGGATGTATTCAAAATGAAGCCCTGATTTCGGATGGAGGCACACATGAAGATTGCCTGTTTAGGGGGCGGGCCGGCGGGTCTGTATTTTGCGATTTCCATGAAGCTGCGCGATCCATCGCATGAAGTCGTGGTGTTCGAGCGCAACCGGTCAAACGACACGTTTGGCTGGGGCGTAGTGTTGTCTGATGACGCCCTTGAAAACCTACAGGAAAACGACCCCAAAAGCGCGCAGGCGATCCGTGAAAACTTTGCCTATTGGGATGACATTGCCGTCGTGCATGATGGCGTCCGCACCGTATCCGGCGGGCACGGTTTTGCCGGCATAGGCCGAAAGCAGATGCTGATCCTGCTACAGGACCGCGCGCGGGAATTGGGCGTCGATCTGCGATTCGAGGCTGAGTTCGGAACCGCGGCAGAATTCAAGGATGACTACGATCTCGTTGTAGCTTGCGATGGCATCAACTCACAGACCCGCACTGCCTTCGCAGAACATTTCAAACCCGACGTCGATGTGCGGGCTTGTAAATTCATCTGGCTGGGCACCCATCAGAAATTCGACGACGCCTTTACCTTCATTTTCGAAAAGACTGAGCACGGCTGGATCTGGGGGCATGTCTATCAGTTCGATGATGACACAGCGACATTCATCGTAGAATGCGCGCAAGACACCTGGGACCGGTTCGATTTTGAGGCCATGTCGAAAGAAGAGATCATCGCCACCTGTCAGGATGTGTTTGCCGCGCATCTTGATGGCCACGCCCTGATGTCCAACGCAGATCACCTGCGCGGATCGGCCGTCTGGATGAACTTCCCGCGGATACTTTGCGAGAAATGGTATCATGACAATGTCGTCCTGCTGGGCGATGCTTCCGCGACCGCACATTTTTCGATCGGCTCGGGCTCTCGACTGGCGTTTGACAGCGCAATTGCCCTCGCCAACTACCTGCATTCCGAACCGTCGATGGAGGCGGCCTTCCAACGCTATCAGGAAGAGCGTCGTCTGGAAGTATTGCGCCTGCAATCCGCCGCCCGCAACTCGCTGGAATGGTTTGAAGATGTGGAACGGTATCTGGACCTCGATCCGGTTCAGTTCAACTATTCTCTGCTGACGCGGTCGCAGCGCATCAGTCACGAAAACCTGCGCCTGCGGGATCCGAAATGGCTGGAATCGGCTGAGCGCTGGTTCCAGACACAGGCTGGCGTCGCCGAGGATGCACCAGTACGTGCCCCGATGTTCGCACCCTACAAGTTGCGGGACATGGAGCTGCAGAACCGGATCGTCGTATCGCCCATGGCACAATACAAGGCTGTCGATGGATCGCCGACCGACTGGCATCTTGTGCATCTGGGCGAACGGGCAAAAGGGGGCGCAGGGCTTGTCTATACCGAGATGACCTGCGTATCCGACACTGGCCGCATCACGCCGGGATGCCCCGGTCTGTACAAAGACGAGCATGAAGCCGCATGGAAGCGGATCACCGACTTTGTGCACCACGAGACTGAGGCCAAGATCTGTTGCCAGATCGGCCATTCCGGTCGCAAGGGTTCAACCAATCTGGGCTGGGAGGGGATGGATAAGCCCCTCGGCAACGGAAACTGGGACCTGATCTCTGCTTCCGAGATTCCGTGGTCGCCCGACAACGCAACACCCCGTGCGATGACGCGCGCCGACATGGATGAGGTCACGGCACAGTTTGCGGCATCCGCCAAAATGGCTGACCGCGCGGGCTTTGATATGATTGAGCTGCATGCGGCGCACGGGTATCTGATATCCTCTTTCATCTCCCCGGTGGCCAACACACGCACGGACGAGTACGGCGGGTCTCTGGAAAACCGGCTACGCTACCCGCTTGAGGTATTTGCCTCGATGCGGGCGGCCTGGCCTTCTGAAAAGCCCATGGCGGTCCGAATTTCAGCCAATGATTGGGTCGGCGAAGACGGTGTCACCCCCGAGGAAGCGGTCGAAATTGCCCGCGCCTTCCAAGACGCAGGCGCTGATATCATTGACGTGTCCGCTGGTCAGACCACCATTGACGCAAAACCGGTATATGGACGGATGTTCCAGACACCTTTTTCGGACCGCATTCGCAACGAAACCGGCATCCGGACCATGGCCGTCGGCAACATCTATGAACCCGATCACGTGAATTCGATCCTGATGGCCGGGCGCGCGGATCTTGTGTGTCTGGCCCGCCCGCATCTGGCTGACCCCTACTGGACGCTGCATGCGGGTGCCTCAATCGGTGATCGCCACGCGGATTGGCCGCTCCCGTACCTGGCGGGTCGGGATCAAAGCTGGCGACTGGCGGATCGCGAAGCAGAGGTTTTGGGTAAGGTATGACGATTTCGGGGAAACATGTCATCGTGACGGGCGGCGGATCCGGTGTCGGCGCCGAAACGGCGCGCGCGTTCGCGCAGGCCGGCGCCAAGGTCACAATCATGGGCCGCGGTCAGCAACAACTGCAGGCTCAGGGGCTGTCCTGGCAGGTTTGCGATGTCACCGATCCTGCCTCTGTTTCTTCTGCCTTTGACACCGCACGGGCCGAGCACGGCGATATCGCAGTCGTCGTGGCAAATGCCGGGGCTGCGCTTTCGGTGCCTTTCGAGAAAATGTCGCCGGATGACTTGAACACCATGCTGGGCGTCAACCTGACCGGCGTCTTCAACGTATGGCAGGCCGCATTGCCCGACATGAAAGCTGCGGGCTGGGGTCGGATGATTGCCATTGCCTCAACGGCTGGCCTTAAGGGATACTCGTACGTGTCGGGATACTGCGCTGCCAAGCACGGCGTTGTGGGGCTAACCCGTGCGCTGTCTCTGGAATTGGCATCGTCGGGCATAACAGTGAATGCGATTTGCCCAGGTTTCATCGAAACACCGATGCTGGACCGGAGCATAGCCAACATTACCGAAAAGACCGGCATGACTTCGGAACAAGCCGCCGAGTCGCTTTGGCGCAATAACCCGCAGAAACGGTTTGTCCAGACCGACGAGGTGGCCGGAACGGCAATGTGGCTTTGCTCGGATGCCGCACGATCGGTCAACGGGCACGCGCTCAGCATTTCGGGTGGAGAAATATGACAGGGAGAGATCAATGCGCAGCGAGGTGACGCATTTCAGATGTGAAATTTCCGACGGTATCGCCACTGTGGCGCTGAACCGACCGGAGCGAAAGAACCCCCTGTCTTTTGACAGCTATGCCGAACTGCGGGACTGGTTCCGTGACCTGCACTACAGCGACACCGTCAAGGCCGTCATTTTTGCGCCCAACGACGGGAATTTCAGCTCTGGCGGGGATGTTCACGAAATCATTGGCCCGCTGACCAAAATGAACATGAAAGAGCTGCTGGCCTTCACCCGGATGACCGGAGATCTGATAAAGGCAATGGTGAATTGCGGCAAGCCGATCATTGCGGCCGTTGACGGTATCAGCGCAGGGGCTGGTGCCATCATCGCCATGGCGTCGGATCTCAGGATCGCCACGCCCGAGGCAAAAACCGCTTTTCTGTTCAACCGTGTGGGTCTGGCGGGCTGCGATATGGGGGCTTGCGCCATCCTGCCCCGGATCATCGGCCAGGGCCGCGCCGCCGAACTACTGTATCTGGGCCGCTCGATGACCGCCGAAGAAGGCGCGGCCTGGGGATACTTCAACCGGGTCGTGCCGCAGGACCAGTTGCTGGACACGGCAAACGATCTGGCACGCCGGATCGCTGACGGGCCGGGTTTCGCGAACATGATAACAAAAACGATGTTGGCGCAGGAATGGTCGATGTCGATTGAGCAAGCGATCGAAGCCGAAGCGCAGGCGCAAGCAATTTGTATGCAAGGTCAGGATTTTCACCGCGCCTACAATGCGTTTGTGGCCAAGGAAAAACCTGTATTCGAGGGTAACTGATGCCGGACAAGAGCTTTCTCAACTGGCCGTTTTTTGAGGACCGTCACCGGGATCTGGCCGCGCACCTGGAGGGTTGGGCGGCGACCGAATTGGCGGGTATCGATCACTCTGACACGGATCAGGCCTGTCGCGATCTGGTCACGGCATTGGGGCGCGACGGTTGGCTGGAACATACTGCCGTTGATCCCGAAGGCGGTGCAATGCTTGACGTCCGGAGCCTGTGCCTCATTCGTGAGACATTGGCCCGGCACGATGGGTTGGCTGATTTTTCCTTTGCCATGCAGGGACTTGGAACCGGCGCGATATCGCTGTTCGGCACCAAGGCCCAGCAATCCGAATGGTTGTCCCAGACCCGTGCGGGTCAGGCGATCTCGGCATTTGCGCTGACAGAACCTCAGTCCGGGTCCGATGTTGCCAGTTCGACCATGACGGCCGTGCAGGATGGCGATGACTTCATTCTCAACGGCGAAAAGACGTGGATTTCCAATGGGGGAATTGCCGACGTCTATACCCTCTTTGCCCGCACCGGCGAAGCACCGGGTGCCAAAGGTCTTTCCGCCTTTATTGTTCCCGCTGGAATACCGGGGTTCGAGGTAGTTGAGCGTCTTGAGACAATCGCGCCTCATCCGCTTGCAAGGCTCAGATTCACGGATTGTCGCATCCCCTCCTCTGCTCTCATCGGGGAACGAGGCTCAGGGTTCAAGATTGCCATGTCGGTTCTGGACGTGTTCCGGACCACCGTGGCAGCCGCCGCGCTGGGATTTGCACGCCGTGCCCTGGACGAAACCCTGAGCCGGGTCGCCACCCGCCACCTTCAGGGCGCACCGCTGTTCGATCTGCAGATGGTGCAGGGTCACGTTGCTGACATGGCGCTGGATGTCGATGCTGCTGCACTGCTGGTCTATCGCGCCGCCTGGACCAAGGATAGCGGAGCACCGAGAGTAACGCGCGAAGCCGCTATGGCCAAGTTGTTCGCAACGGATCAGGCACAGGTCGTGATCGACAAGGCAGTTCAGCTGCACGGCGGAGACGGCGTGAAGGCCGACGAACCCGTCGAGAAGCTCTATCGCGATATCCGCGCCCTTCGGATCTACGAAGGTGCCTCAGACGTTCAGCGCGTCGTCATCGCACGTCAGGCGCTCAACGCAAACCACGGAGTATGATCATGCTCAGGGATTCAGCTCATACCGACACGTTTACCCGCGACAACCTGCCGGAAACCGACACATGGCCGGAATTGCTGCTGGACGGTTTTGACTATCCCGATCGTCTGAACGCGGCGGTCGAGTTGACGGATGCCATGGTTGCAAAGGGTTTCGGTGATCATACGGCGTTGATCGGCAATGGTCGCCGCCGCACGTATAAAGAGCTGATGGACTGGACCAACCGTCTGGCTCATGCCCTGGTGAGTGATCTTGGCGTAAAGCCAGGCAACCGCGTTTTGATCCGGTCCGCCAACAACCCGGCCATGGTTGCCTGCTGGCTGGCCGCCACCAAGGCGGGCGCAGTGGTGGTCAATACAATGCCGATGCTGCGGGCGGCGGAACTGGCGAAATATGTAGACAAGGCCGAGGTGACCCACGCGTTGTGCGACACCCGTCTGATGGATGAAATGACCGCCTGCGCCAAGGGCAGCAAATTCCTCAAAACCGTTGTGGGGTTTGACGGTACTGCAAATCATGATGCCGAACTGGATCGTCTGGCACTGGAAAAACCTGTGACTTTCGACGCGGTAGAGACGGCACAGGATGATGTTGCACTGATCGGGTTCACATCGGGATCAACCGGTGAACCCAAGGGCACGATGCACTTTCACCGCGATCTGCTGATCATCGCCGACGGCTATGCAAAAGAAGTGCTGAACGTCACGCCAGAGGATGTCTTCATAGGATCGCCGCCGCTGGCTTTTACCTTTGGACTGGGCGGGTTGGCCGTTTTCCCGCTGCGTTTCGGGGCGACAGCGACACTTTTGGAGAATGCCTCGCCGCCGAACATGGTGGACGTTATCGAACAATATGGGGCAACGATCTGCTTCACCGCCCCAACGGCCTACCGGGCCATGATGCGGGCCATGGATGAAGGGGCCGATCTTTCCTCTTTGCGTGCGGCCGTTTCCGCAGGTGAGACCTTGCCCGGTCCGGTCTACGACGACTGGATTGCGAAAACGGGCAAGCCAATGCTCGACGGAATTGGTGCAACCGAGATGTTGCATATCTTTGTCACCAACCGTTTTGAAGACCACAAACCGGCCTGCACGGGCAAACCGGTCACGGGATATGTGGCCAAAATTATCGACAACGACGGCAAGGAGGTGCCCGTTGGTGAGGTCGGCCGCCTTGCGATACGTGGTCCAACCGGATGCCGGTACCTGAGAGGCGAACGCCAGAAGGAATACGTCCAGGACGGTTGGAACGTGTCGGGCGATGCCTTTTACCGTGATCAGGACGGGTATTTTCATTTTGCCGCCCGGAACGACGACATAATCGTTTCATCGGGATACAATATTGCCGGTCCCGAAGTTGAAGCGGCCTTGCTTAGCCACGAAGCAGTCGCCGAATGCGCCGTCATCGGGTTCCCTGACGAAGCCCGCGGTGCAATCGTTCAGGCGCATGTCGTTCTCTCATCCGGCCACAACCCCGACGAGGACATGGTCAAAGCGTTGCAGGACCACGTCAAAGCATCCATCGCCCCATTCAAATACCCCCGTTCGATCGTCTTTGCGCAGACTTTGCCGAAAACCGAAACGGGAAAAATCCAGCGTTTCAGATTGAAGGAAAAGTCATGAGCGCGCAGCCATATGATCCGGGCTCGGAAGGAGCAAAGATGCGCTTCAAGGACGCTATGTCTTATGGCGACTACCTGAAGCTGGACAACCTGTTGAATCAACA
Organism: Ruegeria sp. BF12; assembly: GCF_056538705.1. Classification (NCBI taxonomy): domain Bacteria; kingdom Pseudomonadati; phylum Pseudomonadota; class Alphaproteobacteria; order Rhodobacterales; family Roseobacteraceae; genus Ruegeria; species Ruegeria sp. BF12. The sequence continues at coordinate 158,031 of NZ_JBQFTP010000005.1, read as the reverse complement.
ATGCCCGTTGTCAAACGCCCATGACGAGATGCTGTTCATCATTCAGCATCAGACCAGCGAGCTTTGGATGAAGCTGGCCCTTCATGAAATGTCCGTAGCCCGAGACGCGTTGAACGCAGGAAACATGTCCCACATGTTCAAAATGCTGGCGCGTGTGTCGCGAATTTTCGAGCAGCTCAACAATGCATGGGACGTTCTGCGCACGATGACGCCCGCCGACTACACCAGGTTTCGCGAGGCGCTTGGTCCGTCGTCGGGATTTCAATCCTATCAGTACCGAATGATCGAATACGTTCTGGGCAACAGAAACCCCAACATGCTCAAACCGCACGAGCATAATGCGGAAGTGCGTGAAATACTCAGCACAGAACTGGCCCGTCCGAGCTTCTATGACGATGTCATCCGGTTGTTGTTCACCACTATCGACGGGCCCGACGCGAAAATCCCGGAACCGCAGCTGAATTCGCCACATACCCCCCTGCCCGAGGTACAGGCCAAGTGGAGGCAGGTTTACGAGGACGTAGACACCTACTGGACTCTGTATGAACTCGGCGAAAAGCTTGTCGATCTCGAGGACTACTTCAGGCGCTGGCGCTTCAACCACGTCACCACTGTTGAGCGGGTGATAGGATTCAAGCGCGGGACGGGCGGGACATCCGGCGTGGAATACCTGCGTCGAATGCTCAGCGTTGAGCTCTTCCCGGAACTCTGGCACTTGCGCGGAGAGCTTTGAGATGCCCGAAAACACCGTTTACCGAAAGCATCTGTTCGATATTCCGGACGACGTAATTTACCTCGACGGAAACTCTCTCGGCCCGCTTCCCAAAACGGCGGCAGACCGCGCGCTGGCAACCATTCGGTCCGAATGGGGACAGGAGTTGATCAAAGCGTGGAACACGGCCGACTGGATATCTCTGCCCCAGAGGGTTGGCGATAAGATTGCCCGGCTGATCGGTGCGCCAGCGGGATCGGTCGCAACTGGCGACACGTTGTCGATCAAGGAATATCAGGCACTGGCCGCCGCTTTGAAAATGCGCCCTGAAAGGCGTGTCATATTGTCGGATGATGGCAATTTTCCAACTGATCTCTATATGGCGCAGGGGCTGATCGAAACCATCGACAAAGGGTACGAACTGCGCACCACGGCACCGGAAGATGTCGCGGACGCCATCAACAAAGACGTGGCCGTGGTCATGCTGACCGAAGTGGATTTTCGCACAGGTCGCAAGCACGACATGATCGAGATCACCCGCCGCGCCCATGAGGCCGGAGCGGTCATGATCTGGGATCTTGCCCACAGCGCAGGCGCGTTTCCCGTCAATCTGATCGCCAGCAAGGCCGAATTTGCGACGGGCTGTACCTACAAGTACCTAAATGGCGGCCCCGGTGCTCCGGCGTTCATCTATGTGCGGCCTGACCTCGTTGAAACGGTACAGCCCGCGCTTGCGGGGTGGATGGGGCATGAGGCTCCGTTTGCCATGGACCCACAGTACCGCCCGGCAATGTCGACCGAACGTTTGCGTGTTGGTACGCCTCCTGTGGTTCAGCTATCGATACTGGATGAGGCTCTGCAGATCTGGGAAGACGTGGATTTGCAGGACTTACGCATGGCCTCGGTCGCCCTGTCCGAAAGGTTCATTGCCGAGGTCGAGGACCGCTGCCCGCAGCTGCAACTGGCCTCGCCACGTGATCCGTCCGAACGCGGCTCGCAGGTCTCGTTTGCTTACGAGCACGGCTATCCTTCCATGCAGGCGCTGATAGACAGAGGCGTGATCGGCGATTTCCGGTCACCGGACATCATGCGGTTCGGTTTCACCCCGCTCTACCTGAACGTAGACGATGTCGTCGCCGCTGCGAAAATCATCGAGACCGTGATTCAAAACGAGCTCTGGCGAGACCCGAAATACCAACTGAGATCGCGCGTAACCTGAGATCGGCGCGCCAGCTTCGGCCCTCTTGCACACACTGCCCGAAACCAAGCGGAAGAGACAAAAGATGAACCTGAAAGAAATTCACCCCGACGGATGGGCCCCCGCACTTGGCTACGCAAACGGCATGCTGGCCGAGAACGGAACGCTTCATGTTGGCGGCCAGATCGGCTGGAACGCAAACAAGGAATTCGAATCCAAGGACTTTATCGGGCAAATGGAGCAGACCTTGCGCAATATCGTCGCCGTGGTCGAAGCCGCCGGAGGCAAATCAACGGATATCGCACGCTTGACCTGGTTCGTTAAGGACAAGGATGAATACCTGGCAAAACAACGCGAAGTCGGTCAGGCGTACCGCAGGGTGTTGGGCAAGCATTTTCCGGCCATGTCCTTGCTGATTGTCAAGGATCTGGTCGAGGATGAAGCTCTGATCGAAATTGAAGCCACGGCGCATATCTCCGGCGGTCGGTGACGGCAACAGCGTATGATTGAAGAGAAAGATCTCAAAAGTGAGTTGACCCTTTCGGATCAAGTTCACCGCTTCAATGCCATTATGCATTGCTGCCGCTGACTCGTCACGATGGAGGATTGGGTTTTTATCGTAAGTCACTGCTTGATCAACGGGCCTGGCCTAGGATCCGTTCGAAGGTGCCAAGATCAACGGCGCTGAATATCGCGCTCAATATGGCGAACCAGACCAGACGCCCGTGCTAGCTGGTTAAGATGTTTCCGACCTAATGATCTTCCCGTCCTTCTCAAAATCAGCCTGACATGGCCTGCAATTTGTAGAGTGGCAGGAGTATCGTTTGTATGGGACATTTATCCTGCGCTCTAGCAATCTTTGCACTACGTCGCGCTAGCTCTAATCGGATCGCATGTGCAACCAGACAAGTTGACCAAAGGTCCATCGCGGGAAACGGTGACGATCCTTGCTAAAAGATGGGATTTGTATCCGCGCCACTTACGCGGAAATCGCGAGGTCAACAGCCGCTCCATGGTATTAGCGAAATGACCCTCAAACCTGGCGCGTCCAAAGTTTTGTAACTGCACAGACCAAGATGCAAAAAAGGTAAACCGATTAATGGGTTCACCACCATTTAATGATCTAGGTCAAGGTGAATCACCCTAGGGCTGTATATTTCGCTCAACCCAGACAGCACGCTCGTCACAAGATGATGGGTTGAGTCGAGACCCCAACCGGTAAATCCGGAGGCCCTATAATGTTAAGAAATGTGCTTGCGATCGCTTTGGTGCTGGTTGCTCCGACAGGTTTGTTTGCGCAATCCACGACAGTGCCGGCAGATTCTGCTGCACAGGCTGCAAACCGGATCAACATCGCGGGACGCCAGCGGATGTTGTCGCAGCGAATGGCAAAGGCGGCCTGCCTGATGGCTCAGGACATCAGCACAACCACGGCTTATGACCAGCTGACCCAGGCATACAGTTTGTTCATTCGTTCAGACAGCGCCTTGCGGAGAGGAGACCCGGAATTCGGGCTGGCCCCGGAAAGCTTCAGCGCTGTGCTGGCTGCGCTGGAAGAGATTGACTCGCACTGGACAGTCTATCGGAACATTGTTGACGCCGGGATCGAAAACGCAGCGATCGAAAGTGCGGATCTCGAAGTACTCGACAACGCAAGTCTCAATGTGCTCGAGTTTATGAATTCAGCGGTTTACACCACCGCGCAAGCATATGCTTCTGCAACCCCAGACGTTCCGCTGGGCCTTGCGATGACAATCAATGTCGCCGGGCGTCAGCGTATGCTGACACAAAAGGCTGTGAAGGAAGCCTGCCTGATGCGTGTCGCAACTGACCCCAAGGTCCAGGCCGCTCGGCTGGCGAAGACAGTGGATCTGTTTGACCACTCACTAGTGGCCCTTCTGGAAGGCTTTCCGTCCGCAGGCGTTATTCCTCCATCCAACCCAGAGCTTTCCCGAAAACTAAGAGAAGTATCCGATCTTTGGGCGCCCGTGAAAGCGATCCTCGATCGCGCGGTTGCCAAAGAACAACTGACGGACCGGGATCTCGCAGCTCTTGCGAGGGAAACTGAACCTCTTCTGCGCACGATGAACGAAGCCGTCATTATGTACAGGTGACCCCAACAAAACGACCTGAGACAGCCAACTCTCAGTACAAAAGGAAACAAAAATGATCAGAATGGTTCTGACCGCAACCTTCTTGGTCTGCGCAACAGTTGCCCCGCAGACTTCGATTGCACAGGACAGCACAAGTGTGGATCAGGTCACACATCGCGTGAACATCGCCGGCCGTCAACGAATGCTAACCCAACGCATAACCAAAGCCGCCTGCCTGATGGCGCGGGATGTGGGTTTCAACACGTCATTTGACCAAATGACTCAGGCCTTTGATCTTTTTTTGCAATCGGACCAGGGATTGCGCAACGGGGACTCAGATTTGGGTCTGGATGCTGAAAGCAATGACACAGTCATCAGCGCATTGGGGGCAATTGATTCACATTGGGCCGCTTATAAGGCGATCATTGAAGCCGGCATCGACAACGCCACTATTGCCAATGCAGAGTTGGATGAACTCGACAGCGCAAGCCTACGGGTGCTGAAGTTCATGAATATCGCTGTCTACAAAATGGCACGGGCCTATGCCTCTGAAACCGCGTCGGTTTCTCTGAACCTGGCCATCACCGTTGATATCGCCGGGCGTCAGCGCATGCTGACCCAAAAAGCAGTAAAAGAGGCCTGTCTGATGCATGCGGTTGAAGACCCGTCTGAGCAGGCGGCGCGTTTGGCGGATACGGTTGAACTTTTTGATACCTCGCTGTCAGCGCTGCAGGACGGTTTTGACGATATTGGCGTCATTGCCCCGCCAACACCTGAAATCTCCCGAAAACTGCGCGAAGTCGAAGAGCTGTGGAATCCGGTGAAAAGCCTGCTGGAACGCGCGGTGAACGGTGAAGTGCTGTCAGATCGCGATCTATCAGTTCTTGCACGCGACAGTGAACCGCTGCTGCAGCGCATGAATGAGGCCGTTGCCCTTTACACAACGCAGTCCTCTTCGAACTGAAGGCATCCGTCGGGAGGCTGTAGCGGGAGCAACCCAATCCCCAGCCACCCGGTTCTTCGGCGAACCCACCAGGTGAATTTGGAGTGAAATCAGATGTCTCATGCTTCCCGGATTTCAAAATCGTTTCTGGCACACAATTCCAGACAATTGTTTGTGGTTGCCAGCATGTTCGCATCTGCTTTTGCAATAGAGGCAAACGCGCAAACGGCCAACGAAGTAGAACTGACCACTCATGACGGAGGCACAAGCGTCCGAGGCGTAATTCTGGAGTATGATGGCGCCACCTATGTTCTTCAGACAGAGTTGGGAATACTGACACTTTATGCTGCGATGCTCACGTGTTCCGGAACAGGCTGTCCCGGAGCTGACGGGACTATCGCGGAAGCGGAACCTGAAAAAGAAGTTGTCGACACACGAGTGACATTGGTCTCCCGGAGCGATGACACCGAGGTTATGGGGGAGCTGGTTGATTACAGCGACAGCTACTACGTCATTGAGACCCCGCTCGGCAGCTTTCAACTTTCCACTGATCGGGTAGACTGCGTTGGTGCCGCCTGCCCGGATCTGAAACTCTATGATCCGAAGATCGCAGTGCTTGGCGGATCCAACGCTGTGGACTTGATGATGCCCGCATTGCTGAGCGAATATGCGCTCGAGCGTGGTCTTCGATATCTGATTGAGGAGCAATCCCCAGGTCGGTCTGTTATCACTCTTCTGAGCGGTGAGGACGGTTCCGTGGTTGCCGAGATAGACATGCAGCCTGCCAGCGCGGCCGATGCCGTCTTCGCACCGGACATCACGATCACAGACCAACGGATCAACGCGGCTGCAAGTACAGAGCGGGAGTTCTTGCTTGCACTGGACAGTCGCGTTCTGATTGCCGGTGACAAGAACCCTGTCCGCGACCTGAGCATAGAAGAAATCGCGGCCATTTTGTCCGGTGATCTGCGGTCCTGGGAAAACCTGGGCGGGGGCAATTCGCCAGTCACACTACACTTGCTGGAAGGGGATAAACCGGCGCTCTTTTATCAGAAGGTCTCCGGCAGCCCCGATGGCCCGCTGGCTGCAGATACGGTATTTCATCCAAGTGCGCAGGACTTGATCAGCTCGGTCCGCGCAGACCGCACGGCGCTTGGTCTTATTGATCGCGTGCAGGTACAGCGGGACGGGGCCGACATGATGTCCATTCGTAAAGCCTGTGGGCTTATGTCTGAACCGTCCAATTTCGATCTGAAGATCAACAACTATCCATTGTCGCGCCCTGTCCTTGCATATGCCGCAGAAGAGAACCTGCACCCGGTTGCCGGTGATTTCCTTAAATGGACGCAGACAGATGCTGCGCAATCCGTGCTTGAGGATACTGGCTTTGCAAGCGCCCGACTTCAACGCATGAAGATTCAGGACATGGGCATCGCGCTCATCCACGCCGCTGCCGTGGAACCGGATTTCAGCGGGGATGAGTTTTCGTCAATGATGCAAGAGCTACGCCGTGCGGACCGCCTGTCGATCACGTTTCGCTTTGACAATGCCTCCAGCAACCTGGATGCGGAGTCGGTGCTGAACATCCGCGATCTGGCAGACCGGCTGCGCAACAGCGAATTTGACGGGCTGGAACTCCTACTTGTCGGTTTTGCCGATAGTGTGGGTGATGCGGGGCAGAATACGCGGCTTGCGCAACAACGCGCCGAGGCTGTGCGAGAGGTGCTTGCAAATGAGTTTGCCGCCGATGGGCTGAGCGGCTTTAACATTCAGGCACTCAGTTTCGGTGAACAGATGCCGCTCGATTGCAATGACACTGATGAAGGCCGGGCCAGCAATCGTCGCGTTGAGGTTTGGGTTCGGGTGCCTGAAAGCTCTTGATCAGGTAAATGCAGATTACTGTTTGTGCGTCGAACGGCGAGAAAGTTGTAAATGACGCCTGTCGCGCAACGCGCGAACAGTATTCAACCGATGAAAAGAAAAAGATCGTTCTGGATGGCCTGAAGGGTGAGTACAGCGCTGCGGGCAGTGCCGACGATATTGATCCCATCAAATTACCAAGCCACTGGTGGAGCCGAGCCAAGACAGGGCGTTGGATGACAGATAAGTACCGATCCGCTGTTTCATCTCCGCATGATAGGTGTTGAGCCAAGTCCGCTCGGCATTACTCAATTTGTCGAGCAGCAACATGTCCGTCTGGATTGGAATCCATGTGAGGTTCGAGAATTCCATAAAGCCATCTTCTGCCCGGACAATTTCGAACAGGTTCTCAATGCGAATGCCAAACCGGTTCGTTTCGTAATATCCGGGCTCAATCGACAAGATCATACCCGGTGCCAAGTCCACTGGGTTGTAAGGTTTTCCAATGCGTTGAGGATGTTCGTGAACCGATAACCGATGGCCAATTCCATGACCGGTCCCATGGTCGTAATCCAACCCCAGATCCCATAACGGCCGACGGCATATCGCATCAATGTGGTGACCTTGTGTACCAGCGGGAAAACGCAAGGTCGCTATTGCATGGAACGCTTTGAAAACAGCGGTATAAGCGCGGTCATACCCATCGGGTCTGTGTGCCCCGAAAGCGATACTGCGCGTTGCATCCGTCGTTCCCGTCTCATACTGCCCGCCTGAATCCAGCAGATATGTGCCATCCGGTGGGATCGGCACCTGATTGTCCGGGCTTGTCGCGTAGTGGCACATGGCAGCATTGCCTGCAGCAGCAGAAATCGTGTTGAAGCTTTCGCAGATAAAGCCCGGTTGCTGGCACCGGAAGGACAGGATTTTTTCCTCAGCCTCGCGCTCAGTCACTGGATGCCCTGACGCCGCACGGGCCGGCACCTCACGTGCCAGCCAAGCGCAGAACTCCGTCCAGGCGATCCCGTCTTCTATGTGACAGGCTTTCAAACCTTCGATCTCGGACTTGTTCTTTCGGGCTTTCGTCAATGCAATGAGGCTGCTTTTTGCTAGCTCCTTTGCACCGTTCTGTCGTAAAATGGATCGCACGGCTTCCGGCGAGAAGTCCGGATCGAACAAGACGCCCTGATCAGCTTGCACCTTATCCGCAAGCGTCGGCAGCAGTGCTTCCATGGGTAGCAAGCAAACAAAATCGGGCAAATGGTCGGTAATGTCCGCATCTATTTTTCGGTCCGCCACAAACCAAAATACCTGCCCCGATGCATCCGCGAGAAGAAAGGAATGCGGTATCGGATTGAAGGCCACATCAGACCCGCGCACATTCAGCAACCATGCGATATTGTCGGGCTGAGTTTCAATCAGCAGCGTCGCACCTTGCAAGCGCATTTCCGTGACCAGATCCGATATTTTTTTCGCTGAACTCTTACCCGCAAACTGCAATGGAAAGGGTTCGATCTTCCCCATTGGAGGGTCAGGTTGATCAGGCCAGACAGCGTCGACTGGGTTGGTCGCTGTCGCGACCAGCTCTGCCCCGGTCCCCGCCAACGCAGTGAAAAATCGGTCATACCAAACAGGCGGTAGATGCATTGCATCATAGCCAATTTTCCAATTTGTGACCGCAACTGATGCTAGCCAGTTCTCCGGCGGCTCGTTGTGCAGGTGATGGTGGGAAAAGGCCGGACCAGCGCATTGGTTTGCGGCTTGCACCACATAGCGGCCATCAACGAATATCGCGACAGTGTCCGGTGTCACAATTGCCATCCCCGCCGATCCGGTGAAACCTGTTATGTGGGCAAGACGTTCATCATGTGGGGCAACATACTCTGCCTGATGTGCATCATAACGGGGCAAAATAAACGCATCTAATCCTTGTTTGGCCAGTTCCTCACACAAAGCTGAGACAGTGGTTTTCTGGTCCGGGGCATCAAGCATGGGCATTTATCTCTTCGACATGATGACAGGCAACTTCGCCACGACCTTCAAAGGGCAGCAGTGCGGGTACCGTTTGTTTGCAGCCATCCGTGGCGTGGCGGCACCGGACATGGAATGGGCAACCCGAGGGCATGTTCAGGGGTGACGGCAACTCTCCTTCGAGACGAGCCACATTACCCCGATCATCGGGATTTAGTGTGGGGGCTGCAGAAAGAAGCGCCTGACTGTAAGGGTGTGCGGGAGCTGAGAACAGTGTCTCGCTGTCCCCAATTTCCACGATCCGGCCCAGATAGATCACAGCGACCCTGTTAGAAACGTGGCGAACGAGCCTTAGATCATGGGCAACGAACAGGATCGTCAGATCCAGTTCTTCCTGCAGCTCCAGCAGCAAGTTCACAACCTGGGCCTGGACAGAAACATCAAGCGCCGAAACCAACTCATCCGCAATCAGGACTTCTGGCTCAACCGCCAGCGCGCGCGCGATTGCGATGCGCTGGCGCTGCCCACCGGAAAACTCATGCGGAAGCTTGTGCTGCGCATCCTGAGGAAGGCGAACAAGATCAAGAAGTTCAACCACCCGGGCCGGAATCTCGGCCTCTGGGCGCATATTGTGAACGTTCAGCGCTTCGGCCAGTATCTGGCCTGCCGTCATGCGCGGGTTTAGCGAAGAATATGGGTCCTGGAACATCATCTGGACGCGCCGGTTATAGGTACGGTCAGAGCGGTTCTGCTCGCCAAAAACGTCCTGACCTTCGAATTCGATCGTTCCTTCGCTGGGGGCATGCAGGCGCACGATGCAGCGCGCCAGCGTCGACTTTCCGCAGCCGGACTCGCCAACAACGCCCAATGCCTCACCCTTGATCAAATCCAGGCTGATGCCGTTCAACGCTTTGACCACACGGCCTGGCCGACCCGAGGCGTAGTCCACCAGGCTGCGACTTAGAGGGAACCGCAGATGCAGGTCGCGTATTTGCATAACGGTGATCATGCAGCATTTCCTTTGGCGTTGATCACAGGATTGAAACAGGCCACATGCCGCATGTCATTGATGTGCGACAGGTCAGGCCGGTCCTGCACGCAAGCTTCGATGCAGGAACTGCAGCGAGGTGCGAAAGCGCACCCCGGCGGCAATGTGTCCAGACTGGGGGGAACGCCTGGTATCGAATAGAGCGGCGTTCGGGGCGGCAAATTCTGGGGCACCGACCGCATCAGGCCAACGGTGTAAGGATGACGCGGCGCACGCAGCACGTCGCGCACGGGCCCCTGTTCCACAATGCGCCCGGCATACATGACAGAAACACTGTCACAAGTCTGGGCCACCACACCCAGATCATGGGTAACCAAAACCACTCCCATATCCATCTCTTCCGCCAAACGCAGGATCAGGTCGAGGATCTGCGCCTGAATGGTCACGTCCAACGCGGTTGTCGGTTCATCAGCCAAAAGAAGTTTCGGATTGGCGGCCAGTGCAATTGCAATCATCACCCGTTGCCGCATCCCGCCTGAAAACTGATGTGGATAGTCTTTTAGACGTTCCGCGGCCGAGGGGATTCCAACGAGGTTCAGCATTTCGATAGCCCGGTCGCGCCGGGCCGCGCGCGAGAGGTCCGTATGCGTGCACAAGGTCTCCTCAAGCTGGAGGCCGACAGTCAGTAGCGGGTTGAGCGAGGTCATCGGCTCCTGAAAGATCATCGCGATCTCGCGCCCCTGAACACGGCGGAGTTCACGATCCGGCATCGGCACCAGATCACGACCCTGCCAACGTACTTGTCCAGAGACGTCCCCGTAACGACGCGCAAGCCCCATGATCGATCTCAGGGTAACGCTTTTGCCTGACCCACTTTCACCGACCAATCCCAGTACTTCGCCGCGTGTGACAGAAAAATTCACGTCCCGCACAGCAGGCAGCGCCAGTCCGTTGCGATAGAACGTTGTGTTCAACCCTTCGACCTCCAGGATCGGCATCTTGTCGTTCATACCCATCCCCTACCCTCGCGGCCTTAACAGATCGGCCAGCCCATCACCCAGCAACGAGAACCCAAGACCGGTCAGGACGATGGCGATACCGGGCATCAGGCTCAGCCACCAGGCGGTGGAAATGAAGTTGCGACCTTCGGCAATCAAAACGCCCCATTCCGCCTGCGGAGGTTGCGCGCCCAAGCCCAGATAGCCCAGCGACGACCCAAGCAGGATCGCCAAGGCCATATCGGTCATCCAATAAACGATGACCGGGGAAATCGCATTGGGCAGCAAATGGCGAAAGATGATGCGCCGGTCGGAATACCCCATAACGATCCCCGCCGCAGCATAGTCATTGCCCATCTGCGCAATGACCTCGGCCCGCATCAAGCGCGCATAGTAGACCCAGCCGACCACTGAGATGGCGATGTACATGTTGACCAGTCCGGGGCCGAGTACAGCGACAACGGCGATCACCAATACGAGGAAGGGAAATGTGATTACCGCATCGACGACCCGGCCAAAGATCAAGTCAGCAATGCCCCGATAGTAGCCTACCAACGCCCCAATCACGACGCCGATCACCAGCGCAAATACCGTGGCAAAAACGGCCATCTGCATGTTCACCTGATATGCCCAGATCACGCGGGACAAGCTGTCCCGCCCCAACAAATCGGTGCCGAAAGGATGGGCCCATGACGGAGGTTGACGCACAGCCAGATAGTCGATTGCGTTTGGGTCGTACGGCGCGAATGCTCCGGGAAATACGGCGAGCATGATCGAAAACCCGATAATTAACAGGCCAGCCACAAAGCCCGGCTTGCGCAATACCCGCCGCCATCTGGACGGGTTCTGGGTCACAGGATTGAAGGTCGCATCGCTCATTGCAGGCGCATCCTCGGGTCAAGGCGGCTTTGAAAAAGGTCCGTCAGAAGAAAAACCAGCGAGATGAGGACCGCGAATGTCAGGGTCAGTCCCTGAATCAACGGATAGTCACGGGCAAAGATGGCTTCGAGCATCAGTCGGCCCATGCCCGGAACGGCAAACACGGTTTCAGTCACCAGTGTACCGCTCATTAAATTGCCGATGGACAGGCCCAGCAAAGTGACCGTCGAGATGAGTGCATTCCGAAGAACATGTCGTCCAAGGATCAGACGTGCGGGCAATCCCTTGGCACGTGCGAACTGGACGTATTCTGCATCCAATACTTCGATGATTGCGCTGCGCAGATTCCGCATGATGATGGCCGAAGTATATAGCGCGACGGTAATCGAGGGCAGGAACAGGTGGTACAGGCGCTCTCCAAATGTGTCGCCATACCCGCCCACGGGAAACAGGCGCAACTGCGCTGCGAGAAAAGTCAGCAAAACCAGACCGATATAGAAAACCGGCATTGACAACCCAATCTGGAACACGGTGCGAATGACGGCATCCGGCCAGCGCCCTCGATTAAGTGCTGCGACAAATGCCAGCGGCCCGGCGATCAGCAGCGACAAAACCACCGAGTATATGGTCAGAAACACGGTGATCGGCAATCGATCTGCGATCACGTCGAGCACATCCGTTCGCATCAGAATTGAACGGCCGAGATCACCGTGCAGCGTGTTTCTTAGAAACAACCAGAACTGCAACAGCATTGGCTCGTTCAGGCCCAGCCTTTCCCGAATGGCCGCGATGTCCGCGTCAGACGCCCGGTCTCCTGCCATTGCGATGGCCGGGTCGCCCGGCAAAAGGCGCACGAGCAAGAAGATGATGATCATGACCAAAAAGAAGGTCGGGACCATCAGCAAAAGCCGTTTCAAAATGTAAGACAGGCTGGACAAGTCTACGCTCCGCAAAGGGCCCCGCCGCATCTGGCGGCGAGGCAAAAGGTCAGCTCTTATCGGCTGATTGTTGCTTCATCGAAGATGTTATTGCCCAGAGGCGTCTGAACATAGCCTTCGACGGTTGTACCAAGCGCGACTGCGAAGGGTGTTTCATACATGAACAACAACGGAGCGGCCTCTGCATAGAGTTCCTGCATCCTCGCGAACTTGGCCTCACGAGCTGCCGGGTCCATCTCATTTGCGGCTTCTTCGAACAAAGTGTTGAACTCGGCATTCTCCCAGCCTGTGCCTACGGCTTTGGCGGTGGGAGTATGGCCAAGCCAACCGACAACCTGACTGGGGTCATTTACATCATTGACCCAACCATAGGTGTGAATGTCGAACTCACCAGATCGGTTTTTTGCCCCGCGGGTGGCACCGTCCACCTGCTCGACGACCAAATCGATGCCCAAAGGTGCCCACATTTGTTGAAGTGCTGCAAAGATCGTCGCGTCATCGGCGGATCCCGCCAATGTGGTCAGGGTGACTTGCGTCCCCGGCTCAACCCCGGCCTCGCTGATCAAAGCCTTGGCCTTGTCCATGTCGTAACTATAGAGCGGACTCAGATCGGCAGCATATTGTGTCGCTTTCGCCATCAGAGGCGAGCTCATGGGCTGCCCAGCCCCATGCAGGACGACACCAATCAAAGCGTCTTTGTTGGTCCCGTAGTTCAGAGCCTGCCGTACGCGGGCGTCAGCAAGCGGATTGGGCGAGCCGTCTGAGCGTGTTTCACGCGTGTTGATCGGCGAGTAGATAATTCGGGTCGAAGGGTAAAGCTGCATACTGATTTTCGGATCAGCTTCCAGTTCAGCCACACGGCTGAACGGAATAAACTCTGCGGCGTCGACCTCGCCCGCCTGCAGACGCAGGATACGCGTTGCATCATCCGGCACGATCTCAAAATGCACATTTTCGAGATAGGGTAGCGGTTCACCGTCCGATCCCATGCGCCAATAATGCTCGTTCGCACAGAAATCCATCGAGGCACCCTGCTCGAAGCCGCACAGATAGAAAGGACCGGAACCCACTCCAGGTGCAGTTGCAGCAAAGATGGCTGCAGATTTGTCCTGATCGGTGTCACCAGCCGCTGCTTCAAATGCAGCTTTTGAGACGATCGCCGTATTAAAGGTGGACAGCATTGACAGGATAGTCGGATCAGGATCATTCAGAGCAATTGTGATGTCGTTTCCATCTGCCGTAACGCTGCCGATTGATCCTAACAATCCAGCCCAGGGGCTGAGGTCGGGGTTACGCGCGCGATCCAGCGAGAACACGACATCTGCCCCGGACATGGAAGAGCCATCTGCGAACTTGATCCCTTCGCGCAGGGTCAAGGTAACGCTCTTTCCATCGTCAGCGACCGAATAGCTTTCCGCCAGCCCCGGTTCCACTGAATTTCCATCTGTGTTGCCCCGCAGCAGGGTGTCGAACAGACTGCCCACCATCCATATGTCCGGATTACGATCCGCATAGATCGGATCAATCAGGCGAGATCCTTCATAGCGAGCAAAGTTGAGCGTGCCGCCACGTTCCTGTGCAAACAAAGGCATCGCCAATGCTGCGGCAACGGTCGCTCCCAGTACCATTCTTAGCTTCATTATCTTCTCCTCCCGCAAAGTCTTTGCTTTGTGATGAAGGACAATAAGTGATTCTTAGTTTTACTAAAGTTTTTTTTAGTAAAATAATAAAAAATTTTACTCCTCGTTAATTTCATACCTTTCGGGAAGAGAAATTTAGGCCCATCAGCCTGCTTCGGTCATCGGCGACGTAGTCACCCAAAGCTCAACTGCCTCAGCCTCACCAAGCACGACGGAGTAATGACGTACTGAGGTGTCATGATGAATCACATCACCTGGCGACAGGATGAACACCTTGTCCCCAAGGTGATATTCCAACTTTCCCGACAGCAGATAGCAGAACGCCTCGCCCGTGTGACACATCTTTTCTGACACATGCCCTGGTGGGCGATGTACGATCTGTGGGTGGAACAACGCGCCAGCAAACCCGGGGCCCAACTTTTCATAAAACCGGCCGCGTGTCCCAAGAGAATATGTCTGTCTGCTATCTTTCGCGACATATTCTGAAAAAACTTCGGGCACGCTCAACAACTGCTCGATGCTAGTTTGCAAGGCCGCAGCGATAGCCATCAGCGACGTTAGCGAAGGTGAGCTCAGCCCGCGCTCAACTTGCGACAGAAAGCCGGTCGTCAGATCGGTTGCCTTGGCGACTTGATCCAGGGTTTGTCCCATGGCCTTGCGCCGCCGTCGTATCGCCGCACCCAGTTCGGTCGGTTGCCCTTTGGCTTTGATACGCGCTGTCGGAGCCTGCATCCGATCTCTCCTGCTTGTCATACGGCTTGAACCATTCAATAGAAAATTAGCAAGAAGATCAAAATTTATTTTAGCTGAGCTAAAAAACAATGTGACGAAAGCTCTAACCTGGGATCAACGAAAATATCTACTGCTCGTCGCCCCCCCTCCAAAGAGATCATCCCGATGGAGAATAGACCAATCAAGCACAACCAAAACGGCTGCCCAAAAGGTCTTGCTATCAGCCATCGCATTAGCGGCACCCGTCATCCACTGATTGTGAACCCTGACCCCTGGCTTCACCAATGTAGCCAGAATGCTTGAAATCTAGACAACAGGCGGTGAGAATTGAACTGCCTTCCAAGTGAAGTTGACTCTGTTGGAGCTTCTCGTTTTGACAAACACAGACTTCACATGCGTCTGTGCAGCGGAAGTTGCCAGACCAAGCTGTTCTCCGATCCCTGGAGAGGTGAGTCCTGTTATCAGCAAATTGGAAACCCGGATTTCTGCCAGCGAGAGGCCATAGGAAGACCCAAATGCCTCCACCCGAAGTTGCTGCTTCCCGTCTGTGTCGATGAAGGTGATCAAGCATCCTGAAAGACTTTTTTCCAACTCCATGACGGCATCCCGAAGAGGGGACGCAATCATTGGAAATGATGTTGGTTGTGTCGCAAACTATGGGGTCTAGTTGACGAGCCTGCGTGATCTGAGGTTTGTACTGGTCGAAAAATTTTAACAGGTTATTTGAGCATGATCTCGTTAAAGGGCTGTCATTTCCCCAAAGATGCAGTTTTGTACGCTGTTTACTTCTATTTGCGGTACACGGTGTCCTATCGTGACTTGGAAGAGATCATGGCTGAGCGCGGTGTGCGAATTGACCATGCCACATTGAATAGGTGGGTTGTGAAATACTCACCGATCGTCGCAGCTCGTGCGCAATCGAAGAAACGCCCAACGCTGAATTCATGGCGCATGGACGAGACCTATATTCGTGTTCGCGGCAAATGGATGTACCTCTATCGGGCCGTCGATAAAACTGGGAATACTCTTGATTTCATGCTGTCTGAGCGTAGGAACCGTCCAGCAGCAGCACGGCTCTTTGGCAAAGCGCTGGCTTCCAATGGAATCCCGAGCAAGATCGTCATCGACAAAAGTGGAGCCAACGCGGCGGGCATTCGAGAGGTGAACAATATCCTCAATCGGTTTAGCTGCCCAGCCAAAATCCAAACGGTCAGGTCCAAGTATCTGAATAACCTGATCGAACAGGATCATCGATTTATCAAGCGTCGCGTAAGGCACATGTGTGGGTTCAAATCGTTCAGATCCGCATCAGCTACTTTGGACGGCATTGAAGTCGCCAACATGATCCGGAAGCGGCAATTCCCAGCAATACGACGTCTGGCTTCCAGCTATTCGCCGAGATCGCAGGATAGGTGTATCCAGTAAGTCGCTGACCTTGACCGTTCCTATTGTTTGCGACACATCCCTCGCAGCTCTCGTCATCTATTGGCGATGAGTCCTGACCCTAGATAGAACTAAACAGCTTTCAAAACTGCATCCTTGGGGAAATGGCAGCCTTTCAATGAGATGGTGCTAAACCTGTTCGAGAACTTTTCAACTGTGAGAAACCTCAGATTACGCGGGTTCGTCAATTAGACCCAAAGTTTGCGACACATCCCGAAAAATATTGTAAATGAAGCCTATCAAGGACTTGGTGCTCATTTTTTGCGCTTTTTGCTCACTGCTGACGACTACTGAATTCAAACCGGAAGCCTCCCCTATGATCTGTTGCCGTCGAAACCTGAAGTCGCGGAAGGCGCTCCAGGTTTCGCTGCGAAACTAGCTTAGGTGGCGTGCAACTTGCTTAACCAACTCTTGGGCATCTTCTTCAGAGACACCTTTCAACCGAATACGGATACGCACTTCGTCCGACGACAACTCTGCCAGCACATCCCCACCGCCTGGCAATTTGACTGGTGCCAAAGGTTTGACTTGCTGAGGGCGCCCCCCCCGCGACTTACTCTTGTTAGGCATCGGTGCTGCATTCATCGCACTTTCTAAGATTGCCCATTCGGACTTTGGATCCAGTACTTCCGCCTCTGCCAAGGCTTGCCGGAGCTCAGCTTGCGCGCCTCCCCGCAAAGCCGAAGCCAGTTTCAATCCTGCTTTTTCCGATAGCGCAACTGGATGCTGCAGTAAGTCCCCAAGCGCCTCATGAACAACTGCAAAGCTACGAACTTTCGATCGCTTAGCTTTCGACGCTGCCGCAAAGAGAACATCGACGGCCGCTTCGGTCGTGTCAAATATCCCCTGCCCCACAGCCAAAACCGCGATGCGCCCACGCTCGTAGGGGCTGAGGTTTGAGCGCAGCTCATTTTCTTCGACCATAGATACGTAGGCACCCTGCCCCGAACCCGAATCTCGCACAAATGCGGGAATTGTCGAAAAGCGCGGGTCATCTTCCGAAAGCCGCCGAAAAGCATCTAAGCGCCTAAATCCTGAGATCAGACCGTATCCATCGCCGTCACGTGAAACCTCAATGGGCGTTCGCAATCCGTGAGCACGTAACGACTCAAGAAGCTCAGACATGGCCTCTTCGTCTTCGACCATCCGATCTCTGCGGATAAACTCAGCGTCAATCTGGTCAATCGGCAGCATTTCAGCGACTAGGCCGGCTTCTTGCGCATCTCGCCAAAGTGCCGCGTCGTTTTGGTCCTGAGCCAACGCAACGCGATCCGTTACAGACGCCATTCCATTCAGGGTTGCTGCTTCGGCAGCAACCTGGGCGATTGGCGGTGTAGCCGCAGAGGCTTCAAACGGATTCAATGCCGGTTTCGCCGCGAAACCGGCCTCCAATTCTTCAAGATCTGCGGTATTTGGTGCTGTCAATCGCCTGCGCTTAGCCATCTAGCTGTCCTCCCATTTGGGCATCCCGCCACCAACACCCTATCAACACTTCTTTGAACTCGGCGTATGTGCGATCAAAGGTTTCCCGACCACGTACATAAGTGTCGCGGTTGAAATCGCGGTAGTCCGCCTCATAGATGCCGTTAACTTGCTCACCGGCCTGCCCCACCAAAGCGGTAAAATCCTGCCTGTAGGCATTCATGAAATCACCAAAATAGGCTTGGATGACGTTGGCCATATCTGTCTGTTGGCTCGCATCAAATCGAGTGATAATGGCTCGGACCACATCCCATTCAAACTTCAATTCGGGCAATCCGGCCGCTCGCTGCGCAGCGTTTTCGCCATCTTCGATGCTCGCAAAGGTCGTGTAGAGCATATCAAAGAACCGGCCGGTTGAATCGAACTCCAGGAATGAAGCCCCTAATGGCACCAAGAGAATATCAGCAGCCGCCAAAGCGTTGATCGTTAGGTACCCAAGTGCAGGAGGCGTATCAACGAAAACGACATCATAGTCGTTAAGCACGCCTTCATCTTCCAGGAAATTGGTGAGCCCATCCCAAAGCGGCCAACTTCGAAGCCCCATACGCCATACGGGTATCTGAAACTCCGCCCAGTACAGGTTTAACTGCGCTCCAATAAGATCGATATTGGGCCAATGTGTTTTCTGGATAACGTCACTAGGCTTTGTATTCAGGGCTTCCTGCAACGTTTCATCCAGGGGAATTTCAGGCTGCCCCCCTACCTGCCGTACGCGGTTTTCTTCCTGCACAGCCCGCGCGTAGTCCTTGGCAATGAGTGGAAAGACAGTCTGCCACTCGTCGGCGACAGATCCCCCGAGAATCGAAGTCATGGATCCCTGACTATCCAAATCAATGACAAGGACCTTGTATCCATCCAATGCCGCAGACATTGCAAGATGAGCAGCTGTTGACGTCTTTCCCACGCCGCCCTTAAAATTCGCAACAGAAACGACCTTGGCGGGCAACCCTTCCGGACGATAAGGCAAATATTCTTTGGTGCTGACACCTTCCGCAGCAAAGTACTTCCTGAGTGTTAGAACTTCGTCGAGTGTAAACCACTTGGAACCCGCTTCACCTTCGCCCTGCGGAAGCTCCGGATTGGCCTTGAGGACACGCCTCAGATGGGCGGGTGCAACCGGTATCAGGTACTTTGTAATCTCCCAGATTGAAAAACGCCGCAATCTCTTTTCCCCGTCGGGCGCATACCCTCGCCGTGCCAAATCTTCACGTCCTTTGGCGCAGAACGTAGCTGCTTTCGCGAATCGTGTTGTGCCAATAGGATCTGGTAACTTCGCCGCCGCACTTTCCGGGTCGAGATTAAGATAAGGAGGTAGGGGAGGTTGGTTCGTTTTGCTCACTGTCGATGCCTCAGCTAATGTTCGCCTTGCCGGCGTATATGGGGCAATGTAGCGAACATTACCTTGCGAGGCTATCCTGTGAATGCGAGTTTTCCACAGAAATTGCGCCTCAAGCATGGTTTCGCCACGAAACTGAGAAAAAAATGAAAAGAGGAAGCACTAAACAGTTTATTCTTTTTATATAGTTTAGACTCTTTGCGAATAAAATATTGTTTAAAAACAATGCCTAATGGTACATAGGGGACCCGAATACAGGCCGAAAGGTACCAGAGTCCGGGATTAAAGGTACCCGGATACGGGTTCAATAGCACCGAACGTCGGGAAGAAGGGCTCCGATTCTCAGGACGTCAGTTTTCCAGCGATTTCAGGCTCTAATTTTGACTTTCAGAGGCGCAATTCGTTCATTGATTCGTTGGGTGAGAATCCCAAAACGACTCTTTCTGGGGATAACTCTGTTCAGTGTTCGGTTAGGTACCCAAATGCGGGTTGGGCCAAATCCCGTATATTGGTACCCAATAAAGATTGAACTAAAGGTACCTTTCGTGCCAAGAATCAGAAAACGAGCAGCCAGGCAGAATCATGCCGGATACAGAACTTAACATGGACCAGCTCTCCGGGGCTTTGCGCCGGGAGACGGTAAAGAAGAACGTCGCTGCGATTCATATCAGCGGCAAGCTGACCTTGTTGCAACGTAAGCTATCGAATGTTCTGTTGCTCAACGCATACGACGCTTTGACCTCGGCGCCGACACATACTATCGATGCGCGGACATTGGCGATGATGGTCGGGTACAATTCTAACGACTTTGACACTCTGCGGGCCAGTCTGCGCGCACTGGCTGAAACCGTCGCTGAGTGGGACATGCTGGATGAACAAGGCCGCCAGGAATGGGGCGTCTCGTCGCTTCTTAGTTTTGCCAAGTTGAAGAATGGAGTGTGTGAATATGCGTATTCCCCGGCTTTAGCGCAAAAACTGTATGATCCGAAAATCTACGCGTTGATAAATGTTCAAATTCAGCGGAACTTCAGTTCCGGTCATGGATTGGCGCTCTACGAAAACTGCTATCGGTTTGTGCGGACCGGGTCCACGGGATGGTGGGCGCTTGACGTATTTCGAAAGCTCATGGGAGTGGATGGCAGCGACTACTACAGCAGCTTTAAGCATCTGAATGCCAAGATAATTAAACCTGCCGTCGCTGAAGTGAACAAAAGCTCTGACATACTCATAGAGCCTGAGTTTCAGAAAAAGGGACGGACCGTTACGGACATTCGCTTCTTGATAAAAGGAAACCCGCAGAAAGCGATGTTTGAAATAGATGATAGCGATGGTGTCCGGAACCTATCGATTTACAAAACGCTGCGGAAACAGGGCGTTTCAGACCGTCTTGCGCGTCAGTGGATATCGGAGCACGGAGAGGACTACGTCCAACAAAAGCTGGACTATGTAAACCGGCAGGAGGGGGTGAAGTCGGCGCTAGGTTATTTGTCGGCGGCTATGCGGGATGATTACATTACAGCCAAAAAAGAGCCCGAGATTGTGCCGAGTCCGGAAGCAGTGGAAGTGGCTCAACTCAGGGATGCCGAAAAGCAAAAGCAAGACAGGGAATACGAAGCGCGAGCGGCCGAACGTACCGAGCGGGCCAGGAAGCTGGCAGTGGTGGAAGACTTGGTTTCGCGGCGAAACCCCACACAAAGAGATGCAGACAAGCGGTTGTTCGTGTCAGGGCTCGATAATGATCTCGACCGTGAGCACTTTCGGGCTCACGGTTGGCGATCGGGTCTAAACGCAACAAAAATATTCGAATTTTGGGAGGAACTGGAGCCAGACGCATTCACATAGTATCATTCAGGAAGGACTGGTAAAACGTCACTCAATCCCTATCGATTTTTCATAGCCGACCTGAGCGCATCTCCAAGGGCGCTGTGATGTGCATTCTTGTCAGATTTTGCGTGTTGCGGGCTTTTACCTTTTGCCGCGTAAGGACGTTTTCCAGGAGCATTTGCTTCACGATCCCGGCGCCCCGAAGCTCCACCGTCCTTTCGCATGGTTAACCCAATACGCTTACGTTGTACATCTACCTCAACAACGGTCACTTTGACAACTTGCCCGGTCTTAACCACTTCATGAGGGTCTTTGACAAATCGATCGGCAAGCTGGCTGACATGCACCAGACCGTCCTGATGCACACCGATATCGACAAAAGCGCCGAATGCAGCAACGTTGGTGATCGTACCTTCCAACACCATTCCGGGCTTCAAATCGGTTATTTCTTCGACCCCATCGGTGAACGATGCGGTCACGAAACTGGGGCGTGGATCCCGACCCGGTTTCTCCAACTCAGAGAAAATGTCCAACACAGTTGGAAGGCCAAAGTTCTCATCCACGAAACGCTCGGCATGCAGACCCTTCAATGCGCCATCGTGACCCATGATCTGGCGAATATCGCGACCACAGGCTGATACGATCCTTTGGGCGACGTCATAGGCCTCAGGGTGGACCGAAGACGCATCCAGCGGTTCCCACCCGTCACGTATCCGCAAAAAACCCGCGCATTGTTCGTAGGCGCGAGGACCCAGGCGTGCGACCTTCAAAAGCTCTTTTCGGGACCTAAACGCGCCATTCAAATCCCGGTGCAGGACGATGGCCTCAGCCAATCCGGGTCCAAGGCCAGAGACGTGTGAGAGTAGGGGGGCAGAGGCCGTGTTCAGGTCTACGCCCACCGCATTCACGACGTCTTCGATGACCGAGGCCAGCGACTGCGATAAACGATGCTGGTCAACATCATGTTGGTATTGCCCAACGCCGATGGACTTAGGTTCAATCTTAACGAGTTCGGCCAATGGGTCCTGCAAACGCCGTGCGATCGACACAGCTCCGCGAAGCGAGACATCGAGATCAGGGAATTCTCGCGCGGCTAGTTCTGAAGCCGAGTACACGGACGCACCGGCTTCGGACACTACAACCTTTGTGGGCGCCGTGACAGTTTTGGGCAGCAGCTTCAGAGTATCGGAAACCAGCTTTTCTGTTTCGCGACTTGCCGTGCCGTTGCCAATGGCGATCAGCTCGATCTTGTGAGCCGAAATCAGGTTCAGGATGGCTGCCTGCGCGCCGTGCAGGTCTTTTTTGGGCTGAAAGGGGTACAGCGTGTCCGTCGCAACCACTTTACCGGTTGCATCAACGACAGCGGCTTTGACGCCGGTGCGGATTCCCGGATCCAAGCCCAGAGTTGGTCTCGCGCCGGCCGGTGCGGCGAAAAGTAAGTCTTTGAGATTTCTGGAAAAAACGTGAATTGCCTCTTCCTGAGACCGACTGCGCAGATCGGCCATCAATTCGACCATCATCGACAGAGAGAGTTTTACCCGCCAGGTCCAGCCGGCAACTTTGCGCAGCCAGGTGTCTCCGGGAGCATCGCTGCGGGTTTGCAGATGGGCTGCAACGATGGCCTCGGCCCGCGTGGCGCCGGCATCGGGTTCAGGAGAGATATCCAGTGTCACGATGCCTTCTTTCGACGCGCGCAACATGGCCAGCGCGCGGTGAGATGGCGTTTTGGACCAGAGCTCGGTGTGATCAAAGTAGTCGCTGAATTTCGCGCCCTCCTGTTGCTTGCCGTCAATCACTTTCGAGGTCAGCAAAGCTTCGCGTTGCATAAAAGAGCGCAGCTCTCCCAGAAGGGAGGCACTTTCGGTCAGACGCTCGGTGACTATGTCCCGAGCGCCATTGAGTGCGTCCTTTGTGGTTGGAACTGCTGCGGTGACATAGGTCTGGGCCAACTCTTCGGGATCAGCAGAACGGTTTGCCAGAATGGCGTCCGCAAGTGGCTCCAACCCGTTTTCTCGCGCAATCATCGCCTTGGTGCGACGCTTGGGTTTGTAGGGCAGATAGATGTCTTCCAACTGGGCTTTGGTATCCGCCTGCGCGATAGACTTGGCCAAATCATCCGTCAACTTGCCCTGATCCTTGATCGAACTCAGGATCGTCTCGCGACGGGCTTCCAATTCACGCAAATATGTCAGGCGGTCCGACAATGTCCGAAGTTGTGTGTCGTCCAATCCGCCCGTCACCTCTTTGCGGTAGCGGGCGACGAAGGGAACTGTAGCCCCTTCGTCCAGCAGCTTGACCGCGGCGCCGACCTGTTCGGGGCGGGCGTTGATTTCGGTGGCGATGGTGCGGGCGATGCGGTCCAAGGGGGCCTCCTGTCTTCAGTTGGGAGGAACTTCTTAGCCAGCCGAATCGCAGAGGGAAAGGGTATATCGCAACCGCAAGCCCCGTTCGGCCAAATCCAGCAAATCATCGTGTAGGGTTTTCGCGACCTCGACACAGCCGCGGGCTGTGTCGCGCGCATGAGGCGCATGTCTGTGGATCTCACGTTTGGTTAACAATGCCCGTCTTAGCCGCGTGTTCCAGATCAACACCGGACTCGGTCAGAATAGAATGGCTGAGATCCCTGATGTCCGCCAGTGTCAGTTTGGCCCTGCCGCTCCCTTGCCTGAGGGTAGACAAGGGACAGCGTGGCAATTCGGACAATCGAAACCCGGGTTCCACTGAGCCAAGGGTTAGCCCCGAGATTCTGCCTGCAAATAGGCGATCACGTCGGCAATATCCTTGGCGTTTGTGAGGCCAGAGAACTGCATCCTGTTTCCGGGAATGGCACCCTTGGGATCAGCCAGAAACGCGGCAAGAGTTTCGGTTGTCCAGACCGTGCGGGACTGTCGCAAGGGGACAGAGTATCCGTAACCGGGGGTCTGGCCAGCAGCCGATCCGATTATACCATGCAGCGACGGGCCAACTTCGTGCAGTCCTTGTTTCAGCTGATGACAGGCCCGGCACTTGCGAAACACTTTCTTGCCCGCTTTGATATCGCCATCTACGGCGGCCACAGTAGTCGGAACGACCGGCACAATGTTGGATTGTCTGCCATCCGCGTTGAAGACCAACCGCGCTGTGACCGGAACAGTTCTAGTGATGCCGGGCAGGTTGGCCAGTTCCATCAGCCTGTCAACACCCGCATTGACGCCAGCGTCTTCGGTACTGAGGAACACCATGTCGTTGGTGGATACCATCACCGACGTCTCGGACAGGCGGACGGCAAACATCTCAGCGTCAAATTCGACATTTGTTCCGACCAGAGACAAAACGGCCTCAACGTCAATTGTTGTGGTTTGACCAACGCCGAGGGTCGAAATTTCGCCGATGTCAAATTTTGCAGTAAGCGAAGCAGTTCCTGCATTGCGGAATACGTGCGCGATCATCCGTTCGTTGCGAATGTCGACATTGGTCTCGACCGAGGACAGGTCGATCTCAATTTCGGCTTTGCCGTCCGGGCTGACATGACCCGAGAGTTTTGTGAAGGAATTGACCTCGCCAATAGTGTCTTTCTTGATTGTTCCATAGGCCAAATGCGACCCTTCCGGGGCCAACGTCCAACTGTCGGCCAACGCCTGGGTTGCAACAATTGCCGACGCAATCGTGACCGCCTTCAACAGAAGTTTCATTTCATTCCTCCAACATATGTGTCAGTCCAGACCACGCGGGCCCGGTCCGTGAATGACAAACACACACAGGTCGCGATTTATTCGATGAGTGTTGAAATGAGCTCCGAACAGGCCGTGCGCGGCGCGATCCAGACGCATTCGAAACGTGTCTGGCGGTTTGGGCTTGCCTTGTCCGGCGCATCCGACGTTGCCGACGACCTTTTGCAATCCACATGTCTGCGCGCGCTGGAACGTCACCATCAGGTGACGTCACATGATCGGCTGGACAGCTGGCTGATGACGATCTGCCGCTCGATCTGGCTGAATGAGGTGCGGGCGCGTTCGGTGCGCAAGGCGCAAGCGTTGTCTGTTACACCCGAGGCAGAATTAATTGCGTCCGGACCGGATTCAGAAACGAATATTTTCGCCGCTGAAGTGTTTACACAAGTGATGCAGTTGCCAGAAGCGCAGCGAGAGACGGTTATGCTTGTGTTCGTCGAAGGGTACAGCTACCGCGAAGCCGCCGCGTTGCTGGAAGTGCCGATTGGGACTATCATGAGCCGGCTGTCCAACGCCCGGCAGAAACTGAAAAAGCAGCATGATGCGGCAGACGCCGTTCGACGGAGTGGCAAATGAAGTTTTCCGACGAGACGCTCAGGGCGTATCTGGAAGGCAATGCGGATGTGGCCGAGGCCGCCGCTATCGAAGCGGCGATCGAAAATGACGCAGATCTGGAACAGCGCCTTATGGCACTGGACCCGTACGCGCCGGTCGTGCAGTCGGTGTTCGAGAATATTCCCGCCAAAGCGCCGCAGTTAGATTTACCGAAGTCGGGAACGGCCAGTCCCGTCCATCCTTCGGGTGGGCCGTGGCGTTTGCTGGCTGTGGCGGCGTCAGTTGCCGTTGTGGCCGTGTCCGCCACGTACTGGGTGAACCGCCCGCAACCGATGGGCTGGGCCGAGCAGGCGGCAATCTACCAGTCGTTGTATTCTCCGGATACGATCGCCTCTCTGGACAATACACCGGAGGCGCTTGACGCTCAGTTCGCGCTGGCTGAGGCGCAATTGGGTCGGTCCCTGAACCGGGACACGCTTGAATCATTGTCGGGGTTGGAGCTGAAGCGCGCGCAGGTTTTGTCGTTTAAGGGCAAGCCGTTGATTCAGGTGGTTTTCGCGGATGATAAGGGTCAGCCCCTGGCCTTTTGCATTATCCGGCAAGGCGAAGGTGCCCCTGCGAAGGACGTCAAACATGCGGCTCTTAGCGGTTTGGCCACCGCGACATGGGCGCAGGACGGCTATGGATACATGCTAATCGGTAGCAGCGAGCAAACCGATCTGAACGAACCGCTGGAAATCCTGACCACGACCTTCACGGGTTGATGGTCCGTCGTGTCGAAAACGCCTTGTGAACCGCTCAAAATATCCGAATTATAGCGGGCATGACGTCGAAACCAGTGATGCCGGATCCGGATGAGGACGCCGATACGGTCGGTCCTCCCAGTATCTATGATACCGACCCGCCCGATGATGATGATCTTTGGTTTCTTCCTCCGGATGAGGGCAGTCCACAGGCGGGCTTTCTGCCGCCCGGACCGGTGGCCGACCGGCGACAGTTGTTCGACCCACGGGATTGGCGCGCCGCGCAGTCCGAGCTGTCTTGTGAGCTGGCTGAATTGGCGGCCACTTTCGGTGCCCTGGATGAGCGGCTGCGCGCAGGGCCGAACGGTTGGGGACATCGTCTGGCATTGATGGACGTGTCCGATCTTGGCTGGTGGACAGGTGACCGGATCGGCGTCGACAGGCTGGCGCTGTGGACAGGATTGCGGATCGGGGCAACCGGGGATGACGTTCAGGCGTTGTTTCGTGCTGGTTGGGCTGTCCGCCGTCTGACATCAGGCGCAGGTCCGTCGGATGGCGGTTGGGAAACCGGGCTAACGGCGTTTCTGGATCGCTTGGCGCAGGGGATCGAAGATACTCCTGATGCTGTTGCTGATCTGGCCGAAGTCATGCGCAACGCGGAAGGATTGCACCCCGTCACGCAAGCCGCGATCGGATTTCACGCGTGGCGTGCATTATCCGAAGGCATTGGGCAGGACACCGAAGCCGCGATCATTGCCGCGCGCCATGCCGCGACGATGGGTCGGGGTGGGGCGGTCTTTATGCCTCTGGCGTTGTCGGGGCCGGGTGCGTTGCGCGGGGTTGGCACGCCTGACGAAAAGCTCTCGGCCTGGATCAGGGGAGCAGGGCAGGCTGTTCTGGCCGCGCTGCTGCATCTGGATCGGGTCAATGCTTGGGATCTGCGCGCCCGAGAGGCGATAAGCGATCTGAGCGGCCGAACGCCGCCGCGCCTTGTCGACGCTCTGACCGCATGGCCCATGGTATCTGCGCCGCTTGCCGAGGAATTGACACAGGCCTCACGTGCGGCCGTACAGCGCAACATCGACAAGATCATGAACCGCGGTCTGATCCGCGAGGTGACGGGGCAGGGGCGTTACCGGGTCTGGACCGCAGCGCTTTAGTCTGTGGTTCAATTTCGGAAAGCGCCGGTCGGATAACTCGGATCTGTTGTAAAGCCTCCGGCGTTCCCAAAAAGGTTCAATCCCTCCGTGATACATAGGCAATGGCCCCGAAGGTACGAGTTACCGTCAGAGAACGACCAACTGCGGGTTTGTTCGGGCGTCGCTGCCCAAAAGGTTGAGAGATTGAGCAACGAATGGAACGGTTTCCTTCGGTTTCCCCGCAGCAGGGTCTCACTTGTCGACTCGATCGGGCTTGAAGATCAACTGGTGGCGCCACTTCAATTCTGAGTTGAACATGTATTTGGAGATTTTGGTAAGTCCCCCTAAACTGCAAGGAGATTTTATTGGAGATTTTTAGATGTCAGTTATCAGCAAAACCGCACACCGATTGCATCCCAGGCTGCGGGTGGTTGGAAATGGTGATGGGCCGGTAAATGCGTGCCGGGCTAAGATTTCGACAC
Source organism: Ruegeria sp. BF12 (assembly GCF_056538705.1). Taxonomy (NCBI): domain Bacteria; kingdom Pseudomonadati; phylum Pseudomonadota; class Alphaproteobacteria; order Rhodobacterales; family Roseobacteraceae; genus Ruegeria; species Ruegeria sp. BF12. The sequence goes on along the minus strand of NZ_JBQFTP010000005.1, from coordinate 130,368 downwards.
AAGTTTCCACAGGAACGTCGGTCGAATTCTCCGTCGACGATATCGAAGATGAAACGTCGATCGCCGATTTGCAGACAAGCGTTCAGACCTTCTCACGAGGTCTGGATCGCGATCTCTTGAAAAGACACGGCCTGTCAGCCCGCGAGAAGCTTGCCAAAAGACCACCTGCGGACACGTCTTACGTAAATGTACTCATTGATGTTACTTCAAACAGTCAGGACACAGACGATGCCGCGAACAAAGCGGCGGTGCAAAAAATCTCGGACCTTTGCGCGCACGCACTCGACAGACGACGCGCACCTTCGAAAGTTTCTGAAGTTATTACTCGCGGTAACCAGATTGCCGCCACGGTTCCGGTGTCCTTCCTCAGCGACCTGAGCGCCATGGATGAAGTTGCATTCGTGAATGTCACCGACCCGCTAAAACTGGATATTCCAGCTGCGATACCTTCGTCCAAACCCACAAATCGCTCAATCGGCAAAAAGTCTCTTCACAATGATGGTGAGGGCTTGCTTGTCGGAATCGTTGATGTTGGAGGATTTGATTTCGCGCATCCTGACTTTCTGGATGAAAACGGCAAAACTCGGTTTTTGCGCATCTGGGATCAGGGTGGAGAGTTCCGGGTGCCACCGGCTCAATTTGACTATGGCAGCGAATTTACCGCATCTCATCTTGATGCAGCGTTAGCAGCTTCGGGTACGTCAACTGGCTTGCCCGCAACCCTGATCGAGCGTCAATCCCAAACCAACAGATCGTCTCACGCAACCCATGTGGCGAGCATCGCGGCAGGCAATAGTGGTGTTTGCCCAAAGGCACAAATCATCGGTGTGTTGATCGATGTACCTGTTCCTGAAGGCGACTATGAACGCAGGCGCGAAACATTCGCAGAGACCAGTCGGGTCGTCCATGCGGTCGAGTACCTGCTTGATGTCGCCCGTCAGGAAGAAAAGCCGATTACCATAAATATCAGTTTGGGGACAAACGGTGGGGGTCACGACGGGCTGAGTGCCACAAGCCGCTGGCTGGACAATGCTTTGGCGCAACCGAACCGGGCGATCACACTTGCTGCGGGAAATGCCGGCCAGGAAGCTCCTCAGGAAGAAGGTGATATCAGCTGGATCATGGGGCGGATTCACTCGAACGGTCGGATCGCGTCGCGCGGTTTGGAAACTGAATTGGAGTGGATTGTCGTCGGTAACGGCATCGCGGACGTTTCCGAAAACGAATTGGAAATCTGGTATTCGCCGCAAGATCGGATGCAAGTTGAGGTGCTACCTCCGGGCGAAACGCGCTGGCTTAAAGTGAAGCCTCAGGAATTCATCGAAAACAAGCGATTGCGTGATGGCACGATGGTTTCGATCTACAATGAGCTTTTTCATCCAAGCAATGGTGAGAACTACATTGCAGTCTACCTGTCACCGCACTTGAGGCCCGGAGAAATACGAGGTGTACGGGCTGGAATCTGGCGTGTGCGGCTGATCGGCGAAGAAATCCGCAACGGTCGGTTCCATTGCTGGATTGAACGGGACGATCCGCATGAGTTTGGTGTTCAAGATGGGCAGCGAATTTTCCGGTTCCCATCCTTCTTTTCCACTTCCAGCAATGTCGACTCGCATTCGGTGTCGTCACTTGCGTGCGGACGGGCGACCATTAGCGTTTCAAACTATGATGCCGCCACAAACCGCATGAACGTAACCAGCAGTCAGGGACCGACGCGTGACAATCGCATGAAGCCCGATCTGGCGGCCCCGGGTACAAACATCGTTGCAGCAAATGGTTTTCGAAATGAGGACGATCCTCTGTGGGTGTCGCAGTCGGGAACGAGCATGGCGAGCCCCTACATAGCCGGCGTGGTTGGGCTGATGATGGCTGCGGCGGATATCCCACTGAATTCATTGCAATGCCTCGGTATTCTGCAACGCACCGCCAAACCCTTGCCTGGTGGGTCCTATGATTGGGTCAACGATGCTGGGTTTGGGCGCATCGATCCCGAAGCCGCGATCTCTGAGGCGCGCGACTTTTCGGCCCGTTTCGACAAGAGCTGAAAGGGGGCGAGATGAAACTGAGAATTTTTCAATCCGAGCACGGCGATTGCCTCCTTCTTCAGGGTGACGGCACCAATATTCTTTGTGACGGCGGCCTTGGCAAAAGTATGAAAAAGCATGTACGTCGCCCGCTGGCCGAACTTGTGGCCGAAAACGGCGGTGCGCTTGATGCCGTGTATGTGTCCCATCTGGACCAGGACCATATTCAAGGTGTTCAGTATCTTATGCGGGATGCTGTGGAATGGATGGTTTACGACTACCACCAGGCCCAGGGCAATGACGGGGTAAGGGAACCGAGAATCCCGCGGCCACCTGAAATGAAGGCGCTTTGGCATAACTCGTTCCGCGATCAGGTCGGTGAGAACGCCGGAGAGATCGGTGACCTTCTTGCCGCGGCGGTTCCGGCATTGCGAAGCACCGGAATCGACGCATTTTTGCACGAAGCGCATGAACTGCAAAACATAGCTGCGTCGATACCGCAGGCCTTGGAAGTATCGCGGTACGCGCAACCGGACTTTCTTGATATCCCCATCAATGTCCTGCCGGGCCAACTTGGACCGGGAAAACTCCTAATGCGCGGAGATGACCTTGTTCAGTTTACGATTGGCACACTCGACTTTACCCTGATCGGCCCCTCAAAACCGGCTCTAAAAAACTTGCGGGACGGTTGGAACAACTGGCTTGAAACGTCAAAGGGTGAAAGGGGTGTGCAACGCGTAAACGAACGGATACGCAAACAGCTTGATCGATTTGCCGCTGGTGAATGGAGTGGGTCTCCGTTTGATCTCTACGATTGGAACGGGATTGACGCATTCAAAGGCGTGACGGCGCCGAATGTTGCCTCTCTTGTTTTCATGGTGGAAGAAAACGGACATCGCGTTCTTTTGACGGGAGATGCGCAGCAGGACAAATTAACTGAAGATCTGGAAGCTACGGGATATCTTGAGAACGGATACTGCCATTTGAGTGTTCTCAAGGTCGCCCACCATGGGTCGGAACACAACACTGACGCAAGCTTTGCCAAAGCGGTGTCGGCTGATCATTATGTCTTTTGTGGCAACGGCGAAAACGGGAACCCCGAGCCTGAAGTTCTCAGGCACTACTACGACTCGCGAATAGGTCCCTCCTCAAAACGCGCTCTTGCGCCTGAGGCACAGGACCGGCCATTTACATTCTGGTTTTCCACCAACTCCAGCGAGTTGCCGGGGCAAAGTGATAGGCGGAAAAATTTCGAAGAAACCGAGCGCCTGGTTGCCGAAATGATCGAAGGTAGCAATGGGCAAATGCGCGCAGAGTTTGTGCGCCGTGATTACCGCACATTGACCATTACATGAAATGGAGGCCGGAGTATTTCGTTAATCCAAGCGGTTGGGCAAATCAGGTCTTTTGAGCCCCTTAGCATTGAGGGCTGAGAAGATTATTCAGGTTTTTTGAAAGGCCCAGCTTGCCCGATTGGGGCAGTAGCCCCGGCGCGAAGCAAGCATGTCAAGCCGCCGTTTAATCAAGCGGCACGTGTGGATCCCTGTTACCAACACCTAGGGCCGACGCCGTGAAACTCGTTGCACATGAAACCAAGGCGACTTATGGTTTTGTATGCAACTAGATTCCTTCTTTCCCTATCGTCTCGCTGTGGCGTCCGAAGCGTTCTCGCGAAAACTGACCGAGGTTTATCATCGTGAGTTTGGTCTGTCGCGAGAAGAGTGGCGCCTGCTTTTTTTGCTCGCCAACGCCAAAAGCCTGACCTCTTTGGAACTGACACAGCGCACGACTTTGGATAAGGTTCAGGTCAGCAGGGCGGCGCAGAGGCTTGACGATAAAGGCCTGATAACCCGAGCGACGTCTGAAGAAGATCGCCGGCTCAGGGTTTATCATTGTACTCCAGAAGGCCTTCGACAGTTCAAAAAGCTGCTCCCGCAAGTCGAAGCTTGTGCGCAAGAGATGCTGAACTCAATGTCGGCCGAAGACCGTGCGGCGCTGGACCAGGGCGTTACCGCGCTCCTCAAGGCCGCAACAGAGAACTAAAGACCTTTTCCGTTTTGCCAAAGCCAGTCTGGCGCAATTCGAACTGTCCGGTGGGGCAGGGTCGGACGGCGTAAATAGGTCATGACATTTTCTTCAGGAGGCGTCGGGTTGGTTTTCAGGACGAGCGGCGGCGAATTCAGGTAGCGCCAAAGCGTGTTCTTCAATCTCAAGAAGCCGGGCGAACGGGGTCATGTCTACGCCCCATCGATGTGCATTATACAGCTGCGCGACCAGGCAGATATCGGCAAGGTCCGGGCTGTCGCCAAAACTGAAAACGCACCCATCAAGCAAAAGCGCCTGATAGGCATGGAACCCTTCGGTCATCCAATGCCGGAACCATTCGATCCCGTCCTCGGCTGAAAGCCCGTAACGGGACTTCAGATGTGTGACGACCTTCAGATTGTTGACCGGATGAATGTCCATCGCGATGGTGTGGGCCGCAGCCCGTACCCGAGCACGCTCGAGCGGGTTTTCCGGTAGAAACGGAGGTTCGGGTATTGTGGCATCGAGGTAATCTATGATGGCAAGCGATTGGGTCAGCACTTCTCCGTTATCCAGCACCAGTGTCGGCACGCCCTTGCCGGGGTTCAGCGCAACATAGTCCGGCGCGCGCTGCTCTCCGGCAACCAGATTGATCGGTACCGTTTCGTAGGAAACACCTTTGAGATTCAGAGCGATCCGAACCCGGTAAGAGGTCGTGGAGCGCCAATAGCTGTATAGTTTCATGACTCGCTTGTTTTTTATTTACCGCTTCAGGCCCTGCGGATCGGGTGCCCCGCGCCGAAATCCATCCGACGCGGAAAGCCGTTCACGCTGTCTTGTTCAGTTCTTTCGCATGCAGCCAATCGGCATGTTTCGGAGCTTTCTTGGTCTTCGACCAATCCTCCAGCATCAGCCATTTCACTTCGTCCATGCGTTTTAACATCGCTTCCTCTTCCGGGTCCGGGCAGGCCAGTTCGATACGATGGCCGGACGGATCGAAGAAGTAGATGGAGTGGAAAATCGAATGGTCGGTCACGCCAAGCACCTCGACGCCATTGGCTTCTAGATGGTCCTTGAACTGAATTAGCGTTTCACGATCCTTCACCTTGAAGGCGATGTGCTGCACCCAAACCGGGGTGTTCGGGTCCCGGCTCATCTCTGGCTTCGTGGGCAATTCAAAGAAGGCGAGCACATTGCCGTCCCCGGCATCCAGAAACAGATGCATGTAAGGGTCAGGTTCGTGCGTTGAGGGGACATGATCCTCGGCAATGGCCAGGATGAAGTCCATATTCAGCATTTTTCCGTACCATTCGACCGTCTCTTTTGCGTCTTTGCAGCGGTAAGCGACGTGATGGATCTTCTCGATTTTCATCGGTTTCTCCTTTTCGAACATGCAGTTTCAATTGTCGAGGCGACCGAGGGCCGCCCCGATTGGTCACATCAATCCCACCAGCCATAGCGACAGTGAGGGCACGAGGATCAGCAAGGTCAGCCGCAGGACATCGGCGATCCAGAAGGGGAGTACACCGCGGAAGATGGTTCCAAGCGAGACATCCTGCAGCACGCCCTTCAAAACGAAGACGTTCATGCCGACCGGCGGTGTGATAAGGCTGATTTCCGTGGCTACGACGACCACAATGGCGAACCAGATCAGTGCGTTTTCCGGGTCCAGCAGCAGTTCGTTTGCAAACTCAAGTTCGAACATCAGCGGGTAGAAGACCGGCACCGTCAGCAAGATCATCGACAGGCTTTCCAGCACGCAGCCAAGCACCATGTAGGTGACGATGATGAACAGGATGACAGCCCAAACCGGAAGTTCGTTTTCGATGACGAAGCCCGACAGCGCATCCGGTAACCCGGCATAGTTGATGAAATTGGTGAATAGCTCGGCACCGATGATGACGGCAAAGATCATCGCGGTGGCCCGGATCGAGTCCAGCGTCGCGGTGAAAAACCCGCGCCACGTCATTGTCCGCAGCGCTAGAGCGATCAGCACCGCAGCGCCGGAACCCATCCCTGCCGCCTCGGTCGGTGTGAAGAAGCCACCATAGATACCGACCATGATGAAAAGGAACAGACCCAATACACAGAAGACGCCGATTACATCGGTCCGGCTCATGGGTTCGGTGTTTTCCTCCTCCGGAGCCAACGCGGGATTTACCCGTACGGCAACCATGACTGCGCCAAGATAAAGCAGCACGCCGATGATGCCGGGCACAATTCCAGCAATGAAAAGCTTGGCAATATTGGTTTCGGTCAACAGGCCGTAAATGATCAGGATCACCGAGGGTGGGATCAGGATGCCGAGGGTTCCGCCAGCGGCAATGGACCCCGTAGCAAGACGGTCATCGTACCCAAACCGGCGCATGGAGGGCATCGCCACTTTCGACATCGTCGCCGCCGTGGCCAGTGACGAGCCGCAGACCGCCGAGAAGCCACCGCAGGAGAAGACAGAAGCCATGGCAAGCCCGCCGCGCAATCTGCCGAAAAGCCGATCTGCGCCCGCGAACAACCCGTGGGCCACTCCAGAGCCAGCCAAAACGTTGCCCATGAAGATGAAAAGGGGAATGACAGAAAGGCTGTAGGACAGAGCCGTGTCGAAAGCCACCTGACCGGTCATTGCCCAAGCCGGTTCCCAACCGCGCATGAAGGCAAATCCGAACCCACCCACGGCCGCCATTGCAAATGCGATTGGCACACGCAGAAGGATCAGACCCAGAAGGATCGCGAAGCCGATCAGAGATTCAATCATGGCGCGCTCTCCAGGTGGTCTTTGTCAGTTTCGTGTTCGACAGGTGGTTGCAAGCCGCGCAGGAACGCGATGAAAGCCGAAATCATGCACGAGACGCCAGCCAGGTAGCCAAAGGGTGCCAGCGGAATCTCCAGCGCATTTGTCACTGCGCCGTCATGGGCTGCCTTGGCGGCATGGGTGAAAAGCCGCCAGGCGAAGGTGGCCAACAACGCTGCAGAGAACAGGCCAGCAAATGCGGCCAAAAACCGTTGTGTTTTTCGTCCAAGCGCCAGATTCAGCAGGTCTACTTCGACATGCTCGCGGCGTTCGGTCGTGAGTGGCAGGGCCAGAAAAACAAGCGCTGCCAACAGTATTTCAGTGAGTTCGAAAGCGCCAGACAGCGGCGCATTGAACAAGTATCGTCCCACCACATCCACACAGGTGATGAGAACGAGGCTGAACAGGATCAAAGCGGCTCCGACACCCAGCGACCGGTCGAGCAGCAGCCCGATGTCCAGCCCCTCTTCAGGGGGCTGGTCGGGAAAACGATGACGAAGCCGTTCCATGGATCAGAAGTCCACACCAGCTTGTTTGCGCATCTCTTCCAGAGCGGCTGCCCCGTCGTAGCCGTCAGCCGAGATGGCTTCGGACCACGCTATCTCGGCATCTGCTGCCTGGGACTTGATCGCATCAACCACTTCAGCTGGCGCTTCGTAGATCTCGATCCCGGCCTTTTCAGCTTCGGCATTGCCTTTCTCGTCGGCACCGATCCAAGCCTGACCGACCAACTCGGCAAAGGCTTCGCCGGAAATCGCTTCGATAGCCGCCTGATCTTCCTCAGAGATCTCATTCCACTTTGCCTCGTTCATGACCATGAACCAGGTTGTATTGTAGATACCACCGGGTACTTTCATAGTGTACTTGACGTCCCCGGTCAGCTTGAAGGCGGCAAGGGCGTCGAACGGGAAGGTCACGCCGTCGATCACACCGCGGGACAGTTTTTCGTAAACTTCACCCGAGGACATGAAGAGTGTCGTGGAGCCCAGACCTGACATCAGGTCCGAGATGTATCCGCCAGGCACACGGATTTTCAGACCGGAAAAGTCATCCGTCGTCTCGATTTTGCGGACATTGTTGTGCAGCATGCCGGGGCCGTGCACAAAAAGCCCGAGAAGTTTGGTGCCCTCATGTTCTTTCTGTGCTTCCAATGGACCGGAATAAACATTCCAGAACGCCTTGGAACCAGCAACGGCATCGTCCCCGATGAAAGAGAACTGGCCGATCCGCGAGCGAGTGAAACGGTCATCGGTGGTAAAGGAATGCAAGCCATAGGTAATGTCAGCAATCCCTTCGGCAGCCATGTCGTAATGCGCCGGGGGCGGGCCCATCGGCTTTGCCAGAACACGCACCGTCACACGACCATCGGTGACGTCTTCCACCTGCTTGGCCCAGGGTTTGATCGCATTCACCACGATTGGGTGGCGCGGTGGCAGCCAGCTTGAAAGCGCCAGCTTGGTTTCTGCCGCGGCAGTCGTGGCAATGGTCATGGCAGCGGTTGCTATACCCGCGAAAAGCAGGGCGTTGCCCTTCAGCTTGAGTTTCATAGTGTCCTCCCTTGGATTTACGTGATGTCTGCAGCTTTGAGCGCCTGGCTCAGAACCTCGCGGTCACCGATATGGTTAGCCAGGATCAGGATCAGCCGCGCATTAACGGCGTCGCTCTCGGCCTTGGTCTTGCCTTCATGGGTTGCCAGCAGGTCGGCGTAAAAGTCGTCGGTCCCGTCGATGTTCGACGTCAGGATCAGATCGCTCATTGGCTTGCCTCCTTCCCGGTAGCGCGGCGCAGGGCAGTGCGCATCAAATGTTCATTGAAGTTATCCCGGCGAGCCGCAACGTGTTGGTCCGGCCGGATCAGGTAGACTGCTGAATTGGCTTCGCCGAGATAGCGTTTCTTCAACTGACCGGTCGGGTCGTCTCGGGTCGAAAGCGCCAACCGGCGGGCCGTGATGCCGTCTTCCTCCAGAGTTTCGGGTGCCTCCGCATCGATCGTCAGAAGGATGAATTCATCGCCCAGCTTCGACAGCAGGAATTCGTCGCCCAGCGGCGCGTCGGGGCAGGGGGCACCGGGCTGTGTCCGCTCTGGGCCACCCGCCAGCGCATCGGCCGAATTGAGGCGCGATCCACTGTACACGCATGGAACCGAAAGCCTGCCAGAATTCACCATCGGTCGTGCGAACTCATGCTCGCCGCTCAGGCTGAGAACAGCATCGCGGAAAATCCGGCTGGTCTCAGACTTCGGGGTGATGAAATCGGTTGAGCGGGTAGAATTCAGGATATTCTCGTCCGCGCCATGGATGCGTTCGGTATTGTATGTCTCAAGCAGGCTTTCCGGCGCTTTTCCTTGCAGTACCAGCCCCAGTTTCCAACCCAGGTTGTCCACGTCCTGCATACCGGAGTTGGCGCCGCGTGCGCCAAAGGGCGAGACCTGATGCGCCGCATCACCGGCAAAGATCACCCGACCCGAGCGGAAGCTGTCCATGCGTTTGCACTGGAAGGTGTAGATCGAGGACCAGACCATCTCATAGTCGACGTCCCCCAACATCGCGTCCAAACGTCGACGGATGTTTTCCTCTTTCAATTCTTCCTTTCGGTCTACATCCCAGCCGATCTGGAAGTCGATCCGCCATACATCGTCAGGCTGTTTGTGTAGCAGAGCCGACGCGCCCGAGCCGTGGGTCGGCTCGAACCAGAACCAGCGTTCGGTGGGGAAATTCAGATTGCCCTTCAGCTTGATGTCGGCGATCAGGAAACTGTCCTGAAAGACGCGGCCGGTGAAATCCAAGCCGAGCATCCGGCGCAGCGGCGAATTGGCACCGTCGCAACCGATCAACCAGTCAGCTTCCAGCGTGTACGGCCCGTCCGGTGTCATCACCGTCAAAACGACATAATCGTCGTGCACCTGAACCGTATCCACCCGGTTCTTGCCGCGCAATTGGATCGGGGCGCCTTCGGCCTGCAGCTCGCGCAGGCGGTCGATCATGTATTGCTCGAAATAGGGTTGCTGAAGATTGATGAAGGCGGGAAATTTATGCCCGTCTTCCGGCAGCAGGTTGAACTCGAACACCTTGTCGTCACGGTGAAACACCTTGCCGAGGTTCCAAACAACGCCCTTGTCCAGCATTGGCTCGCCGCAGCCATAACGGTCAGCCACTTCCAGGCAGCGCTTTGCAAAGCAGATCGCGCGGCTACCCATGCCGATGCCTTCGTGATCGTCCAGCACCAGTACCGGAATGCCTTGGCGCCCCAGGTCCAGCGCGGTGGCGATACCAATCGGACCACCCCCCATGACCACGACCGGGTGGCGCACCGGTGCGTCGCGATCCTGATCCGGCGACTTTTCGTACGGATAGCTCTTGTAAGCCAGCGTGTAACGGTCATCGAACATTGAATAATCCCCTCCCTTCAGACGGTCAGCCCTGCAGCTGTTCCCACATTTGCAGATCTCGTTGCGCCGTCCATATGCGCGGCGTATCGATGCCGCAGGCCTCGTCATAGGCGCGGGCAACATTGAACGGCAGACAGTGTTCGTAGATCGCGTAGTCCGCGAATTTCGGGTCGCACGCGGCGCGTACGGCGTCCCAGGCATCTTTCAGGCTGCCGCCGCCGGCGGCGATGCGGGCGGCCGGGCGATAAGTGCTTTCGACGAAGTCACGGGTGGACTCGATTGCCGCTTCAACCATGTCTTTGCCGACCAACGCATCACCTCGGCCGGGTGCAATGGCGTCAACGTCGAAAGCGGCGATATTGTCGAGTGTGCCACCCCAGTCTTTGAAGTGACCGTCGCCGCAGTAGCAGGCCGAATGGTATTCGACGATGTCACCTGTAAACATGACATTCTGGTCCGGGACGTGAATAACGATATCACCGGCAGTATGAGCACGGCCAAGATGCATCAGATCCACGCGCCGGCTGCCGAGGTAAACGCTCATGCGATCTTTGAAGGTGGTGGTGGGCCAGGTCAGTCCGGGAATGCTCTCATGACCTTCGAACAGGCGGGGGAAACGCTGAAACTCACTGTCCCAATCTTCCTGACCACGCTCGACAACCTGCGCCCGAGTTGTTTCGGACATGAGAACCTGATCAGCACCATAAGCCGAAGCGCCAAGGACACGGACCGCGTGATAGTGGGTCAGTGCCAGATGTGTAATTGGTTTGTCGGTTACTTCACGGACTTTCTCGATCACCTTGCTGGCCAGACGTGGCGTCGCCTGCGCTTCGACGATCATCACGCTGTCGTCGCCGATGATCACGCCGGAATTGGGGTCCCCCTCAGCAGTAAAGGCCCAAAGCCCGTCGCCGACTTCGGTAAAGCTGATGGTCTTTTCGGTCAAATCTTCCTGAGATGCGAATGCCTTAGCCATCGTTTTCTCCAAGAGTGAATTGCTCACGCGACTCATAACGTTTCATTTGCAACGATCATCGTTGCAAATGAAACTAATGTCAATGCTGTTTCGTTTGGTGCAATTGGGGTGAGTTTCGCGCACCGAGGGCAAATCCCACCCGAAGTTTGGCTTGCGAATTCGAAAAAAAGGGCGAGCCCCGTTGTCTGCTCGTCGGTCAGCCTATCATGGCTGCTTCTGGCACTGCTCCGCTATCTTAGCCCTAAATGACGCAGTGCTGGGAAACCCAATGCACACTGTCCCTGATCAGCCCAAATTCATTGGTAGGGTGTGTTGCCCTAAGCGGGCTCTCTTGATTTCACGGTGCGTTCCCCGCGTGTCAAAACCTATCAGGCCCGTAAGGGGTCAGGTTGGTATCGGTGCTACGGTTTGCAATAATGTCAGCCACCATTCGGCCCGTTGTCGCGCCAAGCGTCAGGCCGAGTTGCCCGTGACCTGTGGCGAAAACGACATTGCCGAGGCTGCGAGGCCGCCCGATAACAGGCCGCGTGTCCGGCATGAAGGGACGGCGGCCAGCACGCCTTTCGCCGTTTTCTGTGTTGAGCCCCGGCAGCACTCGGCGCGCGCGCTCTACCAACACGTCAGCACGTCGCCAGTTGGGCTTTGCCGAGAGACTAGCGAACTCGATAGTGCCGGCGATGGCCAGTGCGTTCTCATGAGGTGTGATGCCAAAGCCGCCAGAAGGATAGAAGACGGTATGCTTCAGATCGACACCAGGCTCTGGAAGACCGGTCCAATAGCCCATCAGACCTTCCATCGGGAGCTTTACGCCCATTTCTGCAGCCAGTGCCTTAGACCCTATGCCAGCGGCAAGTACGAATTCCTCGGCCTCCAATAGATCACCATTCTGCAGCCGTACCGACTGAATCAGACCATCCGTCCGTTCAAATCCACACGCTCCCGACGCAACCACTTCGCCGCCTCGAGCCAGAAAGGCCTGATGCAGATCGCCCACCAGTCGGACGCTGTCTGCCACGAAACTCCAATCGCGTAGCACCGAGGCGTATTGAAAATCCGGTGCAATCGCAGGATCTATGTCGTGCGCTTCCGCGCCCGGAATGTCCTCGATCGTGCAGCCCAGATCGCGGGCCAGATCAAAGGCGGCGCCCATGCTTGCCTTGTCAGCGTCATTGTCAAAAAGCTTTATGATTGGTCGCTGGATGAGCATATCCTTGATGCCATATTCGGACATCTGGCTTTTGAAATCAGCTGTGGCCCGGAAAGTCACCTGCGCCAGATCGGCAGCAATGGCTCGCATTTTCGGATCGGTGGCGTTCGCAACAAAACGCAGGAACCAGGGAAGCATGCGCAGTGCTGAGGCGGGGCGCAATGCAAGGGGGGCCTCAGGGTCCATCAGCAACCCGGGGACCTTCCAAAGTAGGCCGGGCTGTGACAGCGGGACAATCTCACCAATGGCGATGCAACCGCAAGAAGCCCAGCTTGCACCCTGGCCAATCTTGTCCGGCTCAAGGACAGTAACCTGATGGCCATCCGCCTGCAGGGCCAGCGCAGCGGAAATCCCCACAACGCCGCCGCCGATTACGATGATCTTCTTCATTCAGCCCCGGCCATATCACGCAGTTGTTCAAGCAATTCGGTGCTGACGGCCACGCCATCTGTGCCAGATGCTGAACGCTTGGCCAAACGACCGTCGCCCGGTACACGGGCGCTGCCATTGCCTTCGATCTCGTCGCAGATACGGGTGACATAGTCACTAAAACCTGCGTTGCCGAACTTTGTCGGATCAATCGCAATCAGTGTCGCGCCGCCCTTGATGTTGAGCGCGCCGTGGGCCTCACGATCTTCGTTGTCGACCGAAAGCGCCCCGCCGGCCAAAGCTGCGCCCAGTATTTCAACAAGCAACGCTATGGCGCTGCCTTTGTGGGCGCCAAACGGCAGGAGGCTTTTGGTCTCCAGGATCGCATTCGGATCATTGGTGGGGTTGCCGTCACGATCAAGGCCGCCATCCACGCCCAAATCGTGGCCTTCAGCAGCGGCCATGCGAACGTCCATCAGCGCGACAACTGAAGACGCCTGATCCCAGACAATGGGCGCTTTACCATCGCGTGGACACGCAAAGGACATCGGATTTGTGCCAAAGACAGGCTTGGTGCCGCCATGTGGAACAACCATCGACAGCGAATTGACCACGCCAAGTGCCACAAGCCCGGCCTCGGCCAGTGGTTCGGTGTCAAAGCGCAGGCCGCCAAGGTGATGGCAGTTGGCGCAAGCGAAGGCGGCGATACCATTCTGGCGTGCCATCGCGATCAGCTGTTCGCGGGCCTGTTCGGCGGCGATCTGGAAATAGCCGTTATCGCCATCCCCGCGCAGAACGCCGGGCGCTGTTTCGGTAACGGACGGAGTGGCGTCGGGGTTCGCGTAGCCCGAGGAGAAGCTTTGTACATAGACGGGCAGCATCCGCAATCCATGGCTACGGGGGCCGTCGCGCTCGGATTTGTAGACCAGCTCTGCCAGAACATCGCTGCCGCTGTCATTCATGCCGGCATTGGTCAGTATGGCTTTGGCCAGGGCTCTGACCTCATCAAGCGAGATTGCCGTCGTTTCCATTTGGTCCTCCTAAGCGCTGATGCGTTCGTTGTACGCTTGCTTTCTGTTTGCCACAAACTCATCAAGCGCGCCGCGAATGTCATCAGGCATAGAAGGCTGAATATAGTTGGCAAGCATGGTGCGTGCGGCTTCGCGGCCAACTTCATCCGCGTTCCTGGCTCCTTCCAGCTCCCATTGTTCAAAGCTGTCGTTGTTTTGCAGCGGGTTCATCACCATCGGGTTTTCGCGCGTATGATCCGTGCCAAGGAAATGCCCACCGGGACCAATACGAGAAACATCCTCCAGGATGTCGTTCAGGTTTTCTGTTTTCAGACCAGAGAAGAAACGGTGATAGCCTTCGAGTTGGTAGCTGTCGTGGATCCATTTTGAATAGCTGACACCAAGCGCGCCTTCGACGAAGCCTGCAGAATGAACCACAAAGTTGCAGCCGCCCAGCAGCACAGGCCACATGGTATTTGCGCTGTCGAATGCGGCCTGAAGGTCGGGCGATTTGGAACCGGACCACATCGTGCAGGAACGCCAGGGTACGCCATAGAATCGCGCCATCTGGCCAACAAGCAGGTTCATCAACCCCGGCTCTGGCGAGCCCATCATTGGCGCGCCGGTTTTCATCGACACGCCCATGATTGCCACACCCAAAACCATCGGAGCGCCGCGGCGAATGATCTGCGAATAAGCCATACCTGCGAGGCTTTCGGCAATCAGCAGGGCGACGCCGCCTATGGGGCTGGCGGGGGTCGAAGCGCCTGCGAGCACAAAGGGTGACAACAGGCAAGGCTGGTTTGCGCGCGCATAGACTCTCAGGCTTTGCAACATCGTATCGTCCCACACCAGTGGCGTATTGCAGTTCAAAAGTGCCGCGACGACGACATTTTCATCAACAAACTGCTCACCATGGACGATACGCAGCATGTCCATCGTCTCGCGGGCAGCTGTTTCGGAGAGGACCGAGCCTTTGATGGGTTTGTCCGTCAGCGTCAGTGCGGCGTGCACCAGATCCAAATGGCGCAGCGGTACCTGCACATCTTGCGGCTCTGCCGGGAGAATACCGGGGACATGCATGCTCTGACTCATCTGCGCCAGTTTGAAGAAGTTGTGCGCGTCCTCCAGCGTCGAGGGCCGCCGAACCCCGTCGAGCCCATAGACAAAAGGCGCACCATAAGCATTGGCAAAGACGGTGTCCCGCCCGCCGACGCGGGCCGAACGTTCGGGATTGCGGGCGTGATAATCCCAGTCCTTGGGCACGGAAGAAATCAGGTCCATCAGCATCTCGCGGCCGATCCGCACCCGCTGATTTTCGACATCTGCACCTGCGCGTTTCCAGTCTGCCAGCGCCACCGGATCCCGAAACTCGATCCCGGTCGTTTCCAGAATTGTCATTGCTGCGTTGTGTATTTCTTCAACACCCTCGGGGCCGAGCAGATCAATTGGTCCAACCTTCCTATGCAGGGTGGAAAGATACACCGGTGGGGGGTTGGTTCGTGCCGATACCCGCGCAGCCCGTCCTCCGGAGCGGCTGCTGCGCCGCGACTTTGTCTGTCCTTCGCTCATTGCCTGTCCTCTGCTCATGCACGCGCCCGGGCGCTGGTCGGGTCATAGGCGCAGATGTCGATCACCTCGCCATCGCGCAGTTCATTGTGAATCTTCACCTGCAGTTTGGTGCCCGGCTCCATGAGCTCTTGCGGCACCAGCGCCATCGCGATGTCATGCTGGCAGTGATAGGAGAAGCCGCCCGAAGTCACGCGGCCGACAATCTGGCCATCCTTGTACACAGCTTCATAGGCAATGACCGATGTATCGCAGAACGGCAGCTTGATGGTGACAAGCGAGTTGTAGTTGCCTTGAGATTTCTGCTTCAGCAAAGCCTCTTTACCGATGAATTCGCGCTCGCGCTCAACTCCCTGCACCTTCTCAGTGAAGGCTACAAAGCGATCCAGGCCTGCCTCGAAAGGTGTCATGTCCTTGCAAATCTCGCGATTGATCGCGCGATAGGACTTGTCCAGGCGCATGGACTCGAGCGCCAGTGCGCCGAAGGGTTTGACACCCGCTTTAAGCAGTTGGTCTACGATGTGGCGGTTGTAATTCACCGGATGGTGCAACTCCCAACCAAGCTCGCCGGTGTAACTGACGCGCAAGAGCCGCACGCCTTTGGCATAGCCCACTTCACCCATTTGCGCCGAAAGCCATGGGAAACCTTCGTTCGACAGGTCGTTGTCCGTCAGCTTTTGCAGTATTTCGCGGGATTTAGGACCAGCAAGGGCAACAACGCCGAGCTGCTCGGAAATATCTTCCATGACGACAGAGCCGTCCTGCGGCAACTGTTTGCTCAGAGTATCCCAGTTGTAGACCTGCCCGTTCGGGGTCGAGACGAGATAAAACTCGTCCTCCGCATCCCGTACGATGGTGTATTCGGCGTCCATACCGCCTTTGGCGTTCAGCATCAGAGACAGCGTCATCCGCCCGACCTTAGGCAGCTTGTTTGCCATCAACCTATCAAGCCATGCGGCGGCGCCCGGTCCCTTAACGGTAAATTTCGTCATGGGCGACATTTCGATAAAGCCCGCCTCTTCACGTGTGGCTCGGACCTCTTCTGTCACATGGTCCCAGGCGTAGGTTTGGCGGAAACTGTGGACAGGGATCGCCTCTTCGGGGGAAGGCGCAAACCATTTGGGGAATTCGTAACCGTTGTAAATCGTCCAGACCGCGCCCTCAGCTGTTAGAAGATCGTAAGAGCCAACCGTGCGCATGGGCCGAGCGGAATAGCGGTCTTCGCCCGGAATATGCGCTTCCATATGCGTGCCCCATGTCTCGCGGACCTTGTCCATGGTCCAGCGCTTTGAGGCGTAGTCACCAAACCGGCGCGGATCGAGTTCTGACATATCAATCGCAGGTTGGCCGTCGAGGATCCACTGGGCGAGTTGATTGCCAACAGTGCCGCCCCAAAGGATGCCACCGGGCATGCCTTCTGCCAGCCAGAGATTGTCATGCCCCGGCGCTGGGCCTGCAAGGGGTAACTCATCCGGCGTCATCTGAAACGGGCCTCTGGTATTGGCTTTGATGCCAACTTCGCCCAGCACTGGTACCCGCTCGATTGCACGCTCCCATTGGGTTTCAACAGCGTCGAAATCCTCGGGCAACAAATCCGCGCCGAACTGGGGGGGGACGCGGTCTTCGGCAAATAGCTTCAGGTCTTTCTCGAATTCATAGGGTCCGAACTGAATACCGCCCGTGTCTTCGCGCAGATAGGCACCATAGTCCTCGTCCCGCAAAATGGGATACTCCGGAAAGCCCTTCTTCTTGCGTTCAATCAGTTGAGGAACTGTTTCCGTGGTCCAGTACTGGTGAACGATCGGGATACAAGGCAGGTCCAGCCCCACGCGGCGCGCGTTTTCGCGAGCATAGTTTCCGGTGGCGAAAACAAGATGCTCGCAGGTGATCTCGCCTTGATTGGTGACCACTTTCCAATGTCCGTTCGGCAGCTTCTTGTAACTTTGCGCCTCGGTGTTCTGATACACTTTCGCGCCCGCATCCCGCGCCAGTTTTGCCATGGCTTGCGTGATGTCCGCAGGGTTCACATAGCCGTCTTCGGTGTGCAGGATACCGCCTTTAATGTTTTCATTCTGATTGAGAAGTGGGTGTACTTCGGCAATTTCTTCTGGTGTCAGCAGCCTGCAAGGCACACCTGCGGCCTCTGCCACCGACAGGTAGCTTTGAAACTCGTCCCAACGTTCCGGCGTGTTTGCCACGCGCAGCTGCCCGACTTTGCGCAGTCCGACTGACGTGCCCAGTTTTTCCTCAACTTCTGAATAAATGCGGATTGTCTCCAATGTCATCTTAGAGACGTTGTGTGAGCGCACGAAGGTCACCAGCAAGCCCGCAGCGTGCCACGTTGATCCGGCGGTTAGCTGTGTGCGTTCCAGCATCACCGCATCGGTGCAACCGTGCTCTGTGAGCCCATAGAGAATGGACGCTCCGACACATCCGCCGCCAACGACAACTACCTTTGCATGGGACTTCATTGGACACTCTCCGATTCTGTGCTGACTTGTCGAGACTAATGGTCGTTAAACTGCCGGATTGCCGTCCTTTCAATTGCAATAAAATTTTCTTTGGATTAGGTGTAGTAATCCGAATCTCGACGGGGATTGTGGTTTTTATCCTTGTTGAACTCGTCACAACTGAATGGATTTTACCCGTGTCTGGCTATTCCCATCTGCCGATGCGCGCCCTGATCAGCTTTGAAGCGGCTGCACGACATGAAAGTTTCAAGGGTGCTGCGGCCGAACTCAATGTCACCCCGGCCGCCATCAGTCACCAGATCAAAGCGCTTGAACGTGAGGTGCGTGGAAACCTATTTCAACGATTGCACCGTCGCGTTGAGCTGACAGAAAAGGGCGCGTATCTGCTAGTTGCCATTCAGGGTGGGTTGGATCAGGTCAGTCAGGCCATGGATCAGTTGAAGTCTCGCCAAAGCCGTAGTGCTGTCACGATCCACTCCACTACTGCTGTAAGTTCTCTCTGGTTGACTCCCCGACTTGCGGAGTTCTGGAAGTCAAACCCTGATGTCTCTGTCTCGCAGGTGGTCAGTGACACGGATCGAAACGAAGGAACCTGTGATCTGAGTATCCATTACGGTGATATGTCCAGCGAAAGCGCTCAGTGCAGGCGGCTTTTCAATGACCGGATCAGTGCTTTGGCCAGCCCGGAGTTTGCCCGTAAGCATCCGGTTTTTTCGGTGTCCGATCTGGCTTCGGTGCCCCTCATTCAACTTCGCCGGGCGGAAAACCATTGGACCACTTGGGAACAGTGGGCCGAAGCGCTGGGCTATTGCGGACCGTTGCGGATGTCGCATTTCGTAAACAATTATGTCATCGCTCTGCAGGCCGCGCGCGATGGGATGGGTGCAGTTCTGGGTTGGGAGGGGTTGACGGCCGGCCTCACTGAAGCCGGCACCTTGGTCCGTTTGCTGCCCGAGACCCTATTGTCGCCATTGGATTTCTATGTCGCGCGTCACAACCACGATTCAAGTCAGGTGGATCGGGTGATCGAGTGGCTTTCGAATAACTAGCGTCATGACCCATTGATTTCCGTTTTGCGGCGTGATTCACGGTTCAAAAACGAGCGGTGAACATGTCTGATCTCTTCTGGCTTACGGATGCGCAAATGGCGCGTCTGGAGCCCTTCTTCCCGAAGCCCCACGGCAAGCCGCGCGTCGATGACAGGCGTGTGGTGAGCGGGATTATCTTCATCAATCGCAATGGTTTGCGGTGGCGGGATGCCCCTGCTGCCCATGGACCGCACAAGACGCTGTACCATCGATGGAAACGGTGGAGCGACAAGGGCATCTTCGCGCGAATGATGGCTGGCCTGGCCGCCGGGCACGGCGAACAGAAGACTGTGATGATCGCGCGACCTGTCTGAAGGCTCACCGGACAGCGACCAGCATGGGCGTCAAAAAGGGGGGCGTGGACGCCTGATTGGCCGAACCAAGGGCGGCATGAACACCAAACTGCACGCCATCTGCGACAGTCAGGGACGCACGCTGAACCTGTTGATAACCGCCGACTACATCGGTGCTCGGGCTCTGTTCAGCGGCATACCGAATGTCGATTGGCTACTCGGAGATCGCGGATACGATGCCGATTGGTTCCGAGAAGCGCTACAAGACAAAGGGATACGCGCTTAAATCCCCGGGCGGAAGCAGCGCAAGACAACGGTGAAGTACGACAAGCGCCGATACAAACGCCGCAACCGGATCGAGATCATGTTTGGCAGGCTCAAGGATTGGCGCCGCGTGGCAGCCCGGTACGACAGGTGCCCGAAGGTCTTCCTCGCAGCAATCGCCCTCGCAGTTCTCGTCATCTATTGGCGATCAGTCCTGACCCTAGAAATGGGCGTTCATCACTGGCAAGACGCGTTTCAAGCTGGGCCAGTGCTTCAAAGTAATTTTTGAACGCTTTGGCATATATTGCCTGATCTGAAGAAAAACCTGCTTTGTAAGCGCCATTGTTAATATTGATGTAAATCAGCTCGTTCAATTCGTCGATTTCACCCCGAAGCTCCGGCTCGTCGGGGTACAACTTTTGCTGTTCAGAAACGCTGCGCGAACTACCCAGTTCCGCTGCGTGTTGGTCGAGCATCCGAATGATCTCTGCGCTTTCGTTGTTAACGATGCGGTTCGTCTTTTTGTCGTAGAGTACAGGCACCGATCGTTCGTCCGCTCCTTCGGCCCGATAGATTTCCCGCACCAGTTTAAAGCCCTGACCCGTGCCGGTTTCAGCCGTACACTCCGATAAGGGATTGCCAGTCAGCGATGCCACTTGTTCGGGCGCAAACTGCCAGTGATTGGGGCCGTCAGGATGGTCTTCGCCCGTACGGTTTGGAAAGGCCACGTCCATCGAGATGCTACCCTGCAACCCCAACAAATTGCGTGCCAAAATTACACGATGGCACCAAGGACAGTTCAAGGCGACAAACAAGTGATAACGGTTTGGTTCAGCCGGGAAATCCGGATCGCCAATCGAATGCCGAAAACCGCTGACGCCGCGCACGAATTCTCCTCGTGCGCGGCGAGTTTCCGCGTTTGACTGATCTTCCTGTTTAGAATGGTCGGTCATTCGGGTGGCCTTACCCTCTCAGGCGGTGATGGAGGATGATCGGAACGGCAAGTTCCTCTTCATCGCTCAGGTGGCGTTGTAGAAAGGCCTCGATGGCCTCAGAGGTATCGCGCAATGCCCCCACTTCCGAGCGGGCCTGAGACTCGTCCAGATGAATGAGCTTTATCACACGATTGGCCGTCCGGGTGTATTGGTCAAGCACCAGATCCAGATCAGCGTGGTCCTTTTCCAACACTTCTAACCCGGCATCAAAGCGGGAATCCGCGGCAGAAAGCTCGGGGAAGTAGCTGCGATCTTCCCACCCATGATGTCCATGCAGATTCCCGACGAGGGCGTTGCCATAATAGGACAGGCGCGCTGCGTACTCATCTGGCGACACGTCCTTTTCCAGGTAATCCTCTGCATCCGCCCGAACCAGTTCGGCAAGGCGCCGGAACATCTGGTGCGCACCCAGCCAGTGACGCGTTTTCTCCTTGAAGCCGGGGTGAGCGTCCCAGCTGTCACGAGGATACTTGTCGAGCAAGATCTGCATCTCACTCGGCATGTCTGCGGTGCGGATATTGTAAGTATCAAGCATGAGCTTACTCCTTTCCGCAGTAATTTGTGTGCCATGATTTCAATCTGTTAGGCACAGGAATGCACAGGTGATGTCCATCTTTGCACACCATCAGAACCGCAGCCAATCAGTTCAACTCCAACTCCTTGTCAGGGCCTGAAGCAAGCAACAAAAAATTTTCCTTTCGGTCACCTGTGGCGGGCAGTCGACCATTAAGGTGAGGTGCTGAACGCTGTGGTGACCAAAGGCCTAAAGGACAGCGTCATTGGCCAAACAGAGACGAGTTCGAATTCGTCTGACGGCACCGCCACTCACACCATTTTCGACACATCTGCGTTTTCATCTTGTCCATAAACTGCGGCGCAGTTCCGTGGGGTTGATACATCCGGAACCCGTCAATCAATTACTCCGGATTGAGGAAGATTGCGTCAAATCGAATGCGTCGGATCTTTCCGCAGTCCCCGGCGATTTCAAGATAATCACCGTTCAGGCTTAGCGATTGAATGGCAGACCCTGTCGGCCACGTTATTGCGCCGATGGCATGTGTGACGATGGAAGGGGCGTCTAGCGAAAGGTTCAGAGCACCCGGACCGGAGAGTTCTGCATCGCGATTTGATCCCAGAACATGCGCGGCCGCGCCTTCTTCGATGCCCAGGCATCCGAAATGGCGACCGGACCAGGGCGGATAATCTCGACCTCCGTTGGAATGCCACAACATCGTCATGGGTAGTGAGGCAGACTGCTTCAGCGACAGAAAAAGGTCGCCCTCGACCGGTCGGGTCACGGCGGTCCACCCTAGTCGGTATCCTGGGGCATCGATTCCGACTACGAAATCCTCGTGCTTGGGAAACCAGGGGTAACGTGTCAGGTCCGTGGTTCCGTCAATCGATGGGAACCGCGTCGGATCGCTGCTGGATGCTGGATAGATCAATCCTGACCGGCCTCGGGCAGGATCGCTCTCTAGGGGCATCGGCGAGGTCTGCCAACCGGATTTGGGCGATGTCCGAATGATGCCGCCGTTCGGCAGAGACAGGTTTGCATGGTTGGCGACAGGGATTTGTCCGTTGCCGCCGTTGAATGTATGCCGCTGATAGACAAACGGGTGCTCAGGGCAAAGCCAAAGCTCTTTGACCAACTCAGCGTTGTTCACGCGACGGTCCAGCCGCGCGGACAGGTAGCCGGTTGAGGTGCTGGTGACAGACCATGGCGCGTTTGCCGGCCAACCATGCAGCGGAGCGCCGTCTTTTTCCTGCCCGAATGGGGCACAGAAAAAATCTCCGCCGAGTGTATACATGTGCGGTGCAAGACCTTTGGGAAGGACTTCGTCCGTTCCAACCCACGGTGCCCGATGCATAGGAGAAATCTCTGTGTCGCCGTCAGCGACGGTGAAGCTTTCGATCAGGCCGGTTTGGGGGTCGAACGACAGTTGGATGCCGTCTGCTGACAGGTGGAACATGTTTTCTGGCCTTCCGTCAACGAGAGCGCGCTTTCAAGGTTACAGATTTGTGGCAGCGCAGGATAGGCTTCTCAAGGAATCAGAACGAAAACGCGCCCGTCCTCTGACTTTGTCTGATAACTTCCGAGGCTGTCGCAGGCCGGTGCGCGCAACGCTTCACCAGACCGGTAATCGAAAAGCCCGTTATGCCGTGGGCATTCGATCTCATGATCCATGACCAAGCCATCAGCTAAATGCACCTTTTCGTGCGTGCACAGCCCGTCTGTGCAGAAGAAGGCACCTTCCGGACTGCGGACTATGGCGAAGGTCTGGCCATTGTGATCCCACCGAAGGACGTCTTCTTCGTCAACGTCGTCGACAGCGATTGCATCGATCCAGGGCATTCCAGCCTCCTTTCCTTTATTGGTCGGATCAACTCGAGCGGCGATCCGGCACATGCGAATGCAAGTGTTCCTTGTACGGTCTTGCGGTCGACGGAAGCTTTTTCCTCAACGCATAGCCGGGATCTTTTCGCTGCCGCATCACAGCGCCCAACATTTCCTTGTAACCATCCCAAATGGACGTGTTGGGTGCCGGCAGATCATCCTTGATCTCTTCGTGCAAAGCCGGAAGCGCGTAATACGGGACCATCGGGAACATGTGATGTTCAATGTGGTAGTTCATGTTCCAGTAAAGCCAGCGACTGACCGGGTTCATGTACAACGTGCGCGAGTTCAGGCGGTGATCAATGACGTCTTCGGGCAAACCGCCGTGTTGCAGCAAGCCTGTCATTACAAAATGCCAGCATCCGTAAACTCGGGGGGCGCCGATCAAAAGGACCGGAATTGCCGATTTCCAACCCATTCCGTTCACCAGCATCAAGACTGTGCTTAGCAATACCGCGGCGTAGATCAGCATATGAACGCGAGCCCAAAACACGGCTCTGGGCCACTCGGTCTCGGGAATGTAGTCCTTTTCGTCGGGTGATAACTGACCCAAGGCGTTGCGGAACAGACCGCGCAACGACAGCCAGGTCTCATAGATGCCAACAAAGGCAAGGGCCTTCAGCGTAAGGTTTATCGGGTGCATCCAGGCGATCTCTGGATCGCGGCCGACAATCAGCGTGTCGGTGTGGTGGCGCGCGTGACTCCATCGCCAGTTCACCGGGTTTCGCATGATCTGAAAGGACGCGATTTGGTACACGACATCGTTCATCCAGCGCGTGCGAAAGGCCGTCCCGTGTCCGCATTCGTGCCAGCGGCTGTCGCAGGCAGAGCCATAGATTACCCCATACGCCATCCAGAACGGCAGCGAGAGCCATGTTCCCCAGAAATAGATGGCGCCTGTCGCGAAGATGATATGAAGCGCAATCCACAATGCGGTGTCGCGCAGGGCGGGGGCATCACGGCGTTTCATCAGGGACTTCATCCTCTTTCGCGGTACGTCGCTGTGATACCACTCGGCTGCGGCAAGCCCGATCTCTTGGGCTTGCCGCCCAGATGCACCAGTCAGAGAATAATCCCGGTCTGCTTTGGGCGGTGCCAATTTATGTTCGGCGTCGTTCATTGGTCGAAGTGCTCCTGTGCAAGTCCCCGTACTTGGACGTGTGAGTGACTTGCTTTCTGTTGAAACAGCTTCGACGGGATGAGTCCCTGCTTCAAGCTGGGTTGCCATCAGATCACATCAGATTTGGTTCAACACTTCCTCTTTGTAAAAAAAAGACCTTGTTTCAGTGTTTACTTTTGAAGCCAGTACAACTCAGCTGATGTAAACTGATGTGCCATGAACAGGACTAAACTCGCGGATCGCGCTACAATCGTGCGGAAACTTGCATCATCGGGAACACACTGCGCATGGCACACGTGACCATAGCTGATATTTCGAAACGGGCAGGGGTCTCGACGGCTACTGTTGACCGGGCCCTCAATGGGCGCAAAGGCGTCAGCGCGGCCAACCGGCAACGTGTGATGCGGGCGGCACGGCTGCTTGGTTACCTCCCGTCCGAGGGCATTGTTGCGCTGCCGTCCCGGCCCGCGCGTCTGAGTTTTCTTATCCCGTACGGCGGAAACGCGTTCTTGCAAGAACTTGCAGACAAGATTGCCCAGTTCGCCCAAACGCAACCGTTGGTCGAGGACTGCAATATCGTTGCCCTCAAAGGCATTGGACCCGACCCGCTCGAAGAGGCCTTGGATGATTTGCCGCCAGATACCGAAGGGATCGGGGTGGTCGCTATGGACGATCCGCGAAGCCGCGACGCTCTGCGTCGGGTTTGCGAGGCCGGCATTCGCGTGATTACCCTTGCGTCTGACGTGTTGGCCACGCCCAGATCGGGGTACGTGGGTGTCGACAACTTGGTTGCCGGGCGTACGGCCGCACAAATTCTCGGGATGTTTGCAGGGGGCCGTGCCGGAGACGTTGCCGTATTCTCCGGGAGTCATTCCTATCATGGCCATAGCGAGCGTGAGGCCGGATTTCGAACCTGCCTGTCAACTTACTATCCGTCGCTGCAGGCCCTGCCGTCGATTGAGACCGGCGAGAATGGCGAGCGGTTGTATCAGGAACTGACCCGGTTGTTTCGGTCACAGCCCAATCTGCTTGGGGTCTATTGCGTCGGTGCCGGTCGGAAAGGTCTCGTGCAGGCCCTGGAAACCATTCCCCAGACCTCTTGGCCATATGTCGTGATGCATGACCTGATCGAAGATACGCGGCGGTGGCTTGCCGAAGGCATGATCCATGCGGTGATCGACCAGAACGCCCGTCTGATCGGCGAACAAGCCGTCATCCGGTTGCTCGGTGCCATCGCGTCTGGTCCGGTCCAATTGCCGCTTGAACAAATCGATCCAAGGATCATCCTGCGAGAGAACATTCCGGCCGGTCGGGTGTCGGCGTGACAATTCGGCTTGAACATATGGCCCTTATCGTCACGGGCGCGGCTCGGGGTATCGGTCGAGCGATTGCGCAAGAGGCCGCCGCGCAGGGTGTCCGGAGTATTCTTGCGACGGACAGGGATCAGGTTGGTCTCGAAAGCCTTGCGCGCGACCTGTCGGACCATGCTCGGGTTGAGATCACCGTCGCAGACTTGTCTGAGGCCAAAGCATGCGTCGACGTTGCAACGGTCGCGCAGTCGGCTTTCGGCCGGATTGATGGGCTGGTCAATGCGGCCGGAATAACGAACCGAGCCAGTTTTCTGGATGGTACCGCCAGCGACTTCGATCAGGTTTTTTCCATCAATGCTCGCGCACCATTTCTATTGATGAGCGCGGCAATCCGGGACATGCAGGCCCGTGGCGAAGGCGGTGGGATCGTGAACATCCAGTCCGTGAATGCGCATTGTGGCGCGCCGGACCTGGCCATCTACGCGGCCTCCAAAGGTGCGTTGCAGACGCTGACAAAGAATGCGGCCAATGCGCATCTGCGCGACGGAATTCGGGTGAACGGCATCAACCTAGGCTGGGTGAACACGGAATCCGAGCACGAAATGCAAACCGAGAGGTTGGGAGGGCACCCGGACTGGGCCGAGCGGGCGGGGCGCAGCCTGCCCCTTGGCCGCCTGATCACACCGGAGGAAGCGGCGCGGGTCGCCGTCTTTCTGCTTAGCCCCGCGTCCTTCCCGATGACAGGAGTGAGTGTCGATCTGGAGCAATCGATACTTGGTGCGCCGCCCTAGACTGTCCTCCTCAGGGTTTCGGGGCTGCAGTGCTCGCGCGGTCGATCAATTCGACCGGTACCGGTGTTTCGGGTTCACTTGCAAACCGGCCTCGGGAAAGTCTGCCAAGCAGCAGTTCGGCAGCTCTTTGCCCCAGTAGGTGCCTGTCCTGTCGTATCGTGGTCAGTGCCGGAACGTAGTATTCCGACATTTCAATGTCGTCGAATCCGACAACCGACATGTCCTCAGGTACGCGAATGCCGCCTGCCTGCAGTCCAGCGATCAAACCAAATGCAACCATATCCGCCGAGCAAAAGACCGCTGTGGGCTTATCCTGCATGGCGAGAATGCGTGAGGCGGCCTCGAACCCGGATTCAAGCGAAAAATCACCGCGGATTATCCATTCGGTAGGGGCAGGCAGTCCAAGACGCGTTCGTTCCGCGACCATCCCTTCACGTCGTGCCGTTGTCAGAACATTTCCCTCAGGGCCGGTTACATGCGCGATTTTCCGATGGCCAAGATCATGTAGGTGACGGATTGCAAGCCGCGCGCCTTCGACGTTGTCGCTCTTGATAACCGGGAATGACTGGTCTTCTACCCACTCGCACAGAAACACGATTTTATTGCCAGCACCGGCTTGAACGCATTCTCTGAGAACCGTCTCGGAAAGCTGTCCGTCAAGTGAGATGGCTCCGTCAATTCGACCGTCAAGAAAGTAACCAGCCAGCGCGGAATCATGTATAGGATTGCTTTCTGTATCGGTGATCAGAACGGCATATCCGGTATTCGAAAAGGCTTCGCTGATGCCTGCAAGAATGCCCGAGTAGAACGGTTTCCCCAAGTTTGGAACAAGAACTAATACTGCGTTCGCCCGCTGCATCCTAAGGTTTCTGGCCGCCTGATTGACCCGGTAACCAGTGCTCTGGATGGCCTGCAAAACGGCGTCTTTCGTGGATTTTTTGACCAGATCAGGGTTGGACAAGACCCGGCTGACCGTGGCGGTTGAGACTTTGGCCACACGGGCGACATCCTGGATTGTTGCGGTTTTTTGAATCATGAGCCTTGGTTGCAAAGTGAGATTCCAGTTGACTCGAATCCCTGACGCTGCCGATTATGTAATCGATTTCATTTGTTGAAAAGGTCGAATTTTCGAAAATGTAATCGATTGCAATGCGCGGATCGCGCAAAATGGGGGAGAGTAATGATCGCTGCAATAAGCAACGCATCGACCGGAGAGAACCTTTGACTGCCACAGCAGAGTTCGATTTCTCCGGTGCGCGGGTCACCGTGATCGGAGCAAGCCGTGGCGGTATCGGTGCGGCCATCGCGCGCGCGTTCAAGGACGCCGGCGCCAATGTCGAGATCACGGGCGCCGAGCCCGAATGTCTGCCCGAGGACGCGACGCGTTTTCCCTACACGCAACTCAACGTCACTGAAACTGAGGCCGTGCAGGCTTTTGGTCGCGAACGGGATGAGTTGGACGTGCTGGTCAATTGCGCGGCGATAACGCGACGCGATGAAGAGATGGAGCCGGGGTTCTTCAGCCACGTGTTGGATGTGAACCTGGTTGGGACACTGCGTTGTGCACAGGCCCTGCATTCCGCCTTGCTGGCCCGCCGGGGTCGGGTGATCAACATTGCATCAATGTATGCCCGCTTCGGATCGCCGCGGAACCCGGCTTACGGGTCATCCAAGGCTGGTGTCGAGCAATTGACGAAATCCCTTGCGATTGCATGGGCGTCGGACGGCATCCGCGTGAACGCCATCGCACCGGGTTTCATCGTTACCGAGCAATCCGCCCGGGCCAGACGGGACCCCGAATTTGTCGACGCTATCGAGGCGCGAACACCGATGGTGCGCTGGGGTGTGCCAGCAGACATTGTCGGCGCCGCTCTGTTTTTGGCGTCCGACGCGGCGGCCTTTGTCACCGGCATCTGTATGCCCGTCGACGGAGGGTATTCGGTTGTCTGAGGGAGGGGATCATGTCTGACGTCTCGCAGGTGCGCGCCGCAGTTATAGGTACGGGTTTCATCGGGACGGTGCATGTTCAGGCTCTGCGTCGTCTTGGGGTCAAGGTGGCTGGTGTTCTCGGCTCCTCCGCAGAAAGAGGGGCCGCTCGTGCCGCAGAAATCGGTGTGGCGCAGGCCTATGCATCGCTGGACGCGCTGCTGGCGGATCAGAGCGTCGACGTGGTTCACGTCACATCGCCGAACCACGCGCATTATCCGCAGGTGATGGCGATTCTAAAGGCGGGAAAACATGTGATTTGTGAAAAGCCGCTGGCGATGACCAGTCAGCAATCTGCCGAAATGGCCGAGATGTCGGTGGCTTCGGGAAAGGTATGCGCCGTTTGCTACAACATCCGGTTCTACCCCTTGAACCAGCAGGCGCACGAAATGGTCGCGAAAGGAGAACTGGGTGATATCCGGTTTGTGACAGGTCACTACCATCAGGACTGGCTTGCGAAACCGACCGATTGGAATTGGAGGCTACAAGCCGAAGCCGGAGGCTCACTGCGATCAGTCGGGGATATTGGTACGCATTGGGTTGATCTGACCAGTTTCATAACCGGGCTGAAGGCCAAGTCTGTTTTTGCCGATCTGACCACGTTCATACCAGAACGGCAGCGCCCCAAGGGTCCTGTCGAAACCTTTTCCAATGCACAGGGCGCAACGGAAACCGTGGAAATAGATACAGATGATGCCTCGGCGATCATGATCCGATACGACGGCGGGGCGAAAGGCGTAATGACCACCTCGCAGATCAACATCGGGCGCAAGAACTCGTTGATCTGGGATATCGCAGGAAGCCGTGCCAGCGCGGCGTGGAACAGCGAAACTCCAGATCATTTGTTTGTCGGGCATCGCGATGCGGCCAATCAGATTTTGATGCGTGATTTCACACTGATGAATGAGACCGGAACAAGGGCTGCGTGCTTGCCACCGGGCCATGTGGAAGGGTTCGCAGACAGTTTTTTCGGCTTCTTTCGCGCCGTGTACGCCGACATTTGCGCAGGTGCCCGGGGGCAAGACAGCACATGGGCGACGTTTGAAGACGGCCACTATGAAATGCGCTTTTGCGACGCCGTCGTGAAATCGGCCCGCGAAAGTCGCTGGGTCGATCTGGACGAGGTTTGAGGGGAACGCAATGAAACTTGGACTACTGACCGCGCCGTTCGAAGACACCGAATTGATGGAGGTTGCCACTTGGGCGGCGGGCAATGGGTTCTCGGCGTTGGAAATCGCGTGCTGGCCCTCGTCTGGCGGTGAAAAACGGCGCTATGCCGGTACGAGCCATATCAATGTGGATGGACTGACCGCATCGCGGGGCAAGGACATCGTTGACGGCCTGAAGAGCAAGGGCATCGAAATTTCCGGCCTGGGGTATTATCCCAATCCGCTCCATTCCGATGCGTCGCACCGGGACGAAGTGATCGAACATCTGAAAAAGGTGATAACGGCGGCCGGGGCAATGGGCCTGTCGGTGGTCAACACGTTCGTCGGGGGCGACAGGTCTCTGAACGTAGACGAGAACTGGGCGCGGGCGCGGAATATAATCTCACCCATCGTGGACCACGCCCGTGGGCATGGTGTTCGTTTGTGCTTTGAGAATTGTCCGATGATCTTCAGCTATGATGAATGGCCCGGTGGTCATAACATTGCCTACTCACCAAGAATCTGGCGCAGAATTTTCGAAGAGTGGGGCGACGATGTCGGCATGAATTTCGACCCGTCTCATCTGATCTGGCAGTTCATCGACCAAACCCGCTTCATAAAAGAGTTCGGCCCCAACATTGCCCATGTGCACGCCAAGGATCTGATGGTGGATCGCGACGGGCTTTACGAGCACGGGATCATGTCGGCGGGCATGGGGTGGCAGGTTCCCCGCCTGTGCGGGCTGGGCGACGTCGACTGGTCCGGTTTCTTCTCGGGCCTTTATCGCGCGGGGTACGACGGACCAATCATTATCGAGCATGAAGACAGGCTGTTTGAAGGAACCGACGAAAAGGTAAAGCGCGGGTTTTTGCTGGCACGCGACGTGCTGCAACCCTTCATCAAATAGAAGAGCGAACAGCTCCGGTCACATCAAAGATTGATCAACTGGGAGGAACCAGAAATGAAAAAACTACTAACGGGTGCGGCTGCCCTGGCTGTTGCGGCGGCGTTTTCACCGGCAGCGTTTGCCGCTGACTATACAATCGGCGTGTCCAACACTGTGCAGGGCAATGGATGGCGCGAGCAAATGATCTGCGCGATGCGGGCACAGGCCTTGGTGGAAGGCGATGTGTCCAACCTGATCGTGGCCCACCGAAATACCGACTCCGCCGGTCAATTGGAGGACATCAACAACCTGATTGAAGCCGGTGTCGATGCGATTGTCTTGAACCCGTCGAACCCAGATGCGCTGAATTCGGCGCTGGACGCGGCGATGGAGAAGGGCATCGTCGTGGTTGCTGTCGATGCGGGTGTGACGGCGGACGGCGCGTACATCCTGTCAAACAATCAGGAAGAATACGCTTATCTCGGCGCCAAATGGCTGTTTGAGCAGTTGGGCGGGTCTGGCGATGTGGTCTATATGCGCGGCATTGCCGGGGTCTCGGCGGATACCGACCGCGACAATGGATTCAAGCGCGCCTTGGCAGAGTATGACGGCATCAACGTTGTGCACGAAGTATTCACGGGCTGGCAGCAGGACCAGGGCAAACAGCAGATTTTTGATTTTCTGGCCACCGGCGTTCCGTTCGACGGCGTCTGGACCAGCGGGATCGACAATGTGATCGTTGATGCGTTTGTGGAATCCGGAGCACCGCTTGTACCGATCGTCGGTGCGGACAACGCCGGGTTCGTGCAGTATCTGACCGAGGTCGACGGGCTGCAGGGCGCGGCGGTGACGAACCCGGGATCGGTCGGTGGGGCAGGGATTGCTCTGGCGGTCGATATTCTGAATGGCAACGCCCCGGCAGATAAGACCGTTCTGGTTGACCCTGTGCTTTGGGAAAACGCCACCGACGAAGGCGTCGCGACAATAACTGCCGCGCAAAACCCGAACCTTGATCCGGAATGGCCGGTTTCTGTCACCGTTCCCGGTTGGACGGACTACACGATGGATCAGATCATCGAATGCAAAGGACCGGGCGATAGTTAAGATCGCCAGGAACCCGCGGGCACTCCCCCCGTCCAAACGGGTGGGGGGACGGCAATACTTTGGAAATGCAGGCATATATGACGGAAACGTATCTTCTTGACGCCTCAGGGATCGCCAAAAGCTTTGGCGCGGTTCGTGCTTTGACAGAGGCCAGTCTCTGCGTTTCACCTCGCGAAGTTGTCGCGTTGATGGGCGCGAACGGGGCGGGGAAATCTACATTCGTAAAAATCATCACGGGCGCCTTGCAGCCGGACAGCGGGCAGGTGTTGATCCGTGGCCGCCAGGCGCGTGTCGGTAACCCGTCCGAGGCGCGCAAATCCGGGCTGGTACCGGTCTATCAGGAGCCGTCGCTCATTCCTGATCTGGACGTGAAGGACAACCTGCGCCTGACGGACACAGCGGTCCAGCCTTTCCGTCATTGGGTCAGTGAGCTTGGGGTCGGTGACCTGAAACTCTCAGACATGATCGGAGACCTGCCGCTGGCTACGCTGCGCATTTTGGATCTTGCGCGCGCGCTGGCTTCAAAGCCCGACGTGCTGTTGCTTGACGAGATGACGGCGGCACTGCCGACGGACCTAGTTGAGAGGGTTCTCAAGATCGTACGCGAGCAGGCGGATGAGGGGATGGGCGTCATCTACGTGTCCCATCGATTCAGCGAAATCTCCGAACTCTGTGACAGGGCCTCGGTCCTGCGGGATGGGACGACGGTGGGTGATCTGGCCATTGAGCCCGGTGTGGAAGAACGTGCGGTAGAGCTAATGCTGGGGCAGAAACTGGACCTTGGGCGACGCGCCGCGCAAGGAATGCGTACTGTCATACGCGATGAACCGCGCCTGCATATCAGGGATATCGCCATTGCACCAAAAGTTTCGAATATCTCGTTTGACCTTTTTCCGGGAGAAGTGCTCGGCGTTGTCGCGCTGGAGGGGCAGGGACAGGACGAATTGTTCGATTGCCTGGCAGGTTTCATGCCGCCTACCGAGGGGGCGATCAAGGTAAACGGAAAATATGTTGCGTTCGGGCATCCGGCGGATGCGATCTCGGCGGGTTTGACATTTGTGCCGGGGGACCGGGCTGAGGCTTTGCTGGCGCAGAGGTCGGTGAAGGAGAACATCGCACTTCCATTCTCGGCTCGCATTCGCGATTGGGGGAGCCTGAAGCTGCGGCGTGAGCGCGAACGCGTGGATTACGCTATCGAAAAACTGCAGATCGACACGCGCGCGCAGGGAGAGGTTCAGCGTCTGTCCGGCGGGAACCAGCAGAAGGTGACAATAGGCAGGTGGCTTGCCACGGGGGTCGAAACGCTTTTGCTTTTTGACCCCACGCGGGGAATCGACGTGCGGACCAAGCGACAGATCTATCCGCTCGTTCGCGAATTGGCCGAAAACGGGGCCTCTGTTCTGTTTTATACATCCGAGCTGGAGGAGATCCCTCTTGCTTGCGACCGTGCGCTGGTCATTTTCAACGGCAGGGTCGTCGATGTCATCGACGCGCAGGATGCCGATGAGCAGACGCTTTTGCGGGCGGCATATGGGTTGACGGAAAACGAGAGTGCGGCGTGACAGGGATTTTACGCAAACACTCCTGGCTCCTTGGGCTCGTTGCGCTGCTTCTGGTTCTATTGATCATCACCAAAGCCATTCAGCCAACGTTCGGAACATCCGGTCTGGAAAGTATCGCGCGCGCCGCGTTGCCATTTGCCTTTGCAACTGCAGGTATGGCGGTGGTTGTCATCGTCGGTGGGATCGATCTGTCGGTCGCGTCCATGATGGCGGTGTGCGCAGTCTCGGCGGCCGTGTTGATGGAGAGAATGGCGGGGTTGCCTGCCATCCTGATTGTACTCGCTTTGGGGTTGGGCATGGGGCTGATCAATGGCGGTCTCATCGTCCTGACGCGCGTGCCGGACATCGTCGTGACGTTGGCGATGCTGTTCGTCTGGGAAGGGGTTGCACTGTTGATCCTTGAAACCCCGGGTGGTGCAACGACGGGTTGGGTGCAGCAGATCATTCGAGGCAGCATTTTCCCCGGTTTGCCCAGTGCTTTAGCGATCATTGTTGTTTGTATTGCCGCAATATGGCTGCCCGTTCGCCGGTCCAAACTGGGTGTCTCTATCTATGCGACGGGATCCGACGAGCGTGCAGCTTTTCGTTCGGGCGTCGCCGTTGGGCGGGTGAAAGTTGCGGCTTATGGCATTTGCGGCGTGTTCTGTGCCTTTGGGGGGCTGAGTCTGGCGGCCCTGACCGGGATCGGCGAACCGGTGCCAGGACCCTATCTGATGGCGTCCGTGGCCGCTGTGGTGCTGGGAGGGGTCGTTTTGGGCGGCGGCCGAGGAGGCCTGCTGGGGCCGATAATTGCTGTGTTCATTCTGCGGATCGTCCGAACGATCCTGACTCTGTTAGCTGTTGATCCCAACGTCACGACGATCATTGAGGGCACGATCATGGTGGCTGTCGTCTTGCTTGGCACTGCGGCAACACTGCGAGGGGCAAGATCATGAGCATGGCCGTGAACGACCCACCCATTGTCCGATTTGGTAGGTACCTGCGGGATAACCCCGTGATCCCGCTATTGGCGTTTCTGGTTTTGCTGATCGCGATACTCGAGGTGATGCGCCCCGGTATCGTGACGCCGTTCCGCGCTGGGCGAGACGGGATAATCTCGACCTTCTGGGTTGGAAACCTGATCAAGTTCGCGATCCCCCTTGCGATGCTAGCCGCTTGCCAAGTGTTGACGATGCTGACCGCCGGGATCGACCTTTCGGCTGGAATCGTAGCCACGGTCGCGGCATTCGTTTGCGCGACACTGAGCGCGCTTTGGGGCGTCACACCGGCGGTTCTGGTCGCTCTGGCGTCCGGCGTTGTTGTCGGGGTCGTCAACGGCCTTGGGGTCGGGTTGGTGCGGGTGCATCCGTTGATCATGACGCTGGGTACAGGCCTGATCGCCACCGGATGTCTTCAGGTGTATCAGCGCATGGTGATCAGCGCTGGTTCCCAGATTCCGACCTTTCTGACCTGGCTTGGGACTGGGCGCACATTGTCCTTGCCCAATGGCCTGTTTCTGTTCGTTCCGTTTGCCTTGTTTGTCTTCTGGCTGATGCGGTTCACGGGGTTCGGCAGGCTGCTTTTCGCGCTGGGGTCCAACGAAAATGCGGCCAAACTTTCGGGCGTCAAATCCTGGCAGGTGTATCTTGCGCTTTATGCC
Source organism: Ruegeria sp. BF12 (assembly GCF_056538705.1). Classification (NCBI taxonomy): domain Bacteria; kingdom Pseudomonadati; phylum Pseudomonadota; class Alphaproteobacteria; order Rhodobacterales; family Roseobacteraceae; genus Ruegeria; species Ruegeria sp. BF12. The sequence goes on along the minus strand of NZ_JBQFTP010000005.1, from coordinate 95,961 downwards.
CTGTCCGGGTTGATCGCAGCCGTGGCCGGGTTGCTCTATCTTGGTATGATCCGCCAAACCTCATTGAGCTTGGCGAACCCGCTGTTGCTGCCATCCGTGGCCGCCGCAGTGATTGGCGGAACGTCAATTTTCGGCGGTCGTGGAAGCTTTGCGGGGGCCATCGTCGGTGCGCTGATCATCAGGGTTCTCGATACCATGCTGACATTGCTGCAGATGCCCGAAGGCGCAAGAACCGCCTTGTTTGGCCTGATCATCCTCGCCGTTACGGCAATTTACGTCAGGATCACCGGAAACCGCTAAAGGGAGGACACCCTATGCCCAGGTTTCGTATTGTTGGAATCAGTTTTGACCATATGCATATGGGCGACTTGCTCAGGATGGTGCATGATCACCCAGATGCGGAAATTGCGGGACTCTTTGACCCCGACCGGCAGAAAATGACGTCGGCAATCAATAACTTCGGTGTACCTGAAAACTGCGTTTTTACCGATCTCGATGACTGCATGGCCGCCGGGCCTTATGATATGGCCATTCTTTGCGTGGCCACGGCGCACCACGCCGAGTACACGGAAAAACTGGCGGCACATAACCTGCATGTGTTTGTAGAAAAGCCCTTCGCAGCCTCGGCGGATGACGCACGCCGCATGATTGCTGCCATGGAGGGCACCGGCCGGCAATTGGTCATCAACTGGCCGCTGAGATGGGTCGAAAGCCACGTCACTGCCAAGCGTCTGATCGACGAGGGAATGATCGGTGAGTTGCGGGAAGTGCATTTCTACGACGGCAACCGTGGTCCGCTTTTTCACCTTGCCGACAAGGTTGAAGTCAGCCCGGAAGAAGTTGAAAGCCAAAAGCCCACCTCTTGGTGGTATAAGAAGTCCTCGGGGGGCGGATCGCTTTTGGATTATCTCGGGTATGGGGCGACACTGGGAACCTGGTACATGAATGGTGAAGCCCCGCTCGAAGTGACCTGCGCCGTTGATGAAACGCCCGGAATCGAAGTCGATCAGCACGCAATTGCCGTCTGTCGGTATGCGAGCGGGTTGTCCAAGATGGAAACGCGCTGGGGAACGTTTACAGACCCGTGGACCACGCAACCGCAACCAACCTGTGGGTTTGTATTCGTCGGCGCCGATGGAACGATCGCTTCGCCTGATTACGCCGATCACCTTACTGTTCAGACGCGCGCCAGACCCGAACGACACAAGATTGCTGTCGATCCGCTACCCGAGGGGCAGAAGAATGCGATCGAATATGTGCTGGGGTGTATCGGGAACGGGCAGCCGGTGACGGGGCCATTGGACCCGCATCTGTGTCTGACGGCCCAACGGATCGTCGATACGGCGGTTCAGTCTGCCGCTCAAAAACGCACATTGGAGTTGTTGCCGTGAGTGATGATGCCGCCGACACAGATACATACGCTTTGAAGTCCAACAAGTTGCCGGAAATTGCCGCCCCGAAAGTTGCCTATCGTCCGCCGACCCCAAGGTCTTATCGCCCTCGGATTGGGATGATCGGGACCGGAGGCATTTCCAACAGCCATTTGGACGCGTATCGCACAGCGGAGTGGGAGGTTGCGGCTGTCTGGAACCGAACACGGGAAAAAGCGGAAGAGAAAGTTGCAGAATTCTGTCCGGACGCGCGGATCGACGACGATTTTCTGGACCTTCTGGCGGACAGTGAAATCGACGTGGTGGACATTACCCTGCCGACCGAACTGCGGGCCCCGGTGATCGAAGCGGCGTTGAAGGCGGGCAAGCACGTGCTCAGTCAAAAGCCGTTTGTGTCCGATCTGGCAACCGGTGAGGCACTGGTTCGGTTGGCCGATGATCAAGGGGTGCATCTTGCCGTCAATCAGAACGGTCGATGGTCTCCGCACATGGCCTGGATGCGCGAAGCCTGCCGGTCGGGTCTCATCGGAGAGGTCCAATCCGTGCACGCCGCTGTTCACTGGAACCATGGTTGGACCGCCGGAACCGCGTTCGATGAGATCGAAGACCTGATCCTTTATGACTTTGGCATCCACTGGTTCGATTTTGTATCCTCCATCGTCGGAGCCCGAGCCGAGGCGGTTTTTGCCACCGCGTCTCATGCCCGCGGGCAGGGCAACAAGGTTCCGCTTCTGGCTCAGGCGGTGATCAGGCTGGAGGGTGGGCAAGCCAGCCTCGTATTCGACGGCAATACGCAACACGGACCACAAGACACGACGTATATTTCCGGCACCACTGGCAGCATCGTTTCCATGGGTCCCGATCTTGGGCTGCAAACTATCACGCTGACGACCGCAGATGGGTTTTCCCGCCCTCAGTTGCAGGGCAAATGGTTCAACGATGGGTTTCGCGGAGCAATGGGAGAATTGCTTTGCGCGATTGAGGAAGACCGATCGCCGGATAACGCGGCCCGGAATAATCTAAGGTCGCTAGAGCTTACCTTCGCCGCGATCCGATCACGGAGCAGCGGCCAGGAAATTGCGCTCGGCAGGCAGTCCTGAAATGTTGGGGCCGGGCAAAGCATGCCCGCTGCGCGCGACAAGGATCGGTCGTTTGACCCCCGCCACTTTCACCGATGACGCAGCCTTATCACGCCAAAAAAGATCGGTCGAAGTTACTGGTCGAAAATTGTTCGAAAACACTCAGTTTTGCCTGAAATCGCATACTGGCATACAGTGCGGGCAATAAATTGTACGATTACGGCGTTTGAGTTTTGACCTATGAAAGCTGTTCTGGCCTGAAATGCTGAGGTGCATGCGGACCCATAAGATGTGGCGGCAGGCCCAAAAACCTTGCGGCAACACAGACAGGACAAGAGGGCGGGCAACCGCGCGACAGGTCGGCTCAACCAATCCTACATCCAGCTTGAACAGGTGCGTTTCTGATGCGTTAAATTGACAATATCAATAGGGTGGCTGAGCCACTGATTGAGGCGCAAACGCAGCCTGTGCAGTGGATCGAGCACGCAGAAGAAATTCACAAAAACGTGGTGCTGGTCGACTGGATGCTCGGCAATCGCTGCAACTACGCGTGCATCTACTGCCCGCCAGCACTGCATGACGGCACGAAGGGCTGGCAAAGGCTTGAAGATGTCGTGGGCATGATCGAGGCCTTGCATGAACATTATCAGGTCGGAATGGGAAGTCGTGTGTGGCTGCAACTGACTGGCGGCGAACCGACATTTCACCCAAAAATCAAAGATATTCTGGGTACTGCCCGCGCGCACGATATGAAGGTTAGCCTGATTTCAAACGGTTCACGGACCGAGCGGTTCTGGCAGGCCATTCGTGACAAGCTGGATTCTCTGATCCTGACGTTTCATCTCGAAGAAGCCGAGTTTGCACATGTACATCGGGTTATCGAAATTCTGTCCGAAGTCATTCACGTTCAGGTCAACATCACGATGCTGCCGGATCGGTTTGACGAAAGCTATGATGCCGCCCAAAAGCTTGGCTCGGATTTTCCGCGTATTGCAATCGTGATGAAGCCTTTGCGCGTTGGGTTTGGCAGTGCGCTGTACCCTTATAGCGAAGCGCAGATTGCCAAGATGCAAGAAAGGATGTCCAAGCCTTCGCGTTCAAAGGGATAGCTGCGGAATCCGCGCTGGATCATGGCCCGCGAGAACACGGACGGAACCCGCGAGATCATTCGCCTCAACGAGTTTATTCTCAGGGGCGAGAACCGTTGGCGGGGTTGGACCTGCAACTCGGGGATCGTATCCCTGCGGATTGCCGGTGACGGCGCTGTGTACCGTGCGGTGTGTGGCGTAGGCGGTTGCATTGGTGAAATCGGTCGCGACATCAGGCTGCCGGAGGGGTCGGTAGTCTGCGATCGCGATGCCTGTTCCTGCGTCGCGGACATACTGATTTCGAAGGCAAGGTGGCAGTAACAAGCACCGCACCAAATTGCATGTACCGAACAGTGATATTACGGAGCAAATTGAGGCTATCCGCGCGATGATTGCCCTTAGGAGAAGACGGTTCCCTGGCTAAAAACAGGCGACCCACCATCCAACTAAAACAGTAAGAGGTGCCGGTTTACTTGTTTTCGAGTGGTCAATTTTTTATACTCGATAGCGTATTTATTTTGGAATTTACGATGTTCACGAGTGTATTTGGTTTGCCCGAGTTGCAACAGCGTAGAGCGTGTTTCGGCGACCAGTTCGGGGGTATTAATGACAAAGGCCAGCGGTCCAAGAGCTCGACCTGAAGTTGCCAAAAAAGACGCTAATCGAGTGTCGGATCTCTATGATTTTGTGCAGTCTCCTGAATGGCAGGAGGTGCTTGAAAACGCTCGGAAAAAGCAGGAAATCAACCAGGCGGCGCTTAAGAAAAAGGCGCAGGCGGCGCAGCAGCCGGAAGAAGGCCGTAGTAAGGCGGGTCAATCAACTGCTAGAGCAAATTCACCAGAAGGACCAAACAAGGGGCCGGCCCAGGCAGAAGTGGCCAGCAAGCAAGGTGACGCAACAGGTGCCGGGCGTGCCGGTGAGTCGGTGCAAAAGCCCACTCAAGCGCAGAATGGCGCCCAGAATGTGAAAACCAGCGGCAACGTGGCCGGAACAGCCAGCACTTCTTTTGATGCCCAGAACCAGAACAGAGAACCCAACCCCGCGGATCAGAGTAACCGCGAGCACCCGCAACAAGAACCGGGTCAGGATACGGCTCAAGAGATTCAGGAAAGCCAAAGCGATCAGGCGTCCTCAGAGCCCAGATTGAAACTGTCCGCAGAGGAGGTAGCTGATCGCCTGCGCAAAAACGAGCTTGAAAGACTGGCGGATCAGAAAAGTACCCGCCGCAAAATGAAGTTGGGTCTGGTTGCTGTTGGATGTGCCATCGGAGTGGCGGCTTCGTCTTCGGTGTTTCTTGTACTTTCCGAATGGACGTCGTCTGGTCCGGTCGAAAGTGCAGGATCGGCGATTGAAAGCACCGAAGTGACCAGTATCGCGTCACTGCAAGATTCAGAGATAGGTCCGTCCGATGGGCCGCAATCTGATCTATCTGGGGGCGCGGAGGATCAAACTGTTCTGTCCGCAACCATTTTTGATACGTCATCACGCTCGGTGCCGCCTGACGCCAAGTTAGCCGAGCCTGAGGAAACGGAAAGTCTTGCTTCCTTGACACTACCTTTGCCCGGATCTGCGGAAGGTGAGGGTGTTGTCGAGCCGAAACTGTTACGATTGGCCCCCAACGTTCAGTCATTTGTGCCGACACTTGCTCAACCACCGCTGCCGATAAACCTGATAAGCTATCGTCCGAGGACAGAGTTGAATTTGGGATTTGTGCGGTTTCAATCCACGCCAGAGATTTTCGGTACGTCCGTCGCATTGCTCGAAGAGGCTGCGGCTGTTCCATTAAATCGCGCAGCTGAATTGACCGTTACGCCACGGCGCGCGCCTATCGTTCCAACGCAGCCTGGCGCGATGGTTTACGCGAGGCCTAGAATGAGTGGAGAAGTGGTCGCTGCACTTCCGAAACAAGCCAGCGCCTATCAGCCAGAAATACGCGGTTCAAATGTCCGCGAGATCAGCGCAGCGCTTTCGCTGCCCGAAATCATGGCTGCTCTTGAAATCGAAGAGCCGCCTGCGGTGCGCGTTTTGATCGATCCAAACGCAAGCGGATTGAAGACCGTGGCACTGGAGCCGATGGCACAACCGGACGAAACAGACCTTCCCCCGGTGATTACGCAACCTGAAAAAGCTGAGCCGGTGCCAGAACAACCAGATCTATCGGTCTTGTGGGCAACACCGGAGCCGCTGGAAACGTCCGCGCCATCCTATACTTCGGAACCATTGGAGGCACTGGTGCCAGATACGCCCGCGCCATCGGAGCCATCTGATCCCATCGAGCGCACGGCATTGCTTGATGATGCGATTGAGCCTCCGGAACCAGCTTCGGTTAGGGGGCAGGTGGCATTCCGGCTGTATGCGCCCCGCAGCCTGTCCGAGGATGCGGTCAACTCCGTCGTCACAAATCTGACGACAACCGGGCATGAGCTCAGCGGGACGGCGAGGGTTGGGTTCGGGATAAGCCAATCCAACGTCCGGTTTTATCATAAGCAGGACGAGGCGACAGCCGCAGCTCTTGCTCAAGATGCCGGTGCCTTGTTGCGGGACTTCACCGGTGCGGCAACCAAAACTCCAAGTGGGATCATAGAGTTATGGTTGGCTGGCGAAGGGTCTGGCGCGCTTGCGGTTAAGCGTACCGCGAAACGAAGCCGCGCCAAAGCACCGGCCGCCAACCGTGTAAACCGACTGAGAAGTCAGGTTCTGAGCAAACTTAAGAAAGCGACGAACTAATGATCGTGTTTTTGGAGTATAATACCAAGGACTGAGTCTTTTCTGTGTAGCGTTAACAATTATAGCCGGGTTTCCAAAGATGACTGATAGACGACTTATTGGAATAGTTACTGCCCTTTTGTTTTTATCTTCAACGCAGAGCGCGCGTGCCGAAATTACGCTTGAGCATCTGCTCGTTATAGACCAATTGCTGTCGACCAATGACATTCAGGCGCTTTATTCATACCTTGAGAAGAACCCGGATTTGTTAACGGGTGAGGACGAATTGTCGCTTGAGCTCAGAAGTTTTCACGAGGCCGCATCGGTTGGCAATGTGGATTTCAGCTATTCCACCAGTGCGCCAGCCAACACGGATGGCACCCTCAATGAAAACTCATCCTTCGCAAACTCGTTGCAGCACTGACACCGATGTCCGGAATGTATGCATTCAGGCGGTCGAGCTCTCCAAAGATCGCCTACGTCATTGAGCCACGGTTTTCAGGAGGAACATCAGCAGCGGTGGCCGCAGAGTTGCCGGTGGCTGCGGAATTTGGGCAGGTCGTTGTTCACGCGATCACGTCCAGAACATTTGGCGATAACCAGTGTGTCGCGCCGGTTTTGCGCAAGGTGCTGGACGATTTGCAAATTCCACTGGTTTGGGACGCACCCTTTATAAGTGCGGATTTCGTGTTTTTGCACAATCCGTCCTTTTTGAAGTTTCAGGATACGTTGGGCACAAAGATCATTGCCCGTGATCTGTTCGTGATCACGCACGAGAATTTCCTGCGTCCGGGCGGTGAAGAGGGGTTCGACGTCTCAACCTGTTTGAGCCAGATCGAGGTCTCAACGATTTCTCTGAGGAAAACGCTTGCGCCGATTTCACCGTATAATCGAAAGGGCGTCGTCAACTGGCTGGCCACGTCTCGAATGGCGCGGCGTTGGAATGTGCTCGACTGCGACTGGTTCAACATTTGTCAGATCGAATTGAATACTCCGTGCGAAACTCCCCAAGATCGTCGGGGGCGGCATTCACGACCCGGGTTCGAAAAGTTTCCTGCGATTGCCGAACTGGACAGCTGTTTTCCAAAGCATTCTCAGTGCAATGTTATTCTCGGGGCGGATGCTTTGTTAGAGGCGCGCGTACTTCGCGCACATTGGAACCTGCTTCCCTTTGACGCCATAAGTGTGGAAGAGTTCTTTGGAATGATTGACTTTTTCGTATATTTTACAGCGCCGACCTGGCAAGAAAGCTTTGGGCGCGTTGTCGCCGAGGCACTTGCCGCCGGAAAAGTGGTTCTGGCGAACCCCGACACAGGTGCGACGTTCGGCGATGCCGTCCTGACCTGCCGTCCGGCAGAGGTTGACGCAATCATATCCGACCTCGTCGCCCATCCGCACAGATATCATGAACAGGTGTCCAAGGCCCAATCGGCGCTGGATCGCTATTCTGCAGAGAATTTCAGGACGATGCTGTCCGGCATTCTATCCGCTGACAGCGGGGTACTTAAATGATCTACATTGAGGCTGGCACGCGCTCGTTACGTTCGTTTGATGCGCAGTTGATCTTTGCCGAACAACTCTCGGCGCGCGGATACAGTGTTTGCATTGATGCCGAGTATTTGCCGGAAAATGCGGGCCGGGGCAGAATTTATGAAGCGGCCAAATATCTTGTTGATCCGGCGGAACATGCAGCCGAAACCGTTTTTGCCCTGGGTGCCGAGGAAATCGACGACTCGCTTCTTGCATCGATCCGGAAAAAGCAACTCGGCCCGGGCGTTCCTGTGATTGCGACGGGTCGCTTCGTGACCCAGCAAAGCTATATAGGCGCCAAGGCGCGGCTGGCTTATGCGCTTGGACGCGAAGCCATGGTCATCGACCTGACCGATTTTCAGCCACGGACTTTGATGCCGTCCAGCGTAAGCCCTTTGGTCGCGGATATTCGAACTGTTTCGCGGCGGCCTCAGAGGGAAATGCCGAACGTAACCGTTGTTCTGGGGTCAATGGAGTTGGACAACCCCGAGACGCTTTCCTGCTTTTCACGGATGAGCAACCAAGGTGGCTATAACCTGAAGCTGATTGTAAGCGGGGCACAGAACGACGCGATCAAAGCGTCGCCATTCCATGATTTGCCCACCTATCTTTATACCGGGCTTTCTCCTCTAACCTTGGCGAACACGACGGATATTCTTGCGATGTTCGGCCATGGTATCGCCGGTGTGCGTATGGCCGCGTTCGCAGTCGAACTGATTGCGGCAGGAGGAGTTGCAATTGACTGCACCGAGGATGAGATCCTCATGTCGTCGGGCGCGCCCGCCTTGCTGGGGCCAAAGACCCCTTTTGCCCTGGATGGGTATTTGATTGGCAAGGTTATTGGAAACACGCCGCAAATCGCGGAGCAGGCGTCAAAATCTCAGTGGCTGCATACGGTGGACATATCGCGGCTGGAAACCGCGGCAGGTCTAAAGCCCAAAAGGCGCGGACCGGCGCGAACTACGCCAAGAACCTTGTTTTTCCCGACGAACGGAGTGGGGCTCGGCCACGCGCAGCGGTGCGCTATCATCGCCAAGGAATTGCCGGACACGGTCTCTACGATGTTCGCAGCATTCCCCACTTGTGTCCCGCTTGTCCGCCGCGAAGGCATCGACTGCATTCCCTTGGTGCAGCGAACCGACACAAAGTCCAATTCCGACGGCAATGACATTCTGACCTATCGACGACTTGGCGCCACCCTTCAGGAAAACGACACGTTGGTCTTTGACGGCGGCTATGTCTTTGATTCCGTTTACCGGGTGATCCGCGAACGCAAATTGTCGGCTGTGTGGGTTCGGCGGGGTCTGTGGCCCGAGGGCCGGTCGAGGCAAACCATGCTCCGCCGCGAGGGCGTTTTTGATCAGGTCATCGTGCCCTCCGAGGCGTTTGAAGAACTGAACGACGCATACAGCTACGGCGATCACGTGCATTATGTCGGCCCGATCGTGCGCCAGGTAGAACAGTCTGCAGAAGAGAACGAACAGCTCAGAGCCCGACTGTCAGAACGGTTCGGGCGCGAGTTCAGGCAGTTGGTGGTCAGTATGCTGGGCGGCGGTGTGGCCTCTGATCGATCCGCCCAATTGCAGGCAATCTCCGGCATGCTCGAGGCGCGGCCCGACTGTCTGCATTTGGTCGTGACCTGGCCCGGAAGCACGGTTCAACCCGCCGCGTTTGGCTGGAAAAATACCCATGTCGTACAAACGCTGGAAGCCACAAAGCTTTGTATGGCTGCGGATCTGGTCATTTCTGCTGCGGGATACAATTCCGTGCTTGAAATGCTTTACCACAAGATCCCGGCGATCTTCATCCCGCAATCGGCGCCTTATCTGGACGACCAGACTCGGCGCGCAATGGCTTTGGCCGAACGCGACCTGTGCGCCATGATCACCGAAAAGGAATTCATGAAGTTGGAGCGTACAGTATCGGAATGGCTGGATCACGATTGTGCAGAGGTCTACCGCTCAGCGTTAAGCAAGATTGAACTGCCTGAAACGGGGGCTTCCAGAGCAGCTGAACTGTTGACAAAGGCTGGGTCCAGAAAATGACAGGTAACGTATGGTTCGACATCTTAAGCCGCGCGTCGCCAAATCGGCCTGAGCCCTTGGACGATTTGGTCAATGATAACCGCGCCTCGCAACCGCGCGGGAAAGTCATATTCCCCCAAATGGATCTGACGCCGTCTGTCGCCCTTTGGGAACGTGAACCGGGCGGTCCCATACATATCGGCGTCCGGATTTTTGAACCGCCAGAGGCCCCCTATAGCGTGGCCAGGCTTCTTGCTGCCGCCGCAATGGAGCGGGACGTGTTTCCGGTTCTTCTAAGCCGGGTCGACTACTGCGGGTTCGAACGGTTTGGCTTTCGTGTCGAACGCATCCCGGACGAGCCGACAGCGGCCGAAGCTGCTGAAGAAGAGATCAGAAAGTACTGGGATCTCGCAATTATCATCGACGGGCATGAAATTGGCCTACTAAGTTAGCAATTTCCCCAGACGTGCGACTGCCGCATGTCTCAAGTGTTGCCCGGACCGCAGTTGACCAAAAAAGGTCCCGGCCGGTTCACTGTTCGAGGCGCCACTTGAGGTTAGCCTTCACCGTTGGCCATTCGCACTGAATGATCGAGTAGACTGCGGTATCGCGAACCGTGCCGTTTGCCATGATCATGTTGGATCGCAATATCCCGTCAAGCTTGGCCCCAAGCCTTTCAATTGCGCGACGGCTTTGCGTATTTAGAAAATGTGTTCTGAACTCGACGCAGATGCAGCCGAGTTCTTCGAAGGCGTGCTGGAGCAACAACAGTTTGCACTCGGTATTCAGCGGAGTTCTTTGAACCGATTTTCGATACCAGGTCGATCCTATTTCCAGACGGCGATTCGGGGCATCTATGTTCATATAGGTCGTCATCCCGACGGCCCGCCCTGAGGCGGGTTCGATCACCGTGAATGGGAACATCGAACCCGCCTCTCGCAGGGCCAGTCGGCGTATGATTTCTGCGGGTACGTCTTCGGGTTTTGGGACCGTTGTGTACCAAAGGCGGTGAAGCGCGCCGTCAGCGGCGGCCTTGGACAGATCGGAATGATGCTCTTCGGCCAGAGGTTCGAGCAAGACATGTTGCCCCTGTGCGGAAAACGGTTCTACCCAGCCAGTTTTGTTCATCAGATCTCGTATCCTCATTAGTTTCAGCCGAACGTGGGGGCCACCTCAATCACTCTAAAGCGAAACGCTGAGAGAGCCAGATGCTGAGGCCGGAAGTCACGGGTTGGGCATGGCAGTTGCTAAATCGTTTCGGTAATTTTGAAAATCCGACGTTTGCCAATAGGATGCGCACATATCTTCTAACGAAATTTTTTGTGGGGAATGTGTTATGACCTCAGGACATTGGACGGTTGGCTCGTATTTGGCGAAGCGACTGCATGAGGCGGGGATCGCGGATTATTTTGTGGTACCCGGAGATTACAATCTGGTGTTGTTGGACGAATTGCTTGGCAACACGGACATGCGAATGATCAGTTGCTGTAATGAGCTGAATGCCGGATACGCCGCGGACGGCTATGCGCGCGCAACCGGGGGGCCTTCGGCGGCGGTTGTCACTTATTCGGTCGGAGGATTGAGCCTGCTGAACGCAGTGGCAGGGGCTTATGCCGAAGACCTTCCATTGATAGCGATTTCGGGTGGGCCAAACACCAACTCTGAGGCCGAATGGGAATACCTGCACCACACATTGGGCGAGGTCGACTATGGTTATCAACGTGACATGTTCGCGCGCGTTACGGCCGAAGCAGTCATAATTCACCACCCTTCGTTGGCACCCGTGGCGATTGATCGGGCCATCGACACAGCCATGTTGCGCCGAAAGCCAGTCTATATCGAAATAGCCTCGAACATTGCCGGCGCGCCCACATCCGCGCCCATTTCCCGAAGCTTTGCCAGACAATCGGCTAGCGACCCCAATTCATTGGCGGCTGCGGTTGAGCAAACCTCGGCCTTTCTGAACGCCGCGGAGCGACCGGTGCTGGTCGCCGGTAGCAAGATCCGCGCGGGTCAGGCCGAAAAGTCGCTGCGCGGTCTGGCCAAGGCGTGCGAATATGCGCAGGCGTCGATGCCCAATGCGAAAAGCTTCCTGTCCGAAGAAGACGACAACTTTATGGGCATCTATTGGGGTCCTGTCAGCACACCGGGCTGTGGTGAGATCGTGGATGCCGCAGACGGGTTGCTGTTCGTCGGTCCCGTTTTCACCGACTACACAACGACCGGTCATCAGTTGAGCTTCGACCCCGGCAAGGCGGTCATGGTTCACCCGACGTCGGTTCAATTGGGCGAGACACATTTCAGCAATGTCCGCATGGACGAGTTTCTGGAAGCGCTGACCGATAAGCTTACGCCGAACAACAGTGCGATTACGGCCTTTGAGAGAGTCAGAACCGAACAAAGCGCGCCCGAGCCCGGCGCGGCAGAAACGCCCGTTACGGTTCGACAGTTGTTCGCCCGAATTCAGGGGATGTTGGATGGCAACAGTACACTGCTCGTGGAAACAGGGGATTCCTGGTTTAACGGGATGGAGACCAACTTGCCCGATGGCGCGCGTTTCGAGATTCAGATGCAGTACGGGTCTATCGGCTGGTCTGTTGGTGCTTCGCTGGGTTACGCGCTGGGCAGAGGTAATCGCCGGTTGATATCGTGCATCGGCGATGGGTCGTTTCAGCTAACGGCTCAGGAAATCTCGACAATGATCCGGTATGACGCAAAGCCGATTATTTTCCTGATCAACAACGGCGGTTACACGATCGAAGTGGAAATCCACGACGGCCCGTACAACACGATCAAGAATTGGGATTACGCAGGCCTGATCGAAGTGTTCGGCGCTGGCGAAGGCAATGCCTGGGGATGTCGCGTCGTGACCGAAGGCGAGTTGGACGCAGCCATCAAAAAGGCTGAGGGCCATGACGGTTTGTGCCTGATCGAGGTGTTGATCGACCGCGACGATTGCAACGTCAACCTTCTGCGGTGGGGCAATCAGGTCGCGCGGAACAACGGTCGGGCCAATCGATGCAGGTAAGGAGCGTTTTGTGAAGATCATGACAGGCGGACAGACCGGCGTCGATCTGGCTTCGTTGCAATTTGCGCTTGAGAACGACATTCCTTACGGCGGTTGGGTGCCCAAAGGACGCACGAACGAGGACGGCCTAATCCCAGAGCGGTTCACAGGGTTGGTCGAAACGTCGTCTGAGGATGTGAGTGAGCGGACAAAGCTGAATGTCCGAGACAGTGGTGCTTTGCTGGTGTTTCAGGACGGGGCGATCAGCCCGGGAACTCAGTTGACTATCGACTTTGCTCAAGAGGTCGGAAAACCGCACCTGGTCGTTGACCTTCGGAATGGGATAGATGCCTGCGCGCGTCAGGTGCGATCGTGGATCATGTCCCGCCCGGACGTGGTGTTGAACATTGCGGGGCCAAGGAATTCCGAAGCACCCCAAATCGGAGCAAAAGTGACGGCTGTTCTAAAGCGGTCTTTCGAAATCAAGGGCAGGTCAATCTAGGGTGGTGTGTGATCTGCGCTTACGACTTTCCGCCAGTAGGCGCAGTTCCATTCGGTTGCTAGGATTGGTTAGGGTGTGGCAACTTGATTGCAAAGGCCAGATTTCATGCACGCAAAAACTGCCGGACAAAGCGAATTCGACAAGGTTTTGATCGTCGATGATCATCCTCTGTTCTGTGACGCGTTGTCGATGACGCTGCAAAGCGTGGCCGATATTGGCGAAATCCACACCGCCGACAGGCTTGAAAACGCGATTGCGCTGATTGCCGACGGGCTCAAGCCTGACGCGGTTATGCTGGATCTGAACTTGCCGGATGTGGACGGGCTTGAGGGGTTGGTTAGGCTGAAGTCTGCGACCAACGCGCCGGTCATCGTGGTGTCATCGATTTCCGAAAACCGCGTGGTCAGCCAGGTGATCCATGCCGGAGCTTCGGGCTACGTGCCAAAACACAGTCAACGCGACGTGTTTCGTATCGCCATTGAGACGGTGCATTCCGGCGAAGTTTTCGTGCCTGAGGGTTGCGTACTGATCAAAGCTGACGGAGACAACGAACACAACGACGCGGTCAATCGCCTTGCCACTTTGACAAATCAGCAATCGCGCATCCTGCAACTGATCTGTGAGGGCAAGCTGAACAAACAAATCGCGTTCGACTTGTCCATCGCAGAAACCACAGTAAAGGCGCATGTGACCGCGATTATGCGCAAGCTTGGCGTGCAGAGCCGAACTCAGGCTGTGCTGATCGTCAAGAAAGCGTCCCTTGCAAGCGTCTTGCAAGAGTAAGCCTTGGCACCATATCCTATGAAGACGTCGCGCTTTTTAGGGAGGAAGGCACGATGAACCAAGCAATCGGGTGGGCAACAGCCACCGCCCGTACGTCAGGTATCGTCAAAACAGGATTTGTACATTGTAAGACGGATCAGGCGATAGCAAAGCTAGCCGGATCCTTGGGCGAAGACGCCTTGTCATTTGTCATTCTGTTTGTAAGCCCCAGCGCGGACGCTGCGGCCGTTATTGCCGAGGCTAAGTCAATCTTTGCGCCAACGCCCGTGATCGGATGTACGACGGCGGGTGAGCTTGCGGATTGCGGTTACAGTGAAGATCAGATCGTTGCCATCGGTTTTCCGAGCTCGCATTTCGAGACGCGGACCCTGCTGGTTCCCGACCTTGGGGATTTTTCGGCGCAGGAAATTATCGATCAGATGATCCGCAATCGTAATGACATGACGGTGACGACACCGGATTGGAGGCACGAGTTCACTTTTTTGATGATCGACGGGATGTCTACGAAAGAGGATGTTCTAACGTCGGAGCTGGCCATCGGTTTGGGGCCGGTGCCCCTGTTCGGCGGATCCGCCGGGGACGGGACCCGATTTGGCAGGACCTATGTGCTGAATGACGGTCAGGCTATGCAGAATGCGGCGATCCTTACGCAGGTGCGTACGCGCTGTCCGATCAAGGTGTTCAAGACAGATCACTTGATTCCGACAGCCCGGCGCATGGTGGTGACCAAGGCCGACCCAGCGCGACGCATTGTGCAGGAAATCAACGCAGAGCCTGCCGCCCGTGAGTATGCCCGAATCCTCGGCAAAGACCCCGACCAACTGACGACGTTCACCTTCGCGGCGCACCCTGTCGTGGTGCAGATCGGCGGGCAGCATCACGTGCGGGCCATACAGCGGGTCGCTGGAAACGGTGATCTGGTGTTTTTCTCGGCGATCGATGAGGGGTTGGTTCTGACGCTGGCGGAACCACGGGACATGGCAACGCATCTCGAGGAAGAAATAGCGGCCCTGACACAGGATGTGCGTCCGGACACGATCCTTGGTTGCGATTGCATCCTGCGTCGTCTGGAAGCGCAGGAAAAGCAAAAGACCGGCGAGATATCCCGCCTTCTGTCCGCAAATCACGTGGTTGGTTTTTCGACATATGGTGAGCAATACAACTCGATCCATGTGAATCAGACGCTGACCGGAGTGGCGATCTATCCGCCGGAAGAGGTTTAGGCGATGATAGAATCCCTTACCGATCCGAGTGACCCTCTGGATCGCCAGAATGAGAAGCTGCTGAAAATCGTGGCGGCATTGATGCGCCGGGTCGAGGAATCCACCGATGCCTCTGGTGCGGCCTACGCTCAGTTCCAGCGGGCCGCGATGCTGGAACAGGAAGTAAGGGCGCGCACGGATGAACTTGAGCGCGCACTGGAGTTGCTAAACGACTCGAACGCCCGTCTGGCCAAGGCCAATCAGGAAACCGAAGCGGCGCGGGCAGACCTCACGAACGCAATCGAGGCCGTGCAAGAGGGGTTTGCGCTATTCAATCTCGATGAAGAGTTGGTGCTGTGCAACAGCCGTTTCGGCCTGCATATGCCGGACATCCAGAACCAGCTTACCCCCGATTTGCGCTTTACCGAATATGTAGAGCTGGTCAGCCAGTCCAAATTCCTGTCGCTTCCTGATGCGGTTGAACCACAAGATTGGGTGCGGCGTCGGATGGCACGCCATGCCGACGATCACGTGGTCTTCAACGTCCGCCTAAGCTGCAACCGTTGGATGCAAGTGTCCGAGCACCGCACGCCAAACGGCGGCACCGTTATCCTGCAGACGGATATCTCTGACATCATGCGGCTTGAGCGTCAGGAAAGGGACCGCATCCTTGACGACAAGGCCCGACTGATCCGCGCGACGCTGGAACATATCGATCAGGGGGTTTGCATATTCGACAGCAAGCTACGTCTGGTCGGGTGGAACAACCGGGCCAGCGAATTGCTGGCCATTCCCAATTCTCAGTTCCAGATGGGGGCGCAGTTTCGAACTCTGTTCAATCGTCTCAGCACAACCATTCGCTTTGAGGGCGGCGTGACGGATGCTGATCTGCTTGCCTGGGTCAATTGCTCCACCGAGCGTCCGCCGTTGCAGTTTCAGATGCACAGCGGTCGAACCAAGATATTGTCAGTCTTTGCGCAGGAGATGCCGGACCGGGGTTTCGTGATTTCGTTCACCGATATCACGGCCGAACGTCAATCGGCGCAGGCCCTGTATGAGGCCAAGGAACTCTTGGAACAGCGCGTTGCGTCCCGCACGATAGAACTGGCAGATGCATTGAACGAGGCGGAACGCGCCAACGCATCGAAATCGCGATTTGTCGCGGCGGCCAGCCATGATCTGCTTCAGCCGCTTTCAGCAGCTAAACTTTACGTTGCGACACTCGGCGGTGGATTGGATGAGGCCCAAGCAAGCGCGGTCGCAGCAAAAGCGGAAAGCGCGCTCAATAGTGTAGAGCACATTCTTGAAGCGCTGCTTGATATCTCGAAACTGGATTCCGGACGGGCATCCGTTCATTTGTCGTCAATCTCGGTCGGAGAGCTTTTTTCACAGCTCGAAGACGCGTTCAGACCGGTTGCGCAAGCCAAGGGGCTTGAGCTGCGATTTGTCGGTACCGAGGCCGTGGTCAGAAGTGATGCAAGCTATTTGCGACGCATTCTTCAGAATCTGTTGTCGAATGCGATCCGATATACGGAAACCGGAAAGGTTCTAGTTGGAGTGAGACACCGGAAGAACACTTTTGCAATTCAGGTTTGGGATACCGGAATCGGCATCGCCGCCGAGCAACAAGACATTGTTTTTCAGGAGTTTAAGCGCCTCCACTCAGATGCTAGTGCGGCTGAGGGCATGGGGCTGGGTCTTGCCATTGTGGAACGGGCCTGCGGTTTGCTGAAACACCCCATTCAACTGCAGTCGCAGTTGGGTTGCGGATCCGGATTTTCGATTGAAGTCCCTTCGGCTGAGGAGACAGGTGCCGAACAAAACAATGACATCGCGGCGAAGAAATCAAACTCGGAAGTGCTGACCACAACTATCGCTTTGTTGATCGAAAACGATGACAACTTGCGGGCGGCACTGAGCATGACCATGGAGGCATGGGGCGTTCAGGTGCTTGAAGCAGCAAGCACAGAAGTGGCGGCCGACCTTCTGCACGAGATCGGGATTTTGCCGGATGTCGTGATCGCCGACTACCAGCTTAGCGACGGAAAGACAGGAACCGATGCCATTGCGGACCTAACGCGACAGTTTGGACACCTGCCTGGGTGCATCATTTCAGCAAATCGATCGCCTGAGTTGGCCGCATACTGCAAGACGGCGAACCTTCCGCTTTTGCATAAGCCGATTGACGCACAGATGCTGAAATCAGCGCTTGAGGCAGCAGTCGGTTGACGGTTTTAGGCACCGCAAAGGGTCAGGAGGATCGCCTCTTGCCAACCGTACGCATCATCTGCCGAAAATAGAAATCCGGGGCCAGACGGTTAAGAAGGTTGGCAATGCGCGCGACGCGGCCGACAGGGATGTAATCCTTGCCACGCTGGAACCCACGCAGAATTACCTGAGCCGCGGCTTCGGGTTCCATGTAATCAATGCCGTCCGAGGCGGAACCGGGGCGAACAAACCCGTTGCCTGCCGCATCGGGGCGGCCAATATTCGTTGCCACAAAAGAGGGGGTGGCGATGGATACACGAACCCCATGTACGGTTTCCTCGGCCCTAAGGGATTTGAAGAACCCCTCCATCGCATGCTTGCTGGCTGCATAGGCTGTGCGATGGACCAAAGGCGCAAAGCCCGCAACGGATGATATCGCCAGATGCGTTCCCTTGGATTTTCTGATCGGCGCCAGAAAATGCCGGGCGCAGCTTACAGCCGCGAAATAGTTGATCTCGAACAGGTTTCGATGTGAATCCATGTCGCTATCGGAAAATGCGGTGATCTGAGAAACTCCTGCATTGTAGATGACGAGGTCTATTGAGTCTCTTGAGCTTATGATCCGGGAACAGGTTTCTTCGCACTGATCACGGTCAGTCAGATCACAGGCATAGACGCTCACCTCACCAAGATCTGCAAGCGCGTCAAGTTCCGGACCCGGCAGGTCCATCAACGCCGTGTGCCAGCCCTGATCCCGCAGCGCGCCGGACAGGGCGCGGCCCAGACCGCCGGCTCCGCCAGTGATGACAGCAGTTGGTCTCATCGGGCGGCCTCCCACCAGCGTTTGAATGCTTCGGCGCTTGTGAATTTGGGGTGATAGCCGAACACGCCTTTTAGCGCAGCGTTGTTCAGAACCGGGCGGTACAGAAGAAAGCGCACCTGTTCCGGGCCATACCGGGACAGTCCGAGAGGGTGCGCAATCGACAATACTGCGCGCACCAACGCTGGCGGCAGCCAACGAACGGTTTTGCCCATCTGCGACGCGATCTGGGACACCGTCAGTGCGCCATCACCTGCAACATTGAAAACACCTGCGGGGCCGTCGGTGGCGGCGCGAACCAGAATATCGGCCAGATCCTCGTCCCAAATGAATACAAATGGGCTGTCTGAGCCTTTCAGACCAAGCAGGCGGGGTTTGTGAAACAGGGCCGTGATCTGGTTTTCGACGTTGGTCCCCAAAACCGTACCAACCCGCAGAACGACCTGTTCCAGATCGGGTGCCGTGGTCCTTGCGTCAGCCAACATCTCTTCGACCAGACGTTTGTGCCAGGAATAGGCGAATTCCTGATTGCCCCGTATCGCATCCGTCTCGCGCAGGGGGGTCGGGTTGTCGGCATGGTAACCATAGGCCGCGCCGGAAGACGTGACGATCAGACGTTGCACTCCGGCCGCGATCGCCGCATCCAGCACATTTCGTGTGCCTTCGACATCGACCTGATACTCGGACGCTCTGGTCGATTTCGGCCCGGGCGTCACGATAGACGCAAGATGTACGATAGTGTCCGGAGCCTCAGCCAGGATGACGTTCAGAGGATCGTTGCCTGTAACGTCCATTTTCAGGAAACGGGTGTTATCTGGCAAGCTATCGGGTTCGCGAATGTCCGTCGCGATGACTTTGATGTCGGCGTGTTCACCCAGTCGTTGCAGCAGGGCGGTCCCTACGGCACCGGCGGCACCGGTAATCAGGATGTTGCGCATTCCGGCACCTCCCGTCTTGCGAAAAAGGCGGCAAGCGCCAGGCCTGAGATTGCGTGCCAGATACCCCAAAGAGCTGCAGCAATTGCCATTCCGCCAAGCCCTCCGAAAAAGGCAAAGATCAGGATCAGCCCTAGGCCGGAATTCTGTATTCCGGTCTCAATAGTGACCGACCGGCGATCCCGTTCCGACAGATTTGCGGCTGTCGCGGTCAGATACCCGCCCATGAACGCCAGAGCATTGTGGAGAATAACGATCCCGATGATCGCGGTGGCAAAGCGCTGGAAGTTCTCCCAATTCGCTGCGAACGCCACAATGATAAAGGTCACGAAGATCGCCATCGATAGCCATTGCAAGGGACGACGGATTTTGTCCGCGAAAGGCGTAAACCGGGCGTTGACCAACATGCCAAGGATCAGGGGCAAAATCAGCATAAAGCCAACCGTGATGGCCACTGCTACCGGATCGATTTCGGTTCGCTGGAGGATTTCGCGCGTCGGGCCATATAGGTTCCCCCAAAGCGCAATATTGGCCGGGGTTACGGCAATTGCGGCAACAGTCGCAAAGCCGGTCATAGAAACAGATAGGGCAACGTTGCCGCCCGCGCGATGTGTCATGAAATTCGAGATGTTCCCACCCGGACAGGCGGCAACAAGGATTAGACCCATAGCAACAGATGGCATTGGGTTGACTGCAAGAAGCATCAGGAAAGTTATGGCCGGAAGAACCAGGAACTGGGACGCAAGACCCACCAGCAATGGTTTCGGGCCGCGTAGAATACGGCGGAAATCATCAACTCGCAGATCCAGCGCGATCGAGAACATAACGATGGCAAGGATGGCATTGAGGAGCCGCAAGTTTCCCGCGTCGAAGTTCAGCACAACTTCATCAATACCGCTCATGGCTGTGCGGCCTTCAGCGCGGCGATCTGCCCCGTGACTTCACCCCGGTAGGTCGCTTTGTCGACATAGTAGGCCATGCGGGGCAGGTCGATATAGTTCATGCCTCCCGTCGCGCGTTCGTAGCCTTCGGATTTGGTTTCACGGATGGCTTTCGCTGCCGTGTTCCCCGACTTCAGACCGGCGATATAGCGCGCAACCATCTCAGCCTGCTCATGGCGCCCTTGCCAGCCGAGGCCAGATGCTTCGACCATTCCCAGAACGAACAAGTCATCACGATCAGGATGAATGCAATTGAGGTAAAGGTGCGGCGCATCGCCTTGCCAATTCAGCAGCGCCTTGTCGATGAAGGGATAATGCAGCTTGTATCCCGTTGCAGCCAGGACCATGTCGTATTCGGCACT
The DNA here is from genome assembly GCF_056538705.1 of Ruegeria sp. BF12. Taxonomy (NCBI): domain Bacteria; kingdom Pseudomonadati; phylum Pseudomonadota; class Alphaproteobacteria; order Rhodobacterales; family Roseobacteraceae; genus Ruegeria; species Ruegeria sp. BF12. The sequence goes on along the minus strand of NZ_JBQFTP010000005.1, from coordinate 75,383 downwards.
GGTGCCATCACGGAAGTGCACCGTCTTGCCGTCGAACCGTTCAACGTCGGATCGCACTTTTAAATCGCCATGCCCTGCGTGGAACAGGATCAAGGAATTGACCACGGGGTGGGATTCGTAAAGTGCGTAGTCCGGCTTTGGGAACCCGTACTTTTGTGGATCGCCTACGAACCATTTCAGGATTGTGCCGTCAACCTTCCGCTTAAGCCACATGGGCAGTTTGATTTTACCGCCCATGGTGTCAGCGGGCATGCCGAAGACGTATTTGGGAACGAAATAGTACCCCCTACGCATCGAGATATCGCAGGACTGCCCGTGGTGAATGGCGTCAACGGCAATGTCACAGCCCGAGTTTCCGGCCCCGATGACCAGTACACGCTTGCCGGTAAACTGCGTCGGGTAACGGTAGTCCGAGGCATGGATGAGCTCGCCTGTGAACTCACCCTCAAATTCAGGCATGTTAGGTTCGGACAAAGTACCGTTGGCGATCAGAACGCCTGCAAACGTCTGGCAGTGTTCGGTGCCGGTCTTGTCGCGCCACTTTATCTTCCAACCACCGTCGTCCAGAGGTGTCGTGCTCAGAACTTCTGCACCAAAGTGAAAGTGTTGATACAGGTCGAAGGCGTTTGCGAAATCCCGAAAGTATGTCTTCAATTCGCGGTGCGATGGATATTCCGCCGTTTCTTCCAGCATCGGAAAATCGGCGAATTCAGTCATCTTCTTTGAAGAAATGAGGTGGGCGGTCTCGTACATCGTAGACCGAGGGGCATCGATATTCCACAAACCACCCACATCATCTGCCAGTTCAAATCCCTGAAATGGCACCCCCTGCTCGACAAGTGTTTTAGCCATCGCCAGCCCCATGGGCCCGGCGCCGATCAGAGCAAAACACTCTTCTGGGCGGGCCTTCACCGTGACCGGTTGGCCCGCTCCTACCTGAACCTGTTCCATGCGCCTCTCCTCCTGCGACACTATTTATCTTGAACGATCGTTCGAAATAAGGCAAATTAGTTTTTGAAATGGCACAACACGCTGTAAAAGAAAGAAAAAGGGCGCCATCCCAGCGATCCATAGCCGCGCGAGAGCGTATACTTGACGCGGCGGAACTGGTCTTCGCCGAGCGGGGATTCGAGGGCGCATCGATTCGGGATATTGCTGAGCGCGCGCAGGTCCAGAAGGCCAATGTGAACTTCCACGGTGGCCCAAAAGACGAGCTGTTCGAACGCATCGTTGCGCGTCGCGCCAGTGAGCTGTCGCAAGAACGTCTTGAGGCAATCGCCCGACTGGATGAGCAGGGGGGATGGGATGCCGGGGACCTGATCGCGGCTTTCATGATGCCTTTGTTGAGCCGTGCATTCGGTGGGAACTCGCAGTGGCTTGCCTACGCGCGGATCGTTGCCATTGTGTCGGCCGATGTGCGCTGGCACGCGTTGACAAAAACCCACTTTGACCCTGTCGCCTCGTTGGTCGTGCAAAAACTGTGTGCACGATACCCCGAGGCTGATCCTGCGCGCGTGGCAGGTGCTTTGGTGTTTTCTGTATCGTCCATGCTGGCCCTTTGTGCTTCCGAATGGCGGATTTCGGCTTTGGCCGGTCCCCGCAGTGAACCAGCCTCAGATGGGATGATTCAGAACTTGCTGGAGTTTTGTGAGGCTGGCCTGGTTGGCAGTCTGAAAACGTCCCGGTAGCAATTCGAGTAAGATCGATTTCGGACAGTTCGTCAGCTGATAAGGGTTCATAAACTAAGCACCGCAACGGTTGCACAAGTCCAGCCAAGCCCCTCAACTTGAAGTTACGGGTCGCACCATACCAATTGCGCCTGTGCGCTATTATCTTGTGATTAACCAAGATTAACGATTTGGAGCGTGGGGTGACATGACAGAGAAAAGGGACCGCCTGACCGCCGAAGAGGCGAGGGGGCTGCGGACGGCCAAGGAACTCGAAGGGCATCTGGCATGGTTAGACACGTTCACACCCGCCGCTCTGGGCGTGCTGGCGATTGCATCGGGGATTTACACTTATTTGGGGGTCTCGTCGCTTCTGGAAGACAATGGCGCAGTGTCGTTCTTTGCTGCCGTCGCCTATTCAATCGCGGTTTCCGTCGGCATCTTTGTGTTCTGGAGCTACATGCTGCGGCTACTACCGTCGATGCGCACCGCCAGCGGCTTCATTGGATTGACGATCTCAACTATTGTCGGCTCGGTTGCCATCATTGCCATGTCCAGTTGGCTGAACGCAGCGGCTCTGGCCGGGGCGGCTGCGGTTGAGCAGCATCTGGAAAACACGGTGCGCGACTATCAGGCGGCTCTGGAGCAGGCCCATGACATTGCTCTCAGTGGGCAGGCGCTCGGCCGCGAAGTTGAACGTGCGCGCCAAAGTTTTGAGGAACTGGCTGAGCTTGAACAGTCCGGTGATCTCTCTGGAACCGCTGGGCGCGGCGCGGTGTTTCGGGTGCTGACGCAAAAGGCTGAGGAACTTCGAAATCTGGAAGAACAGATCGCCAACCAGCAACCTTTGATCGAGGACGCATTTCAACAGGGCAACGAAATTCTGGCCAGAATGCGCGAACTCACGGTCGCGCCCGGACCGGTTGACCGACGTTCCGTCCAGTTTTCCGAAGAAAGCGTCAAGCTGGCTGGGGTGATCTCACGCCTGAACCAGTACAACGTAGCGCCACTTGTTGCGCGGGCGGCGCAGGATTTGCCGTCTTCGGTGGTGCTACCTGAACTGGATGGGCGCAGTTCGGAAGTTCGTGACGCTCAGTCGTCGACCATCAACTCGGTCCTGAATGCGTTGGATCAGCGCGGTCAAACCCTCAGGAACGCGGCTGAGGAGGTCTTGGAGGCCGAGCCACCAATCGAGACGGCTTACAATCCGATTTCCAGCGCGGATGCGGTTATCAAGTATGCCCACAACTTTGTGCCATCGTGGGCCGGAGCCATCGCTATCGATCTTCTTCCTGCGGTTCTCGTGTTCGTTTTGGCGATTACGCAGGCCGCCATTCGGAGCGGCAAGGACGGTATGAGTATCGAGGATACCCTAACCCTGTCCGATCTGCGCGCGGCGATGAACGCTATGAAGGATGTCGAAGCGACAATGGGGGTTGCAGATGCTGCAATCCTTGATCGTACAACGCCGAAAAAAGACGAAACGTGATGGGCTACCTGTCCAAAGTGGAACTGCGAAATGGGCTGCGATATGTGCTGGTGCTGCAATTGGTCATCGCAGGTGTCCTTGTCCTGACGGACGTGTCAGAAGCGGTGCAAAACCCGTTCAGGCAACGGGTTGAGCTGCCGACAGGTCCCGTTTCACCAGGCGATCAGCGCCGTGAGTACCGGACCGACCGCACCGACCCAACGTTGCTGCCCCAATATCAGCCACTGGACGTACCCGTGCCCGAGAACTTCCCGACCCGGTTGGATTTTTCCGAGCAGATGGTCGACGATCTTGGCAGGGTACTCCTTGTGACTGGCCAGATCGAAAAGGGTGACGCGGATCGGTTCGAAACCTACCTGTCAGAGATGCAGGACCGACCCGATCTGGTAGCGTTGCACAGCCCCGGTGGCACCGTTTCCGAAGCATTGTTGATCGGAAGACAGATCCGCGCGGCTGGACTGTCTTCGGCAGTCCTGACCGGCTCAGTTTGCATGTCCGCTTGTCCTTACGTTCTGGCAGGCGGGGTGGAGCGCGTTGTGTCCCTGCAAGGTGTCGTCGGTATGCACCAACACTATTATGAGCAACCGCGCCTAATCCCAGTCGTCTTTGCCGTCGAAAACATCCAGAAAGGGCAGGGCGAGACAATGCAGCATTTGATCGATATGGATGTCGACCCATCGCTGATGCTGTATTCGTTGAACACACCGCCCGACCAAATCTATGCCTTGGTTGAGGAAGAGCTGGTAGATACCCGTATCGCAACGCAAATCGTGGACTGATAGAAAAGCCCGCCTAACGGGCCCTTCAATCGCGACGCCTTAGTTCCTGAAGGCTGCAATAAGCTCTTTGGCCATTGGAAGCGACGAGTACCCGTGCTTTGATGGGGTCAAGCCCAGCCGCACCAACACCATGTCATGAGATGGGAAGACTCCGATAAACTGACCATCATGCCCCTGCAGCCAGACGGCATCTTCGAACGGTGGAAGTCCACCTGGAGACTCGAGCCACAGGTGGCCCTTGCCGTACATTCCATCCGACGCGGCAACCGGTTCAAACATCCAGTCCGTAAAGCCTTGGGGAAGTATCTGCTGACCGTCCCATTCCCCTTTCTGCAGCAGCAATTGGCCAAAGCGGGCCCAATCACGCGCAGTTGCATACATGTAGCTGGACCCGACAAACGTGTTTGCGGCGTCAGTCTCCAAAACAACGGATGTCATCCCAAGCGGTTCGAACAGGGCTTCTTGAGGATAGGTCAGACCGCCATCACTCAGCAGATCCTGCCAGACGCGTGACAGCGCGGTGGTCGTTCCGGAAGAGTAGTTGAAGTCCGTCCCTATCTCACTTTCCGCTGGTTGACCCGAGACAAATTCTGCCATGTCATCCGTGAGATACAGCATCCTGGTGACGTCCGAGACGTCTCCGTACCCCTCATTCCATTGCAGGCCGCTGGACATGGCCAGCATGTCGCTGACGGTGATGTCTTTGCGCCCGTCCTGTTCCCAGCCGGGGTAGCTGGCCGTCAGCGAGTCTTCCAGCGAAATCTGGCCGGACTCGATAAGGGTGCCGATCAATCCTGCGGTCACGGTCTTGGTCATCGACCAACCAAGCAGAGGGGTGTTTTCGTCAAAACCCTCGCCATAGCTTTCGCCGACTATGCGCCCATTGCGAACGACGACCACGGCGCGATGACCTTCACCAAGCAGCGTCTCATCCGACAGAATGCGGGCAATTTCAGGGTCCTGGGATCGTTCGACCTCATTTCCGGCCGGCCAAATCCCATCAGGCAAAGGTTCCAGCGCGGCCAGTGTCGTGTCGCTGAGCGTGGCATCGTGGATATTGGTGCATCCAAGCCCCTCGCGATACTGCGATGTCGCAGGCGCGAAGAACCGGAAAATCCGCGCTGTCACAGTTTGCTTATCCGCGTCCACATCAAGCGTGATTTGCTTAAGCAACGGATGGCCCGGAGCCTGCACGTCGACGGCCAAAACCTCATCCGGATCGCGTCCGGCGATGAAGACGTTGGAACAGACGATCTTGGCCGAATAGTTTGTTCCGACTTTCAACAGGTCAGGAGGGGATACAAACAGGTACCCCACTGCCCCGACAACACCCAGAGCAAGGGTTCCCGCGACGATTTTCAGCGTTTTTGCAATCACTCGATATCCAAACCGGTTGTACCGGCCCCTCACTTGCCCCGGATTCAAATCGAGTTAAGTGCGATCCGCGTTTCGTTGCTACAGTTCCGTTACGTTCGCTCTGATCATTTGTCTTGGGCGCTGGGCCATGTTGTTGGACGATCGCTCATGTTCTCAGCGCGAAAATCTGCAAAGTTGTTTTGGCAAGCTGAACACTTGACCAAAGCCGCGGGGTCGTCCTTCATGGAGCGTAGTCTGGTTGGAGAATGTGGTAACTTCACCACATTCTAGTAGTTGCTGAAATGAACGGGTCCCTTCACTCTGCAGCACCCTGTTTCTGGTTTGAGGCAAATGAAACGATCGCATGTCTGAAATCGAGATCTGGCTTGAAAGGCACGGCCTGTCAAAATACGCCGAGGCCTTCGCCCAACATGAAATAGAAGTGGGTGATCTGTCCGAGTTGACGGATAATGATCTTGTCACAATCGGCTTGCCGCTTGGGCCACGGCGGCGATTTGCAAAAGCCGTTCGAGAGCAAACTTTGCATGGCGCCCAGCCGGTCAATCCGGCACTAGGTCCCACAATCGTTGCGGAACGGCGGCAACTGACCGTTATGTTCATCGACCTGGTCGGATCTACCGAAATCGCTCAGCGGCTAGACCCGGAAGATTTGGCCGAGGTGCTGCGGCTTTTCAAAGAGACCTGCGCCGCGGCCGTGGCGGCATTTGACGGGCATATCGCCAGTTACTACGGCGATGGCATCATGGTGTTCTTCGGGTTTCCGCAAGCGCATGAGGACGATCCCGAGCGGGCAATTCGTGCAGGTCTGCGCATCATTCAGGAGACACCGGAAATTCATACCCATGCGCGGCTTGAGGTGCGTATAGGTATTGCAACAGGTCTGGTGGTTGTTGGCGATCTGCGCGGCGAGAACATGTTTGAGGACGGCACCGCCATGGGCGAAACGCCGAATCTGGCCGCGCGTCTTCAGGCAATGGCCGACCCCGGTACTCTGATCGTGGCGCCCACTACGCACCAACTGGCAGGGGACGCTTTCGAGTATGTTCTGCGCGGTGCATTCAAGCTCAAGGGCTTCGCGAAAGAGGTCGAAGCTTGGCAGGTGACGGGAACGCGGCGGACCCTCAGCCGGTTTATGGCCGCTGACAGTGGCCCGATGAATTCTCTGATTGGTCGGGAGCACGAGTACAAGACCCTGCACAGCAAGTGGACGCAGGCCAGCGTCGGGCAGGGGCAGGTCGTCCTGGTGTCCGGCGAAGCTGGGATCGGAAAATCCCGATTGATCGAAGAGCTTCGCCTCAAAGTTGGCGACGCACGCTCTGGGCATTTGCGGTTCCAGTGTTCGCCCTATCACGAGACGAGCGCTTTCTATCCGGTTATCCGTCAACTTGAAAACGCCTCAGATCTGCGTGCCGACGACGCTAACGACGTCAAGCTTGAAAAAGTGGCTAAAACTCTGGGCGCCCCGTCCGATGACGCGTTGAAACTGGCGGCGGCGCTGTTGTCCATCCCGTTTGAAGATCAGTTGGGTCAACTTGATCTAACGCCTCAGCAAGTCATGGACCAGACGCTGGACATGTTGGTCGAACACTTTGTCGCCGAGGCCGGGCAACGCCCTGTTTTGTTTCTGTTTGAAGATGCGCATTGGATCGACCCGACAACAAAAACACTGCTGGATCGGATCGTTGATAAAGTTCAGGATACGTCGGTTTTGGTTGTGATGACACATCGGACCGGGTTCGACGCAGGTTGGGATATGAAGCCGCATGTTACCCATGTCCGTCTGAAGCAACTGGATTTCCCGCAAGTCAGAGAGATCGTTCACGAAGTTGCGGGAGGTAAGCCGATCCCGCCTGAGATGTTCGGCGTGATTGCCGGCAGATCCAACGGCGTACCGCTTTATGTGGAAGAGGTGACCAAGGATCTGTTGGAATCCGGCGTTTTGGCGGATCGCGCGAATGCAGTCACGCTGGATGGTGCCTCTAATCCTGCGCCTTCAGTACCCAGCACTTTGCATGACGCATTGATGGCGCGTCTCGACCGCCTGAGCTCGGCCAAGGAAGTGGCCCAGATCGGCGCTGTGATCGGGCCGCATTTCACCTATCCTCTGATCTCCAGCGTGTCTGGATTTGGCAACAAGGCGTTGCGGGCTGGTCTGGATCTGTTGGTCGATGCCGGTATTGTCACAGTTGCGGAAGCCGAGCCCGAAGAGACGTTCGTGTATCGTCACGCGCTTATTCGGGACACAGCCTACAACAGCCTTCTGAAAAGCGAACGGCGCAGCCTACACGCACGCGTTGCCGGGGCTCTTGGCAACGAAACATCGAGCAACGCAGGCACGGGCCCGGAGATTCTAGCGCATCACTACACCATGGCCGAAATGACCGCAGAGGCCATCGAGCAGTGGCACCTCGCTGGTCAGCGCGCAGCCGAGCGATCAGCAAATGTCGAAGCTGTGACCCAGCTTGGAAATGCGATTAAGCAGTTAAGCGAGCTGGAAAAAACCGCTGAACGCGACCGCAAGGAGGTCGAGATTCAGGTTCTTCGCGCGGGCGTGCTCCGATCCACGGAGGGCATTGCGGCTGACGAAACCGGTGCGGCTTACGCCCGAATTCGAAAGCTGTGCAACCGTCTGGACGAGACAGAGAACCTGTTTCCCGTCCTGAACGGCCTTTACGCATTCCATCTGGTGCGGGCCGAATATGATCTGGCGAAAGAGGTGGCCGAACAAATTCTTGAACTCGCGAGCCAGTCCGACGAAACGCATCATGTCATGATCGCCCATCGCGCGATGGGGGCTGTGCTGTTGCATATTGGTGATCTGGACGCCGCGCACGAGCATCTTGAGCAGGCGTTGCAGTTGTACGACGCGGATCAGCATGGGCGCCTCGCTTACGTCTATGGTTCCGATCATGCCGCGATAACTTCCTGCTTTCTGAGCATAGCAGTGTGGCTAATGGGAGAGCCCGACCGTGCGCTTGATATCCAGCGCACGGCTGTCAGCGCCGCGCAGGGTCTCAAACATGCGCATAGTATTGCCCAAGCGCTGACCTATCTTTGCATGCTGCACATTTTGCGCCGCGAACCCGACGAGGTGTTAGAGGTGGTGCAACAATTGGAAGAGCTGTCGGACAAGCATTCCTTCACTTTCATGACAATAACGGCCAATTTCTGGCGCAGTTGGGCGACCGCGTATAACTCGCCTACACCTGAGACGATCCGTGCACTGCAGCAGGCAGCTGAAGCCTGGTGGGACAGTGGCGCAGGAAACTACAAACCGTTCTTTCTGACGCTTATTGCCGAGCTGAACTTGAAAATTGGAGATCCGCAGAGCGCGCAGAGCTTGTTGGCCGAAGCGCGCCACTATCAGAAACTGACAAACGAAGGCTGGGCGCAGGCTCAGATGGATCGGGTGCATGCGCTCTTGCCACAGTTAGAGGCGCCTTAATTTGGTGAACGAGCAAGTCAAAACCCACTGACACGTTCGACCAACCAGTACATCGACACGCAGCCGATGGCATAACCGGTCACTGGTACGGCAACAGCGTCGGCTTTGGACATCACCGACGGTGCCAACAAACGCCAGATTATAATCAGGGCCGACAGAGCGGCGATGAACAGAAGCTGACCGGCCTCGACCCCAACATTAAACGCAAACAGAGCGGCAAATATGTCTTCTGGCGGCACACCGATCTCGGCCAGCGCACCTGCAAAACCGAGCCCGTGTAGCAATCCGAAGCAAAAGCAGACGATCCAGGGATACTGTTCGGACAGGCGCAGCTTGCCGTCTTTTCGGTAGAGGATTTCCAGCGCCAGAAACACGATGGACAGGGCAATCACGGCCTCGACTGGCGGGGCGGGGACGCGCAGCACTCCCAAGGTGGCGAGGGCCAGCGTAATCGAATGCGCCACTGTGAAAGCTGTTACCGCACCGACCAATCGCCACGGATCGCGTACCAGAACGAACAGGGCGAAGACAAATAGCAGGTGGTCCCAGCCCTCAAGAATGTGTTCGAACCCAAGAAGGAAGTAGCTGGCCAACACAGTCGAGGTCGTAGGTTGTTCAGGTATTGTCAGAACCGGCATATCGGGTGTGAACCGAAGAGTTGTAGGTTCGGACGAAAGTGGCTGAATGCGCATCAGAACGTCATTGCGTTGCCGCTCCAGACCCTCGATTGCGATGGTTTGACCGGCGAAACCCTCATCGCATTGAACGACCCAGGTTGCGATCCACGCAGCGCCATCCGATTTTGGTTCCGGGCCTCGAGGCTGGTCGCATTGGCTGGGCAAAAGGGCGTTGATGTCCATGGGGCGGCCGGTGACATCGGGTTTGCGCCACAACACCTGCCACGTATCGGACGCCAATTGGCGCAGATCCAGATATCCGGGGTCAAGCGCGTGCGCGTGGGCGGCTTTACCCGACATCAACACCCAGCCGACAAGCAGTAGACAAAGGATCTGCCTCATTCGGGAACCTGGTTTATCTCAGGGGTCTCGATCCGGTAGCTCGACGCGAGGTTTTCATATTGCGCTTGCGCCAGATCCGCGCCAGTTTCGCGCCGCCATTCCAGTAGAACGGAATCACGGACTTCATCCAATTTCGGCCGCTCAGGTGCTCGTTTGTCGGTGATGCGAACAAGGTGAATGCCGAATGCAGACTGAACCGGGCCGGACCAGATACCCGGTTCTAACGTGCCCAGAGATGACGAAAATCCAATGCCAAAGTTCGAGTCCACCACACGGGCCGTCGACAAAGGCATGGACTTTGGCAGTAAAGTCGTTTGCCCGAAACTGTCCCAATCATCCAGCCCATTTACCGACGCAATTGCATTCTTGATAACTTCGGGCTCAACCGTCTGCCCCAGATAGACCTGATCAAATGCAATCTGCGGGCGCGTCGTGAAACGCTCAGGATTTTCTTCAAGATAGGTCTGCAATACGTCGTCTTCCGGCTCGACGGATGCAGCAATCGCATCGGTCAGGAAATCCATCTTTTGCGCAAGCCGCGCGCGGATGACCTGATCTCCTTGATCCAGTCCCAGCTTGCGGGCTTCGCGCACCAGAACTTCTTCTCGGACCGTTGCTTCAATCAGAGCCCGCAACTCGTCCTGCGTGGGGGGGCGGTTCCAACTGGTTTCGAAACGAGTGGTCAAAAGAGCGACATCGTTGCCGTCGATTGTGATCGTGTCAGTTTCTTCGACGATGTCTTGCCGGGGAGAAACCCATGCAAACCAGAAGAAAATGGCGATCCCTATCAAAATGAAGTGGAACAGAGGTTCTTTCAAAATTCGCATGCGCGGTCCCGAGGTCGTGTCGAAAAATCTCCGGGCAGGGTAAGCCACCCGGAGAAACTGTAAATCAAATTATCCCGTTATTCGCTGGGCGTATACCAAATGGGTGAGGAATACGCCCGTTCCTGATGGACCAGCTGAGCCTCTTCCGGCAGATCCAGACCAAAACGGAGCTTGTCGTATAGGACCCAGCGTGGCGTCGGGATCTCAAGAACCCGAACGTAGTAGAAAGCGCGTTGGCCGGGGTCGAACTCAGGGTCGGTCCAAACAGTCACCAGTTCGGAGGCGCCGATTGTATTGCTCCAACTGGCGGTTTCCAGATCTACGGTGTTGCCGACCTCGGGCAGATTGCCATCAGCGTCCAGCGCGCGGTCATCGGACCAGGCGACATTAAACACTTTCTCGTGCATTTCCCCCTCGGCATCCAACCAACCTTTTACGACCTGAACACGGTCCAGATTTGCTCCGATCGGGTCGCGCAGGGCGCCGATCAGGAAATTCGGTGCTCCGTCACCTTCGCGGGGGCGCAGGTCGCTGCCCATGGGAACGCCCTTAGTGTAACCGACATCCGCCACCAGACGCGTCAGCAGGTCCTCATCCTGAAAGTCCCAGCCGCCAAAGAAACGAAGACCGATCCTCGGGCCGGTTGTGGCGTAGGTCTCACGCCGTTTGAATGCATCGAAAATGGCCGAACGGGTGTTTTCCGATGCCCAAACCGCTGTGTACCCCGAGGCGACCAGCGTATGGCCTTCAAACGCCCCCAGGTCGCTTTCGACAAACGGGTGCAGAACGCGTGTGGCAGAGGGTTCGGCGCTCACGGACTTGCCGAAATAGTTTTCCTCTTCAGCTGTGGCAAGGGACGTGTGGCTGTCTGTCGCCCCACCCATGCCGAATTTATAGGGGTTCACGCCGAACTTTTCTTCCAGCGCCAAACCGCGTTTCAGCGCCTCGCGCGCGTATTCACCGGCCAGCATGTCATCGGTTTTCAGCTCGGTGATATCGAGGTTTCCGACGTCCCAGTTTTCATAATCGGCAAACGGGTCATCAGGGCTGAGGTACGGATGCGCCTCGCCGTCGCCCTTGATTTGAGTGACTTCGTAGTGCGGTTCCCACTTGGCGCGGTTCTGTACGTATTCCTCGTCCACCTGGCCACCGTGATAGGTGTCTTCGGTCGGGAACATCCAGCCATTGGACAGGTTCCCGTTGTGGGCAAAGGCCACGGCGCGGCCACCGGTTTTGGCCTCGTAGTCCTCAAGCCAGGAATACAACGCTTTGGGGTCGGTATCGCCGTAGGGCGGCTGCGTCACCGGAGGCACGACTTGCAGCGCCCTGATCGGGCCGTCGCGCAGCATGACATTACGATGCAGATTGAAACCCTTGGGCACCGAGGTCCACTCGAACCCGATAAACGCGGTGAAGTTACCGGGATCATTATGGCGTTCGGCAGCCAGCACGATCTGTTCCCAAGTAAACGCAAACGCATCCGCACCCGGGCTGTAGGATTCCAGCAAAATCTCGGGCAGGGTCATTTGCGAGAAGTTGGTGATAATATCAAAGGCTGCCTTGGCCGCATCCTCACCGCCAGCTTTGTACCCTTCGTACCATTCCAGACCCTTTGGGTCGGAAAGCACTCCGGGTTTTCCGGCCTGCAGGTCAGGCGCGAACCCCATGAGATCTGTGTGATCCGTCAGAACCATCCAATCCAGCGGGCGCGCGAGCCTGACGGGTTGACCGGTGGACGAAGTAACCTGCTCGCCCTTCGCAAACCGCCACGCTTCATCCGGAAGCAAAGTGTTCCCGAAGGCGCCGGCATCCAGCGAAAGTCCGGTGTGCAGGTGCGTGTCGCCCCAGAGTGGCCGTTCGGGAAAGGACCGGTTGGCATAAGGTGAAAACGGGCGGTCCGCAAAGGTGCCCTCGGCCGCCTGTTTGCTGGGTACGGCGTCTGCCCAAGCGAATGTTGGCAAAACAAACAATGAGATCAAACAGGTTGAAAGTCGAAGCATTAAAACCTCCCCAGGCATTCGAACCAAGACATTATATGTACGTTGAAACTTTCGTATATTCGGTTTTTATAATGTATGGAGGGCGAGTTTTGTACTAATTTTTTACTGGAGTGACCTTCGTCGCGGCGCGAGGGTCTCGTTCCTGGTACTGCCTAGGTGCCGTCGGAAAGCCAGGTCATGAACATATCGACCTCTGATTTCGCCACCCCGGTTTTCGTTGCCGAACAGAAATAGCCCCGGTTCGTTGCGGGCTCGTGCTTGCAGGCCTGAACCAACGATCCGTTCAGGAGGAATTCGTCGATCATCGGGCGCCAGCCGATGCCAACCCCAAGCCCGTTTTGAATGGCACGCAAATAGACCATGTAGCTGAGAAATCGGTCGTGTGTTGCCGGGCGGGGTACCTGCTGGCCGCTGCCTAAAAAATACCTGTTCCAATCATCCGCATGCGCTGGGCCGGACATATGCAACAGACGTTGTTGCGCAAGCTCGTCCAACGAAAGTGGCGAGGAAGATTTCAAATAGTCCGGGTGGCATATGGCGACCATGCGCTCGGGGAAGACTCTCATGCTGTTCAAACCTGGCACACCCTGTTCGCCAAACACCACCACCGCGTCGCATCGGTTCAAGTCGTAGTCCGGATTTTGATCGCGCGTGACGATTTGAACTTTGATATCAGGGTGGGACATCTGAAAATCGGCCAGTCTTGGTAGCAGGTACAAGCTGGTAAATCCGATGGCCGCGCTGACAACAATGCGGCTTTCCTTTTGCCGGTTACGAATGTCGTCCATATCGGCACGGATCGCGTCAAAACCCCGGGACACGCTTGATGCCAGTTGCTCGCCTTCTTCGGTCAGCGTCAGACGCGGCTTGCTGCGGACAAATAGTGGTGTATCGAGCGCCGCTTCAAGGGCCGCGACCTGCCGGCTGACAGCAGGTTGCTGCACGTTCAGCTCTTTGGCTGCGGCCGAAAAACTCAGATGCCGCGCTGCGGCCTCGAATGCGTTTATCTGTGCCAGAGGTAAGGGTTTAACCACTCATACTATTCCTTCCGGGAATGATCGGCATTCATCATTTCCGTCTTTTTCGATGCGGGCAAGGGGTTAGTCTGATCATGAACGCTGAAAAAGGAATGTTGCTGTTGCACGTCAAACTGCTCGCTTTGGGAGGGGATGGCATCGGCCCGGAGATCCTTGCCGAGGGCTTGCGGGTCGCCGGTGCATTGGCGGCAAAGGCTGGTCTGACCCTGAATGTCGAGCATGATCTGCTGCATGGTGCATCGTGGGATGCGCACGGAACGTTTTGTCGACCGGAAGTGTTGGAAAAAGCCCGGCAGGCAAATGCAGTTCTGGTGGGTGCGGTTGGTGGTTCGAAATGGGACAACATCCGCGTCCCCGGTGGGGCAGAGTGTCAGGACGGGCTGATGTATCTGCGGCACCATCTGCAAACTTACCTGGGCCTGCGCCCGGCGCGTGCCTGGCAGCCATTGTTGCACCATACCCCATTCCGGCGCGGGCTCGCCGATCGCGCAAACGTTCTTATCCTGCGGGAGATGTGTGGCGGCGCTATGTTTGCGCGCGAAAGGGGGCAGCGGCAGGTGAACGGCGTGCGACAGGGCTACGACCTTACTGCTTACGACGCGGATGAGATCGCCAGATTTGCCCATGGCGGCTTTCAACTCGCGCGCCGCCGTCGCGGTAAACTGGTCAGCTGCGACAAGTCCAACGTGATGGAAAGCTACAAGCTTTGGCGCGAAGTGGTGAGCGAGGTTGCCACCCAATACCCGGACGTGGCCTTCGAGAACATGTTCGCGGATAACTGCGCTTATCAGTTGATGTGTCGACCCGGGGATTTTGACGTTGTTCTGTCATGCAACCAGTTGGGCGACATTCTGAGCGATCTGACGGCCGTCTACTCCGGGTCGCTGGGGATGCTTTCCTCGGCCTGTCTGTCCGCCAATCCTAAGGGTGGTCCTGTTTTTGGAATGTATGAAAGTACGTCCGGCTCCGCACCGGATATCGCAGGGCAGGGTATCGCCAATCCGATAGGCATGATCCTGTCCGTCGGCATGATGTTTGAATACTCACTGGCCCGCCCGGATCTGGCAAAAGCGTTAGAGCAGGCTGCCGAGCAGGCTCTGGCAGACGGTATCATGACGCGCGACCTTGGCGGCACCGCTGACAGCAGTTCGATAACCGATGCCATTCTGGAAAGGCTCTCGGGATGACGGTCTTTGATTACGTTATTGCCGGAGGTGGATCGGCCGGATGTGCGCTGGCCGCGCGTCTGGCGGAAGATCCTGATGTGTCGGTCTGTCTGGTCGAAGCGGGCGGGAAAGGGCGCGATCTGTTCATCCGAATGCCCGCCGGAAATGGATTTGTCTTCGGCAACCCACGCCTCGACTGGGGTTACGAGTCCGTTCCTCAGCCGGCTCTGAACGGGCGCAAAATCTATTTCGCAAGGGGGAAGGCGCTGGGCGGCACGTCGATTGTCAACGGCATGATCTACATGCGCGGCGTACCAGCCGACTATGATGCCTGGCGGCAAATGGGACTAAAGGGGTGGGGCTATTCCGACCTTCTTCCTTACTTTCGCCGATCAGAAGGATCGCGGGATCGGCGCGACGGGTATCATGGCGTTGCGGGACCTTTGAAAACGGAACCCGCAGCGAACTTCGGTACGCTGGATCAGGCCTTTGTAGAGGCCGCGGTTGCGGAGGGCCATACCAGATTGCCCGATTTCAACGGGCCGCACAGGACCGGAGTTGCACGAAACGACAGTACGGTCTGTCGCGGGACTCGCCAATCATCGGCCATCGCCTATTTAAAATCCCCGCCTGAAAACCTGACTGTGCTGACAGGCAAGCACATTGCCCGCATCCTGTTCGAAAACAAACGCGCCGTCGGTGTCGAAACCCTTGGCGGCGAACGGTTTCGCGCCAACCGTGAAGTCATTGCATGCCAGGGCGCTTTCGGCACACCGCATCTTTTGATGTTGTCAGGTGTTGGTCCGGCCGAGCATCTCGAGGAACATGGGATTGCGCCCATTGTCGATCTGCCTGGGGTAGGGCGAAATCTGGCGGACCATGTTGACGTTTCGATGCAATGGGCTTCGGACCGACTGGACCTTTCGCATGCGCGCCACCAGAGGTTGGACAAGGCCGCGATGCTTATGGCGCGCTGGCTGCTGAATGGGACCGGTCCGGGCGGCGGGGCAATGTTTTCGACCGTTCTGTTTCATGCAATTGATGACCCCGCACTGCCAGAGCTTGAGGTTTACATGACCCCCATGATTATCGAAGAAAACTTGGGCAATGGTGAAACAGAGGCCGCGCCGTTACTGCAGAGACTCGGTCGCAAGCTTTTGGTCCGGGGCCGCAAAGTGGCCCGCGCCGGGGTGCAGATCGACATCAATCAAGAGCGTCCCAGGTCCCTTGGCACTGTGCGCCTGAACAGTGCAAACCCTATTGTGTATCCCCAGATCGATCCGAATTACTTCGCAGACCCGCGCGATCTCGATGAACTTGTGCGCGGTGTCAAAGCCATGCGCGAAGTCATGGCCCAGCCGCAGATTGCCAAATACGTGACCGGAGAGCTCGGCCCCTGGGCTACGGCGCGCACGGACGCGGAAATCGTCTCGGCTATCCGCGAAACGGCTTACACCGGGCACCACCCGTGCAGCACGGTTAGAATGGGCGGCGATGGGGACCCTATGGCTGTACTTGACGATCAGTTAAGGGTGCGGGGGATCGATGGGCTGCGCGTTGTGGATGCGAGTGCGATGCCCACGCAGATCACGGGCAACCTCTATGCTACCGTTGTCGCAATGGCAGAAAAAGCTGCCGATATGATACTTGGGCGCCCGGCGCTCCCTTCAGAAAACCCTTCGGAGACCTGAATGGCTGATATCCGCACGTTCCAGTATTTCGCGAATAATCAATGGCATGATCCGGCAGACGGTGTCTGGTTCGACAGTGAAAACCCGGCAAATGGCGAGGTGTGGGCACGGGTTCCGGATTGCCGCGAGGCCGATGTTGATCGCGCAGTGGCAGCCGCGCGAGAGGCGTTCTACTACGGTCCATGGGGGCGAATGTTGTCGGCGGAACGGGGGCGGGTTTTGCGCCGTATCGGCGACGTGATCTCAAAACATGCCGAACGGCTTGGGGCAATTGAGACGCAGGACAACGGTAAGCTGCCCCACATGATCACGCCGGGGTTGAAAGAGGGGCATTGGCTGGTCGACAGCTGGCACTACTACGCTGGCATGTGTGACAAGTTCGAAGGCCGGGTCATCCCGGCCGAGACCCCCAACATGCACAATTACATGAAATGGGAACCCTTCGGTGTAGTCGCACAGATCCTTCCGTGGAATTCGCCTTTGGGGACTTTGATCTGGAAACTCGCCCCTTGTCTTGCTGCCGGAAACACAGTGGTGATGAAGCCTTCGGAACACTCCAGCTGTTCGACGCTTGAACTGATGGATGTGCTTTTGGAGGCTGACCTTCCGCCCGGCGTGCTCAATGTCGTCACAGGGTTTGGCAGCACGACCGGAGAGCCGTTGATCGACCACAAGGATGTTCGGATGGCGTCCTTTACAGGCGGAACCGCTGGCGGTCGCGCGGCTGCCGCTGTCGCTGCGCGTCAGGTGAAACCGATCATTATGGAGTTGGGCGGCAAATCCCCGCAGATCGTTTTGCCGGATGCCGATCTGGAACTTGCCGTGAATGGTGTTGCGGCAGGTATCTTCCCGCCCGGCGGGCAGTCTTGCATTGCCGGGTCGCGCTTTTTGGTGCATCGCAATGTCGTTGAAGAGTTCTCGGACCGGCTTGTCGATGTTGTCAAAAAGGCCCGCGTGGGGGAGCCTACCGATCCGGAAACCCAGATCGGTCCCATGGCCAACGGTCCGCATTATGAGAACGTTTTAGATCGTATCGCAGCGGCTGAAGAGGCAGGTCATAAATTGCTTTTGGACGGCCGAACTGTCTGTCGCGACAAAGGGTATTACATCGGCCCGACCATCTTTGCCGATGTGCCGAACGATGCGGATCTTGCGCAGAATGAGGTCTTCGGTCCTGTCGTCTCGATTGAAGCCTTCGACAACGAAGCCGAGGCGGTTCGGATCGCGAATGACACCATTTACGGACTGGCTGCTGGTATCTGGTCACGCGACGTTACCAAGGCCATGCGCATGGCCGACCGGATTGAGGCCGGTACGGTTTACATCAACAACTACTTCAACGCCGCCACACAAAGCCCTGTAGGTGGGTACAAACAGTCCGGATATGGTCGCGAAAACGGTTGGGAAGGCATGCGATGTTTCATGCAGACCAAGTCGGTCTGGCTAGCAACCGACCCCCATCAGCCTGATCCGTTTGGGTAATGACGGCGATCCGGTTTCTGGCCCAATTTGCCACTCAAGCCGATCTTGCGGACGACCTCCGTTCGATCATCGCTCCTGCGGTCGCTGACTGCTTTGGTTGCATTCTTGCCGGGGTTGACAGCGGTGTGGCGGTTCGTGTCCGGGCCGCTTATGCGCGGATGACTACGGGCTCCGCGCGCGTCTTCGGTGCGGATGAAACGTCCAGCCCACCAATTGCCGCCCTGATGAATGCGGTCGCGGGTCATGCATGGGATCTGGATGATTGGGAAGAACCCGGAAATACCCATCCGAGTGTCGTTCTGGTGCCCGCGTTGCTGGCGGCGGCTGATGTCCGTGCAACGTCTGGTCGGGAATTGGCGTTGGCATATCTGGTGGGGACGGAAATCATCATGCGGCTGGGTGAGGCCGTTTCGCTGGATCACTACGCAAGGGGGTTTCACTCCACGGCAACGCTCGGAACGATTGGCGCGGCCGGGGCCGTCGCGCGTATCCTGAAGCTGTCCGAAGATCAATCCGCTCATGCCCTGAGCATCGCGACATCGCAGGCTGTCGGTTACACCGCTCAGTTCGGTTCAAACGCCAAACCACTGCAGGCCGGTTTCGCCGCGCGAGCAGGCGTCGAAGCTGCCCTGTTGGCGAAAAGCAGTGTCACCGGGCAGCCGCAAGTTCTGGAAAATCGGCGCGGTTTCAGCGGGTTGTTGGGCTTACACGATGCGGACCGTTTCAAGGTAATGCTGGATAAGTTGGGTGCTCCGTGGGCTTTGCGTCAGTACGGATTGATTTTGAAGCCGTGGCCGTCCTGCGGTTATACACATCGGCTGATGACGGCGGCGCTGGAATTGCGGTCCCAAGTCTTGGGTCGTTTGCAGGATATCACCGCAATCGAGGCGTCGATGCCGGATTTTCACTTGGCCATATTGCCTTTTGACAAGCCCCGATCCCGGAGCGAAGCCCTGTTCTCGGCCCCGGCCTGTCTTGCGCAGGCGCTTGTCACCGGTGGGCTGACGCTGGCAGATAGCGAGGATGAGTTTTGGCGTCAGCCGGAGGTCGCACGTTTGATCGATATCACCACGGTGTCGCCGGAACCTGCGCGCAACCCGGCTTTGAACTACGATCACGATCAACCGGATACGCTGCGGATCTCGCTTTCAGACGGTTCGGTCCTCATGGCGGCTTGCACATATCCGCTCGGGGCTCCCCAGCGCCCAATGTCGACGGCGCAGCTTGCCGAAAAATACCGATCCATCTGCAACAGGCCTTCGCTCAGGTTCCACGCGTTGCTCGACTGGTTCGACGCGCCGGATGTCGCGAAATTCTTTGAGGAGGCAGGCCAATGACCGGCACAAGACGAGGCGGCGGGCGCGCCGCGCGCATGGCGGAACGGCAGGGCGGCGCGGGCTCTGGCCCGACCGAGGCGATTTGGCCGGGCATCGAAGGTGGCCGGTATCAGCCCCTGACCTCAGCCGAGTTGGCGATGGTCGACGAGACAGCGATGCGCATTCTCGAAGAAATCGGATTGAGGGGCGCGACGGACGTTTGTGCTCGGACCGTTTGCGCGGCCGGTGGGCAGATGACAGAAGATGGCCGGCTGAAAATGCCCGAAAACATGGTGCGCGAAGTCCTGAAGACCGCGGGCCGTGGGTTCAAGCTTTATGGACAAAAGCCCGAGCATGACATCGACCCGTCCGGCAGCCGCATCCACTTTGGAACCTCAGGGGCAGCGGTGCACATCGTGGACAGCGCCACTCGCAAAATCCGCGACTCCACTCTGCGCGATCTCTACGATATGGCCCGACTGGCGGATGCACTTCCGAACATTCACATGTTTCAGCGCACGGTGGTGGCGCGGGACCTGACAGACCCAAGGGAGATGGATCTCAACACTGCCTATGCCTGCCTGAAGGGCACTGCCAAACCCACCGGAACTTCGTTCGGGTCAGCCGAGGTGATGGAAGAAGCCGTGAGCATGTTGAGCATTCTTATGGGAGGAGCAGAGGCGCTGCGGGCTCGGCCTCCGATTTGCGTGTCTACCTGTTTCATCGTTCCGCCGCTTACTTTTGCCGAAGAGGCGCTGGGCGTCATTGAATGCGCGGCGCGACATGGCATACCGCTAAAGCTTGTCTCGGCTGGGCAGGCCGGCGCCACAAGTCCCGCGCCGCTGGCCGGGGCTGTCGCTCAGCAAACCGCTGAGGTGCTGGCTGGGATAGTTTACGCCAATTTGCTCAGCCCGGGTCATCCGGCCACTTTTGGCGCTTTGCCCTTCGTCAGCGATTTACGCACCGGTGCGATGTCAGGCGGCAGCGCCGAGCAAGGACTGCTGATGGCCGCGTGTGCTCAGATGGCTCGGTTCTATGACATCCCCTGCGCGGTCAGTGCAGGTATGACGGACAGCAAGATGCCGGATTTTCAGGCTGGATACGAAAAAGGCTATACCGAGCTTTTGGCAGCGTTGGCCGGGGCCAATCTGGTCTATGAAGCGGCCGGCATGTACGGTTCGCTTCTGGGCTGTTCGCTGGAGAGCTTTGTGCTGGATAACGACGTGATCGGGTCAGTCATGCGTGCCACGCGGGGTTTCGAGGTCAGCCGCGAGACACTGTCGCTGGAAACGATCCGCGAGATCTGTATCGGCGGCCCGGGGCACTTTCTTGGGCACGATCAGACGCTACAACGGATGCAAACCGATTACTACTACCCGGCCATGGCCGATCGCCGAACGCCGCAGGAATGGGATACCGCATCGGACAAGGATCTACTCGAGAGGGCGCGTATTCGGACGCGCGAACTTCTGTCGGCGCCCGAGCCCACACATATTGCGCCGGAGACGGACGCGGAAATCCGGGCGCGCTTTCCAATTCGGTTGAATTAGCGGCGGCGGGCGCAGTCAAGCAACGGAATACCCCTGAGCACCCAGCTGGTTTTGGCAGGTGTTTTGAAACGGGTCGAACAGCGCGACAAACTCCAGCGGTTTGCCTAGCTCGGTGGCCAGGATGACGTTCGTCGACGACGCAAATTTGTCCACAACGCTGTCGTTTATCTTGCCGAGCTTTTCGCTGACATACGGCAGGTCCTGCAGGCCGGCCCAATAGCCCACATCCAACATCTGGCCTTGAATGCCCTTTTCAAGAACGAACTCTTCGTAGGCCTGTGCGAACGCGTGTGCTGCCGGGTCATTCGCGATGTCTGGCCCGTACACGTCGCGGATAACTTCCAACGCATGCCGAGAAATACCGTGCCCCTTGATCGCCCTGTAAGCGACACCGGCACCAACGACGCCGACGCCCAATGCGATAACTTTGCGACGCGAAATCCTCATGACACTGCCTCCGATGCCCTGAGCGCAAGCGCTGAAACCGTCAGCGAAGGGTTGGCCGGTGGACAGGTTGGAAACGCTCCTGTGCCCAGCACAAAGACATTGGGCGCGGAATGAAGGCGCAGCCTGTCATCGACGACCGAGCCCTCAACAAAAAGACCCATACGATGTGTGCCTTGGATATGGGCGTCCGACGGTAAAAGACCGGTGACCGCAAGATCCTCGACTGTATCGGGAACGATGTCGGCCAAACCCGCTTTTGCCCTTTCTATGCCGCGCATGGCATAATCCGAATAGCCAGTCCATTCGATGGCGGGTTCGTCGTCTTCAAGCAGAACGCGGTTCTCGGCAAGTGGCAGATCTTCGACGGCGATGCGCATCTGGATGCGGTTGGCCCATTTCCCGCGCTCACGCCGGATTGATGCCGGGGCGTTTAGGGTTTCGATCAGGGCCGCGCCGGCCGTGCTGCGATCAATGTCATGATAGAAATGATAGCCGTGACCGGTTTCTGAGGTGCCGCCAAAAAATCCTTTGATGTTGGCAGTGTCGACATGAACGTCCACGACCGCCTGTTCATGCAGATTTTTGCCCAGCGCATCGTTGCGTATATCCGAGCGCTGCAAAATGGCAGCATTGAAAATGCCATTGGTACCCAGCGCGACAGTGCCCGCACGCAGGCGTGCTTCGGTGCCGTCTGCGCCTTTGACCCGGACACCGCGCGCGCCTTCTATATCGACCGCCGGTCCTTCGGTGCCGAAGAGGTAATGAACACCGGTGTGAGTTAGTTTCTCCAACCCGTTCAACATTGTGAACTTCGCGTCGCTGAGACAAATCAACCGAGCCAAGGGAAACTGGTTTTGCAGGCTGACGAGTTCATCCTAAGCTGGTTTTCTCGAAATGGATTACCCGGTCGGTGACACCGGAATTTCGATGGCGGCAATTTGAGGTTGCTGATCGCGCTCATTCACAGTCAGATCGCCGTTACAACAAAGGGGCGGACCGGCCAATGAAACAACAAACCGCGGGAACAGCCGTCTTTTTGACCGGCAGCCTGATGCGGCATGTGACCCGCATGTCGCTGACCACCAGTATCGGGCTGATGGCGATCTTTGCCGTGGATTTCGTGGACATGGTCTTCATCTCGATGCTGGGTAATGACGCGCTGGCGGCCGCTGTCGGGTATGCCGGGACCCTTTTGTTTTTCACTAACGCGGTCAATGTCGGCCTCTCGATTGCGGCCGGAGCACTTGTTGCGCGTGAACTGGGTGCGGGGCGGCCTGAAAAGGCCAGGCAATTCGGAACCAGCGTCGCCTTGCTGGGCATTCTGATTGGATTAGTCGTGTCCACCATCGTCATGATTAACCTGAAATTTCTGCTGTCGTTGCTGGGGGCGCAGGGCGAGGTGCTGCAATTGGCGGTGCGATATGTGTCCATCATTTTGCCAACGATGTGGGTGATGGCTGTGGCGATGGCCGGCATGGCCGTGCTGCGCGCGTATGGCGACGCGCGTCGGTCCATGCTGGCAACGATTTACGGAGGGGTCGCAAACGCGGTGCTCGATCCCATCCTGATTTTCGCAGTGGGACTCGGTCTGGACGGAGCAGCCATCGCCTCAGTGATCGCGCGGATCTGTATGCTGGTCGCCGCCGTCAGGCCAGCCGTTCGCGTTCATCGCGGTTTTGCCCGACCGTCTATGAAGCAGTTGATCGAAGATATCCATCCAGTGCGGGCGATCGCCATCCCTGCGGTTCTGACCAATGTTGCCACGCCGGTCGGCAATGCCATCGTCATCCGCGAGGTCGCGCAGTTCGGCACTGATGCCGTAGCAGGCATGGCTGTGATTGGACGGTTGATACCGGTGGCGTTTTCGGTTGTGTTCGCCCTGTCCGGCGCAATCGGTCCAATAGTCGGGCAGAACTTTGGGGCAGGGCAGTATGACCGTGTGAAAGAGGCATTTCTGGCTGGGGTGAAGTTCACCGCCGTCTATGTAGTGCTGATGGCGGCGGTTCTGTTCCTTCTGCGTGCACCCATCGCCGATTTGTTTCAGGCACAAGGAGAGACGCGGGCGCTGATCTATCTATTCTGCGGTCCGTTGGCCCTGGCGTCCTTCTTTAATGGTGTAATCTTTGTTGCGAATGCCAGCTTTAACAACCTTGGCTACCCGATTTATTCGACCTGGGTAAACTGGGGCAGGCACACGTTGGGAACCTGGCCTTTTGCGGTCGCGGGTGCCTATCTGGCGGGTGCTCCGGGTGTGCTGTTGGGGCAGGCGCTAGGAGGTGTCATATTCGCCGTGCTCTGCTGGGTTTTGGTCAGGCGTGTGGTATCGGGTCTGACTGCGCCACAAGACGTTGACCCTTTCGCCGGGCAAAGTCGGTTGCAATCACTTTTCGGGCGGCGCGGGTGGTGAAGCGGACAGGGCAATTGGCACTTCGACCGAACTAATTGTGACAGCATCGCAGGCGCTTTCAACGGCCGCCAAAGTAGGTTGTGACAAAAGTTTCCGGCGAGGTTTTACCGACCCAAACATCCTCAGTTGCCAATTCATGAATTCGTTGTAAGCTGAACCTATGATTACAGAAAACGCGCAG
Organism: Ruegeria sp. BF12; assembly: GCF_056538705.1. Classification (NCBI taxonomy): domain Bacteria; kingdom Pseudomonadati; phylum Pseudomonadota; class Alphaproteobacteria; order Rhodobacterales; family Roseobacteraceae; genus Ruegeria; species Ruegeria sp. BF12. Next base: position 51,503 of record NZ_JBQFTP010000005.1, on the reverse strand, counting down.
TGATTTCGCCGCGCCGATTTCAAAAAACTCTTTAACGACTGAGGATGAGCAATGTCCCGAAGTCTTTTGAAGTACACGCGTGTTCTTGAGATTGTCGGGGATACGATCAAGGTCAGGGTGCCGCTGGACGGATCGACCGACGCCGCGGTGCGTTTCAATGATCTGGCCGTTATCGAAACTGTGGACGGCCACAAGACGCTGGCACAGGCGATCTTTATCGACCGGGACGTTGTCACCTTGCAGGTGTTTTCCGGCACCAAGGGGATATCGACCGAGGCCACGGCGACATTCCTTGGCCACCCGATGCAAACGCCGTATTCGCAAAACATCCTGGGGCGCGTATTTGACGGTGCGGGTGTGTCGATCGACGGTGGTCCGGACCTGTCGTCCGAGCCACGTGTGGACATCGGAGGCCCAACCGTCAACCCCGCGGAACGGGCCGTACCCAACAAGATGATCCGTACGGATGTTCCGATGATCGACGTGTTCAACACTCTGGTCGAAAGCCAGAAAATCCCGATCTTTTCGGTTTCCGGTGAGCCGTTCAACGCGTTCCTCAGCCGGATCGGCATTCAGGCAGATGCAGATATTGTGGTGTTCGGCGGATTGGGGCTGATCTTTGACGATTACTTCACGTTCCGTACATCGTTTGAAGATGCGGGTGTATTTTCCCGCACTGTGATGTTCGTCAATCAGGCGATGGACCCGCTGGTCGAACGGCTGCTTGTGCCGGACATGGCGCTGGCCGTGGCAGAGAAATTCGCGGTCGAAGAGGGCAAGCGCGTTCTTGTCCTGCTGACCGATATGACTGCCTATGCCGATGCGATGAAAGAGGTTGGGATCAGCCAGGAACGCGTGCCCTCGCAGCGCGGATATATGGGCGACCTGTACTCGCAATTGGCCCGCCGGTACGAGAAGGCCTGTGATTATGCAAAGGGCGGTTCGGTGACCGTTTTGACCGTGACCACGATGCCGGGCAACGACGTGACCCATCCGGTACCGGACAACACGGGCTATATCACTGAGGGGCAGTTTTATCTGCATTCCGGGGTGATCGACCCGTTCGGCAGCCTTTCCCGTCTCAAGCAGAACGTGATCGGCAAGACCACGCGCGAGGACCACAGCCAGATCATGAACACCATGATCCGGTTCTATTCGGAAAGCCGCGACGCCGCGCAGAAACAGGCAATGGCTTTTGATCTTTCGGATTACGATCATCAGTTGTTGAAGTTCGGCGGCCTTTTCAGAACCCGGTTCATGGACATCAACGTCTCGATTCCACTCGAGGAGGCGCTGGATCTGGGCTGGAAAACACTGGCTGAGTGTTTCGCGCCTGAACAGCTGCTGATGAAGCAGGAACTTATCGACAAGTATTTCCCGAAGGATGCCGATGGCGCGGTTGCAGCTGAATAAATCGTCACTCGCCCGCGAGCAGACCCAGCTGAAAGGCTATGAACGGTTCCTGCCGTCGCTTGACCTCAAACGTCAGCAATTGATGGCAGAACGTGCCAAGGCGCGAGAGGACGTTCATCGCCTGCAGGATGAAGTGCATGAGCTGGCGCAAAAGATCGGTGAGAAACTGCCGATGTTGGCGCAGAAGGGTGTCGATCTGGATGGTCTGGTTGAGTTGAAGGACTACAAGGTCAAAGAGGTCAACGTCGTCGGCGTCAAAATGCCAGCGCTGGATCGGATTGAGGTTGCGGTGCGCCCGTATTCTTTTCTTGCCAAGCCGCACTGGGTCGATGCGGCAGCCAGTCTTTTGCATGACATGATCGAGGCGCGATTGCGCGTTAAAGTGGCCGAAGAGAGGGTCAAGATATTTGACAAGGCCGTCGCCACAATCACCCAACGGGTCAATTTGTTCGAAAAGGTCCTGATCCCCCGCGCCAAGGCCAACATCAAGAAAATCCGCATCTACCTGAGTGATGAACAGATGCAGGCCGTGGTGCGTTCGAAGATCTCGAAACGCAAACATGCGCAGGAGGCTGTGTCATGAGTGTCGCGAGGCTCAAGAAGTTGTCGCTGGTAGGGCCAACTGCTCATAAAGGCGAGACGCTCGAAGCGTTGCAGGAACTTGGGTGCATGCATGTCCTGCCTCTGGCTCCACCGCCCAGCGAACCCGAGAAGATCAGTGAAAGAGGTGCTCGTAACGCCTATAAAGCCCTGCGGTTTCTGAATGATGTGGCCGAACCCCGTCGGCAGATACAGCGTGATCCGGAATTCGATATGGAGCAGTTCGTCAGAGATGTTCTGGATCTGATGCAGCGCACCCGCGATATGACGGACCGACGGGATTTTCTGGCGAACCGGATCGCTCAGGTCCGTCCCTGGGGCGATCTGGACTTTCCGCCAGGCGATGTGCTGGCTGGCAATAGGTTGTGGTTTTACCGGTTGCCATTGAAGCACCGTGATGCGCTGGAAGTTATGGAATTGCCCTGGGCCATTTTGCAGCAGGACAATCGGTTCATCTACGCAGTTCTGATTTCACCCGAAGAACCTGATGACGACATCCTTCCTGTACCCCGAACTCACACCGGTTCGCTTCCCATTCACGAGCTTGAGGCGCAGCTGGAAGAAGCGGAGATCGCCATAGAAGCGCTGGATGCAGAGAGGGTCGCGCAGACGCGGTATCTGACGCTGATGCGACGGAATTTGTCAGTTGCTGAAAGTGCGGCTGAATTGGCCCATGCAACGCAGAAGGTACGCGACGAAGAGGCCATGTTCGCCCTTCAAGGCTGGGTGCCCGAGGACCGCGTTGACGCGGTGCTGGACATGGCTGGCGCCAAGGACGCCGCGGTTCTGATCGAGGAGCCCGATCCTGATGACAACCCGCCCACTTTGCTGGAACAGCCGGAAAAACGCAGCGCTGCCGTAGACTTGGCGCTGTTTTATCAAGTGCCCGGATACAAAGATTGGGACCCTAGTGTCATCGTCGCGGCGTCATTTGCGATCTTCTTTGCGATGATCGTTGCTGACGCGGGATACGGAGCGATCATCCTACTGGGCCTTCTGGTGTTTTGGAAACGGCTCGACGGAACGCCAGGAGAGCGATCCTGGCGGAGGTTCGGGGTGATCATCTCGGGCGCGACGATCCTGTACGGCGTTCTCGTCGGCAGTTACTTCGGTGTTTCGCCGCCTGACGGATCGTTTTGGGCCAAACTCAAACTGCTCGACCTGAACAACTTCGGTGCCATGATGTTGGTTTCGATTGTTGTGGGTGTACTGCATCTGGTTTTGGCCAACGCCTTGGCGGCCCGCGCGGCGTGGGGGCAGCGCAAGGCGATCGCCAACCTAGGTTGGATTGCGGCGCTGATTGGCGGGTTTATTCTGTGGCTCGGCTATATGAAGGGCAGTTCACTGATCCCCGGCGCGGTCCTGGTGGGTATCGGGGTTCTGGCCATCGTCTGGTTCTCTAGCGGCCTGCCCATCAACAAGCCCATAGATTGGCTTTGGCGCTTGATTGAAGGGCTGCAAAGCCTTGCTGGCGCGATGGGAGCTTTCGGGGACGTGCTCAGCTATATGCGTCTGTTTGCGCTAGGGCTAGCCTCAGCCTCACTGGCGATCACCTTCAACGATCTGGCGGTTTCGGTGATGCAGTCCCTCAAGGGGCTGGGTATTCTATTGGCACTGCTGATCCTGATCATCGGCCATGTTCTTAACTTCGCCCTCGCCATGATGAGCGGCGTCGTCCACGGTTTACGTCTCAATTACATCGAATTCTTTAAATGGGGTCTGCCGGACGAAGGCATCGTCTTTCGCCCGTTTGCCCGCAAGGAGGTTCAGGAATGAATGAGCTTGTTTTGACTTTGGGTTGGCTGGGCATCTATGCGCCGATGGCGCTGGGTGCAGCTGCAAGCGCCATTGGCTGTGCCATTGCCGGGCAGGCCAGTATTGGGGCGATGACGGAAACCGATGGTGGATATGGCCGCTTTGTTGGCGTGTCGGCCTTCCCATCGACGATGGTCATCTATGGCATCGTCATCATGTTCACCCTGAACCGGGACGTGACGCCCGAAAACGCGGGCGGCTTGTTCGGGATCGGTATCCTGTCGGGGATCGCGCTGATGTACTGCGGTATTTGGCAGGGCAGGGCATGTGCTGCGGCGATTAATGCCACCAAGGAAAAGCCCGAGATCTTCGGCCTTGCACTGGCTCCGGCAGCGATCATCGAGGGGTTTGGTGTCTTTGCCTTCGTCTTTGCTCTGGTCATCAGCGCGGGGATCAGCTGATGGCACAGGATGGCATGATTTCTCATGGCGTAGATGCCCTGATCGACAAGCTGCGCAATGACGGCGTAGCGGCCGGTCAGGCAGACGCTGACAAGCTGCGCGCCGAGGCCAAGGCTGAAGCCGCCAAAATTCTGGCGGATGCAAAGCGTGAGGCGGACGACTATCAGAAAAAGGCCCGTACTGAATCCGACAATTACCGTTCGGCCGGTGAAGAAGCGTTGAACACCGCCATGCGGGATGCGGTCCTGACCATGAAGGGTGGATTGACGGATCGGTTCCGCGAAGATGTCGAGCGTCTGGTCACCAAGGAAATGGCCGACCCGGATCTTTTGAAACAGATGATCCTTGAAGTGGTTGGACGTGAATCCGATGGCGTCAACTTGGATGGCAAAGTGCAGGTCATTCTGCCGGCCAAGGTCGCGACGCAAGAGGACATCAAGCAAAACGCTGATGACATCCAGTCAGGCAAGCTGACCAAGTATGTCCTTGGATTGACGGCCGAGATGCTACGCGAACAGGTCGAACTGCACGCATCGGATGATACGCAAAGCGGCATCCGTGTGCGAGCCGAGGATCAGGGTGTGGTTCTTGACCTGACGGACAAGGCCGTCGCGTCGCTGCTAATGGAGCATCTGCAGCCGCGGTTCCGTGCCGTGCTGGAAGGTGTGATCCGCTGAGATGTCGGACCCTGACGCCTATATCGCCCTGATCAGCAGCCTTCCGGGCTCTGAGCGGTTATTCGTCGCCAAACAGCCTCCGTTGTCGCGGCTACGGTTGGATCGCCGCATGAAAGCGCTGACGCCTGAGGACGCCCGTGTCCTGAATGTCATGGAAAATGCCCTGAACTGGAGCGCGTATGATATGGACGTCACCGACGCGCAGGCCGTTCAGAGGTGCAAACAGGCTCTGGCCGAAATCCCGCAACCGACGCTGCGCGATGTGTTTCTTGAGCGCATGGACCTTCGGACCGTCGTCGCTGCGCTGCGCTTGCGCGGGCAGGGGGGAGATCCGCCAATGGGGTCTTATGGTTTTGGACGCTGGAGCCGTCACATCTGTGCCAACTGGGGCGACCCGGATTTCCGCCTTTCGGTGCCGATGCCATGGATCAAAGAAGCGCGTCAGTTGCTGGAGGTCGAGGACCCGTTGGGCCTGGAACGGTTGCTTTTGTCCGTCAGCCACAAGCAACTGAGACGCCACGCTGGCCGCCACCTGTTCGATTTCGAAGCGGTGGCAATCTACGTTCTGATCTGGAACATTTTTGACCGCTGGGCCCAAAGCAACGCTCAGGATGCAGCAGCCAGATTCGAGAAACTGGCCCAACAAGCCATGGCCAATGTCGCAGATTTCGATTTTGAGAGAGTAAGCGCATGACTGCCCAAACACCCCCGGTTCAAACCGCAACCGCCCGTGTCGTCTCGGTCCAGGAAGGGCTGGTGCAAATTCAGGCCAACCCGGATGCTGCCGGAGTTCCGGGGCAATTGGTCAAGAACGAGGTGGTCTTCATCCTTCCCACTCGGCCAGGCCCCGGTGGACGGCAGGAGCGGCTGAAGGCGGAGGTGCTGCGCGTGCGCGGCGATACGGCCGACGTTCAGGTTTATGAAAGCACCGACGGCGTGGCCGTTGGCGACCCGGTGGAGCAATCGGGGCAACTGCTCTCGGTAGAGCTTGGGCCGGGGCTGTTGGGTCAGGTGTTTGACGGTTTGCAGTCACCCTTGCCCAAGGTCGCAGCCGAGTTCGGGACGTTCCTGCCACGCGGTGCCGACGTTGCTCCGCTGGATGATCAAGCGAAGTGGTCGTTCACGCCATCGGTCAAGGTTGGGGATACGGTCACGGCGGGCGACAGCATCGGCACCGTGCCCGAGGGGCGGTTCACCCATAAGATCATGCTGCCATTCAATTGGGTCGGCGATTACAAGGTCGTCTGGGTTCAGAAAGGCGCCGCTTCGATCCACGAAATCGTTGCGCGCCTGGAGGATGAGCAGGGCGGTGAGCACACCCTGACCCTATGTCAGAAATGGCCGGTACGGCGACCTTTGCCCGAAAGCATCCTGAAACGTGCCTTGTCCGAGCGTTTGTATCCGACCGAACCAGTGCTGACTTCACAACGCCTGATCGACACGTTCTTTCCCATCGCGCGTGGCGGAACGGCCTGTATTCCTGGTCCGTTTGGTGCCGGTAAAACCGTGCTTCAAAACCTGATCGCGCGGAATTCGAAGGTCGATATCGTCATCGTTGTGGCCTGCGGGGAACGGGCCGGCGAAGTGGTGGAAACGATCCACGAATTCCCCAAGATGACCGACCCAACCTCGGGCGGCAGCCTTATGGACCGGACGATCATTATATGTAACACCTCCTCGATGCCCGTGGCGGCGCGCGAGGCGTCGATCTTCACCGGGATCACGCTTGGCGAGTATTACCGCCAGATGGGCTATGACGTGCTGCTGATCGCCGATAGCACCAGCCGTTGGGCGCAAGCCATGCGCGAGACATCGGGCAAGCTTGAGGAGATTCCCGGCGAGGAAGGTTTTCCAGCCTATCTGGAGAGCTCGATCAAGGGGCTATACGAGCGCGCAGGCGCACTGAAAACCAACGATGGCGATCTGGGCAGCCTGACGCTGATCGGCACAGTTTCACCCGCGGGTGGCAACTTTGACGAGCCGGTGACGCAGTCGACACTCTCCACAGTGAAGTGTTTCCTTGGCCTTTCTTCGGAGCGTGCCTACAAGCGGTTCTATCCGGCCGTCGACCCGATGCTCAGCTGGTCGCGATACACGGATCAGCTTTCGGATTGGTACGACAAGAATGCAGAACCCGGCTGGACCGGTAAGGTGCGTGATCTGCTGGCGCTGATTGAAAAGGGTGAGCAGGTGGACCAGATGATGCAGGTCACCGGCGAAGAGGGCGTCACTATTGAGGACTTCGTGACCCAACAAAAAGCACTGTTCGTGGACATGGTCTATTTGCAGCAGGACGCGTTCGACAAGGTGGATGCAACGGTTCCGCTGGAGCGTCAGAAGATGACGTTCAAACTGATCTACGATGTTACTCAATCAACCGCGAGCTTTACGGACAAGGCCGAGGTACGGCAGGTGTTCACTCAGCTCACCGGGTTGATGAAGAACTTTCACTATGCCGCAGAAAATACGCCGGAATTCAAATCCCTGTGGGGTCAGATACAAGACCTGTGTCGAGAAAAATTCGGAGTGTAGATGAGGAGAAGTGGTAGCCCGTAGGGGAATCGAACCCCTCTTTCCAGGTTGAAAACCTGGCGTCCTAACCGATAGACGAACGGGCCATCTGAAATGGCGCAAGCACAAGTGGTAGCCCGTAGGGGAATCGAACCCCTCTTTCCAGGTTGAAAACCTGGCGTCCTAACCGATAGACGAACGGGCCACGCTGGCTTGTGGAGGGCCTTTTACGGTTTACCTCTGACCCCCGCAAGTCGAAAAATGCAGGGATGTGAAACTTTTTTGGCGCGGCCGGAAAAGAGCTCAGTTTGCCTCTGCCGCGTCCTCTAGCCTCAGTTGAACACTTTGCCGCCCGCCCCATGTGTTCACCTCAAGTCGCCCGGCGAAATGGAACCGGGCGCCACCGTGATTGGATAGCCGTTCACCCATCGGTCCGTCAAAAGCACCAAAGGCGATCGCGTCCAGTCCCGCGCCCATGCCGTCCGACAAAGACAGCTTCAGGTGCGATTCTCCCACGCGTTTGGCAAAGCGGACCTGTAAGTCGGATAGAGCGTAGCGCGGGGCAGGGGCACTTGCCCCAAATGGCCCTGCCTTTTCGATCTGTTCGATCAAGTCAACCGAGGCAGCGCCGGGCATCAGCGCACCGTCCAGCTTCAGGTCCGCCGGTCCGCCTTGACCCGCACCCTGCTTGGCCAGCAATTCGCTTAGGCGTTCCATGGCCGGCTCCAACTGGTCCCGCATTACGGTTAGCCCTGCCGCCATCTTGTGGCCGCCGCCTTTGACCAAAAGCCCCTCAGCCGCCAACCTCTGGATCGACGCTCCCAGATCAACGCCCGAAACCGAGCGGCCCGATCCTTTACCCTCATCCCCGTCAAAGCCGATTACGATGGCGGGTCTGTTCGCACTTTCCTTGAGACGGGACGCCACGATCCCGACGACTCCAGGATGCCAACCTTCGCCCGCAGCCCAGACCAGCGGCGCATCCAGCCCGCGCTCTTCGGCCTGTTCCAACGCTGCCGCGCGCACCGCATTCTCAATATCACGTCGTTCGGTGTTCAGTTCGTCCAGCCTGTTAGACAATGCCTCCGCCTCGGTCATCGAGTCGGTGCTCAGCAGGCGTGCCCCCAGATCCGCCTGACCGATCCGCCCACCCGCATTGACGCGCGGCCCCAGGAGGAAGCCCAGATGGTAGCTGTTGGGGGCCGAATCCATACGTGCCACATCCGACAACGCGACCAACCCCGGTCTTTGCCGTTGCGCCATGACTTTCAGACCTTGCCGGACCAGCGCCCGGTTCGCGTCAATCAAGGGGGCCACGTCTGCAACAGTCGCAAGGGCCACAAGATCCAGCAAACTGATCAGGTCCGGGCCTTTTACCCCGGCCTCGCGCAACTGTCGGCCAGCCTCAACCAACATCAGGAACACGACACCCGCTGCGCAGAGATAACCCAGATCGCCGTTTTCATCCTGCCGGTTAGGGTTCACCACCGCAACGCAGTCGGGCAGCGTCTCCCCCCCAAGGTGGTGGTCCAGCACGATGACGTCTGCGCCCTTCGCCGCCGCAATTGGTTCGTGGCTGAGCGTTCCACAGTCCACGCAGATGATCAGGTCATGCGCAGCCGCCAGTTCCTGCATCGCGTGTACGTTCGGCCCATAGCCCTCATCAATCCGGTCTGGAACATACAGCGTAGCCTGCAGCCCCATCTGACGCAGCCAGACCAGCAGCAACGCCGCCGAGCTGCCGCCATCCACATCGTAATCGGCAAAAACCGCAATCCGCTGCTTGTTCCGGACAGCTTCCAGAAAGCGCGTCGCGGCCTTCTCCATGTCCTTCATGGCCCGGGGATCAGGCAGCAGTTCCTTCAGCTTGGGGTCCAGAAAACTCTGCGCTTCCATGGGGGGCACGCCGCGCCGCGCCAGAACCTGACACACCGCACGTGGCAGGCCCGCCTGTTGCACCAGCATTTCCGTAGCCCGTTCGACCTCGGCCTCCGGTCCGACCCAACGCCGCCCTGTCAGTGACTGCTCAACCCCTAAGAAACTCATGCCTGCCCTCATATGCCAAGGCCGGACCCTCTCGGACCCGGCCTCTTCACCTATTTACAGATACTCTCGCCGAAGGCAGCGGCGCAAGCCGCTTATGCCTCGTTGTGCGGCCACATGGGGGTACGGTAGGACATACGGCGTACCGATCCGGTCTTGGACCGCATCAGCAGGGTAGTGGTTTCGACCCAACCCGGCTCGCGCTTGATGCGCGGCAGCAGAGAGCCACCTGTCACACCGGTTGCGGCAAAGATCACATCAGCCGTCACCATCTCATCGCGGGTATACACACGGTCCAGATCGGTGATGCCCGCCTTGGCGGCCCGACCACGTTCGTCGTCGTTGCGGAACAGCAGGCGGCCAAAGATCTGGCCACCCATACATTTCAGCGCAGCCGCTGCCAGAACGCCCTCGGGCGCACCACCTTGGCCCATATACATGTCGATGCCTGTCTCTTCGCTTTCGGCGCAGTGCATGACGCCCGCCACGTCACCATCGGTGATCAGACGGATCGAGGCACCGGTTTCGCGCACTTCGGCGATCATCGCCTCATGACGTGGGCGTTCCAGAATGCAGACGGTGATATCGGCCGGCTCACAGCCTTTGGCATTTGCCAGAGCTTCAACGCGTTCGCGCGGGCTCATGTCCAGATTCACGACGCCTTCGGGAAAGCCCGGACCGATGGCCAGCTTGTCCATGTAAACATCCGGCGCGTGCAGCATCGAGCCGCGTGGGCCCATTGCGATCACGGTCAGCGCGTTCGGCATATCCTTGGCGGTCAGCGTGGTGCCTTCCAGCGGGTCCAGAGCGATGTCCACACCGGGGCCGCTGCCCGTACCCACTTCTTCGCCGATGTACAGCATCGGCGCTTCGTCGCGCTCGCCTTCGCCGATGACGACAACACCGGCGATGTCCAGCAGGTTCAGTTGCTCGCGCATCGCGTTCACCGCCGCCTGATCCGCAGCTTTTTCGTCGCCACGTCCGACCAGCGAGGCCGAGGCCAGTGCAGCCTGTTCCGCGACCCGTGCTAGGCCCAGAGACAACAGGCGGTCGTTGAAATCGATTTTGGCAGCGCTCATTTTAGATATCCTCAGGTCAATAAAGGCGTTTCATCGGGCATAGCCTGCGTTTTGGGCAGGCTGCAAGGGTCAAACCTCTTCAATCCGCAGTGCAACGGGCTCACCCGATACAACATCGGTCGCGCGGAGGCCTTCCAAAGCAACGTCCAGCGTCGCGCGCGTGGTTTTGTGTGTGACGATCAGCACCGGCGCTGTGGCTTCTGTGTGCCCGTATTGGCGCATCCGATCAATTGAGACGCCGGCATCGCCCAGAATGGCGGCCACTTTGGCCAGCGCCCCCGGTTTGTCGAACAGCGCCAGACGCAGGTAATAGGGGGCGGGCAGACCGGTGATTGCGGGCTTGGCATCTTGTAGCGTGGTCGCCGGACGGCCGAATGTCGGGATTTGCAGCCCGCGCGCCAGATCGCACACGTCGCCCATCACGGCACTGGCCGTTGGGCCTTCGCCTGCGCCGGGGCCGCGCAGGACAACCTGCTCAACCGCATCGCCTTCGATCACCACCATATTGGTGCCGCCTTCCAACTGCCCCAAGGGCGAGCCGCTGGGCACGAGGCATGGCTGCATCCGCTGTTCCAGCCCGCGCGCCGAGCGCTGAGTAACGCCCAGCAGCTTGATGCGATAGCCCATGTCGTCGGCTTGGTGAATGTCATCCAGGCTGATCTGCTGAATGCCTTCGATCTGGATGCCGTCGAAATTCGGCTTGGTGCCAAATGCGATCGAAGACAGCAGCGCCAGTTTATGCGCCGCGTCGATACCACCCACGTCAAGGTTTGGGTCAGCCTCAAGGTAGCCCAGTTCGGCGCATTCCTCGAACAGAGCGTTATAGCCTAGCTCCTGTGACTGCATTCGGGTCAGGATATAGTTGCAGGTGCCATTCATCACGCCCATGACGCGAGTGATCTCGTTGCCTGCCAGACCTTCGGTGAGGGACTTAACTACCGGGATGCCGCCAGCGACGGCGGCCTCGAAACGGATTACGCGGCCTGCGGCCTCGGCCTTTTCGGCAAGTTCCTGACCATGGATTGCCAGGAGTGCCTTGTTTGCTGTCACAACATCTTTGCCAGCGGCCAGCGCCGCCTCGACCGATGCTTTGGCGGCACCGTTTTCGCCGCCCATCAGTTCAACAAAGACGTCAATATCATCGCGTTTTGCCAGAGCGACGGGATCAGTCTCCCACGCGTAATCCGACAGGCTCACGCCGCGGTCCTTGTTTGCGTCGCGCGCGGAAACAGCGGTGATTTCGATCGCACGGCCTGTACGCGCCTGCAGCAGATCGGCATGGCGGCGCACGATCCGCACGACACCCACCCCAACTGTTCCCAAGCCCGCAATTCCCAGCCGCAGCGCCTGTGTCATCCCGTGGGTTCCTTTCCGCTCGAATTTCTGTGGTTTCGGGCTGTCCGCCCGTTCATCGGTGCCTTAACGGGTTCAGCGCCGGGGCGCAATCCGAGACAGCGGATACAGGCGTTTGAATTGATGAAGGCTAGTTTATTTCGGCATTTTGCAGCGCTTCGGCCTTTTTCGCCAGCGCTTCGCTGCGCGCCGTCAGATCCTCTTCGACCTCAGCCGCTTCGCTCACGGGGTCCACTGGCGGGCCCAGAATGTCCTGAACCGGGATCAGCTTAGGGTACGCTGCCGAACGCACATTCGGCAGCTCACGCCCTTCCAACTCCGGAAAGTCGGCGCACGCTGCGCAAGTCAGAAACAGAACCAGCAATGGCAGGGGTTTCATCCAGAACCCTTTCAATGGCGACTGACACCGTGATGCACCTTTTGCGGCGGTCGTTCAAGCGGGGTTCTATATGAACATGCGTTCATATACGGTGATGCAATGGCACGTACCCAAGGTTCACATTCAGACATCACCGGCCCGCGCATCCGCAAGGCTGCGCTGGGACTTTTTGCTCGGCATGGCTATGCCGCTGTGTCCATGCGACAGATCGCGAAGGAAGTCGGCGTGCAGGCCGGCGCGCTGTACAATTACACGCCGGATAAACAGAGCCTGTTGTTCCGTCTGATGCATGACCACATGCAAGACCTGTTGTCAGCCTACGCTGAACTGGGCAAACCGGGGGATGCAGAAGGTGCGTTGCGCCGTTTTGTGGGCTTTCACATTCGGTTTCACTTGCAGAGGCCGGATGAGGTGTTCATCGCCTATATGGAGTTACGCAATCTCACTCCCGAAAATTTCTCTGAAATCGAGGGATTGCGCAGGACTTATGAGGACTCGCTTGAGACCATTCTGAGGGATGGACAAGAGGCAGGGCTTTTCTCGGTTGCCGATACCAAGATCGCAACGCTGGCGGTGATTGCCATGTTGAACGGTGTGATGACCTGGTACCGGACAGGTGGACGATTGTCGCTGGACGAGGTCGAGCGGGTCTATTGGGATATGGTCAGGCGCGCCGTAACCGCCTGACCAAATTGCCTTTATCAGTGAGCGGCACGGATGAATGTGCCATTCCGCAACTCGCGGAACGCCTGCTCCAGTTCTGCTCGTGTATTCATGACGATCGGACCATGCCAGGCGACCGGCTCGTCAATTGGTGCGCCGGAAATCAGCAGAAAGCGAACACCTTCAGGCCCGGCTTGAACCGTGACTTCGTCGCCGGTTCCAAACCGTACGAGTGTTCGATCCCCAGACATGTCGCGAATGTTGACCTCTTGCCCGGCGACTTCTTTTTCCAGAAGTACACCAGTGGGTTGTGACGCGTCAGCGAATGCGGCTTGACCTTGGAAGACATAGGCAAATGCCCGGCGATATGTGTCGATGCGAAAGGTCTTCTTCACTCCGGCCGGGATCTGAACGTCCAGATATTGCGGATCTGCAGCGATGCCGTCCACGGGACCTGTCTTGCCCCAGAACTCGCCAACGATGACGCGCACTGTGGTGCCGTCGTCATCGGTGATCTCTGGTATGTCCTTGCTTTGAACGTCCTGATAGCGCGGCGCAGTCATTTTCTGGTCCGATGGCAGATTCCCCCAAAGCTGGAACCCGTGCATCTGGCCGACATCGTTCCCTTTGGGCATTTCCTGATGCAGGATCCCGGACCCTGCCGTCATCCACTGGACATCACCCGCGCCGAGCGTGCCCGTGTTGCCGAGGGAATCCGAGTGCTCGACGGTCCCAGACAGAACATAGGTGATCGTCTCGATGCCGCGATGAGGATGCCAGGGGAAACCCGCCTGATAGTCCTGCGGGCGCTCGTTTCGAAAGTCGTCGAACAACAGAAACGGGTCGAGCTCGGACGGGTCCTGAAACCCGAATGCCCGATGTAGCTTGACGCCTGCGCCTTCCATCGTCGGAACGGCTTTGCGGGTTTCCAGTGTCGGTCTAAGGGACATGTTGGCCTCCTGGTGTTGTGAGGATCATGTAACCTGTGCACGATCTGCGTCAATTCGCGTGCAAACACGCTGGCTGTGCAAAAATCGAGGGTAAGATGCCCTCTGTTTTTCGACCGTCAAAGCAGTTAAACCCGGGCGGAGCAGAGCAGGGGATGACAATGCAACAGGAAATACTGGCCACGGTCAAACCGTCAGCACCGAGGCGCTGGATTGGCGTGGGAATGCTGTCGATCGTGGGCGCGCTGGTGCTTTATGTCGCGCTCGCTACCCCGCCGGAACCGGCTTGGCTGGTCTTTTTGCTTGCGGTCGGAGCAGGCGCCTTTTGGTTGGCTTACCGCATGTGGCAAGCCACCAACGACTGGATCGAGCTGACCGAAACAGAGCTTCGAACTGGGGCAGGGCAACTCATTGCAAAGGTTGAGGATATCGAGACCGTCGAGCGCGGCGTCTTCGCCTTCAAACCCTCGAACGGGTTTTTGGTTTGCACGCGTAAAAAGGCGCCCAACACTTGGGCGCCAGGTTTATGGTGGCGTGTCGGTCACCGTATTGGCGTCGGTGGGATGACCTCTGCGGCAGAGACTAAGTTTATGTCTGAGGTGCTGACTACACTGTTGGTACAGTCTGCTGACAAAACTGATCCGACGCAGCCCAAGCGACCTTGTCGTTGAAGCGAGGCCGCGTGAAGACAAAATTGTCGAATGTGTAGTCGTCGGCCAGCCAGCTAATATTGAACGTCGGGACGTACCTGTTTCTTGTTTCAACAAGGATCAGCGTATCCTGATCAGGCATAGGCGGAAGGCTGTCTTTCAGTTGTCCGATGCTGCCGTTTTCCCAGTTTGCTGTAAAACCGCATCTGGTGTTCCCCATCACATAATGGCGTTTGTCTTCCTCATCATATCTGATCACCGTCACCCGCATTTCGAGTTGCGACTCATTACCAACCATCCGGTCCATCAGAATAAATAGCGATTTAAAATAAGTATCTGTGAGCGAGTAGGATTCCCGTGAGATCAGGTCACCGATTGTATAAGCTGCCTTCAGGTTGGCAGCACTTTGGCGGAAGCCGTCAAAAAAGCTGTAAGTGCCGGTTACCGTCCACACCAGCAGAGGGAAGATAAGGACATATTCAACCGTCAGCGATCCCCGCTCGTCACGCTTTGCGCGCCCCAGAAATCCACGAATCTTTGAAAAAATGGCCATGCCGTTCTCAAGGCTCCTGTACAAATGCAGTTGTGGCCGTGAGGGCAATCTGCCCGGTTTCGTCGACCAGAGCGCGCCTCATTTGGGTCGTTCGCAACAGAGGATCGACCTTGGCGCACGCCCGTAAGATCATCAGTTCGTTGGCTTGACCATTTTTGAAGCTCCGAACCGGTTTGACCTCTTCCGAGTTGTCGGTGCAATCTGGCTGTTCGGGCAGGTTTATTCCCTCATACGCGTTTTGAACGATCATTTCCAAGCGAAGGTTCTGATCACAATCATTGACCATGAGAGTGCGATCGCAAATCGATTTTTTGATCTGGTCATGGGTAAATGCCTTTCCGGTACCCAGGCGAATATCGCGTACAACCAGATCGACCGACCTTTCCAGCATGGATTGTTGCATCGTCACAAAGGCATACTCCATTGCGCCGACAATAAAGAGGAGGAGCGATGGGAATAAAAGCACGAACTCGAGCGTAACATTGCCGTCTTCCGAGCGTTTGAAACGCACCACTTTTGCCAGTGTTTTCCGTATCATTGGGTCAGTCTCAGCTTTTTGATCGAAGACGCGATAGAAGCAAACGCTTCTTCCAAAGAGATGCCCTCGGGATCATTGAATTCATCAACGTTGTAGACATGGCTGTCTGAGCTAGCGCAGTTCTTGATCGTAGTCAGTCCGTGGCTGGGCGCTTCAAAAGCGATACCGTAGACGATTACGCCCTTGTTCTTCGCGGCAGTACAGATGTTTTTTGTTCGCGTGTCCTTTGTTGATCCACCGACCGAGGAACGTGCATCCCAATACCAATAGTTTTCGTGATTGTTCTGCCAGTAAAAATTGTTCTTAGCATTCCACCAAAGGGATGCCAGATTGAACAAGTCCGGATAGTTCAAGCGAACAGATGTTCCGATCTCTTCATTCGAAGAGTTCTCATTTTCGGGGTTTCCAAACGGGTGATCGGCAGTCACGTAGCTGCCACCGTTTTTTTCGGTATGCTGCATCCAGACCCAACGATCCGGGTCCCGGGAATAGCGAATGCTGTATTCGCCTGTCTTGCCGTTACCTCGATCGTATTCTGGGTTAAACCAAACTTCCGTTTCGCCGCTGCGGAATTCATCTTTCAAGAAGTACTGGCTCGTATTTTTCCCGTCCGTCATCACAATGACGATTTTCAGTACATCTGAATTGTATTCTTCCGGGCGATTATTGTACTTGGTCGGAACCGTTCCCTCTTGTGCCAATTTGCTTACAATACCCCTGAACTGGGGGTCCAACATCGCGCTGCCCCACTTCATACCCAGGTCAATCGACGTGTTGCCGCTGGCTGTCAGCTGATCAATCCGTTGGTGCAATACGTCGATATCATCTGTTACCGGGGTGATTTCACTGCCAGCACGAGTCGGGCAGACTCGGTATTTTGGATATTGCTCAGCCCCGTTCGAGTATCTCCACGGGTCAAAGTGCGCTGTCCGCTCGTGCACCGCATTAGGATCAATAGATGCGTCGCTGAACTGGCTGCCCGAGAAGTTAAGGCAGTGAGAATAGTCGTGTTCTGACGATACTTTCGTGAACTTTCCAAGGATCCCTTCGCCCGCGTTAACCTGAGTCGCATAGGGGATGATCGACATGGAAATTTTGCTTTCACCAGTCTTGTTGAGCATCAGCGTAACAAAGTCCTTGGCTGCAGAGCGAAGAACTTGAATCTTGGTCTTTCCCGCTTCGGCCGAAGGGTCGTTCATTGATCCTGACATATCAAGCACCAGCGAAATCTCGACCGAGCCAATGGATTCTTCAGCTGTGCTGGTGACGCGGGCCTTAAGTGTTTTCACACCTGAAAGCCTCATGAAATTGGTATTGACGAGGACGTCAGCGGTGGCCGTCACTTTACGTGACCCCAGACCCGAGACAACTATGGGTTCGCCTACGAGTGTACCGGGCGAACCCGACGTCGCCAGATAGGATTTCACAACATCCGAAGGAGGCAGTGTCTGGTCAAGGTCAGCTGCTGCAAGAACTGCACGGTCAAGTGTTGCCTGAAGATTAGCCCGATCACGCTCGAAGTTCATCATATCGACGCCCATTCCGGTCGTCGCGACGATCAACAAGAAGGTGAGAACCACGAAAACGATGAACGATCCGTCTTCGTTCCGGGCAAAGCGTCGGGCTTTCGATTCTTTTTCTTTAATGCCGTTCGAGACGTTTCTAAAAATTCGTCTTGCCATTTTGCAGTCCCCGCTGAGCAGACATACGACGCTGCTAAGGAAAAGTTAACGTTTGATAAATAACGGCGAAACGTGGCGTGAATTGGGCAAATTCGCCAGGTAATTGGCAAGTTTGCCCGTGGGCTAGGGATAATTGCTGATCTTTGGGCTCTCTGTTTTCGGTCGGGGGACAATTTCGCTGGTTCGGGCAGAAGACGCGACTCAACCCCGCTCAAAGATATTCACGATGATTTTGCCGTTTTATTTCTGCTTAAATATTGATCGTTTACCCAATGGGTGCGACAAAACGTCAGAACGCCAGTCGTTCGTTGGCACGGAGGATTAAATGACGGCCACTAATGAACCCAGCTTTCGCGAGAGTGTAGACCTGATGTTTAACAGGGCGGCGTCCCTGATGGATCTTCCGCCAGGGCTGGAAGAGAAAATCCGGGTCTGCAACGCCACCTACACGGTTCGCTTCGGTGTTCGACTGCGTGGCGATATTCACACGTTCACCGGATACCGCTCGGTCCATTCCGAGCATATGGAGCCCGTTAAAGGCGGGATACGCTATGCAACGGCCGTGAACCAGGATGAGGTCGAGGCGCTTGCTGCTCTGATGACCTATAAATGTGCTTTGGTCGAAACGCCTTTTGGCGGGTCCAAAGGTGGTTTGCGTATCGACCCGCGTAAGTACGAAGAGCACGAGTTGGAACAGATCACGCGCCGCTTTGCGTATGAACTGGCCAAGCGAGACCTTATCAACCCGTCGCAAAACGTGCCGGCCCCCGACATGGGGACGGGTGAGCGTGAGATGGCGTGGATGGCGGATCAGTATGCCCGGATGAACACCACGGACATTAACGCGCGCGCTTGTGTGACAGGTAAGCCGCTGAATGCCGGGGGTATCGCTGGCCGGGTCGAGGCAACGGGCCGGGGTATCCAGTATGCTCTGCGCGAGTTTTTCCGCCACCCGGAAGATATCAAGAAGGCAGGCCTGTCCGGTAAGCTGGACGGCAAGCGCATCATTGTTCAGGGGTTGGGCAACGTGGGATACCACGCTGCGAAATTCCTCAGCGAAGAGGATGGCTCACGAATCGTGGGCATCATCGAATGGGATGGCGCGCTTTATAATCCCGATGGAATTGACGTGGAATCGGTGCGTCAGTGGATCGTCAAACATGGCGGTGTCAGTGACTATCCGGATGCGACGCACTCGGCAGAGGGCGGTGCAGTTCTCGAGGAAGAGTGCGACATCCTTATTCCGGCCGCTTTGGAGGGCGTCATCAACCTCTCCAACGCTGACCGGATCAAAGCACCGTTGATCATCGAAGCTGCGAATGGTCCTGTTACCGCTGGTGCAGACGAGATCCTGCGTAAGAAAGGCACGGTCATCATTCCGGATATGTACGCAAATGCTGGTGGTGTGACGGTGTCCTATTTCGAATGGGTCAAGAACCTGAGCCACATTCGCTTCGGCCGCATGCAACGTCGTCAGGAAGAAGCGCGACACGAACTGATTGTCAGCGAACTTGAACGTTTGGATCGGTACCTTGGCGATGCCTGGTCGATGTCTCCGAACTTCAAGTCCAAGTACCTCAAGGGCGCGGACGAGTTGGAACTGGTGCGCTCGGGTCTCGATGACACCATGCGAATTGCTTACCAGTCGATGCGTGAGGTTTGGCACGATCGTGCGGACGTCGAGGATCTGCGGACCGCGGCCTATATCGTTGCGATCGACCGGGTCGCAAAAAGCTATCGCGCCAAAGGGCTGTAATGGTCTGAACTCAGGGGCAATCAGGCTTATGTCAGATTGCCCCAAAAACTTGACACCGGATCAGTCCAGCACAAATCGTACTTTGAAAACGGTCATGGCAGGCACCGCCCGCGGCGGGTAAGCTGCTGCGAAAGAATCGATTACCGGAGTACCCCATGTTGCGTATCGCGATCGCTGCTGCCTTGCTGGCCACACCATTGGCCGCAGAAGAGAGCAAAGAACAAAGCTGCCAATATCAAGCAGATGTTGTTAAGGCGATTCAGCAGGCTCGGCTGGACCGCGTCAAAGAACGCGATGTGCCCCAGGCCGTGGCTGACACCGGCCCGACCTGGCCCGAAAACTACAACGCGGCGATTCCCCTGATTACGCCTTGGGTCTATGAGCAAAAGATGCGCGATGTGCGCAAAAAGGATCTGGGTGCCGCATGGCTTGAGCTGTGTATGCAGCAATAATCCACAGCCTCATCATTTCCTTGTGGACAACCGCGCGTCATACCCTTGGCGCGCGTTTCCATTTCTGCCAAGTTTGACCCATGTCTTTGCCCCCCGGATTTCTGGATGAACTGCGCACCCGGTTGAGCCTGTCTCAGGTCGTCGGCCGAAAAGTCATGTGGGATCAGCGCAAGTCCAACCAGGGCAAAGGGGACATGTGGGCGCCTTGCCCGTTTCACCACGAAAAGACGGCGTCCTTTCATGTCGATGATCAGAAGGGGTTCTATTACTGCTTCGGATGTCACGCCAAGGGCGACGCGATCAGTTTTGTAAAAGAGACCGAGAATGTCTCCTTCATCGAGGCAGTGGAGATTCTGGCGCGTGAGGCTGGGATGCCGATGCCCGCGCGGGACCCCAAGGCACAAGAAAAACAGGATCGCCGGTCTCAACTGGCTGAAGTTATGGAGCAGGCGGCGCAGTTCTTTCGCCTGCAGCTCAAAACTGGGGCCGGGGGCGCCGCGCGTGATTATCTGACGCGCCGGGGCTTGGACGCGCAAGCGCTGGACCGGTGGGAGATCGGATTTGCACCGGACAGTTGGCAAGCCCTTTGGGATCACCTGCGCGGTAAAAACGTGGCCGAGGATCTGATCCTTGGCGCAGGTCTGGCAAAACCTTCCAACAAAGGCAAGAAACCCTATGACACCTTCCGCAACCGGATCATGTACCCGATCCGCGATCCGCGTGGACGCTGCATTGCGTTTGGCGGGCGGGCAATGGACCCCAGTGACAATGCGAAGTATCTGAACTCGCCCGAGACCGAGCTTTTTGACAAAGGACGCAGCCTCTATAACCACGGACCTGCCCGACAGGCGGCGGGAAAGGGTCAGCCGCTGATTGTGGCCGAAGGGTACATGGACGTGATCGCACTGGCTGAGGCTGGGTTTGGAGCGTCGGTTGCACCGTTGGGCACTGCCATCACGGAAAATCAGCTACAACTCCTGTGGCGTATTTCGGATGAGCCGATTATCGCACTGGATGGTGACACGGCGGGTTTGCGCGCTGCGATGCGGGCGGTCGATCTGGCTCTGCCGTTGTTGGAGGCCGGCAAATCCCTGCGCTTTGCGCTGATGCCCGAGGGCAAAGACCCCGACGATTTGCTGCGCGCCGAAGGGCCGGGGGCCGTGCAGGCGGTGTTGGAAAGCGCGATTCCTATGGTCAAGCTGCTGTGGCAGCGTGAGACCGAAGGGAAAGTGTTCGATAGCCCCGAGCGTAAGGCGGCGCTGGATAAATCGCTGAAGGAAAAGATCAAGCTGATCCGAGACCCCTCGATCCGTTCTCACTACGGACAGGAGATTAAGGATCTGCGCTGGCAGCTGTTCCGCCCACAACGCCAACCGCAAAACCGCCAATGGCAACCGCGCGGCAAGTGGCAGCCACAAAAACAGGCCGCAACTCCGGGCGCGCGCGCTTCTTTTCTGGCGTCTTCGGAAAATGCAGACATCCGAATGCGCGAAGCCGCCATTCTGGCAATCGCTGTCCTGAACCCCACTGTTGTGATCCAATTCGAGCACCAGCTGGAAGAAATGGAATGCCATGATCCCGATCACGCTGCACTACGCGCTGCCATCCTAAGGCACGCCATCGACGATCCGGATCATCTGAAAGACCACATTATTGAAACTTTAGGCCCCGCAATCCTTGAAAACCTGCTGGCCCTTCGCCATGTCGCAGTAATCCCCTGTGTGTTCAAACCAGGCGACGTTGAAAAGGCCGAGATCACGCTGGCCGAGGAACTCGCAAAAATCAAAGCGCTCCGGGGGTTGGATGCCGAGATTGCCGAAGCTGCAGAGGAATTGTCCGATCTGGCCGATGAGGCGCTGACATATCGGCTGGCGCAAGCCGCCGAAGAGCGTAACCGCACGAGCCGCAGCCAGAATGAGGACAGGGCGGTTTTCGACATCGCCGACAATGGCGCGCGAATCAACCGCGACGAGAAAGACGCGTTTAAGGCGATCATGTCTGGCATCAATTTTGAACGGAAACGTCGTTAAAGTGATGTTTTCGTAAGGCACTGGAAAAGAAAAACGGGTAAACGGGTGGCCGAATCACTTCTACGCGCTAATGATTCGGTTCAAACGAATCACCCATCCCTGCAGGAGCATTGAATGGCCGCCAAAGACACGACCGAAGATCGCAAATCCGAAGAGCAGGAACAGGAAATCTCGCTGGACATGAGCCAGGCCCAGGTCAAGAAGATGATCGCTGAGGCTCGCGAGAAAGGCTACATCACCTACGATCAGCTCAATCAGGTTCTGCCGCCTGATCAGGTGAGCTCGGAACAGATCGAAGACGTTATGTCGATGCTGTCCGAGATGGGCATCAACATCATCGAAGATGAAGAGGCCGAAGAGGAAGAGAATAAAGGCTCGACCGAACTGACCACCACCGATAGCAATCGTGAGGTTGCGCTGGCCGGTGCCGCCACTGAAAAGCTGGATCGCACCGATGACCCTGTGCGCATGTATCTGCGCGAAATGGGCAGTGTCGAACTGCTGAGCCGTGAGGGCGAGATCGCCATCGCCAAGCGGATCGAAGCAGGGCGTAACACTATGATTGCTGGTCTGTGCGAAAGCCCGCTGACCTTCCAGGCGATCACCATCTGGCACGACGAATTGCTGTCGGAAGACATTCTGCTGCGCGACGTCATTGACCTGGAGGCCACGTTCGGCAACCAGTTGGATGAAGACGGCGGTGTTGAAGAGCCTGTTGTCGATACGTCTGCCGTTCAGGCGGCGAAGCCTGCCAAGGAAACCGGTCCCGAACTGGATGCCGATGGCAATCCGCTGAACAACGATGACGACGACGATGATGACGATCAGGCCAACATGTCGCTGGCCGCGATGGAAGCCGCGCTGAAGGATCAGGTTCTGACCACGCTGGAACGGATCTCGACCGACTTCGCCATGTTGTCGGAAATGCAGGACAGCCGGATTTCGGCTACCCTGAACGAAGACGGCACGTTCTCTGCGAAGGACGAAGAAACCTATCAGAAACTGCGTGCCGAGATTGTGGAGTTGGTGAACGGCCTGCATCTGCACAACAACCGGATCGAAGCTCTGATCGACCAGTTGTACGGTATCAACCGCCGGATCATGTCGCTGGACAGCGCGATGGTGAAGCTGGCTGACCAGGCTCGCATCAACCGTCGCGAGTTCATCGAGGCCTATCGTGGCCGCGAGCTGGATCCGAACTGGCTGGCCGAGATGGCCGACAAGCCGGGCCGGGGCTGGCAGATGTTTATCGAACGCTCGACCGCGAAGGTCGAGGAACTGCGCAACGATATGGCTCAGGTCGGTCAATATGTCGGTCTGGATATCAGCGAATTCCGCCGCATCGTACAGCAGGTTCAGAAGGGCGAAAAAGAGGCGCGTCAGGCCAAGAAGGAAATGGTCGAGGCCAACCTGCGTCTGGTGATCTCGATCGCCAAAAAGTACACGAACCGCGGCCTGCAATTCCTTGATCTTATTCAGGAAGGTAACA
This sequence comes from Ruegeria sp. BF12, assembly GCF_056538705.1. Taxonomy (NCBI): domain Bacteria; kingdom Pseudomonadati; phylum Pseudomonadota; class Alphaproteobacteria; order Rhodobacterales; family Roseobacteraceae; genus Ruegeria; species Ruegeria sp. BF12. The sequence goes on along the minus strand of NZ_JBQFTP010000005.1, from coordinate 28,472 downwards.
TCGGCCTGATGAAGGCGGTGGACAAGTTCGAATACCGCCGGGGGTACAAGTTCTCGACCTACGCGACCTGGTGGATCCGTCAGGCGATCACGCGTTCCATCGCAGATCAGGCGCGAACCATCCGTATTCCGGTCCACATGATCGAAACGATCAACAAACTGGTTCGGACCGGTCGCCAGATGCTTCACGAGATTGGTCGCGAGCCGACGCCGGAAGAACTAGCTGAAAAGCTGCAGATGCCGCTTGAGAAGGTTCGCAAAGTGATGAAAATCGCCAAGGAACCGATCTCGCTCGAAACACCGATTGGCGACGAGGAAGACAGCCAGCTGGGCGATTTCATCGAGGACAAGAATGCCGTGCTGCCGCTGGACAGCGCCATTCAGGAGAACCTCAAGGAAACGACCACACGGGTTCTGGCCTCACTTACCCCGCGCGAAGAACGTGTTCTGCGGATGCGCTTTGGCATCGGTATGAACACCGACCATACGCTGGAAGAGGTTGGTCAGCAGTTTAGCGTGACACGCGAACGTATCCGTCAGATCGAAGCGAAAGCGCTGCGGAAGCTGAAGCATCCCAGCCGGTCGCGAAAGTTGCGGTCTTTCCTGGATCAGTAAAGTCAAAGGCGCCTTAATCGAGGCGCCTTTTTCTTTCCGGCTTACGTGATGATCACGATGTCCGGTTTGCAATTCAATTTGGCGAGAAGTCACAAGGCTGACGGCCGCAGGATCTCTATATCCTAAAGGTCCACTCATGGGACAGGCCGGGGCGAGGTGTTGCCGCTGGTGACCCCCGGCCACATACCCAATGTCAGGACTCCAGGCGGTTACGGAATGTGCTGGGGGCCTGACCGGTCCACCTCTTGAAAGCGTTCGAAAAGGCTGGCTGGTCGGCGTAGCCAAGCGAATAGGCAATTTCGGACAACGGAATCCCGTCCGTAAGAAAGGTCTGCGCAAGATCGCATCTCAGGTCTTCGACGATCTCGCGATAACTGGTGCCTTCTTCATTCAACCGCCGTGCAAAGGTGCGTGGGCTCATACCCAGATTGGCCGCCGCGTCGTCGGCCTGAATGATCGTTCCGGGCAGGGATCGCGTGATCAACCCTTCGACCTGTGCCCTGAGCTGTTGCGTTGGCTGCCTGCGTTCGGCCAAAATGCGGTCACCGTAAGCTAGGAGGTGTTCCCGTAAACTCGGGTCATAAGTCGGCACGGGCAAGTCCAGCGAGGACAAAGTGAGGACGATTTCCAGCCTTTCCGCTCCGAAGGTCACCGGAAAGCCCGCCAGTTTTTGGTAGCGCTTGCTGCTCGCACCGACCTCATGTTGGAACCTGATTTCGATAGGGAAGAAATTTGTCTGCGTCAGGGAACGAATACGCGCCAGCGCGGCAAACATCAGAAACTCGGTCCGTCGGTGATACCGGGCGAAACTGGCGTCCTTCCAGTCACCTTCGATTGCAGCGAAGTTTCCCGCGACCCGCAGGGTGAAGGACAATGCTGGGTCGATAAGACTGTGAAAACGCGACGTGTTTTCCACCACCTGCTTCAGGTCCCGCGAGTACTTACTGATATAGGCGGTCACGCTGGATGATGCGGTGAACGCCAACCCGGCCCGGGCTGAAAAAGTAACGTCGTTCAACGCGTCGCAAGCATAACGGGCGAAAAGAGCTTCTTTGTGCGCACTGAATGTCGTTACGGGCGGCGCTATGTGTTCGCGGCTGACGCCGCATTTGGCAAACACACGGTCAACAACTGCGGAATCCTCCGCGCATTGATCCAGCGTTCTGGCCAACACTTGAATGCGGGCAATATCGACGTCCATTTATTACGACCATTTAATCTGAGTGTTAAACTTTTATCTACTTTGGCTGTCTTTTCGGAGGGGCGCGTATCGTCTGTCACATATTCAAATTACATTGGCGGAATTACGCAAGACCGCAGTCGCCAGTATGACTATTTTCCGCGCGTTGTCGGGTTGGAACCTTTTAGGGGATGAGGTCAGAGCCCAGGAAACTTGTCGTGCAGACTGCCGGAGGCTCCCCGACACATTCAACCCACAATGATGCCCAGTGTCGCATTGCCCGACTGATGCGGCGGTGTAATGGTCTGATGCAACGGAATTATCAGGCGTATCTGACATGACCGAACGAGCAACTGAACTGGCGGATGGTCAGGATTTCATCGTCTTTGACGGAGAATGCGTTCTGTGTTCCGTTTTTTTTAAATTCATAGTGGCGCGGGACAAGGTGCAACGGTTCAGATTTGCCACCGCGCAGTCTCCTTTAGGTCAAAGGTTGTATTCTGAGCTTGGGTTGCCCACACGGGATTTGGAAACCAACCTCGTTGTCGCCGACGGCGTGGTTTACCAGCGGCTGGATGCGTTCGCAGCGGCCATGCGGCATTTACCGGGGATCTGGTCCGCTTTATCGGTCTGCAGGCTTCTGCCTGGGTTTGTTAAAGATCCTCTGTATCGTGCGATTGCCAAAAACCGGTACGCGATCTTTGGGCGTTCGGCCACGTGTATGGTCCCGGACCCTGCGTTGCGGTCCCGTTTCCTGCCCGAGGGGTTCTGATTGAAACCGGATCCCTTTTTGCAGGCCATTCCCGCGCGGGCGGAGCTGCCAAAGGCCATCGAAATGCTGCATGGCGGTTCTGGTCAGTATTCGGGCCGGTGCACGGTCGAAACGGGTTCGGGGCGGTTCATCGGATTGGCGTTGCGCCTTGGGCAAATGCCACCCGAGGGTAAGGATGTTGCGGTGCAGCTCAAGGTAGATCGGGACGGGCCTGTCTGGGTCTGGACACGCGATTTTGATGGTCACACAACTCGCTCCCGGCTTACCTATGACCATGACCTTGGCTGTGTCCGTGAACGATTTGGCCAGCTCTCAATTTGGCTCGTGCCGATATTTGAGGATGGGCGTTTGTCGATCCGGATCAAGCGTCTCAGCTTTTTGGGCATTCCTTGCCCTAAGTTCATGCTACCGCGTTCAAGGACCGTGGAATGGGAGGATGGCGAAGGCCGGTTCCGGTTCGACGTGTCTGCTGATATGCCGTTCCTCGGGGCTTTGATCCGATACCAGGGCTGGTTAACGTCCGATCACGCGCAGGTGGTCAAAGACTGAATTGATTGTGAACCGGCTTTGCCCGTTTAGGAAGTATACTATTTCAAAAATCACCTCGTAACAGGAAAGAGTATGATTATGAAAAAGGTTGTGACTTTAGCGGTTTCCGCCGCGTTCTTATTGAGTGTGCCCGTAACTGCATCCGCCGCGCGCAATGGATATCAGACGGTCGCGTTGAGCAGTACGGTATTCGAAGTAATTCCGCGAACGCGACGCGATGTTGACGGGTACTGGTGCGCGGCTGCGGATTTTGCTCGCAGAACACTGGGTGCCGGCTGGCAGCAGCGCATTTACGTTGTGCGTGGCTACGGGCCTAGTGAAGCAACGGGGCGGCGGACCTCCGTTAAGTTTTCGATAGCGCCGCCCAAAGGGGGGGTTGCCCAGCAAAGCAGCTCGATATCGTCCGGCTTTACCCCCGGCGAAAGCATGTCGGTTCAGGGCGCAAACGGTCGTTGCAACGTCCGCCCGTTCTTCAACTGATCCAGGACTGACAACCGAATGCAGACCGAGTTTATTATTTCGACGAAAGGTCCGGGGCTGTACGAATTCACCTCGGACGTGCGCAACTGGCTCAACTCGGTCTCAGGCGACGGTTTGCTGACGTTGTTTGTGCGGCATACATCGTGCTCGCTGGCCATTCAGGAAAATGCCGATCCCGAAGTGCAAACGGATCTGCGCGCCTTTTTTGAAAGGCTGGTTCCGCCATCCGATCATCCCGCCATGGCATATTTGCGGCATACTTACGAAGGCCCTGACGATATGCCTGCCCATATCAAGGCCGCGCTATTGCCTGTGTCGCTGTCTGTTCCAGTGTCTTTAGGTCAAATGGTGCTGGGAACGTGGCAAGGCATCTATCTGTTCGAACACCGTAATGCGCCGCACGTCCGGCGGGTCGCAGCACATTTCGCCTGACCCCTTTATCTTGCGGTGAAAAATTCCGGCTACCCAAACCCTAGCGGCTGCCCTATAGTTGTGGATAAGTAAGCCATAGCACTTACAAAAAGAGGCGGAACAAGGGACGAGGAGACGGCGGATGCGCTGCCCGTTTTGCGGAAATATCGATACTCAGGTTAAAGATTCACGCCCGGCAGAGGATCACGTCGCGATCCGCAGGCGTCGGTTCTGCCCCGCTTGCGGTGGACGGTTTACCACATACGAACGCGTTCAACTGCGCGATCTGGTTGTCATCAAGACCAATGGCAAACGCGAGGATTTTGACCGGGACAAGCTGGAACGCTCGATCCGTATCTCGATGCAGAAACGCCCGATCGACCCGGAGCGGATCGATCAGATGATTTCGGGGATTGTGCGCCGTCTGGAAAGTATGGGCGAGACTGACATCCCGTCCAGCAAAATCGGCGAGATCGTCATGGAAGCTCTGGCGCGGATCGATACCGTCGCCTATGTTCGCTTTGCGAGCGTATACAAGAATTTCCAGGCGGCCGATGATTTCGAGGAGTTTGTCCACGAACTGCGCCCGCCGCAGCCTTCGACGGACGAGTGAGCGAAACAGATAAGCGATACATGGCGTTGGCCCTTTCCTTGGGTCGACGCGGTCAAGGGACGTGCTGGCCAAACCCGGCCGTCGGCTGTGTGATTGTGCGCCAAGGGCGCATTGTGGGGCGCGGCTGGACCCAACCGGGTGGCCGACCTCATGCAGAACCCCAAGCGTTGGCCCAGGCCGGAGAAGCGGCGCGCGGCGCAACGGCGTATGTCTCGTTAGAGCCTTGTTCTCATTTCGGAAAAACACCACCTTGTGCCGAGGCGCTGATCAATGCTGGCGTGTCGCGGGTCGTTTCAGCGATCGAAGACAGCGATCCTCGCGTGGCCGGGCAGGGCATTGATATGTTGCGCGCGGCAGGGATTGAGGTCACTACCGGCGTTCTGGCCGAGCAGGCCGCGCGCGATCACGCGGGGTTCTTTCTGAAGACCGAGCAGGGCCGGCCATTTGTCACTTTGAAACTCGCCAGCAGCTTTGACGGGCGGATTGCCACCGCCAGCGGCCACAGTCAGTGGATTACCGGCCCCAAGGCTCGAAGGGCCGTTCACGCGATGCGTGCGCGTCACGACGCAGTTATGGTCGGGGCAGGTACCGCCCGTGCCGACGACCCGTCTTTGACGGTTCGCGATCTCGGTGTTGAGGCGCAGCCGGTTCGGGTTGTCGTTTCGCGGCATTTGGACATTCCCCTGATGGGGCAACTTGCGCGCACCGCTTCCGAGGTTCCGGTATGGCTGTGTCATGGCCCATCTCCGGATGCCGAGCGCGCACGCGCCTGGGAAGGACTGGGGGCGCAATTGGTGCCCTGCGCCCTGAGCGATCATCAGATTGACGCGACAGACCTGTTGCAACAGCTGGGGCAGGCGGGTTTGACGCGCGTGTTCTGCGAGGGCGGTGCGGCCCTGGCTGCGTCTCTGCTGGCCGCCGACCTTGTGGATGAGCTGGTGGGGTTCACTGCCGGGTTGACCATCGGTGCCGAGGGGCTGTCAGCCGTTGGCGCGCTTGGGTTGGACAAGCTGGACGCCGCGCCCCGTTTCAAACTGATCGAGTCCCATGCCATAGGGCCGGACGTGATGCATCGTTGGGCACGGGCACTGCGTTAACGGCGCCATAGGTGCGTGTGGGTGGCAAATGCGCCTTGAAGTTTCGAGAGTATCCGAACGGCTGGGCCACCTTTAGGCGTAACGCCTTGTGACAGCCGCTCCACTGCAACTTCGACCGGGCAGGGGTCACCTGCGACTGGATCAAAATACCGGGGATAGTCAATCAGAGCCGCGTGGACCAATCCCCAGAGCGAAGGCCGTGCGCCACGGCGGACCGGAACGGTTCCAAGATCAGTTGTCAGACCCCAGCCCGCGTAAAACGGTGCCCCAAGCGTTGTTACGCGTACCCCTCGCATCAAGGCCTCGAACCCCAGCAGCGAGGTCATGGTCCAGACCTCGTGCACCTGCGGTAGTAACTCCGCCGGATCACATTGACTGGCGATAACGTCAGCCAGGCCTTGTGCGTCGATGGCCCCATCGCGCAAGCGGGCTTCGACATCTGGGTGTGGTTTGTAGATTAATACGGCATTCGGGTTTGCCTCGCGGACCGCGCGCAACAGCTCGGTATTGGTACGCACATTGCTGGTTCCGAGCAGGATCGAGGCATCGTCCTCGACCTGGCCAGGCACAAGTATCCGGTGTCCTTCAGGTAAATCGGGAGCGCTGCCGCCGATGTTATACTTGCTGATCTGTGCGGAAACGATTTGTGCGACAAGCCTTTCAGCGCGCATTTCCTGATCGTGCCTTAGAGTTTCGCGGGTGGCTATGAACTCTTCCAACTGGCTCGGATGTGTCGGGTCGTAATAGATGCCCTGATCGTCGGTTGCCAATGAAAGAGGCGGCACCAATTCGGCACCCAACCCGCGTGAACGCAGGAAGCCATCCTCGACGCGGACCGCGTTTTCCACGCCGCGGGCCTGACTGGCCCAGACCATGTGCGGCCGGTCCGATTTCTCAGGGACACCGTCGGTAAATCTGATCTTCTTCTCGCGCCCAAAAATCTGTTGCAGGTGTTTCCGCTTCCACAGGCGCATGCCAGAAGCTGTCCACCCCTTGTGATCCTGCCGCCACGCCCGCGTTCGGGCTTCTAACGTGTCCAGAACGGTTTCCAGCTCGCATAGTTGGTCCCTGTATGGGTCGTACCAAGCCGGATAGAGGATCATCGCGGCGGCAAACAGTTGCGCCCGCGTCAGGTTGCGCTGGCGGCGCGGCAGGTGGCCTTCATCCTGTGTCAGGCCCCAACCCGCATAGAAAGGTTGACCAAAAACGCGCGGCTTATGCCCTGCCAAAATCGCTTCAAACCCCATTTGCGAGGACAGGGTGTAGACACCGACGGCACCTTCCAGCAACGACCAGGGGCTGATGGGGGTATTGATGACGGACACCCAGTCATTTTGATCAACCTCCGAGTAGTATCCGGCCCGATGTCCGGCAATAGTATCGGGGTGTGTCTTGATCAGTATTCTGGCACCGGGGTTTTCCTCTTGCGCCATGACCAGCATTTCCCGAAACCGGGCGTGATCACCTCCACTAGCGGCAACGGCTGCGTCGTCGCGTGCCTGATCCACAACCAGCACGTATCCGGGGTCCGGTGGCTGAACGGACAGATCGAAAGCGGAGTACTTGCTGAGGTGCAGGTCGCGCATCCGCTCAATCCCGCCGCGCGCTCGGTTCAGCAGGGCGGTATCGTCCAGCGGGTGGGTCGCCAGCAGGGCTTCCAGATCAGACGCTTGCGCTGGGTCGAAATGCATCCCGGACCGGTCAAGCAGTAAACCCATAGGAGGTTCGCCGCTGCGGCCCGGATGCAAAGATCGCAGGAAGGCGTCTTCGACGCGCAAGACCGGGGTGTTGTGTCGGGCCGCCATGCTCAGGCCGCGATGGGCGGTTGGACTGTTACCCCAGACCCCTATGACGTCGCTTTCTTTGGGCAAGCCAAGGCGAACATCATAGCCGGCAAGAGACAGAATGCGGTGTATTCGGCGGGATGTCAGGAAGCCGCCGTTATAGACAAGCAGCCGGGTACGCTGGGACCCGGCTGTTGTTTCCAGAGACATCAGTTGCCCGTCAGTGTGGCGACGTTTGCAAGCGGCGTCAGGCCGCCCGCGATCAGAGAAATGGACTTGGTCCACTGTGCATACGGGGCCTCGGTTACGTAAATCGTATCGTCGTCGCGGATCACGAAGTCCCGAGCAATGAACAGCCCGTTTGGCGCGGTCAGGTTCAGCAGATAGATCATGCGCTGGTCGCCCTGCAGGTCCTGACGGCCCATGACAGAACGGGCGATATCCTGACGTTCCTTGCGCAAAACGAAAATCCCGGTTGGATCCGAGGACAACGACAGCAATCCGCCGACCTGAGCCAACGCCTCAAGCGCCGATAGGTCCTGACTGTCAAATGCAACGCGCGATTGGCCGCCCGTTGCGCCGAGGGCGATGTAGGACCGGCTGTCGGCTTCTACCAGAATCCGGTCACCGCCGCGCAAAGCCACGTCCAGCTTGGGATTGCTGAACAGGTCTTCGTACCAGACAGTCCCCTTTTCATTGCCCCGCATCAACGTCACGAGAGCAATATCTGAGCCGACTGCGACGCCACCGGCTCGCGAGAGCATTCCCGACAGGGTGCGCGTGGGCCGTTCTATCGGGTAGATACCCGGTGCGCCAATGGTGCCGGTCAGCGAAACGGTCGAGCCATCGCCCGCAACCCGGCGCACTTCGACCTGAGGATCAGGAGTCTGATCCCGCAGCTTGTCGGTAATAACCTGGCGCAGCTGCTCCGGTGTGTTTCCCGCGGCGCGCACGCGCCCGGCGTAGGGCACAAAGATAAAACCTGCGCTGTCCACCTGGACTTCATTCAGCAAAGTTGACGAGCCCACTTCGCCCGATAGCAGACCATCGTCGACATTCTCCCAGATCGTCAATCCCAAAACATCGCCGGGGCGAACGGTGTCCGCCGTCAGGTTCTGGGCGCTGGTGAATGTAGACGAGAACCCGAATTGTGGAATCGCGGATGTGGCGCGTGTGACGCGGTCGTCCACTTCAACGACAAAGGCGTTACCACCGTTTTCCACGGCACCCGCCAAAATCTCGTTCTTGTTGGGGCCTGATTTGGGAAGTTGGCACGCGGCCAGCAGGCCGAATACGGCCACAAGAGATGCCCCTCGCACCCAGCGAAATGGAAAGCAATTCACTGCCGTAAATCCTCAGTCGTCTTTTGTTTGCGACACGTTAGCTTGGTTGCGCTTTAACATCCAGCACCAAGCGGCGCGTTCTACTCGACGAGTTTCAACTGTGGCGTTGGTGCCTCTTTGCTGGAAAGCACGGTCTGGTATGGATCCTGCGAGCACAACATCATGTCAGCCGCGCGGCGCAGCAATTGCCGGCGGCCGCGAAGTGAATAAAAGCCGCCCGGTAACTGGCTGGTATTCAACAGAAATTGCCTATAAGCTCTATAGGCCTTGTGGTCCGGCGCCTGGGGCGTCGCAAAGAACTCTGTGATAGCCTGCCGCGAAACAAATTCGGGTTTGTCATAGACGGATCGCCCGAAAATGCGCAAGGGAATACCCCGCCACAACACTTGCTGGCCTGCAGTGGAATTTATTGTGACGGCCGAGTTCGCATCGTCCAGCAAACGGGCCAGCTTGCCCCCGGGAACATAGTGTACGCGATCTGCCACCCCATGCGCGCGGGCAATCTGACGGGCCCTGCACCGCAAAGGCTCACGGTGGTTTTCAAGCGGATGCTCTTTGAGCACAAGTTGGTGGTGCGTCGGCGCGCCTTTGGCAAACCCGGCAATCACATGCTCCAGAAAATCTGACATGCAGGAATAGCTGGAATGGGATTGCACGGAACTGTCATGCCCCAATTGCAATAAAGCAAGGTGATAGGGAGAGCCGCTTTTCCGAACGCGCGCTGTGGCCCAGCGGCGTCGAATTCTGTGAAACGGCATGAGAGCCAACCGTTTGAAATAGAGGCGGAACTCTTTTGAGACCGGTAGTTCCCGATGGGGTTTGAAGTTGCGATAGCGTTGATTCAGGAAGAGCACGAACCAGTGATACAGCGCGCCGTAAAAGATGTGCTGCCGCATGTCGCCCCAATGGGATGGCGGAGGTGGAACCTGAATGTCGGATTGGTCCAGCGCGTGCTGCATCTGCTCGACGTCCAGTGACATCAGGCGCGAGTTTCCGTTTGATCCCGTGCGTTCGTATGTGACCCACCAGGGCCTCAAGTATCCTTCCTCGAACACGTGGACAATTATGCCCATAGTTCGCGCAACGGCCACAGCATGTGCATGTACCGGCCGTGTGTCACCGTAAAGCACGATATCCGTTACGTCGTAAGTTTGGATCAGCTCGGACAGCTTTTCGGGCCACTGTTCAGAATGGTCCAGGAACGGGATATAGCTGTTGCGATCAAACCAGAATGCCTGATCCCCCGCGTTGAAGCCCACGCGCAGCACATCGGAACCGGCGGCGCGGAGTGCGCGGGCCAAGGCGCTGAAAAACGGGCCATGTGGTCCCTGCAAGAACAGGAACACCCGGCGTTGCGAGCGCGTGGTGAGTGGTGGCATCCGTGCTGCTCATTAGTGTTTGGTGCCAAATTTATGCCTGTTTACATCAATCACGGCAAGGCGAGGCTTGCCCGCAGCGCTGCTTAGGCTTACCTCGGCGTGGACAATTGGGCACAGGTTAAAAGCTAAGGATAAACGCAATGTTCACAGGGATCGTCACCGATATCGGCACTGTCACCGAGTTGGATCAGCAGGGAGATCTGCGAGCGCGGATCAAAACGGGCTACGACACCGCTGGCATCGATATCGGCGCCTCCATTGCAAGCGATGGCGTCTGTCTGACCGTGATCGCCCTTGGGGATGACTGGTACGACGTTCAGATCAGCGCTGAGACGGTGTCAAAAACCAATCTCGACAACTGGAAATTGGGCAAGCGTGTGAACCTAGAGCGGGCCCTCAAGGTCGGGGATGAACTGGGGGGACATATCGTGTCGGGCCACGTCGACGGTGTGGCCGATGTGGTTGCCGTTCAGGATGAAGGGGACAGTACTCGCGTGACGTTGCGCGCCCCCAGGGAATTAGCCCGTTTCATTGCTCCAAAGGGATCCGTTGCCCTGAATGGAACCTCGCTGACGGTCAACGACGTGGATGGCTGCGATTTCGGCATCAACTTCATCCCCCACACCAAGGAAGTGACCACTTGGGGCGAAGTCGCGGTTGGTGACCGGGTGAACCTCGAGATTGACACACTGGCCCGGTACGTTGCCCGTTTGGCCGAAATGTCCTGAGGCAACGGATTAGACGCCGTGTTTCGGCGATGCGTAGCCGCAAGCGCTCTGGTCTTTGAGCGCTTGGTGGTCTATCCAGCCGTTCAAACATGCTCTTGTGAAAGGCTGCCCCATGAGCTTTGAAACCCCCGGCCCGGTCGAGGCCCAGCTGCGTGACGCGATCAGCCCGATCGAAGATATCATCGAAGAGGCGCGCAAGGGCCGGATGTACATTCTGGTCGATCACGAAGATCGCGAAAACGAGGGTGATCTGGTCATCGCCGCCGAATTCGCGGATGCCGAGGCGATCAACTTTATGGCCACTCATGGGCGTGGCCTGATTTGCTTGCCGATGACCGCTGAGCGCGTTGACTCTCTTGGTTTACCAATGATGGCGGTGAACAATTCATCCCGTCACGAAACGGCGTTCACCGTGTCAATCGAAGCGCGCGAGGGTGTCTCGACCGGGATTTCCGCAGCTGACCGTGCCCTGACCGTGGCGACGGCGATCAACGAACAGAACACGATGGCGCACATCGCGACGCCGGGCCACATCTTCCCCCTGCGTGCCAAACGGGGCGGGGTGCTGGTGCGTGCAGGCCATACCGAGGCTGCCGTGGATATCTCGCGCCTTGCCGGTCTGAACCCATCGGGTGTGATCTGTGAGATCATGAAGCCTGATGGCACCATGGCCCGTCTGCCCGATCTGGTCGCGTTCGCCAAAGAACACGACATGAAGATCGGCACGATCAGCGATCTGATCACGTACCGTTCCCGTAATGACAATCTGGTCGTTGAAACCTCACGCAAGACGGTGACGTCTGAATTCGGCGGCGAATGGGAAATGCGTCTGTTCACCGATCAGACCCATGGCATCGAGCATGTGGTCATGGTCAAAGGCGACATCACCACACCCGAGCCGGTTTTGACCCGAACCCATGCGCTACATGAAGCGCCCGATGTTCTGGGGCTGGGACCAAAATCACCGCAGGAATTGCCCCGGGCGATGGAAAAGATCGCAGCCGAAGGGCGCGGCGTGGTTTGCCTGTTCCGTGAACCGCGCAACTCGCTTTACGCAACCGAGGACGAAGGTCCACGCACCATTAAGCAAACCGGTTTGGGTGCGCAGATCCTGTCAAAGATGGGCATTCAAGAATTGGTGTTGCTAACCGATACGCCGGAAACGAAATATCTGGGGCTCGACGCATTTGGCATCTCCATCGTTGGCACCCGTTCCATTCTCAAGGATAATTGATCGTGGCTGAACAAGACAAACACGGCGTATTGCCGACACCGACCTTTGATAAACCGGTGAAACTGCTGGTCGTGGTGGCACCGTTCTATCGTGCCATTGCAGATAATCTGGTTGCTGGCGCAAAGGCTGAGATCGAAGGGGCAGGTGGGACTTGCGACGTGGTTGAAGTCCCCGGCGCGCTGGAAATTCCCACTGCGATCGCGATGGCGGATCGTCAGTGCAACTATGACGGCTACGTGGCGTTGGGTTGCGTTATCCGTGGCGAGACCACGCATTACGAAACCGTCTGCAACGACTCCAGCCGCGCCATTCAGTTGATGGGCCTGCAGGGCCTGATGATCGGCAACGGTATCCTGACCGTCGAAAATGACGATCAGGCCGAAGTCCGCGCAAATCCCGAAAAGATGAATAAAGGCGGCGGAGCAGCCGCTGCGGCCTTGCATCTGATTGCACTCAGCCGTAAGTGGGGCTCTTCCAAAAAGGGCGTCGGGTTCAAACCCCCGTCCGAGTCCATCCTAGTGGCGGGCGATAGCAACGGACCCACGACAGCATGACCCAGACAGACGCGCCGAAACCGGCCAACCAGAAACGCCTGATGAAATCCGCCGCCCGGCTGTATGCCGTGCAGGCGCTGTTTCAGATGGAGCAATCGGGACAGACGACCGAGCAGGTCGTGAACGAGTTTCTGGATCACCGGTTTGGCGCTGTCTACGAAGGTGAGGAAATGCTGGACGGCGATATCTCGGTCTTCCGCAAGCTGGTCGAAAACGCCGTGAATTATCAGGCGTCGATTGATCAGATGACGGACCGGGCACTGGTCGCAAAATGGCCAATCGCACGTATCGATCCCACCTTACGCGCCACGTTCCGAGCGGCGGGCGCCGAACTGACGCAAAGCGATACGCCGCCGAAGGTGGTCATCACTGAATTCGTCGATGTGGCACGTGCGTTCTTCCCTGAAGGCAAAGAGCCCAAATTCGTCAACGCCGTGTTGGACCACATGGCGCGCGAAGCTCAGCCCGAGGCGTTCTGAGCCAAGTTATCCGGTGAAAAGAATAAGGCGCAGCCACGAGTTTAGCTGCGCCTGAACTTTAAAAATACCTCGTTCAAAAAAGCCTTCGGCCTCCACCACTCACAGTTTTATCCCAAGACACCAAAACTTTAGCGGAACGCCGTCGGCGTAACAGCTATCGATTCCGATAGCCCTGCGGGTCGATCAGCCCAAGTTGCATTGCACGGACCAGCGCCGATTCGCGTGTCGGAGCCCGCAACTTGTCGCGCGCGCTTTTCAGGTGAGTGCGCACGGTGATTTCAGACAAACCCAGCAGCTCGGCAATCCTGTCATTGCGATGCCCCAGTGCGAGCAGGTTCATGACCTGCAGTTCGCGCGGCGAAAGGTCCGGCGCAGTTGGTGCGATACTGGTGATGTCGTAGACGCGGCCATGATTGCTGGGAATATCCGACCCGAGGTTGGTGGCCAGAACGGTGGCCAAAACACGCATTTCTCGCTGTTGATCCGTCATCATATCCTGCGCCTCTGGTTGGGCAGAAGACAGAACCACCAGTTTAGCCTCATTGTCTGGGCAGGGCACGACCAGAGAATAAAGATGGATATAGCCGGCCTTTTGCAAGTCGTGGTTCAGGGCCATCGCTTTGTTCGAGTGACCATCCGCCGATTTCAAGCTTGCAGCCTGCACGTAAAGACTGTCTTTTCCGTTCTGAACTTGCGCCAACATGGGGTCCGCTTCTGCGTATCCTTCAGCGTCATAGCGATTCAGCCAACCTTTGGACATTGAGCTGCGCACCCAATGAATTGCGCCCGTCTCGGGCGTAAAGCAAAGCATGTTCAGGGCGTTGAACCCAATCTCTGCCAGCCGGTCTAATGTGAATTCCCAACGCTCCTGATCGTCGTGACGCAGAGAGAGCTCTTCAAGCAGGTCAAGCGTGAACAGGCTGAGGGCGTTCATGGAAACTCCGAATACAGTGTCGCACCCCTTGGGGCAGCAGTTTACTCTGCCTGACCATGCGCTATCATCACCGTATCAGACAAGGAGCTTTGTCATGCCCAAACTGATCCGCCTATATATCACGCAAGTTGCATGGGGATTTGTTATCTCGGCTGTTTTTGTTGGGGTGCTGCTGGCATTGAACGTCGCCAATCTGCGCGGTCTGATCTTTGGCTCTGACGTTGGCCTGATTGCGCTGGCCATGATCTGGTTCATGAACGGCATCGTGTTTGCAGGGGTTCAGTTCGCCTATGCGATTATGAGCATGGCGGAAAAGCCTAAAGGCCCCAAGGGTGGTACACCCGTAGTCGCCAAGTTCGAACCCGTTCGCGTTGTGGCTGACAAAACCTGACTTTCAACTTCCACCGTTTAAGTAAGGCAATTGTCTGAAACACCGGCTACCAGCCGAAAAAGCAGGTGTTGTGCGTGCAAAACGCACCTGAAGGGCACGCCACTCGAAACGACCAGTGAACAGCTTTTTTCCTTGAGTAATATTTCTTACGAAGACCTTTTGAACTCCCCGGCTTTCCGGGAAGACCTATCCCAGTTGAACCATGTGATCGCCCAAAGTCTGATCGACGCGGGCGAGCCCGTCGCCATTAATGGAACTGTTTGTTACGGGCACATGCAGAAGGACTTTCATCTCGGTGACATGGCACCTGGAATGGAGCCAAAACGTCGGGTGCTGCAGCAATTGGCGCAAGAAGTCGATTGCTTTGCCGAGGTCGGCGTGGCCGGTGGGCATGCGGCGCTGGTCGCCCTTCATTCGAACCCGTCCCTTAAGTTCATCGGTATTGATCTGGGACAACGCTTGAGACAATCCTGGCCGCCGGTTGATGTCTATGTGCCGGTTGTGTTCGAATGGCTAAGATCCAAGTTTCCTGACCGCGTGAGGGTTTACACCGCCCAGGCTGTGCAGGGATTAAAGCTGGCGGTTTCCGAAAACCCCTTTGGGCCAATTGGCCTGTTGCATCTGGATGCGCAGAAAAACAACCGGATCGCCGAGCTTGAAGCCGCGTGGCCCGGATTGGCAGATTGCTGCTACCTAATGCAGGGCGACAACAAAAACGGCAAAGTGAAAGAGAGCTCGGCCCATTTGATCGCCGACGGACGTGCGCGCCCGGTCAGGTCGGCAAAGTACAAAGACCTGATCGTTGACAACTTTGACGTTTTGGAGACCGGCCCGGGCGTATCCACTGGCCGTTTAAACCTGGACAGCTTACACAACGATCGCATTCTGGTGTGTGTGTGCCATCAGGATGACGAAACCCTGTTCTGCGGGTCGACTTTGTCCCAGTTAAAAGGGCGCGCCGATGTTACAGTCGCAAGCTTCTTTCGGCCTGCTCCGAACCGCCGCGACACCGACACGCGTGAAGCGGCGATGCAGCGCGTTTGTGAAGCATTGGGGGCGAAGTATGTTCAGTTCCCCTTTGCGGTCGAGCGCGATCACCGCCGACTGCGGCGGTTCATCAGAATGCCCTCGAACCTGGCAGAGAGCAGCCCCGAACTGACGCGACCCATCCACCGTCACGCATTGTTCGGGCTGTTGGCTGGTTCTGCATTCGCCTTGATGGAGCAAATCAAGCCGTCCACCATCATCACACATAATAGCGTGGGGGAGTATGGTCATATTGAGCACGTCTTGCTGCATCATGCCGTTCTGGACGCGGCGCGGCGTCATGGGGCAGGGCACGTACTCGCTTTTGGCGTTAATATGCCGAATGCGGATTTGGTTGTCCCAACCCGGCCAGAAGAAAAAAACCGGTTGTTTGACGAATACATGCCCCAATGGAATGGGCGGAAACCTTACGACTTTGCGCTTGCGGATGAGACATTTGTCAAAGTTGATCTGACCGCGGACGAGGCCTGAGATCATTGTATGTGGCGGGACCACCAGTCAACCGTGCGGTGTGATTCCCGAGGACCTGTATGTACAGGTGGGTGCCAGGTAATCAGGCCAGGACCTGAACAGAGCCAGCCCCCTCGGAATTGCTTAAGGCCACCAGAATGCTACCAATCACAAGAAGGGCAGAACCCGCCACGGGCCTAAGTAGGGTGTGCGGCGGGTTTGCGCAAGGGGTCAGGCATCAACAGTTTCGTGCAGCGCTTTACGCATCTTGCCAAAGTGTTCGTCCCAGCCATCATCAAGCGACAGGATCAAGCCAAACGCCTCGGCATTCTGCGGCAGCCCTTCATGCACCAAACCCAACCGCGTGCCGCCCGGAACAGGATCCAGCGTCCATTTGACGACACTGACGGTGTCGCCCAGTGGTTTGATGGTAAACGTGTATTCCAGATACTCGGGTGCGCGCGCGGCGCGCACATCTCCCCAGATCAGAAGATCTCCGCTGGTTGTACCATACATCTCAAGATTCTGGCCTTCCGCCAACGGGCGTTCGGGCTTGTGAAACCATTCGGCCAGTCGGTCGGGCTCGGTTAGGTATGCCCAGACAGTTTCCGGCTCGGCGCGCAGGAATATCGTCTTTTGCAGAACTGATTTGGTCATTGTTTATTCCTTTCAATAGCTTCCTTGAGATTGCTCAGGCGGTCTTCCCAGAACTGGTCGAAATAGCTGAACCAGTCGAGGATGGGGGCCATTCCTTTCGGCTCCAGCCGGTTTATGCGTTCGCGCCCTCGGGCTTCGACCGTAATGAGGCCACCGTCTGACAAAACAGTCAGGTGTTTCTTGACGGCTGCGCGGGTCATGTCGAACCGATCCGTCAGTTGGGCGATCGTCATGTCCTGAGACGCGAGGATCTGCACAATTTCCCGACGGGTAGGGTCAGCAAGGGCACGGAACGCGTTTTGAGTTTGGGACTGCATTTGTCACCCCTCAATAATGATACCTTTTGGTGTTATATTAAATGCAATACCAAAAGGTATCATGTCAAGGTCTATTAGGTCGCTTGATTTTTGTTCACGAATTGTTCACATTCTACTCATGACACTGGAATTGCAGCCTGGACAAAAACTGGCCCGTGGGGTTTCCCGCCACCTGTTGGCGCATGGCTTTGTATCTGTTGAGGAATTTGTCCCGACGCGCGGATTGCGCGTTGACGTCATGGGCCTGGGTCCCAAGGGGGAGCTGTGGGTGATCGAATGCAAATCCAGCCGGGCCGATTACCTGTCGGATTCCAAATGGCAGGGGTATCTGGACTGGTGTGACCGCTTTTTCTGGGCAGTGGGTACCGATTTCCCGACCGAACTTTTGCCGCAGGAAACCGGCCTGATAATCGCGGATGCCTATGATGCCGAGATTGTGCGGATGGCACCCGAGGACAAACTCGCACCAGCGCGGCGGAAGAAGATGATTCAGAAGTTCGCAACCGACACGGCCCGCAGGTTGCAGGCGCTGCGCGATCCAAAAATCTGAGGGTCAGTCCTTAACGGCCCGGGCTGCTTGCGCAGCGGCGCGGATTTCATCCGCAATTTCCTCGGCTTCCTCAGGGTCGAAGTCCATCGGAATCTCGATGTTGTCTGCCTCGATGAACAGGCGCACCATTCCATGGTCGGTCGGGCCGATCTGTAGGTTTGCCTGAATGTCACGTTCGGTGTTGATGCCCATTTGCGCCTCCGGGACTGAGCACTCCTGCTAGCGCGCAAAGGGTTGAGAATCAAGCCGCCTTTGCGGTCAGGTAGGGTATGGAAGACATTCTGATCAGACAGTTCCGTGCTGATGACACGCCTTGGCTGGTTGAACAGCACGGCCGTCTTTACCAGCGGGACGAAGGGTTTGACGACACGTTCGCGCCCCTCGTTGGACGTATCCTTATGGACTTCAACGCATCGCATGATCCATCACGCGAGCGGGGCTGGATTGCGGAACTCGAGGGCGCCCGGATCGGCAGTATTTTCTGTGTCACCCTGGATGATCACACGGCAAAGCTAAGGTTGTTTCTGTTGCTGCCAGAGGTGCGGGGGCAGGGGCTGGGTAAACGGATGTTGCACACCTGTATGGCCTTTGCACGCAGCGCTGGTTACCGCGAAATGGCCCTATGGACGCACGAAAGCCATCGGGCTGCGTGTGCGCTCTACAGGGCGTCAGGATGGCAACTGACGGGCAGCAGAAAGGTTCATTCCTTTGGGCTCGATCTTGTCGAACAAAGCTGGAAAATTCCTCTTTAATCCTCTTGCATTCCCCCGACGCGTTCGGTACATCGCCCCTGACGAGTGCCGCCTTAGCTCAGTTGGTTAGAGCGCTGGATTGTGGATCCAGAGGTCTCTGGTTCGAACCCAGAAGGCGGTACCAAGCTTCAAGCATAAAATCAGCAATAAAAACCCAATAAAAACAAGGGCTTGAAAATTGTCATTTTCCCTCACATCAGAAAAATGGTGAGGGAAAATAGCATGAACGGGACAGGAACACTTGCTGAACTGAGGGAAAACTGAGGGAAAACACCTGTGTCCGGGGTAAATTGTGAGACAAATGTAAGTAACTCTTGCCTTGTTAACATACGATTTTTCGTTTCTTAGTTAGTTTGAATGGCAACGATTTTCTGCCTACCCAGAGATTTTCTAGAAGGAAAGGAATCGGGGTTCGAACCCAGATTTGGAGTCCTGAACCCGGTTAGATTGCTTTGAATGATGAGGGTTGGAAGCCGGATGAAAGCAGTGACATCTCGTTAATGGATCACCAGATAACGGTGGAAGAGTTATACACTCTAGTGTGGCAGCGGCCGATACTGCACATTGCTCGAGAGTTTGGTGTTTCAAATACGGCTCTATCTAAGTGTTGCAAAAAATACGGAATTCCTACTCCGGGAGCGGGCCATTGGACGAAAGTCCAGCTTGGTATTTCGATTGAAACGCCGCCATTATCTATGGGGGCAGAGGAATTGTCAGCGCCGGTGATATTGCCGCAAAGCTCTCCGATGGACAGTCAGGCCAAGCAGACCAAAAGAGATCGACAGGAAGTCGACAAAATTCTTTCGATTCCGATAGTAGATGACTGTTTGGACAATTCCCATCCGATTGTTGAGCATTGGTTACGTGACGAAAACTGTATTGTTTCAGATGCTTGGAGTGAAGAAAGACAGACAGGATCAATCAGTGAGTATGATGACTTTCGCCTTAGAGTAACGAGTGCCTTTATTAAGTCAGTAGAGCCCCATGGGGTAGAAGTTACAAAAGCGAACTTGAATGGGCGCTTTGTTTTGAATGCTGGTGGTGCTCGTCTTGTGGCGATCATTCGCCAAAAAATGTCTGAAGTTCGTCGAGAAGGCGTCGAGCCGGATAATTGGACACGTTGGCCTGAACACCACAGTGATTGGTTGTATCCAACCAAAGACCTCAAATTTTCTCTGAGAGGTGACTGCATCCAACCCTTAGAGTTTTCATGTAGTCAAAGTCAGGTTCTCAAGAAAGGTCTTAAGAGATTTGTAGTTTGTGTATTGGCGGCTCAGCGGGCGAAGAGAAGACGTGAGCAGGAGCAATACCAAGACAGGAAAGAACAGCAGCGCATTCGGGCTGAACAAGCGCTTCAAAGAAATTCGGAACAGAGAGAACAAAAACGATGGGTGAGGTTTCAGGAGGCTGCTGAGCAGTGGCAGCACGCACAGAAACTGAGATTGTTTATTCAGAGTCTGCGCGAGCACGTCAACGATTCCGATACTTTGGAAATAGAAGGCAAGCCCATCGATACTTGGTTGGATTGGGCGCAGTCGCGTGTAAATGAAATCGATCCCAGCATGAGGCCTGAGCGATTGTTTTCCACCGACTAACTGCGGCTGGCTATGAAGCCAACGCTTCGTCTGGAACGTAAAACCTCGGCTCCCAACGACATATCGTTTCGCCAATTGAATTCCGCCCTAACTCAATAACGTTCAGGCTGTCTCCGTCGAAAGCGGGACTCAACTCTAGCGCCAAATAATCAAATAATGAACGTTCGTGTACAGCTATTACCACCTGACGTTTCACTTGTTTTGAGAGCGTTCGTAGCAACGCAGCAAATTGAGCAATGTGAACTTCGTCCATGCTTTGGACTGGGTCGTCGATTACCAACCATGGAAGTCTCGGCGTTACGGAAAGATGCAGAGCCAGAAAAAGTGTGAGTGCGGCAGTGTTGAGGTTCCCGGCGCTAAGCATAGCTCGCGGGTTGCCGCCTTTTCCACCGTGTCGATAGTGCGTCTCCAAAACAGCTTCAATTTTGGCGTTTGCAGAGTCTGGTATTGCGAATGCCGGAATGAAGGGTTCTTCTGGAGCAAGACGAACAAAAAGATCACGCCAGATTGTGTTCAGTTCATCACTGAATACTCTTCGCATAACACCGTTTCGAGCCTCGTGAGTTCTCCTTGTAACCTCTTTTCCAATTTCAATTATTTCGTCTGCATCGCTTTTTTTCTTTTCCAAGGCAGCAAGTTCGGACTCTTTTGCAGCTAGGATCGCTCTGATTTTTTCGGATTTGTTTTGCGCCTCAATCAACGCTTCTGCGGCATCGAGCGCGTTGGCTCTTGCATCTTGTTTGCTCTTTAACTCGACCTGCCTCTCTTCAATTGTCTGGTGAATCAATTCCATTAGTTGGAGCGGCGTTTCGGACCCCTCAACCTCCAAGCACAAGTCTTCGCTCAATTCGACGAGACTATTACGTAAGACCACCGCAGTTTCATCGGCGTTCTTTAGGGTCAATAATCTTCGGGCTGCACTATTTCGCGCTGTCCGTAGTTGATCGCCTTTTTGGAGCTGAGCTCTTTCAGATTGTAGTTGACGCCTGACCTCATGCACATCAACGGACCTAGACTTCAAGTCGTTCAACTCTGAGTCAGCGACCAGTTCGCGTTCTACTCGCTCGACTTCAACTTCAAGGTTTTTAATCTCAGTTTGGTATGTTCTTCTCGCCTCGGTGAGAGACTGGATACGGCCAGCTTGTTCAACTATGGCGGCGACCTTCTCAGAAACATGAGAAGCCAATGGCTTTGGCGATACCTCCGAAAAATTCCGGTCGCATACCGGACAAGTGTTATCATGTATTTCGGCGGTCAGTTGAGAAAGCGCCTTAGCGATTGTTTCATTAGTTTGAGATGCCGAAGAGAGTTCTTCGTCGATTCTATTCCGCCTGGATTGCGCTTCGCGAAGCGATTGCGCAATTTTATCTCTAAGCGTCAGGGATTTCTCATGGGAAGTAACGACACGCTCAATCCGTTGAAGATCGCCAGTTAGCCTCTCTTCAAGTAGCAGCCCTCGTTCCAAATAAGCGGTTTCGCTGGCTACAGAGAAATCGGCGAAGAAATCTGCGGCCTTTGTCAGAAGCTGTTCAATTCGCAGTTCGTGGTTGGATGACCAAATTTGCATCGCGCGTCTGGCTGACCTGTCTTCGGCCTCCAAGGAGACGCGATTGGCAGTTTCTTGCGCATCAAGATTCTTGCTCCAACTATTGTACGAAACGTTTAATTCACGCCGTGCATCAAGCAGTTTTTGTTGCTCAAGCTCTTCTGGATCGTCTTCTAGCGCTTCGATTAGGTCGCTCATTTCAAGTTTGATTAAAGAGCTATCCAGATCGTTAAGCTGGTTTTGCAGTCCGTTTTTTCCTTCTTCCGCGTCTTTACGAGCTTCTTGAGCCTGTAAGGTCAATTCTTTGATTTCATCTTCTCTAGCTTTGATCGCGGCTCGAACTTCCGCATATGCCGGTACCGGAGACTTTAGACGGGTAACGTTTCCAGCGGGATATAGACCAGAGATTAGAGCTTCCATTCGGTCTAGGCCCAGCAATTCTTTTACAAACCGAGTCAATGGTGAGTCGTCTTTGCGCTCAGAATGCTGATAGATTTCCAGCAGCCTACCCAACGTAGATTGTGCGAGGTAACTGCGTTCACTGAAGAATGTCGCGTCATCCGGCTTTAGAAGTGGCGATCCAATCACTTCGTTTGCCGTAACCTTCATCTCGGTTTTTTGGAGCTGACCATCTGAGTTTTCGATTTCGAGCGAAACTTGACCAAATTCGCTGTCTTTGTGCGGTAAATAGCTTAAATAGCCGGGTTCTGCGCGTGACAAAGAGGGGATATTGCCTGTTAACGCAAGCTCTATTGCTGAAAGCAAGCTGGTCTTACCAGCGCCATTGGGGCCATGAATTAGCACAATAGGAGCGTCCAGAGAAACGTTTACGTCTCCATTTATGCTGCGGAAATTTTTTAGGTGGAGAGACTTGAGGCGTGTCATCTTTAGATTTCCTCTCCGTTTTGTTCTGAATTATCGATCTCTTCGAGCACTTCATTTAGTGCCGAGTATAAGCGGTTCTTGACCTCCGCCGCTCCTAGTTTCGAGGCTTCGAAGAACTCGCCGGCGAGAGCATGGTCTGGTAAAGCAAAATCCTCACGATCTCCTAGATCATAATTTCCTGAAATGCTTTCTGGAACTTCGAGTGGCAACAGTACCGCAAGCCTGTCGCGGAGTTCGGATTGGTTGGATGCTTCTTCAACAGGAAGAACCCTTCCAAGTTGAGATAATGCGTCCAGCGTCTTTCCAATTGGTCTTGGCCCGAGAATAACCGCAGTCATGGGTCTATGCGACCTCATCACGTCCAGCGCACGAGCAACGCCCTCAATCTGACGAACTACTTTAGCTTCGCCATCCGTTGCTATGTCCCCGACCACTACAAGATCTGGAGAATAGTCGCTACCGACAAAGGCTCCTGCCAAGTCGAATTCCATTCCAGCGACTTGAAGTGGCATTGGTATTTTTCGAAATCCTGCTTCGAGCAGAATTTCCGAAACTCGATTGATTGGCGGTGTGGATGTCATAATGCAACCTTTTGTCGAAAACCGTCCAACAATTCCTCAGCATCTGTACCACCCTCCAGAAGTTCTTCGATGCTTACTTCACGCAGCTTCGAAAGGCCGGTTCGTCCGGGAGCACGACGTGGCGACCTAGCCAACCTAGGAGTCGTTTCGTGGCTGTGAACAAGTATAGCGTCATCGTTATTTGCCACATGACCGTTGTAGATTAACTTTGTTGCAGTCCGTCCGTTTGACACAAAGTAAAGCTTTGCGGGACCACTTCGTCCAACGACTGAAAATGCGCCGGAGTCGGGTGAGGCAGTATCGGCCTTTTCCACTGTCCAAAGACCTTTGTTAATCCCCATTCCAATTAAGCCAGTGGCTATTGCAAACTCGCACAGTCCAGACGCTGAAAGGTTAGGGTCAGCAGGCATGCGCTCCAATGGTTCTGTAGTTAATGGCGCGTAGATGCCATTCGCAGGTAACGGAAGGCCTCCTTCTCGGAACATTGTTAGCGTTCGACCGATTTGCCCAATTAGTTCCGAAGCCATTGGTTCCTCATGGCTCAGTGCTGAGGCAACCAAATCACGACACTTCTTCAACCCTGCGTGAAGGAGTTCGCGATCGTTGTCTTCGAGCTGAGGTAGCTTCAGGTCAACAAGTAACTTGAGTTTTGCACTGAGCACGTAAAGCACAAGTGATAACAGCAGCGGCTTTGCATAGGCTTGAAACAGCGCTTCATCTACCATCAAGGGGCGACTAGCTGCGTTGTAGTCTTGGCTATAGACGTTCTTTAGTAGGCTTTTTTGGTCAAACCCCAGAGCGTTTTCGGAGAACACGTATGCCGGTGGTTCGGACGGCCAACTCCACGGCATGTTTTCTTCTGCTTCCGAAAACAATTGCTGAATGTTGGCGTCTTGCGCGGATAGTCCAATCATCAGCGTGGCCTTCGATACGATTAGATTTCGCAAGCAATTCGCCATAACTCTGTTATTTGCGCTCCAACCGTTGATTTGGTTGTCGCGAGCTACAAGAAGACTCCTGTATAGATTTGGGGCTCTCAGCGCCGATCCTGCGCAACCGTGGAACTTGTACACGTTCGCTCGCATTCTGTTCTGACGAATTTCATCCGGAGCAACTACAGTCCTTAGGATTGGTTGATCTCCAACCAGCTTTCGGATTGCGGTTTCGATCAGCGTATCCCAATTGGCTGTGGGCATTTCCGACGCAACACCCTCCGCTGCGAGAACCCCAAGGCAAAGATGTTCTGTATCAGGATCGATGTTTGGATCAGCGTAAATTTCTTGAGCGCGGAGGACGTCCCAAAGCAGGTAGTCGTCTTCCTCACCATCGACTGTGACATTCAGCATGCGAGCGTAGTTTTGGACGAGGCGTGCCGCTAGAGCGTCAAGATCAACCCAATCCTTGACGTCGTCGCTGTAGTCAATTCGCCCTAATTCTTCTGGGCTTGGGTTTGCACAACTTACGACCTCGTCGAGGGCCTTAACAAATCGGCAATTGGGGTCAGCCACATCAGCGCGTGATTGGAGTTCCGAAATGATGTGCTTGGCTACATTGCGAAGGTCGGGCATCTTGTCGCGGGAAATTCCCGAACCAAGCCAGAAAACGTACTGATCGTTGGCAACACCCTCAGCGAACGTTTTTTTGGGTCCGTCCAATAGTGATAAAGTTTCGCTGATCGAAATTGCGGCGGCTTTTGGCAACGACATTGTCAGCTAAACCAAGTAACTTGCGTTGGACTACTGACTGACGTGCCATCAAAACACATATTCAAGAAGCTACTCCGAAATCAAAAAAGTCTTTTCAACCTTAAGGTTATTGGCTTTTTGTGAAGGAGCGCAACCCGGAAACGTAGCACTGCCAAGGTATATCTTCCTGTTACAATCGAAAGAATGGTTGAAGCACCGTCAAACTTTGAGGTGTGGCGTATGATTATTGAAAGGCTTCGATGGCAATCGGAAGGTCAAAACTGAACGCAAATCATTCCTTTATCGGTGGAAATTTTTTCAAAGCCCGCCCACCAGCTCGGTTGCCGACTATTGAAAACGTATAGTAACGGGAATTTTTGGCTCGTTTCGAATAACACTTCCAAAGACTCTAAGTCCAAACTTCTCCGCTATGTCGCAATTGTTCGGCTGCTTTTCAAGGTATTGATTTTAAATGAATATCAGTTGGGGTAGGCCAATTTGTGGATCCAGAGGTCCCCTGTTCAAGCCAGGGAGGCGGTACCATCTCCCAAAACTGATTATTTTAGTCTTCGTAGAGGCTTAGACGGCATTGCTTCGTGAACTTTGGATAAGTTGGTTTTGGAACAAAAGGAGCTCAAGAGCATGATTTGCCCAAAGACTGCCCAAAAAAGTAAGCTTAACTCACAAAAAGGGCGCTGATCCGAGGTCAGAAAAGCT
This sequence comes from Ruegeria sp. BF12, assembly GCF_056538705.1. Classification (NCBI taxonomy): domain Bacteria; kingdom Pseudomonadati; phylum Pseudomonadota; class Alphaproteobacteria; order Rhodobacterales; family Roseobacteraceae; genus Ruegeria; species Ruegeria sp. BF12. The sequence goes on along the minus strand of NZ_JBQFTP010000005.1, from coordinate 3,148 downwards.
TGTTTTTCTAACTGTGTTTTGCGGCTCAGAAAGGATATCGAGTACGCACTATGGGGCACTTAGTGCGATGAAGTTCTAACTCGTTTTTTGTGCTGTATAGCTTTGCGAACAGTAATAGAAAGTAACCCGCGCTTCGAGGGTCAGGACCCACAAAGTGGTAGAGACCTCAATGGTGGCTTCTACCACACAGCGAACGTTCGTGAGATTTGAGCGATTGACTGAGGTGCGGACAATGCAGACCTCCAGTTTTTTTTATCCTGACTATTACAATCCAGGCATGATGCACGTTACGCTCAACCAAAGAGATCATTGACCGATAGGCCGTTCGAACTTCAAAATGATCATGCGCTGGCTCCGTCGCGAACCACATTGAAAACATGGGCGGAGGATTGGCCAGAGAACGACTGGGAGGGGCGCATGACTGCCAATGTGGAGACCCTTTTTACCGAAAGCGACGGACTATCCATCGCCTATCAAGTTTGGGGCGATGGGCCGCGCAATCTTGTGTTGGTCCCCGGAATGATTTCGCATCTGGAAGCGTCCATGGAAAATCCGGGCTATCTGCAGTGGATGACAGCTCTCAGCTCGGTGGGAAGATTGGTTACATTCGACAAGCGTGGCAACGGCATGTCAGACCGCATTCAAGGGACACCGACCCTTGAAGAGCGTGTCATGGATATAGAGGCCGTGATGGATGTCACTGAAATAACCTCAGCAACGGTCATTGCTTTCTCCGAGGGGGCCTCACTTGCCTGTGTCTATGCCGCGATGCGCCCCGAGCGCGTCGAACGTCTGGCTTTGTGCGGTGGGTACGCTCAAGGCCGTCTAACACGCGGTTACCTGACCCCTGAAAGCCTTAAAATCGCGTTGAAACAGTTCCGCGAGAATTGGGGGAAGCTCTATAAACCTCACCCATTCTCGGCTTTCGGCCCAAGTGAGGACGATGCTGAAGCTCAAGAAGCATGGGCGCATTTCCAAAGGATGAGCGCGACCCCAACTACAGTCGCCAACCTGTTCGAATTGGCTGCCCGGATAGATATCCGGGAATTGCTTCCGTCTATTTCACAACCTACTTTGGTCATACATCGCGAACTCGAAGAACCCAACGGGGCTGATTGTGCCCAGGATTTTCTGCGTTTGATGCCATCCACTAAGTACAAAACCATACCCGGCCACGAGCATGTGCCATGGGAAGGCGACGTGGACAGCTATGCGGCCGCAATCGTCGAGTTTGTCACCGGCGAAGCACCGGCGACGACCCAACCCAAGCGCACCCTTGCTACCGTTCTGTTCTCAGATCTCGTTGCGTCCACCTCGCAACAAGCACGCATCGGAGATGAGAGTTGGCGCGAACTGATGAACCGCCACGATGAAATCTGCGCAAAACAGATCTCTCGACACGGTGGTCATCTGGTGAAATTCACCGGCGACGGCGTGCTGGCAACGTTCAGTTCTCCTACAAGTGCGCTGGCCTGCGCTGGTTCTTTACGAGAAGCATTGTCTGCGATCGACCTTAACGCCCGCTTCGGCGCTCACACTGGTGAGATTGAAATTCGCGGCGAGGATATCAGCGGCCTTGGCGTGGTCATAGCAGCGCGGGTGATGGGCCAAGCCCAGAAAGGACAGGTTTTGGCCTCCGATCTCACGCGGCAACTGATGCTTGGTGCGCCGTTCGAGTTTCAAGACCGCGGTGAGCACGAGTTGAAGGGCGTTCCAAATTCTTGGAGACTGCACGCGGTCAGGCCCACGAACTAAACAACTCGGAACACTGGCTTTGCCTACTGGTCTTTACCACGGCATCCGATTGTCGGCCTTGGGCTCGGAGCGGTCATCTGAGTCGTTCTATCGGATGACCGCGAAGGAGTGGATAGAGCACATTGCTTGGTAACTTCCATTAACGGCTACCAAGTGACTCGGCCACAACAGCAGAATTGCCCATGTCGCATCGCGCTCGGCGTTGTTGACGGCGATGGCAACAATCCTGCATCACCGACGTTGCAGGATAACAGCAGTGCACAAGGCGATGGTCAAGCTTTCAGGAGCCTATTGATAATGAGCCAGCTTGCTCAAACAATTAGGTTTTGTGCGACAATCTTCGTGACCTCATCCAAGGTCTGCTGATCGCCGGGAATTAGGTGACCATAGTGGTCGAGCGTTAAGGCTACAGAACTATGACCGGCTAGTACCGAGGCCTCTTTAATTCGTCCTGCCCTGACCAGCACCGAAACAAAGAAATGCCGCAAGCCGTGGAGACCATGATCCGTTATTGGCGGTTTGAGTTGTTGCCTGCGTTGATCATTTACGCGCTTTAGCAATGGTTTCCAGAACTTGTTTTTTACGTTGTTGTAGTCCAATGGCTGACCTGTTCTGGTTGGAAACACCCAACCCTCATTAGTTGCGGGGCAGGCAAGTCGCCATTCGGCGAGTGCTGGGCGAACAGATTGTGGAATAGGAATTGCGCGCCGGGCGTTTCTTGTTTTTGTCTTACCGACTCGTTCTTTCAGTGATTTGTTTTTGCGTACACGATCGACTTTTCGTTTTACAGTAACCGCCGAAAAGCCCACACCGAAATCGCTCCATTGCAATCCAAGGCATTGCGAAATTCTAACGCCGGTCATCCGAAGAATGAGAAACAGCGGATAGTACCTGCGATAGGTTCGCGCGATACGGATGTCATCGGACCTGTAGAGACTACGGGCCATTTCATCTAGATCCGCAATCTCTTGGTCGGAGGGGATGCGAATAGTTTTCATGTCTTCTTGCTCGCTCCAGTCTAATTTTATTTTCACTCCCTGAGCAGGGTTTGAGAACACGGCATCGAGTAATACCGCATATCCTAGGATAGCTTTCGCAACGTTTAGAGCGTGCTTGGCGGTGCTGCGGCTCGGACAGTTAGCAATCAAGTAGTTTCGAAATTCCCGCATTCTTGCTTTGTCTATGTCGCAAAGTGAAATCGGGCCAAGTTGTGGGTTGATCCAGCAGCGAAGATAAGACTCGTACCCGTCGATTGTCGACGACGCCAAGGCTGTATCGCCATCGTGACCCACAGAACTGTCACTAGGGTCAGGATTCATAACCAATAGATGACGGTTGCTGCGAGCGCGATGGCAGAAAGGAGTACTTTGGGACAGCGGTCATAGCGGGTTGC
>NZ_JBQFTP010000004.1:0-288669 GCF_056538705.1 Ruegeria sp. BF12 | reverse complement strand
GCGAAGACGGCAACGGCGCGGTCGAAGCAAAGGTCAAAGCCGAAGTCGCCGAACTCTGCGCCCGTTTCCCAATCTACCCGAACCTGTAAGATTCATAGTAACTAATGATCAGAACGGCGCCCCTAGGGCGCCGTTTTTCATTGGAACAGAGGTGAGCGCGGTCAGATAAAACCGCGCCAACGCAGAACGACCACCGCCAATACGGCCAACGCCAGAAACCCTAAAGCCAGCGATCCCAGAAAGCTCAGGAACCAACCCCATCGGCGATCTGCAAGGTTGATGCCGCTCAGATGTGATTGAACCTCTTCTGATGCCTGGACCAATTTCGGTGTATCCAGCACCAAACGAAGCTTGGGATGGGCAGCCATCTGCTCAGCGCTAGCCAGCATCATCGCCTGTTTGTAGATACGGCGCGGCAAACGGCGCTTGGCCTTTCGAACGGAGGCCGTCAACGTTTTGTCCTTCACACCCAGCTTTGCGCGCAGCAATTGAACTGTCTGCGCGATCTGGCTTTGGATATCTGTAGTCTGCGACATGACGCGGCCTCCTGCGCGCGGAATGTACCCTTTGACCGCAGGGGCGACAATGGGGGCTGGTCGTTTCAAACTGCGGCAGGTATCACACCAACATGCTGAACACGATTATCCACGGCGAGCCGACCGCGAATCCTCCTTTATTGATTGCTCATGGGCTATATGGGTCCGCCCGGAATTGGGGAGTCATTGCCCGTCGGTTGTCGGATGAAAGACAGGTTGTGGCCGTCGATATGCGCAACCATGCCTACAGCGACTGGACCGACCAGCACGGCTATCCCGATATGGCGGACGATTTGGCCGAGGTAATCCGGCATTTTGGCGGCAAAGCCGACATTGTCGGGCACTCGATGGGCGGAAAGGCCGCTATGATGCTGGCCCTGAGCCACGGCGATTTGGTTCGCAAACTGGTGGTGGCGGACATTGCGCCTGTCACCTATTCACACAGCCAGATCCAGTTCATTGAGGCTATGCGTGCGGTCGATTTTTCCACAATCGAAAGACGCTCGGACGCCGAAGCACAACTGGCTGGGCTGGGCGTCGAGAAAGCGCTTCAGAGCTTTTTTACACAATCCCTCGACATCAAGGGGCAACGCTGGCTTCTGAACCTCGACACACTCGCCGCCGAGATGCCGAAGATCATGGGCTTTCCCGAAACGGGCGCCTCTTGGGATGGCCCAACCCTGTTCCTGTCTGGGGGCGCTTCCGATTACGTATTGCCCCAGCACCGCGATACGATCCGCGCCCTGTTTCCTTCAGCGCGTTTTGCCAAAATCCCCGGCGCTGGCCATTGGCTGCACGCAGAGAAACCACGCGAGTTCGAGGCCGCGGTCAGGACCTTTCTGAACGCCTGATCAGGCTTCGCTCTGGTACAATCGTTTCGCCACCAACCAGGACGCCGGCAATGCGGCCACGCAACCAGCCGCGGCTGCGGATATGATTGCAATCGTTGACACCAGTCCAGCGGACAACACGGCGATGACAGCCGATCCGGCCATGGCAGTTGCGATCAGAGAGTACAGTATGGCGGCCAAACGTAGCATTGTCCGTCTTCCTTTTTCTTGAAGCCCGACAATCACATTACACAATCGGAATATCAGACGCATTGATCTGCGTCAGTATTCGACCGCTAAACATCTGATGATCAGATAACCTCACCACCGCCACTGGCCCAATCTCCCAGACCGCCTAGGTTGTAGACCTGCTCATAACCCATATCTTTCAACAATTTGCCGGCCAGCACCGCCCGTCCACCGGCCGCGCAATACAGCACGATCGGGCGGTCCTTTCGCATTTCCGGGTCGTGGGACTGCAGTGCATCATCAGCTCGGAACTCCAGCATGCCACGCGGGATGTGGTGCGCCCCTTTGGCCCGGCCGGTTTGCTGCAATTCAACAGCGTCGCGGACGTCCAGCAGCAGTGCGCCCTGCCCGATCAAATCCTTGGCTGTGTCTGTATCAATCCGTTCGACAGTAGCATTTGCTGCTTCCATCATTTGGCTAACGGTTAATGGCATGAAACGTCCCCTCTGGTGAATTCCACCAGATGCTAGCACGCAATAACGAGAAAGCGCAGTCAGATCGCCCAATTGGGCGATCAGTGCTCGCGGAAGGCGCGTGACATGCTGTCTGTCACAGGCTTTGCGATATAGGCCGCAAAAGTGCGTTCCTCGGTCTGGATCATGATCTCGGCAGGCATACCCGGGGTCGGGATGAAGCCACGAACACGTTCCATTTCTTCCGGCGCCAGCGAGATGCGGGCCAGATAGACTTCTTGCGGGACACCTGTTGAATCCTCGACCAGCGCGTCCGCTGAAACATAGAAGACCTCGCCGCTTAGCACCGGCGTGGTACGTTGGTTCAGCGCGACCAGTCGAACTGTCGCCTGCTGGCCCGTCACCACGCTGTCGATTTCTGTCCGGGGAACTTGTGCCTCGATGATCAGAGGCGCGTCCGATGGCAGAATTTCCGCGATGGGCTCACCGGTTTCGATAACACCGCCTGCTGTGTGATAGTGCAGACGCACCACAGTTCCCGACACCGGAGCGCGGACAACTGCACGATCCAGAACGCTGCGGGCCTGCCGCGCCTTCTCCCGAACACTTTCCAGATCGGCTTCGATCACGCCCAATTCATCCAGCGCAGCCTCGCGATAGGCGGAACGGGTACGGGTAATCTGTTCTTCGTATTTCAAAATCATCTGATTGATTTCGGCGGTTTCAGCCGTCAATCGCGCCTGCTGACCCTCGGCCTCGGCCTGGACCCGGCGGATCGTGTTGATGTCACCCTTCCGAACCAGCCCTTTTTCGAACAGGGCTTGTTTGGTGTCGAATTCTTCCTGAAGGATTTCGGCGCGCCGGATCATACTTTCCAACTGCGCTTCAAAACCACTGGAGCGGATCTTCAGCGCTTCCATATTGCGTTCCAGTAGGGCGATATCGTTCAGCAATGTCTTGCGGGACACGTCAAAACTAATCTTTTGCCCGTCAAGGATCGTCATCACTTCGACGTCATCCGACGCTTCGATCAGGTCCGGCGAAAACTCCAGCCGGTCCTTCTCGTTGTATTCAGCTGACAAACGTTCGGTCATGGCCTGAAGGCGAATTTTGCGGATAAACAGTTCGCGTTCGTTGGACTCAGCCGACGTCTGGTCGAGCGTCATCAACACCTGCCCTTTAACAACAGACTGGCCTTCGATGACTTTGATATCCTCGATAATGCCGCCTTCCAGATGCTGCACAATCTTGTTGCGCCCGGTTGCCACGAAACTGCCCTGGGCAATCACCGCCGCAGCCAAAGGTGCGCTGAATGACCAGAGGCCAAAGCCGCCAAAACAGACGACCAGCATAATGATACCGATGACGACAAAGCGATGGATTGAACGCGGAACCTCGGCATACCAGACCGTCGGATCGTTGGGGTCATTGTTTACGGGTACAAGTTCGTTCATGCTGGCCCCCCTTGCTGCTGTGACTGAATGCCGGGCCTGTTGCCGCGCGAGGCATTCAACTGTTGCAGAACTTGTTCACGCTGACCGAACAACGCGACGCGGCCATCTGTCAGCAGCATGATTTTGTCAACAACACTCAACAGAGTTGGTTTCTGGGTAATCACAACGACGGTGATCTTGTTTTCCTTGGCTTGGGCGATCGCGCGCGACAGCGCCTGATCCCCCGCGACATCCAGGTTCGAGTTTGGCTCGTCCAGAACGACCATACGCGGATTGCCGAAGAAGGCGCGCGCCAAAGCAATACGTTGCTTTTGCCCGCCCGACAGCGGCGAGCCATCGGCCGCAACCACCGTTTCATACCCTTGAGGCAATGTTGCGATCATATTGTGCACGTCAGCCAGAACGGCGGCATCGTGGATCTGTTCATCGGTCGCATCAGCGCGCATACGGCCAATATTGTCTTTGATGGTGCCGGGGAACAGCTGAACGTCCTGCGGCAGGTAACCGATGCTTTCGCCAAACTGACGCGGATCCCAATTGCGAATATCCATCAGGTCCAACCGGACGCTGCCTGACGTTGGCAGGATCGACCCAACCAGGGTTTTTCCCAGCGTTGTCTTGCCGGCGCCGGAATTTCCGATGACCGCAAGCGTTTCTCCGGGGTTCAGCGAAAAACTGATCCCGTTCAGAACGACCCGCTTGGTGCCGCCCGGAACGTAAAGCAGACGCTCAACATCCATCCGCCCCTCGGGACGTGGCAGGCGCAGTTTTTCAAATTGCAGGGCAGAGTTGGACAGAAGGTTTCTGATCCGTCCAAATGCAGCGCGTGTCAGCAGGAATGAATTCCAGCCTTCGATCGAACCTTCGATGGGCGCAAAGGCCCGTCCGGCGATGATCGAGGCGGCAATGACCATCCCGCCGGTAATCTCGCCCTGAAGCGCCAGATACGCACCCCAGCCCAGAATGGCAATCTGCGTCAGCAGACGCACCGCCCGAGAGATGGCAGCAAAGATCACGTTCCGATCCTGCGCGCGCACCTGCCAGGTCAGGGATTGCGCCGTGTCCCGGCCCCAGATGCGAACAGCCTCGGGGATCATCGCCAGCGCGTTGATGATCTGGCTGTTGCGCGCCATCGAGTCCAGATGCTGGTTCGCCATCGACTGCGCTCGGTTCGCCTCGGCAAATGGTTTGGCGGTCGTTTTCTGGTTGATCAGCGCAATCAGCATCAACAATAGCGCAGTTCCAATGACGATCGAGCCCAACTGCGGGTGTACAAGGAAGATCATCAAGATGAACAAAGGCGCGAATGGTACATCCAAGAACGAAATCAACGTTCCAGAAACCAAAAACCCGCGCACTTGCTGCAGGTCACCTAATGTCTGGTATTCACGGCCGTTTCCGTGCAACGACGCATGGGCAGCGGCACTCAATACCGGCGCGCCCAGTCGAGCGGCGACTTCAACTGCCGTGCGCATCAACATAAATCGACGCACGGCGTCAAAAGCCGCCTGGAAGATCACAGCCCCGGCAACAATCGTCGTCAGCATGATCAGCGTATCCAGCGACCGGCTGGTCAGCACGCGGTCACTGATCTGAAACAGATAAATCGGGATCGCCAGGATCAGAATATTCGTTGCGCAGGTCAGAACCAAAATGAACGCGAGGTTGCGCCAAATCGCTCGCAGAGACGTGCGCAAGGTGTTCTGAAAATCTTCAGGCGGCGTCCGCTTGTGGAATGTCTGGGGTGGCCCTTTGCCGTCACCGCCGCCGGATTTTCGGAGCTGCATCGGCTCGTTCGCCTTGGCCTCGATAGTGGCACCTATACGTTCACCGCCATTCGAACGCGAGTCGGGGGACATCCGCGCGGTCGTTTCCTTGGCGGTATCAGGATCGGGACCCTTGGCATCATCGGCCACCCCAGCGCCACGGCCCTGTGTGTTCTTGTCTTCGGCGGGCTGCGGCTGCTCGCGCCGGGGGGAAGACGCGGCGCGGCTTGGTGGTTCCGATTTGGGTTTGGATTCTTGTTTCTCGTGCGGCGCAGACTTGGCTGCAACGGGATCGTCCCGCGTTGCAGTCAATTTCGGACCATCTGTAGAATCTGGAACACGCATTTCTTCATTGAGACGCAAACTGAGCGCCTTCGCTGATTTAGGTACAGCATCCTCGCCATTTGGCTGCGGAGGCGTACCAACGCCCTTAATATCAAGCGGGCTGGCATCAGAAGAACGACGCGACGAAAAATTAATCGACATTTTTAAACTTTCGGGGCACTCGCAACAAACACAGTCATTACGCTAACACGGATTGACCAAAACAGGTAGGTAATTCACGCCAACATGGTCTGCAGCGCATCATCGCCGCCGGCCATCTCGGATGGAGTAAGGTTGGACTGCGCCTGAGCGATCGCATTTTCGCCAGTTGCTGCCGTTTCTTCCATGATGATCGCAATGGCCTCATTGGTAATTTCCGCAGCCAAATTCTCGTCGGGAAGGTCGAGCAAAGACGCCTGATGCAACAAAAGGTCTGAGTATTCACCACCGGCCGCCATCACGGTCGAGTCAACACCAACCTTGGTGATGCTGGCGGAGTTCAGCAAAGCATTTCCTGCCCCCTGAACCACGGCACCATCAACCGAGAGATCATCCTGATCCTGCAAAATAGTAATTTGCTCTATCGCGTTGACCTGCACTAGATCGCCTTCGATCTTCAGGACACGCAACAACTCCATTCCGGCATATTCAGGATTGTTTGTCAGCGCATCCTCAAATGCTTCGCGGTCGACTTGCTGCAGCGGCATGGCCTCTGCATGCGGAATGTCCATCTCCTCGAATGTGTCTTCACCAGTGGTTGTCAACGAGGCCTGGTTCATGACCAGATTGTCATCAGCCTCATCCGGTGTTCCACCATCAAAGACATCATCATCCATCAGCACAATGGTCTGGTGCAGCTGGTCGACCGAAATCATGTTTCCGCCAATCATGATCAGATCGTAAAAATTGCCCAACTGAACAATGTTGGTCACGTTGGTCAGTATGTTGTCACCAAGCGCATACAGGCTGGTTGAGGCCGAGATTTCAGTGTTGATCTTGTCGATATCCGTGGCGTCGATCACCTGTTTTATGAAGTTTGTGACCCAAAGATCACCTTGAATCCAGGTAACAGAGACAATCGGATCAATACCCGGTTCTGCGACACTGCCGTCTTGCCACCATTCTTCACTGGCTTCGGTCCCAATGTAGGACGCTTGAATCACATTGGTGTCGCTTTGGACGCCCGGCCCGCCTTCATCGATATCGGACACAACTGCGACCTGGCTGACGACGGTCAGGCTGACGGACTTTCCGCCCACCGCGATAACAGGCGCATCAACCCAGGCAACTGTGATCGCAACTTGGTTGATCGCCAGATTTCCTCCGGCAATAACAACGTGCCCTTCACCAAACTCTTCGTCATCGGATCGATCCCATTCGTCTGGCATCATATCCGGTTCGTCGCTTTCTTCCTCGTCTTCCTCCTGATGGTGCGCCGGCAGAAGCTCGTTCCAATCCGGCATTTCATCGACCTTTTCGCCGTTCACGAAAATGCCCATCGCGTCTTCGCCGTGGAACTGGTGGATGACCACACCTTCGATCTGCACAATAGTCGCTGACTGCATCTGGTCGGCCAGCCCCTCAAGGTATTCCAGTGATTTGTAATCTTCGATGTTCAGGGACGGGCTCGAAACGGCGTGCATCGACAACGCCGTGTCCAGCATCTCTTTGCCCTGCGCAATCTGGATTTCGATGTTGCGGAAATCGCCGTGGCCAATCACATCGTTGTCGCTCATGATGATCGTCTGGAACGTGTAGGTCACGGCCGAGCCGATAATTAGCGGGGCAACCTGCGGATCCAAAACCAGCACGGCTGTCTGGGCTTCACCGAACTCGACGCTCGGGATGTAGGGTTGTGGGCCAAAATTTGGTCCAACATAAATCTCTGCCATCGCAAGTGGGCCATCTGGCACAGGCGGCAAAGGAAGTTCCGGAGGTGGAGGAAGGAGTTTGTACGGTAGCGGATCGTACTCACCCGGATCGAGTTTTAGATTTGCCTTTATCCGAATGGCTGTTGGATCCTCGAGTTCGTCCAGTTCGTTTTTACGCCGAAGCGCAGTGAATTCTTCGTATTGGTCCCGCAGACGGGCCTGTTCAATGGTCAGCTCAAAGGTTCCAACAAAATGCGCAATCGTTTCTGTAATACTGTCGAGTGACATATCGGTTTCCTTTTCCCCGCCCCGGCCTGAAATTTCCGCTTTGGGTTTGTTGGGCCGAGGCCGCCTGTTGCGGCCCCGGCAGTTTTGTCAGAAGGTCGGGGCCCGGTAATTCGGGCCCTGACTGCGACTTACACGTCGGTGTCGTCGCTGTTGTGGGTCGCGGTCATCGAACCACCAACCATTGTCGTATCGACCGAGTTGCCAAGTACGTTGGCACCCATGACGATCGACTGGTTGAACGCCGATGTGTCGACTACGGCCGCTGCCGAAGCATAGGACTCGCCGTTGACGATACCGTCGCCACCGTTGCCTGAGCCCCACGAACCAGCGTTGCCACCGGCTCCGCCAGCACCCGAGTATGCACCAGACGCATCGCCACCATCGACGTCAGCACCATAGGTATCACCACCGGTCGCATTGCCCGCGGCACTGCCTGTGTTGCCGCCGTATCCGGCACCGGCACCACCGCCGCCACCGACGCCCGAAGTTGCCGCGCCAGTCGCGCTGCCCATACCGGCCGAGGTCGCGTCATTGTTGGACGTCGCCTCGCCGCCATATCCGGCAATGGCTTCCGCCATGCTGTCTGCCGAACCGTCGGTATCCGCGGTTGAGAAGACTTCGGACAATCCACCGTCACCCGCGTTGTTTTCGGCGTCTGCAGATCCGGCACCCGTACCTGTGGATGTCGCATCCTGTTGCAGCGCACCACCGCCGCCACCAACACCATCAGCATTCGCGGTGCCAGTACCGTCGGTTTGTGCATAGCCGTCAGCGTCGTTGGTTCCACCGTCACCAGCATTGACTTCTGCATCCTGGTTGTTGTCGGCTTCGCCGTTCACGTCACCCGGAGCTTGAGCGATAGCCGGACCCGTAGCGTCCTGATCACCTACACCCTGAGCATCGCCGATAGCGTCAGCGGTACCACCGTTACCGGATGCACCCATGCCGGCACCACCAGGGCCGTTGCCGCTGTCACCGGAACCACCTTGGCCGTTGCCGCTGTCAGCGTCGCCACCGTCGCCGGCACCACCGTCGCCACCGTCACCAGCAGCACCCATGCCGTCGCCGCCCGAGCCGTTGCCGCTGTCAGCGTCGCCACCGTCGCCGGCACCACCGTTGCCGCTGTCAGCGTCGCCACCGTCGCCGGCACCACCGTTGCCAGCGTCACCGAGCGCGCCTTTGCCGTCACCGCCGTCACCGCCATCGTCGTCGCCGCCGTCACCGCCGGTGCCGTCGCCGCCAGTACCGTCGCCGCCGTCACCGCCAGGGCCGTTTCCGGCATCTGCGTCACCGCTGTCGCCGCCAGGGCCGTTACCGGCATCTGCGTCACCGCTGTCGCCGTCACCGCCATCGCCGTCACCGCCGTCACCGCCGTCGCCGTCGCCGCCAGGACCGTTACCGGCATCTGCGTCACCGCTGTCGCCATCACCGCCATCTGCGTCACCGCTGTCGCCGTCGCCACCGTCACCGTTACCACCGGTGCCGTCCGCGGATGCGCCAGCCAGACCTGCTGCTAGGCCCAGTCCGATGTTGCCACCGGATGTCGAGTCATTGGCTTGCGTATCGCTATCGCTCTCGTTGGCAGCGAGACCGAGGTTACCAGCGAGACCGCTACCACCGTTTGCGTCTTCGGCATCGACTTCATTGTCGGCACTGCCATCAACGTTGTTGTCAGCGTTCGACGCGTTGTTGCCACCGGCCGATTCACCGTCATTGTCAGCATTCGACGAACCGAAACCAAGGCCCAGACCAATGGATCCAGCGTTACCGCCTTCGCCGCCATCCGAATCTACATCTGATTCCGAGCTGCCTTCGTTGTGGGCATCCGATGTGCTGTCGGCATAACCACCGTCACCACCAGTGCTGTCACCGTCCGATTGAGCGTTGGAATGTCCGACGCCCAGACCGAAGTTCACAGCATCGCCAGAGTCACCACCGTCTCCGCCTGCGCCGTCGCCGTTAGCATCGCCGCTTATGCCGCCAAAGGCCGCTGTGTGTCCGCCATAGGTTTCGCCGTAAGCGTCACCTGCAGTGGTCGCGCCACCGTTGCCGGAGTTTCCGCCATCTGCGCCAGCAGAGATACCGTCACCAGCGCTTGCATCGCCGCCCGTGGCATCGCCCTCCTGCTTAAAACTACCGCTGTTGTTAACTTCGGCATGTTCAAGAGTGTCATCGTCATTCAGGCTGGCATACTGACTGTTGATCGCAGACATTGCGGTGGTTGTGCCGCTCATGTCGATGTTCAGAGTCATGTCATCGCCCGGATCGTAGTCAATATCGCCACCGGCGGTGATCACGTCACCAAAACTTGAATAATCGGCATCGATATCAACGACATCGTCATCGCTCGGCATGCCTTCTTCACCGAAATCGATATTGACCCAGTTTGAGTTGTCATTGTTCCCGTTGGTCTGGCTCTGGTCTTGTTTTTGGTCCTGACCTTGATCCTGGCCTTGGTCCTGACCTTGGTCCTGACCTTGCTCGTTTTCGACCTTGGTCGACTGACCCTGTTCTTGTTTTTGGTCCTGACCTTGATCCTGTTCGTTTTCGACCTTGGTCTCCTGTTCGGTCATATCAGCGTCAATGTGAGCTTCTTCAACTTTAACATCGGCTTCGACCGGAATAGAAACATCGCCGGTGTTAATTTCTTCTACGTCTACAACGTTATTCTGATTGCTATTACGTTCGCGTGACATAATTTTTTCCACTTATTAAGCGCACGGACCGTCATTCATCTACAAAACGGCTACTGGCGCGGTTGAAACTCTTCAACACACTCACACGCACAAACGCGCGTGGATGCGGTTTCGTTCAGTGAATTTTGTCCCACCCTCCTTTCTCGGCTTAGCCGACACCGTGTCTGCGGAAATGGCTCGCTGTAATGCGCGATTCGCCGACACATCAGGAATTAGAGCTTCGATATAGAAGCAGGCCCATGGTTACAGGCCGGGGACATCATGAATAGCTACCCTAAAGCACTAGAACGCCCAGCGCCTTGATTTCATTGTCGTAAAACTTGTGTGATCAAAAATGTCCGCATCTATAGCTTGCAGACCGCAATTAAAACCACCAGTTTAGGAATCCCTGCAATTACTTCTACTTATGCGGGAAGAGTTCTGGTTCACCTAATCGAAAGTAGTAGAACCGATTTTTGCGGTTGGACATATCATTGATGAATCTTGCACTTTCCGCTATAGTCGTATCTCTATACTGTTAATTTCTTCGAATTCTGCTCTACGAGTGCTGGTTACAATTTCGCCGTTTTTTTGTCGCGGCGCGGGTTAATAAGGGGGGAATAATGGGCAATCCGTTTCAGGATAATGCTGTCGCAAACGTTTCTAATCCCGAAGAATTCTCGATCAATTTTGTAGGTAAAGAACTCTTCTATTCAGATCAAACCATCAACGGTGTTCAAAGCGAGTTTGGCGTGTCTACGCGCCGGATCGAAACAATTGACGCGTTACCGGCGTTAAACGGGTCCGATGTCGGGGCCGGAAAAATAGTGGTCGTCGATCAGATGCTGCTGGATGATCTTTTGACCAGACCGCAAGTCTATACAGAAAGCGCTGGGTCAGGTTGCCTTGCTTTCGCCTATCGCAAGGAGGATGTGGCCCGCTTGGCTTTCGAAAACTGGGACCGCGGTCAATTTGGTGACATCGGCTATTTACCGATGAACGTTGCCCCGGACGTTTGGAGATCCATATTACGTTTGTTGCTGCATGAAGAGCTTTATCTGCCCTGTTTTCTTGCGGATTGCGTGGCGCACCCGCAGATATCTTCGAATGAGCCTCGGGAACCCGCTTCAAAGCCGGGCGATCTGCATCCCATCTATTCCAAGCTGACACGCCGGGAAAAGCAGGTTTTGCAGCTGGTCTCAAAAGGTCAAAGCAACAAGATTATTGCGTCGAACCTGGGTATCACCGAGCATACCGTCAAACTCCATATGCATAACGTGGCGGGCAAGATCGGCGTCAGCAACCGAACGGCGGCCGCACAGTTCTTTTTTGAGGTCGCGCCGGACGAGGCGCGAAATCTGCCCGTTGACTGACAATTTTGAATCCCGCTTTGACCGCCTCATCCTGATGGTCGGCAGGTTGAACTATATGTGGACCAACACGGAAAGTCTGTTGATTCACTTAATCGCCGGGTTGACCGAAACTGAAAAGGATGTTGCCGTCATCATATTTCTGACGCTGAACACTAGTCGCGCCAGGATCGATCTGGTTGAGCGGCTGGCAAAGATGGAAGGCCGCCCAGAGGAGATACGCGATCCGATTCTGGATCATACGCGGCGGCTCAGCAAACTCTCCGGCATTAGAAACAGATACAACCACTGTATCTATTCCTTTGACCCGGACAGCGGCAATCCCAAAACCATATTGATGCGCATTGCCGACCGGAAGACGGATATCAAACTCGGTCGGCAAGATATGGTTGACGAGGACGCGATGAAGGAAATCGAAAACGTGGTCGAACAGCTTTCAGAAGCCAACCGGGATATCTGGAAGATGATCACGCAACTCGGATTTCCAACCTGAAAAGTTGTGGTGCGGGCGGTGGGACTCGAACCCACACGGGCATACGCCCTTCAGATTTTAAGTCTGATATGTCTACCATTCCATCACGCCCGCTCAGCGTGCCGGGTCGCGTTGGGACCTCAAAAACTCAGTAAGACTATCAAGCCCTGAATACAATGCGTTTCACGGACGAATTTCCGGGTTTCGAATTCTTTGGCTCCTTCCAGTCAATTCACATCCCAGCCGCGCGGTATGGCCGCTCTTGCTGCCGCCCCCAATATGGCCTCATCGCTGCTGTTTTGACAGTTCCACACTTGGCCAACCACGCGCCGGGGTTGCGCGCGCCTTGCTTAACTTCCACCAAAGGTTTAACCCTGCGCCATAGCCCAAAAGCAATTGAGTTTACTTATGAGTACCGAGCAGAAGTCCTTTCAGGATCGCGTCGCGCGCATTAGTCAACGCGCAGAAGAAGCCGCCAGAAAAGCCCCGCCACCCAGAACCGAAAGCATCTGGAAACGCCTCGCGTATCCCGCATCTTTCCTCGGTGCATTCCTTTTGGGTGTGCTGGTCGTATTCCTGACCCGCTACATTCAGCTTCAGATGGCGGGTGTACCGGACCCTCGTCAAATCAACACGCAGGACTTTATCGGCATAGGCCTGGCCAGCATGGCTGGGATCGTCATATCGCTGTTTCTCAAAGACAAACAGAAAGAGTTTGCCAGCGCGAGCACGCTGGGCGTGCTTCTAACAACTTTCACCTTTCACAATCTGGTGTGGAAGTACCCCGAGTATTTCGAACGGATATACAGTGAAGATTGGGTGGAGTTCATCCAGAAGATAACCGAACCATCCAGTCTCTATGTATTTGGTATCGTCATTGGCCTAAGCTGACCAAGCCTCGCCCGAGTCTCCACGTGGGCGAATCTGCCAGGCTTGCTGGCGCACTGGACAAACGGCGCACCACACCAAGATTGCGCAACGCGTCACCGCCCAAACCAAAACTCGATCAACTGCACTTAGAAGCGCGCGATACTGCAACCTGCTTGCCAGAAATGAATGGAATATCGTGGTGCCCCCACACGGACTCGAACCGCGGACCTACTGATTACAAATCAGTTGCTCTACCAGCTGAGCTATAGGGGCGCTGAGTGTCGATTACTGTCTCTTTTAGCGGACTGCAAGCCTCAATTTTCATCCTAACTTAGGGATTTTCGAATTTCCTTGTGATGCGATCAATCACCTGCAGCCATGGGGGTGATTTGACTGTCCCAAGCACAGCCTGTAACTCGACAGGCAGGCACAAGAATGCAAGGACAAGAACCGAATATGCAGGTTGCTATCCACGCAGGCGCAGCGTTTACCGACGAAGGGCGGCTGCTGAAGTCGTTGCAGACTAATAGGGACGTGCTTGCACAATACAGTGTCGCGCTTTTTGGCCCTCGCCGATATCGTCAGGTATTCAAACCAGCGTTTGAAGCACTGAGAACCCGGCCTCCAATGCCGGACGAGATTGAAGGTATTCGAGGCAATCTGCCGACCGATCCCGAAATGCAGCGCGCCATTTTCACAAGCGACGGCTTTGCCGGCGAGAAAGATACACTGCTTTCGGATGGTCAGTTCTATCCTTCCGCGGGAAAACGAATGTCGGTTCTTGAGGAAGCATTTCACGATTGCCAGATCGAACTATTTCTGGCGCTCAGAAACCCCGGCAGCTTTATCCCGAAACACCTTATGTCCCTCACCGAAGAGGAACGCCAAAACGTCATCCGCAGCAATGATCTAAGCCATCTCAGTTGGATCGGAATGATTGAAGATATCCGGGACTTCGCTCCGGACGTGCAGATCACGCTATGGGCTAACGAAGACACTCCGTTGATTTGGGGCGATATCCTGCGCAGCATCGGTGGGTTGCCGGACAACGCCCAAATTGTGGATGAGTACGATCTGCTGATATCGCTTTTGACCGATAAGGGAAAAGCGCAGGTCAAGGCGATTCTGGATGCAAGCTCCGATCAACCGAAGGCCGATACAAGAGACGCTCTTGCCGCGGTATTGGAAGACCACGCCCAGCCGGAAAAAATGGAAGAAGAGCTGGACTTGCCCGGCTGGAGCGAAGAGATCGTCGACGCGTTCTTCGAGCTATACGAGCAAGACCTGATCAGGCTGGATGCGATGACCGGGGTACGGGTATTAAAGCCCTGAACACAACCCCGGCGCAGCTCACATGCCCAATGCTTCCTTATACATTTCAAGCACGGCTTCTTCTTCCGCGATATCGTCCTTGTCGCGCTTGCGCAGCGCAATGACCTTGCGCATGACCTTGGTGTCGTAACCGCGCGCCTTGGCTTCGGCCATTACTTCTTTTTGCTGTTCCGCCAGGTCCTTTTTCTCGGCATCCAGCCGTTCTATCCGCTCTACAAACTGACGCAGCTCGCCTGCTGTCACACGGTAGTTGGCGGCGGCCTGATCTTCGGTCACATCTTCCATATTCATCTCTCCAAAAGGCTGCGATCTGATGCATTAGCAACGGCAGTTAGCCGGATACATTGCCACTGCGTGGGCTGCAAGCATCCAATCCCGGGCGGGCTTGTGCGCAGACAACCGATCCGCTAAGCGCAAGGAAGATTTGCGGGAAAATGTAGGGAACTATGTTCGAATTCATCACCTGGGGCGGTGCCGCCCTGTCGCTCGCCGGCCTGCTGGGCCTGGTCTGGTGTATCCTGCGTGTGATGAAGGCGCGCAAGTCCGGCCTTTCGGATGACGAATTGCGCGCCGTTGTTCAAAGCGTTCTACCGTGGAATCTGGCTTCGCTTTTTCTTTCGGTGATTGGCCTGATGCTGGTTATTCTAGGAATTTCTTTCAGCTAATTCAGCGCCTCAGATCGGCATGTTGTCGAAATGTGCTTCCATGACGTCTTCACACAAAGCCGCATCAAGCCGCCGCAGGCGCGAAGGTACATGCACACCTTGCTGACGCATACGAGCAATCACATTGGTCACGCTGGGCTGCAGGGCAAGACGTGTTTCCAGACAGGCATTCTGCAGCTTTTGCTCTAAGTGTTCGGCTTCGGAATACAAATTCATTGTAGACATATCCATCCTCCCAATTGCTGTCAGTGTGACTGATATAGGTAACCGTTTTAAGACCTGCCGATCTTAGCTGGCAAACGCGCGGAAACTCGCCTGCCCGCAGCGCTGTTTTGGCAACCTAAAGCAGAATGATTAAATTCTACTCGGATTCAGATTAAGTTGCCTTGACAGGCATCAAATTAAAGAATGTCGGTTGCGTCACATTCGAAAAATAATATATGAATAAAGACGCGCTGACGGAGGGCCATATGACACCGATTGTGAAAGCCTTTTTCGACCCCGAGACCTTTACGGTTTCCTACCTCGTACAAGAACCCGAAGGTACGGCCTGCGCCATCATCGACAGCGTTCTCGATTTCGATCACGCCTCTGGCCGCACGAACACCAGTTCGGCAGATCAGATCGTGGCCTACGTCCGGGACAATGAACTACGGGTCGAGTGGATTTTGGAGAGCCATGTCCACGCCGATCACCTTTCGGCCGCGCCCTACCTGCAGCAGGAACTAGGCGGGAAAATCGGCATCGGGGACCAGATCGTCACCATCCAGGAAACCTTCGGCAAGATTTTCAACGAAGGCACCGAGTTCCAGCGCGACGGCAGCCAGTTCGACGCCCTATTCCGCGACGGCGACAGCTTTCATGTCGGTCAGATGCGCGGTGACGTGCTGCATACGCCCGGCCATACGCCCGCTTGCATGACGTATGTGATCGGCGATGCGGCTTTTGTTGGCGACACGTTGTTCATGCCCGATTTCGGAACGGCGCGGTGCGACTTCCCGGGCGGGTCGTCAGAAACGCTATTCGGGTCGATCCAAAAAATCCTGTCCTTGCCGGATCAAACGCGGATCTTCGTCGGTCATGACTACAAAGCACCGGGACGCGACGAATATGCCTGGGAAACGACGGTCGGTGAGCAAAAGGCCCTGAACGTCCATATTGGGCAAGGCCGGACGATCGAAGAATTCGTCGAAATGCGCGATGCGCGGGATGCGACATTACCGATGCCGCGCCTGATCCTGCCCTCTCTGCAGGTTAATATGCGCGCGGGTCAGATGCCTCCGGCGGATGAAGAGGGTGACGTGTTTTTGAAGATCCCTATCAACAAGCTGTGACACACGCCGATCAACCGGACAAAGGATACTGAATGCATACGGAATGGATATGGGGGCTGGTCGGCGGCTTGCTGATCGGGCTTGGTGCCGCCGTCTACCTTTTGGGCAATGGCCGCATCATGGGCGCCAGCGGAATACTGGGCGGGTTGGTTGATGGCAGCGACCGAGCACTTGAGCGGCTTTGCTTCATTGCCGGGGTTATCGGCATGCCTGTCCTACTGCGACCCTTATTCTCATCAGCACCTGAAACGCATCTGACCAGCAATTTCGTCGTAATCGTGGTTGCCGGGTTGTTGGTCGGCGCTGGTACGCGAATCGCCAACGGGTGCACCTCGGGGCACGGGGTGTGCGGGATTTCCCGGTTTTCGATCCGGGGCATCGTCGCAACCCTGATCTACATTGGTGCAGGTGGGGTAACCATTGCCCTTATGCGTCACGTCTGGGGGCTGATTTGATGCGCGTTTTCATTTCTTTGCTTGCCGGATCCCTGTTCGGTGCCGGACTTTTGATTTCGGGTATGACAGACACCACGAAAGTTCAGGGCTGGCTGGACGTTTTCGGGAACTGGGATCCTACACTGGCCTTCGTTATGGGTGGAGCGATCCTGCCAATGTTCGTCGCGTGGAGGCTTACGCCCCACCGTACACCCCTGACCGGAGGAGAGTTCCCAAAGAAGAGTTCGCCCGAACTGGATCGCCGCCTTGTTGCGGGTTCTGTGATGTTCGGCATGGGTTGGGGCTTGGCGGGGCTTTGCCCTGGACCCGCGATCGCATCCGTAACCTATGGCGGCTTCGGGGGCGTGGTGTTTCTGGTCGCCATGATCGCAGGAATGTTTGCGGCCCCCGGCCTTGGCGCGCAACTGGACAGGACCGCAAACGCGGCCTAAGCAATTGTCATGGAGATTCGACCAATTACCCCCCGCTACGCCGTCTCGCCCCAGATCACGGTCGAGGACGTCCCAGCCATCGCCGCAGCAGGTTTCGTTAAGGTCATCTGCAACCGCCCCAATGCCGAAGTTCCCCACGATATGCAGTCGGACGCGATCGGTCAGGCCGTGCGGGCAGCGGGTATGGAATACGAAGTTCTGGAATTGACGCATCAGACCATGACGCCCAGCAACGTGGCCTTGCAGCGAGAGCTCTCGGAAAGCTGCTCGGGGCCAGTTCTGGCCTATTGCGCGTCGGGCACGCGCTGTTCGGTGGTGTGGGCGCTGGGCCAATGCGACCGTATGAGTACAGATGACATTCTGGAGGCTACAACCAAAGCCGGATACGCCTTGGAAAACCTGCGTCCAGCGTTGGATCACTTGCGGAACATGGAACGCTGAAGGTTTCTGCTCATCAGGTTTAACCAAGCTCGTCATCCAACCCCGTCAAACCCGCCAATTGCGAAATTTCGGCGACCATTTGATCCGGATTTTCAAAGCCCAACCCGTGCTCTATGTCGTTTATCGCCGCTGAGCCTATCGGCACAACGCCCTGGGTGACGTTGTCCGGAACCGGTTCGTCCAAAACTTCTCGCTGTGTTACATTTGATCTTGCTTCGAGGAACTGAGGCAAATCCGAATGCTCAAGCGACCGTGCGGCATTTTCGTTTAATCTTACTGCGCGCATCCCTCCACATTGGCCCAATCGTCCCTCAGCAACGCGGGTCCGATCAATTGTCAGGACCTCCGCCCGGTCCAGCCTTGATCCGATCAGCGGCAGAACGTCGCCCACCACAAGCCCGGAAAGGGTTGCCAATGGTAGCGACATCCGGCTGATTACCGTATTCAACTGGGCTCGAACAACACCGGACACCTGTTCGAGATTCGGCCCCGCCTCCTCCGGCCTGGTGTCATCGGCGCCCTGATCTGCCGCCTGTTCGGGAAGAATGACCGAGATCTGACCCTGTCGAAGCCCCCCGCCCAGTTCCACCGTTAGCTCAAAAACGCGATATGCGTCCTCGACCATGGCCAGCGTCAGGCTACGCAGATCGGGAGGCCGCGAACGGAATTCATAACCCGAAAGGCTGGACTGATCGGCCGCCGCTTCGACCAGACCAACAGCCCGAACAAGAGCTTCCTCCACCAGTGGGGCCACCATAGCGGCATCGGTATCCGTGTACTCCCGCGCGACTGGAGGGGTAGACATGACCTCCCCGATTGTTTGCACCTGAACGATTGCAGATGCGGCCCCCATGTCCATGCAAACGGCCGCGGACATCCCCTCGCCGCTGCAAAACTGAAGCAGCAGCCAGTCTTCACCCGCCGTTTCGGTAAGGTCTCCCGGTGCTCTGCTGGATTGCTTTGCGCCAATAACCGAAAGCGGCAACTGAAAACGGTCACCGGCTGTTCGTGCAAACGCCAGTCGCAGCGCACGCAGAACGGAACGCGGTTTTTCACCCTGCTCTTCCCGCCCCGCCGAAAGTTTGCGTGCCAAAGCTGTGCTGACAGACTGCGTCATTCCGGTTACCGCTGTGAGTTTCTGAATCTGTTTTCCGGTCTAACCCGGCGCAGGTTACCAATGCCTTTATGGCCGCCTTATTGCGCGGCCTGCTGGTAAGCCAATGGCAGGCGGACGCGGAACGCCGCGCCACCCTGACCGGGCAGGTAACTGATCTCGCCGCCCAGACGCTGCATGATCTCTCGGCAGATCGCCAGTCCCAACCCGGCGCCGCCTGCCTTGTCCACGCCAACGCGGGCAAATTTCTCGAACACCATCGACTGCGCTTCGGGCGGGATGCCACTACCATTGTCAGCAAAGTCGATAACGACCTGCCCACCAACGTCATGGGCTGAAATGGTCAAGACCGGGTCATCCGCATCGCAGTATTTCTGTGCGTTCGAAATCAGGTTGATGAAAACCTGCCCCAGCCGATCAAGGTCGGTGTGCAGTGGGATCCGCTCTGACGATCTTGACCGCTGAACCTTTAACGCCGGTCGCGATCCGGCCAGCGCGCTGGACACTGCCCGATCCAGAACCGAGTACAGCGTATCCCCGCCCACATTCAGGCTGACCCGCCCGCTTTCCAGCACACTCAGGTCCAGAAGATCGTCCAGCAATCGCGTCAGCCGCAACGCCTCATCATGGATGATCGCAGCATAGCGTGTCTGTTCCTCGGTGCTCAGCCCATCGGTGTCGCGCATGATTTCAGAAAACGCGCGGATCGACGTCATGGGCGTACGCAATTCATGGCTGACCTGGCTGAGGAAGCTGTCTTTTTGCTCGGAAATTTGTGTGAGTTTGGTGTTGGCCTCGCGCAGTTGCCTCGCGGTGCGGCTAAGTTCAGCGGATTTGACTTCAAGCTGGCTGGAGTACTCCAACAGTTGCGCTGACTCGTCCGCCACGGCCAAAAGATCCTCGACCGAGACCGATGAACCGCCGACGATCTGCCCGATCATCGCATGAGCCGTCGCAGCCCCGACCGAACCGCTGAGCTCGCGCTCCAGACGTTCCAGAAAACCCGGCGTTGGCTCGGGCAGGCTTGCCCTGCCGCCCTGCGCCTTGGCCTCAGCCTGAAAAAATTCCTGTGCCGGACCCGCGCCCAGAATTCGCTGGGTCATGATCATGAGGTCTTCGCTTTGCGCCACGGACCCCGTCCAGCCCCGCGGCGCGACCGAGTGGTCGTAAACGTTGACGAATTGCGCGCCTTGCAGTCGTTCCAGCGGGCTGGGAAAGCTCAGCAGGGAAGCGGCGCAGAATGCAAATGTGTTCAGGGTCAGCGACCACATGACCGTGTGGACCATCGGGTCCATGCCGTCGATCCCAAATAGGGCCTGAGGGCGCAACCAACTCCAACCGAATGGCCCATTTTGCAGGACCGTTTCGGGCATTAGGGCGCCGCCCATCCCCGGCAGCAGCAGCGTGTAGATCCACAGAAGGAACCCAACTGTCAGCCCAACCAGCGCGCCGGTTCGCGTAGCCCCGCGCCAGAAAAGGCCACCCACCAGCGCCGGCAGAATCTGGGCAATCCCCGCAAAGGCCACCAGCCCGATTGATGCCAGAGCGGCGCCGCCGCCGGACAAACGGTAATAGAAGAAGCCCAGTGCCATGATGACCGCGATGGATACACGTCGCGCAACCAGCACGACGTTGCGCACATCCCCGGACACCGAGCCGGAACCTTCCTGTGTGCTCAGCCAGATTGGCATGACCAGATGGTTCGACACCATGGTCGACAGCGCCATCGCCGTCACGATGACCATGGAGGTTGCCGAAGAGAACCCCCCGATAAATGAGAACATCGCCAGCCAGTCATTACCCTGTGACAAGGGCACGGTCAGAACAAACAGGTCCGGGTTCGACCCCTCCGGCATCAAATCCAGCCCTACAACGGCAATGGGAATGACGAACAGGCTCATCAGCAGCAGGTAAAGTGGAAAAGCCCAGGCCGCAGTTCTCAGATGCCCTTCATCAGCGTTCTCAACTACCATCACCTGAAACATGCGCGGCAAACAGATGAAAGCAGCGGCAGACAGAAAGATGAATGTTGTCCAGCGCCCGCCATCCACGTTCCACTGTCCGATCTCGGACGCATCGATACGATCCATCATCGGGCCGACGCCACCCGCGATACCCCATACGACGAATATCCCGACTGCGAGCAGAGCGAAGAGTTTTACGACCGATTCCAGTGCGATTGCCGTTACCACCCCGTGGTGGCGTTCGTTCGCGTCCAGATTTCGGGTCCCAAAAAGAATCGCGAACACCGCGAGCCCGGCGGCCACCCAGAACACGCTGGATCCTTCACGGTACAAACCGGATGGATCAGCCTCGGCAAAAATGGAAAAAGACAGGGTTATGGATTGCAACTGCAGTGCGATGTAGGGCGTCCCGCCCAACACAGCTAAAATCGTCACACAGATCGCCAGCGTATTGGACTTGCCGTAACGCGATGAGATCAGGTCAGCGATGGAGGTCACGCGCTGGCTGCGCCCGACCCGCACCAGCTTGCGCAGACCCCACCACCAGCTGAGCATGACCAGCGTAGGCCCGAGGTAAATCGTGACAAACTCCAACCCTGACCGCGCCGCATTGCCGACCGCGCCGTAAAACGTCCAAGCGGTGCAATAGATTGATAGCGATAGTGTGTAGATCAACGGAGACCGCAGCCAAGCCCCCCTGCCAGCTGCCGCCATCCGGTCGGCTGCAAAGGCCACGCCGAACAACAGTACGACATAGCCAAGGCAAACGAGAATCAGAACATTCAGCGTGGCCATCGATCCGACTCCGGCTCGGAATCGTCATTTGCTGCCATGCGTCTGGCGGCAAAGCCAAAGATCAGGCTGATCACAATCAGCAAAGCCCAACTGGAAAAAATGTACAGAATGGCCGAAGACAAAGGCACGCCGTCACCAGTCGAACTCTGACTGGGCCATAGCAACGGCAGCGCGATCAAAGCCGCCCCAAGAATTGGCAACAGCCGCGCGGCATCCGTCAACCTGCGACGGCGATAGCTGTGACGCTCAAGAAAAAGCGAAGGCCGTGCCCCTTTGGGCTGTCGATCTTCGCCCAGGCTCATGACCGCGTCGCCTGCGCATGCAGGTCACGCACAGCCGTCAGCACTTCGGCATTGGAAAAGGGTTTGGTCATAAAGCGGCTGACCCCAGCATTTTCAGCCATTTCCCGATCACGCGATTGCCCTCGGGCCGTCAGCATCAGAACCGGCAAACCCTGCAGGTCTTCTATCTCGCGCAGATCACGCAAAATCTCCATGCCGCTTTTCCCCGGCAGCATAACATCCAGAATAACCAGATCAGGGTTCGCACCCTGAATGACCTGAATCGCATCCGAACCTTCGGCATGCGTTTCCACCAGCCAACCTTCGCGCGTCAGCAAAAAACGAATAGCTTCGGCGATGTTGGGCTCGTCCTCAATTAACAGAACCTTACGGCTCATATGTTCCATCCCTCCCCGTGACGTGTTCTGTTCGTGAACCCGTCGGCGTCAGCTTACGCGCTCTGTCAGGAAACTGTCAAAAACCTTCGCTCAGAATCGACGGCTCTCGGCGCGACTTGCAGTCGCCATTGGGGCAGACCCGACAGCTTGGGCCAACCCTTGTGGCGAATTGCGCGTCCTGTCCCCCTTCTTCCACCGCCCGAACCAGCATGACCGATTGGTAAACCGGCGCATCGTCATACGCGGACACCGCCTGAGGCCAGGCATAGGCGTAGCAATCAAATTCGGCTGCGGTTCGCCCCAGCTGCACGACACGTTTGCGGATCGGAACCAATGGCCTGCTGAGCGCCTGAAACAACGGCCACAGCGGGCATGCTTCGCCAAATCTGGGCATGGCGAACCCCGGAACGGGCTTGCTGAACAGAATACTTCCGGACGCGTCACAAACCACCAGCCCTGTTGGCCGTCCCAGATATCCTTCGGGCAGCGCGGCCAACCGCCGAAGCACCGTAGCAACATCAACCGAAAACCGAGCTGCCAACCGTAACGGGTCTGGCTCAGCCTCGGTCAGAGCAGTCTGAACTTCGGCCAAGGGCATCGCCCGTGCATCGGCCGCGTAGACATCCAGAAAACTCTTGGTCACAGTTCTTGCTGCAGTTGATTCCAGTTTGCTCAGATCGATATCCGAGCTTGTTCCACCTTCCTCGATCCGAGGGAAATGGTGGCCGTTGGCATCGAAGAACGCCTCAACGTCCTCGCTAGGCACCCCGCGACGGTCTTCGGCAGATTCGGAATCGTCCAGATACGCCACCAATGACTTGGAGCTGTCCGCCAGCCGCTCTGCATCCTGATGCAAGTTGCGGTGGAAACGGTCCTGCCATACGGGCTCGATCTCCTGCGTCTCGGCCAAAATCGCCGCCGTTGAACGAATCGCGGCAGCGGTTGACAGGACCTCATGCATGGACGCGGCCAGGTGCGGGTCGTGGGTCAAACGGTCCGACAAAGTTTCGACAGTGCGCTCCAGCGACACGACTCGCCGGTGCATCTGAGCAAGCACACCTGCCCAACCCGGGAACCGCCCTGCGAATTCCTCGAGCCCGTCAACCTCGGCCTTCTGCCCTACGGCATCTGCTGCGGCTTCGCGCAATGCCGAGATCAGCGTCGCCTCGATCCCCTGCGTCAGCAGCGAAGGCTCAACAGCTAAGGCATTGGCGATATCGACCAGCAGCTTACCCCCGATCCGTCGGCGGTTGTGTTCGATGAGGTTCAGATAAGACGCTGAAATTCCAACCTGCCGCGCAAGCGCGGCCTGACGCAGACCCGCGATCTGGCGTC
Organism: Ruegeria sp. BF12; assembly: GCF_056538705.1. Taxonomy (NCBI): domain Bacteria; kingdom Pseudomonadati; phylum Pseudomonadota; class Alphaproteobacteria; order Rhodobacterales; family Roseobacteraceae; genus Ruegeria; species Ruegeria sp. BF12. The sequence goes on along the minus strand of NZ_JBQFTP010000004.1, from coordinate 265,006 downwards.
GCTCACGAATACGGCTGCCCGTCAGCGTATCGCGCATGATCTCGCGCCCATGTTACCCCCACCTTTTCAGAACTCCCTATAGATTTCTAACGCTTAACAGCCAGTTTTCATAGTCTGTTTACAGGCTTCACAAATGTGCCCTCAAGTTCACCTGACATCGCGAACACCCAATTGACTGCCGCACGACCAAAATTGCACCAGCCCCCTTCTATTTTCCCCGAAATCCCGGCACGATACCCAGATGAGCGATCCAGCTTTTGAATATGCCCCCATCGGATTGGTCGAGTTGGAAAACCGCATCATCCGACGTTGCAATCTGCAATTCGCACGCACCTTTGGCGGCGAAGAAGCAGAGTATCGCAATATGCCTCTGCTGCACCTCTACCCGTCGGTCGCAGATTGGGAACGCATTGGTGCCCGCAGCCTGCAAGTGATGCGCGACACCGGGTATTATACCGACGAGCGTGTTATGCGCAGACGCAACGGCGATCTGTTCTGGTGCCGGGCACGCGGGCGATCCCTGACCCCGGATGACCCGTTCCGCCATGGAATCTGGAGCTTTTCTGACATCTCGGAGGAACGCCCCCTCGTCGAGCTGACGGCTCGTGAACGCGAAGTCGCCATAATGTCCTGCCGGGGCATGTCCGCTAAGGAAATCGGAGTGGAACTGGGGCTGAGCTATCGCACAATCGAAGCCTACCGCGCCCGCTTGCTGGAGAAGTTTGGCGCACGTAAACTACCGGAACTGGTGGCAAAACTCTCGGGAATGCCGCTCTAAACGCCTTTCCCTCTCAAAAACTTGGGTAAAACCCCTATCTGACAAGCCGAGACGCGCTTTTCATGACAAGGCGCATGGCTTATAACGCTGCGTAATCAGACCAAAAGCCCGCATGAAATAGACGGGCCAAAGGGGAACCGTCGAGGACACTCATGACAGACACCAAACACGAAGCGGATGTGGCATTCATCAAGGCTCTGGCCGAATTGCTGCGCGAGAACGACCTGACCGAACTGCAGGTCAAGCGTGAATATGGCGAGGAAGACAGCTTGAACGTGCGCGTAAGCCGCATGTCGCAGGTTGCGCCCGCTCCGGTTCAGGTGGCCGTTCCGGCCGCAGCACCGGCACTCGCGGCCGCCCCTGTCGCCGCAGCCGCTGCCCCTGCCGAGGCTCCAGCCGCGCAGGAAGACCCGGCCAGCCATCCCGGCGCCGTTACTTCGCCCATGGTTGGCACCGTCTACATGCAGCCCGAACCGGGCGCGCCTGCGTTCATCAGCGTCGGGGCATCTGTGTCCGAAGGCGACACACTGCTGATCGTCGAGGCGATGAAAACCATGAACCACATCCACGCGCCCAAGTCGGGTACCATCAAGCGCATTTTGGTGGGTGACGGCGACGCTGTGGAATTCGGCACCCCTCTGGTCATCGTTGAGTAAGGCGGGCCCATGTTCGACAAGATCCTGATTGCCAACCGAGGCGAGATCGCCCTGCGCGTCATCCGCGCCGCGCGCGAGATGGGGATTGCGACGGTCGCCGTGCACTCCACCGCCGACAGCGACGCGATGCATGTGCGTATGGCGGACGAATCGGTCTGTATTGGCCCTCCGCCCAGCCCGCAAAGCTATCTGTCCGTGCCCGCGATCATTTCGGCCTGTGAAATTACCGGCGCGCAGGCGATCCACCCCGGCTATGGCTTCCTTTCCGAGAATGCCGAATTCGTGCAGATCGTCGAAGATCACGGCATCACCTTCATCGGCCCCACCGCTGAACACATCCGTGTTATGGGCGACAAGATCACCGCCAAAGATACGATGAAACAACTGGGCGTACCTTGCGTTCCGGGTTCTGATGGCGGTGTCCCCGATCTGGCCACGGCCAAGAAAATCGGTGAGGAATTCGGCTATCCCGTCATCATCAAAGCCACTGCCGGTGGCGGCGGTCGCGGTATGAAAGTCGCGAAAAACGCTGATGAGATGGAAAGCGCCTTCATGACCGCGCGCGCCGAAGGCAAGGCCGCCTTTGGCAATGACGAGGTGTATATCGAAAAGTACCTGACCACGCCGCGCCACATTGAGATCCAGGTCTTCGGCGACGGCAAAGGCAAGGCGGTTCATCTGGGTGAGCGCGATTGCTCGCTGCAGCGCCGCCACCAGAAGGTATTCGAAGAGGCACCCGGCCCCTGCATCACCCCCGAGGAACGCGCCAGGATCGGTAAGATCTGCGCCGACGCCGTGGCCAAGATCAACTATATCGGCGCGGGCACGATCGAGTTCCTGTACGAAAATGGCGAGTTCTATTTCATCGAAATGAACACCCGCCTGCAGGTAGAGCATCCGGTGACCGAAGGTATTTTCGGCGTCGATCTGGTGCGCGAGCAAATTCGCGTCGCCGCTGGCGAGCCGATGTCGTTCGGTCAGGACGATCTGGTAATCAATGGCCACGCCATCGAGGTCCGGATCAATGCTGAAAAGCTGCCGAATTTCTCACCCTGCCCGGGCAAGATTTCAGCATATCACGCGCCCGGCGGTCTGGGCGTGCGGATGGATTCGGCACTGTACGACGGATACTCGATTCCGCCCTACTACGACTCGCTGATTGCCAAACTGATCGTTCAAGGTCGCGACCGGGATGAGGCTTTGGCCCGCTTGAATCGTGCGTTGGGAGAGCTGATCGTGGACGGCATCGATACCACCGTGCCCCTGTTCCACGCGCTGCTACAAGAGCCCGATATTCACAGCGGTGATTATAACATCCACTGGCTGGAACACTGGCTTGCGGCGAATATGGCCCAATAAATCTTTGGGACCAGAGGGCGTTGGCATTCTGGTCCCATGGTGCCCCGCATGAGCCTGACCCCAGAACTATTGCTGCACGGCTATTCGATCGGCATCTTCCCGATGGCCGAGCACCGCGACGATCCTGAACTGTTCTGGGTCGATCCCAAGTTTCGCGGCGTCTTTCCCCTTTATGGCTTCCACATCTCGCGCAGCCTTGCGCGGCGTATCCGAAATTGCGGCTTTGCCATTACCATAAATCACGACTTTTCCGGGGTGGTCGAGGGCTGCGCTGATCGCGCCGACACCTGGATCAACGCCGAGCTACGTGGATTGTACCAGCAACTCCACCAAACTGGCCGCGCCCATTCATTGGAAATTTGGGACGGAGAGGCCCTGGTCGGTGGTGTTTACGGCGTCGCGTTGGGTGGGGCGTTTTTTGGAGAAAGCATGTTTTCACGCCGAACGGATGCCTCAAAAATCGCATTGGCCTATCTGGTGGACCGCCTGCGTCAAACCGGGTTTCGGTTGTTCGACACCCAATTTCTGACCGCTCATCTTGCTTCGTTGGGGGCAATCGAAATACCCCGAACGCAATACCGGCAGGAACTTGAAGAGGCACTTGATGCCAGCGCAGACTTTACGGCAGACGTGAATCAGTCGCCCGAAGGCGTAATACAACGGATCACCCAGACGTCGTAACGCGCATGGTCCAGCGCGTTAAGGGCCGGTGAAGTCGCAATCATCCAGCCGTCAAACAGTTGATCCGTCTTACCTTCTTCCCAAATAGTCAGGTACGCAAAGGCGTCCCCGGTCGGGTTATCCGCTGGGTAACGGCAATCGCCCAATGCAACATCCAAACCAAAAATAGCTTGGGTCTGGCCGTTTTGCATTTCAACGTCGACCGTCTGTCCGCTGACCTTGTCCAGCCCGCGCAGCATTGCGCCGGGACCGGACGTGGCCTTTTGCTGGGCCGTAGCCGCCGTGGCGGTCAGCAGTGCTGCGATCATGGCAAGCCGCTTCATTCGCTTCCGTCTCCGGCCACGAATTTCACCAGCAGGGAAATCAGACTGACCGCGCCCTGCGTGTCTTCGACCTGATCACCCGCTTCGAAATAGAACGGCGAACCGCCCGGCATAACCTCGACAAAGTTGCCGCCCAGCAGCCCTTCGGATGAGATCACAATCGCGCTGTCATCAGGCACCAGAATTCCATCTGAGATCGTGAATGTAGTGTCGGCGCGATAGGTTTCGGGGTTCAGGGTAACGCCCGTTACGGTGCCAATCTTGACGCCTGCAAGGCGCACATCGGTGCCCACTCCCACCCCTTCCAAGGATCGGAATGAGGCACCCAGTTCATAGCCATTGCTGCTTTGCGAAAGGCCGGTAGACTGACTGGCATAGACGCCGAAGGCGATCGCACAAGCCAGAACGGCCCCGCCGACCAGAACTTCGGTTGCATTGTAGGTCGACATTGCGCGCCTCGTGTTATTCCGGGCTCCAGGCTTCATAGTCTGTACGCTCGACCGGGTCCGGGCGGCGCAGAGATCCCGCAGGCGCATAGGCCAGCGCGGTGCCTGTCAGGTTTTCCTGATGTTTTTTTTCCCAGGATTTATGTTTTAGCGGTTTGTCCGTCGGCGGCTCATCCCAGGTGCGGTGAAGCCAGCCGTGCCAGTCCGGGTCAATCCGGCTTGCCTCGGCCTCGCCGTTGAAAATCACCCAGCGCTTGCTGTCGTCGGCATTGCGATAGAACACGTTGCCTTCGTCGTCCTCGCCGACCTTAATGCCCTTACGGGCAGTATAAATCTGCGTGTTCAGGGTGGCTCCGTTCCACCAGGTCACGGCCCGCAAAAGACTGTTCAGGATTCCCATCGGTTGCCTCCGGCATTTCTGTACACGCAGATATGGACCAAAGGCACGCCAAGGTCCAGTGTCACAAGGACCGCACCCCTTATTCTGGCAGAAAGGCGGTAACTTCGATTTCGATCCGGTATTTCGGGTCGATCAACCCGCATTCGATCATTGTTGTTACCGGCGGGTTGGCCCCGAAGGTTTCACGCAGGATCGGCCAGCAGGGTTCAAACTCGAACCGATCCGGCAGCATATAGGTTACACGCACCACATCGGCAAAGCTGGCACCTGCTTCGGCCAAGGCCTTTTCGATTGTGCTTAATGCTGATCGGCATTGTTCGGTGACATCATCACCCTGACCAACCGTACCGGCGACGTGGACCCAGCCCCCGGCGACAACGGCGCGGCAATAACCAATCTTAGCTTCAAATTCACCGCCGGACGAAATGCGTTTGATCGTCATGCTATCCCCCATAAGAAAACGGCGCGGTCAGTGCCGCGCCGTATTTTTGATTTCCGTTTGGCTTTAACCGGCCGAAGCTGATTCCGCCGCATCGGCGTAAATGATCAGAGGTTGCTTGTCCGACGACACTGCCTCTTCGTTCACCACAACCTCGGTCACGTTTTTCATTCCCGGCAGTTCGAACATCGTGTCCAGCAGGATATCTTCGAGGATCGAACGCAGACCCCGCGCGCCGGTTTTCCGTTCGATAGCCTTCTTGGCAATCGATTTCAGCGCATCGTCGGTAAAGGCCAGCTCAGCGTCTTCCAGTTCGAACAGGCGCTGGTACTGCTTGACCAAAGCATTCTTGGGCTTGGTCAGGATGGTGACCAAAGCATCCTCATCCAGATCCTCCAGCGTCGCCAGGACAGGCAAACGGCCAACGAATTCCGGGATCAGACCGAATTTCAGCAAGTCTTCGGGTTCCAGGTCCTTAAAGATCTCACCCACGCCACGCTCATCATTGTCACGCACATCGGCACCAAAGCCCATGGCCGAGCCCTTTCCACGCTGAGCGATGATCTTATCCAGACCCGCAAAAGCTCCGCCACAGATGAACAGGATGTTGGTGGTGTCGACCTGCAGGAATTCCTGCTGCGGGTGCTTGCGACCACCCTGAGGCGGAACGCTGGCGACAGTGCCTTCCATCAGTTTCAACAACGCCTGCTGCACACCCTCGCCCGATACGTCACGTGTGATCGACGGGTTCTCGGACTTACGCGTGATCTTGTCGACCTCGTCGATATAAACGATGCCGCGCTGCGCGCGTTCCACATTGTATTCGCTGGCCTGCAAAAGTTTCAGGATGATGTTCTCGACATCCTCGCCCACATAACCGGCCTCGGTCAGTGTGGTCGCATCCGCCATGGTGAACGGCACATCCAGAATCCGCGCCAGCGTCTGCGCCAGCAGCGTCTTGCCGCAACCGGTCGGACCGATCAGCAGGATGTTGGACTTCGCCAGTTCAATATCGCTGCCCGCCTTCTGTGCGTGGTTCAGACGCTTGTAGTGGTTGTGCACCGCGACCGACAGGACCCGCTTGGCGGTGGCCTGACCGATGACGTAGTCATCCAGCACTTCGCAAATATCTTTGGGCGTAGGCACACCGTCACTGGACTTCAAGCCGCTGGCCTTCGTCTCTTCACGGATGATGTCCATACACAGTTCGACACATTCATCGCAGATGAAAACGGTCGGGCCGGCGATCAGCTTGCGCACCTCATGCTGGCTCTTGCCGCAGAAGCTGCAGTAGAGCGTGTTTTTGCCGTCACCGCCTGAATTCGTCGCCATGTTCTACCTTTCGGGCTTCATCCCTGCGGCCCCTGTCGGGCCGCGATTGCCGCATGTGATTGCAGCTTAGGCCACCACCGGGGCGGCTACAATCTCAAAAATGTTCCCCACGCCCAAGACGTGGGGACTTATTCTCAGGCCTCGTCGCCATCCATTTTGGCGCGATTTTCGACGATTTCGTCGATATGACCCCATTCTTTCGCTTCTTCCGGGCTCATGAAATTGTCACGATCCAGCGCTTTTTCAACCGCCTTTTTCGTCTGGCCGGTATGACGCACGTAAATGTCATACAGGCGATCCTTGAGTTTCTGCGTTTCGGCCGCGTGAATCATAATGTCGCTGGCCTGACCCTGATATCCGCCGCTGGGCTGATGGACCATGATCCGGCTGTTGGGCAGCGAAAAGCGCATTCCCTTCTCACCACCAGCCAGCAGAACCGATCCCATCGAGGCTGCTTGACCGATTACCAATGTCGAACATTTCGGCTTGATATACTGCATTGTATCGTAAATCGACAAACCGCTGGTCACGACGCCGCCAGGCGAGTTGATGTAGATCGAGATTTCTTTGCTCGGATTCTCCGCTTCCAGGTGCAGCAACTGCGCCACGACCAGATGGCTCATCCCATCGTGGATCGGACCGTTGATGAAAATGATCCGCTCTTTCAGAAGGCGCGAGAAAATGTCGTATGCCCGCTCACCCCGGCTGGTCTGTTCGACGACCATGGGAACGAGCGTATTCATATAGGTATCAACGGGATCGAACATGAGAACCTGCCTGTTTTGCTGTGGATCGGGACACTACCCGAAGAAACGTTACCCGAGTCTTAGTGTCGCCACGGGGGGGCTGCAAGGGGGGCAGGATAGATCGCGCTCAACCCGCGCAGGCCAATGAGGTCGAAGTGCCTAAGTAGGCCATGCAGCTGCACAGAACAAAACCTCGGATTGAGGCGATAGAATCTAACTTCCTCATTTCCCATCACATCATTTTGATCCGTGCATATGGAAATTCATGCCCAGAACGTGTAGCAATGCGAACCGCCTTTGCGGACCACTCGAAAAGAAAACACGCGCCCGACACAGGGCCCGAAAGGAATACACCAATGGCTTTGCCTCAGGTATCACAGAATATGACATCTGACGATTTCGACCGGATGGCCGGAAACGCGACCCGCGCATCGAATTTCCTCAAAGCTATCAGTCACGAAGGCCGACTGATGATCCTTTGCCATTTGGTGTCCGGCGAGAAATCTGTGACTGAACTGGAAGACCTGCTGTCCGCCCGTCAGGCAGCGGTCTCACAACAACTGTCCCGCCTTCGTCTGGAAGGGCTGGTGATTCCCCGGCGCGAAGGCAAAGCGATTTATTACCGACTGGCGGACGACAGACCACGTCGCATGCTGGAAGTGGTGTACGAGTTGTTCTGCAACGACGAAAAAAGCTGACACCGCCTTTTTGGGTACTTCCTGATCGCGCGGGTTTGCCTGTGCATATCGTCTGCGGCTCCGCAGCATCGTGTTACCTCGTGCGGCACCATTTCGTTGCGTGCGGGCGACCTGCTGCTCAGCCCCCATTTGAGGCCCCCCACCGAATAGCCGACGTACCCTCTCGTTCATTCGAGCCTGGGGGGCTCGGACGCCGCCACGGTCCGGACGTATTCCAACCAGAATAAAGGCGCGGCAAAATACTGGTTCCTGCATAAGAAAACTGCTACGCAAGTTTCAGAAAAAACACATGGAGGTATTGATGATCCGCGCAATTCTGGTTGGACTCGCCCTGTTTTCTCTCGCCGCATGCGAGACTGCGAAGGGTGCAGGCAAAGACATCGAAAATGCAGGTGACGCCATTCAGGAAGCTGCAACAGACGTCCAGCAGAACATCTAAAGCCTTTCATTATGTTGCGGAGTTGCCGCAATCATACACAAGATATGGTTGATGACTGTGCCTAAATTCAGTATAGTTGTTGGTACAGGTGCATAGACGCGGTAATGCATTTCTGACACAACCACGGGGTTCTTGTGCACGCACAAGAACCCCGTTCCCGTCTTACGAGGGGGCAGAGTGGTAACCTGATTGAGCCCAAAAGCCCGAAGAAAAAGGAAAAGGCGTCAGGTGCGCAGACGCGGTCTTTGCACGTATCCTCTCGGACACTCCTGACGCCTTGCCGGGTCGATGCGCCCGAGGGACGCTCGATCCAGTTGCCCTGGCCCTGATGCGGGCCACGACCGCTGAGCGACACCCTAAAGTGCCTCACAACACGCATTGACCTTCTGAGAGTCTGTTCACCTGATCGGGGTCAGACACCCAAATCAGCTGACCATCCACCGGTAAGCCTTTGCACATAAACGAAAATCCTAAGATCTACCTTTACTGCGCTGACCCCCTTGGCCTTTGCGTACCACCCAAGTTCCTAAGAACCGTTGCGGTAATCAAACTGTTACATCCGGGTCATAGTCCGGCAAGAAAATAGCACTGCAGCATAAAAATTAGACGGGGATAAAATGTTGATATCCGGCGGGAGAGATTTGTGGATAACTCCGGAAATCGAAACACCGCGCAGTCTTGTAGATGGAAAAGACCAAACGCGAGGCGATCGCCCACTTTTCGGCTCTTTCTGCACCTGCGAAGACCGCCACGCCGCCCATTCGGTGCGGTGTGCTGGATTTGAACACTGCCAAAGGCCCAATCTGTCGAATCGCACAAGCACAGATTCGTCGACTTGTGACGCCTTTCCTTCGACCCGCCGATGTGGAAAAACGCGCACCCTTGGACAACGTCACCAGATTTTGGATTTGATACTTGGTGTCAGGCGGCTAACAAAGCCGAATTAACAGCATTCGCAGGATGCGAAGACCGCGGCCGGACGGTAACACACTACAATCGAAGTGAGCTGAAGGATCGCGAGATCCAGACGCATCGCACCGAGGAACGCCGCATTCCGACACAAAGCAGTCTGGATCCCATCGCAAGCAGTCACGTTGCCGTCCGACCCGTCTCCTCCCTGTGGAGACGCTGGTTCCGTTTTTTTGAGAAGCGTTCCGACCCGACCGGGATTACCATTTAAGCGCCGCCACACAGTGCAGCCAGTACCCCCTACAGCCGGTCGGGCCGGAAACACTTCAGTTCACCTGTCGTTCCAGAACGGTGCTGTAAGTCGTTCCGTTCCGCAGGCTACGGAAATCGGCATAGATTTTGCCGTCTTCGTACCGCGCATCGATCAACGCATTCGCGCCAATCACCAGCGGTGAAGTCTCAACGATGCCAATCGAACCCGACCCATCCAGGCTAATGGTTCCTGTGGCCTCGTTTTCATTCCAATCGGTGTCGCCATCCCGGCGCCACTTGCTGGGCCCCCAGAAGACATTGTCTTCCTGAATCTGGACATCCAGCATCCATTCCGCCTGATTGAATCGAGGTTCGTCACCCCGTTGTCCAAGGCTGGGCGATACGGTCGTGTAAGACCCTAACCACGTGCCGCGCAGGTCCGGGGTATTGTCGGCCAATGCGGCCGTTCCAAGGGTGAGGGTCGTGGCCAGAGCGGCTGCTCCGGCAGTCAAAAATCTGGTCATGGGCTCTCCTCCGAGTTCATGGCCGTTGCTGGCCTGCTGATCAGATTGGGAGGGAGCGCACAGGATACAACTTACCTAAGGGAAACTTCACAATGAGTTAACTCAACGATCAGACACTCGACGCGTTCAGGGGCACGCAAAACCGCGCGCCCCTGCCCTAACACATCGCTGTTAAACACAATTATTCGACAGTGATGTTTCCACTGATCGTGTTTACGAATTTCATGGTATCGGGATCGGTCAGCGAGGAAAAGGTTCCGCCCCCCGTTGCGCTGGCCCATCCACCCGAGCCTCCGGACACGGTCCAGTCGCCGGTCAGGGCACCGTCTGAACCAAATCCCGTGGCCGTCCAGGTCATAACTGCCTTCTCCCCCGCTGCGGTGTCGAACACGCAGTTGCCGGTGCCCGAGATCCCGGCCCCATTGATCAAAAGCGCACCGAAACATGCCCCGCTTGCCCCTTCCAGTGGATGACCGGCGGCAACTTCGAAACTGTCATATGCGGTCTGCGTGTTCACCACGGCGTGGCCGTCCGAAATTTCGATGACCTTGTTCGAATTCACCCCCATACCCTTGCCCGCTGCGTCATACGTTTCCGACTGGGCCGAGGCAGCAAACAGACCGATGGCTAAGGCTGTGACGGCGGTCGCTTGAAAGAACTTGTGCATAATACCCTCTCTTTTCTGAGGTTCGGGCGTTGCAAGCGTTTGAACAATCATTGAATCCGCTTGAACGCGGCTCCCCGTGGTCACAATAACACATCGCGATGTGAGCGTCTAAACTGCGCCCCTGACCTCACCCCACAAGAGCATTGGCAAGCTTACAAATGCCAAACAAACGCCAATCTCAGCCTTATTGGATTATCCATTGGAAGAATCTCCCGCGGATTTGCGTCCATGGTTCACCCCGCTTAATATTCAAAAATTCCAATGTTAAAAGAGGGGGGGGTTATCATGGACAGTCAGGAAATTGGCAAACCGGGAATTCGAGTTCCGCATATCGGTTTTGGCTCGACGGGTATTGGCAGCATCCCGCAAATCTACGGGTACGAGGTTGATGAAGAACGCGCGCGCGAGACCTTGCGGACAATCCTGGCTCAGCCTGGCGGCTTTATTGATACCGCCCGCGGCTATGCACTTGGGCGTAGCGAAGAACGTATTGGGGATGTCATTCGCGAGCTGGGCGGTTGGCCCGAAGGTCGAGTACTTTCTACGAAAATCGACCGCAACATGGAAACCAGCGTTTTCGATGCCTCTCAGGCCCGGCGATCCCTTGAGCAAAGTTTTAAAGCGCTTGGCGTAGACCGCGTGGACATCCTCCACCTACATGATCCGGAATATGCTGGCGACGTGTACGAGATTACACGCGACGGAGGCGCGCTAGACGAGTTGTTCCGGATGAAAGAGGAAGGTTTGGCAACCGCCGTCGGACTGGCAGGCGGAAAGCTGGATGTTCTCATGCCTATGCTCCGCGACCGAGACTTCGACGTTGTGATGACGCATAACCGGCATACACTTGTGAACGTCAACGCAGCACCATTGATTCAACTGGCCAAATCAAAAGGGGTCTCGGTTCTAAATGCCGCGCCCTACGCAGGGGGCGTTCTGGCAAAGGGCAGTGCGCTGCATCACTTCTACGTCTACCGGCCGGCAACAGACGAAACGCTTGCCCCGGTGCGTGAGATTGAGAAAATCTGTGCTCGCCACGACGTCCCGATGGGCGCGCTGGCGCTGCAGTTTTCACTTAGGGACGAGAACATTACCTCAACGGTGTGTGGAGTCACTTGGCCACAACACGTTCGGCAGACAATAGAATGGGCGAATTGGGATATTCCAGAGGTGGTCTGGAATGCGCTTGCCGACCTCGGGCAATCGGAGGCTGACCCAGAGGCAACCTAGTATGCGTCAACAAAGAAAGGAGAGAACGGACAGCCTTAGCTGTCCATCTTCAACGCTGAAATAAACGCCTCCTGCGGGATATCCACCTTCCCGAACTGGCGCATCTTTTTCTTACCCGCCTTCTGCTTGTCCAGCAGTTTGCGTTTCCGCGTGGCGTCGCCTCCGTAACATTTCGCGGTCACGTCCTTGCGCAGGGCCGAGAGGGTCTCGCGCGCGATGACCTTGCCGCCGATGGCGGCCTGGATCGGGATTTTGAACATGTGGCGCGGGATCAGGTCCTTGAGCTTTTCGCACATCGCCCGGCCCCGCATCTCGGCCCGGTCGCGGTGAACCATGGTGGACAGCGCATCGACGGGCTCGTCATTCACCAGCACCGACATCTTGACCAGATTATCCTCAGTATAGCCGGTCATCTGGTAGTCGAAGCTGGCATAGCCCTTGGTCACCGATTTCAGGCGGTCGTAGAAGTCAAACACGACCTCGTTCAGCGGCAGGTCATAGACGACCATGGCGCGGCTGCCCGCATAGGTCAGGTCCAGCTGGATGCCGCGACGGTCCTGGCAGAGTTTCAGCACATCGCCAAGGTATTCGTCGGGCACCAGAATGGTCGCCTTGATGCGCGGCTCTTCGATGTGATCAACCTTGGACGGATCGGGCATGTCGGCCGGGTTGTGCAGCTCGATCATCTCGCCGTCTTTCATGTAGACGTGATAGATCACCGACGGCGCGGTGGTGATGAGCTCGATATCGTATTCGCGTTCGATACGGTCGCGGATGACCTCGAGGTGCAACAGGCCAAGGAAGCCGCAGCGGAAGCCAAAGCCCAGCGCGGCCGAGGTTTCCATTTCGTAGGAGAATGAGGCGTCGTTCAGCGCCAGTTTCTCGATCGCGTCGCGCAGGTCTTCGAATTCGGCGCTGTCGACAGGGAAAAGGCCGCAGAACACCACAGGCTGCGCGGGTTTGAAGCCCGGCAGAGCGACCTCGGTACCGTTGCGGTCATTGGTGATGGTATCACCGACGCGGGTGTCGCGGACCTGTTTGATCGAGGCAGTCAGGAAGCCGATCTCACCGGGACCGAGGCTCTCAACCATCTGCATCTCAGGGCGGAATACGCCGACGCGGTCGACATGGTGCAGGGTGCCGTTCGACATGAACTTGACCCGCATGCCCTTTTTCAGCGTGCCGTCCATGATACGAACCAGAACGATGACACCGAGATAGGCGTCGTACCACGAGTCCACCAGCATCGCCTTGAGCGGCGCGTCCAGAGTACCCTTTGGTGCGGGAAGTAGTTTTACGATGGCTTCCAGCGTTTCGTGGATGCCCTGCCCTGTTTTGGCGCTGACCTGAATGGCGTCGGTCGCGTCGATGCCGATCACATCCTCGATCTGTTCGGCCACGCGGTCACAATCGGACGCGGGCAGGTCGATCTTGTTCAGCACCGGCACGATCTCATGATCGGCGTCGATGGCCTGATACACGTTGGCCAGCGTTTGCGCCTCGACCCCCTGGGTCGAGTCCACAACCAGCAGCGAGCCTTCGACCGCACGCATGGAGCGGCTGACCTCATAGGCGAAGTCCACGTGGCCCGGGGTGTCGATCAGGTTCAGCACATATTTCTCGCCGTTATCGGCGGTATAGTCGATGCGAACCGTGTTGGCCTTGATGGTGATGCCGCGTTCACGCTCGATATCCATGCTGTCGAGCAACTGTTCCTTCATGTCGCGATCCTTAACCGTTCCGGTCTCTTGGATGAGCCGGTCAGCAAGGGTGGATTTGCCATGGTCGATATGCGCGACAATGGAGAAATTGCGGATATGAGCGAGGTCTGTCATGGAACGGGATATGTCCGCAGAATGAAGCCTCGTCAAGCGGTGAAGCGTTGCAGAAAAGGCCGCGATGGTGTCTTTCTGCCCTGTCGCATTTACCTAAAATCAGCGAATGCGTAGGATCATGGCGCTGAATGGCCGACGCACCAACAAGAAAGCAGAGTAAACCTTGGCCAATTATTCCATCTTTGTGCTGGGGGAAAGCCAGCTGTCGATCTCAGTTCCGCAAGGGCTGGATGGCATCAATCAGGGTACGGGTGTTCACCTGATCGGACAGACCATCGAGATTGACACGCGCAATATCACCGAAGTCTTTATCCGGGATGGCGGCAACGACACCACCTTTTCCGATAACGATGGAAATCAGCAGCTGGACGGCGATCAGACGATTGATGGCATCCCCTATTCAGACGGCGCGCGGGTGGAGGCCGAATATGGCATCACCCTGACAGATGGCACGAACACGTGGCAGGCGATTGCATTCAATGTGAACAATTCATCGCCATCCTATGCCACCGTCGAAGGAATCGCCTTTATCGGTGGCCCGGGCGAGTTTCCTCCGGCAGGCGTTACACTAACGGTTGTCGGCACTCAGGAAGGTCCCAGCTTTGCCGTCGACGATTACGTTACCCCAATTTGTTATAGCAGCGGGACCTCGATAGAAACCGACAAAGGCGCCATTCCGATCGAGGCATTGCAACCGGGCGATCTGGTCTGGACGCAGGACAGCGGCTATCTACCTGTGCAATGGGCCGGCTCGCAGGATGTCATTTCGGCAGGGCGTTTCAGGTTGGTTGAGATCCCGACAGGTGTTTTGTCCGCGGTCGCGCCGCTGAAGGTTTCGCAACAGCACAGGATTTTGATCCAGCATCCGCTAGCTGAGCTACTTTTTACGACTCCCGAAGTCTTCATCCCCGCGATCAGCCTCGTCGATGCCGGGATTGCCACGCCGTCAAACCAAAAGACAGCTTGTTATCACCACTTCCTGCTTGAACGCCACAGTGTCATCCGCGCCAACGGAGCCGCATCTGAGAGCCTTTTGGCCGTCTCCCAGCACAAAAGCACGGACCCAGACGGGTTGTTCTTTCCCGACCTCCCCCGGCACCTCCCGGGTACGGCGGAAACCGCTCGGCCCGCTCTGAGGCGCAAAGAGGCCGTGCTATTGTTGCGAAACATCTTGGCCATTGATCCTGAGAACTGTTTGTTTCATACTCCCGCGCAAGCTGAGAGGGGCGTCAGATCCCTCCGGGCAGGCAAAAACGAGGCATGAGCATGAAACAGTTCCTCCTTATCGCACTATGTGCCGCGTCGATTTCGACGATTGCACCGCAGACAGTTGAAGCCGCGCAAATTAAACGTGCATGTCTGGCGTCTGAACGACAGGCAGCAACCCGGGCGCGGTGCAGTTGCATTCAGCAAGTGGCCAACCAAGCACTGACGCGCAGCGATCAGAAAACGGTCGCCAAGTGGTTCAAAGACCCTCATCAGGCGCAAGAACTCAAGATGTCGAAAACCGCGCGCGACGATGCGCTTTGGGATCGATATCAGAACTTCGGCCAAATGGCACAGGCGATCTGCAGCTAAGCTGATCTCAATCCTTGACCTGATCAACGCTGCGCCCCAGAAAAGGCGCAGCGAAAGGTATGTCAAATGGTTATGAAAGGGCTGACCCTGCGTGGTCTCGAAGTGTTCGAGGCTCTGGCGCGGACGGGTTCGGTGGCGCAGGCTGCCGAAATCACGGGGCTCAGCCAGCCATCGGTGTCTCAACAGTTGCGCAATCTGGAAAATGCGCTGGGCACCGATCTGGTGGACCACGGACGACGCCCGATGCGTCTGACGCAAGCCGGGCGCAGCTTTCTGGCGCGAACCGAGGCCATTCTGGCCGAGTTGCAGATAGCCCAGAGCGAGTTGACTGTGATGGACCTGGGTCACCTTGCAACCCTGTCCATCGGCCTGATCGACGACTTCGACAATGACCTGACCCCACGCCTGGCGACACTGCTGGCAGAAAGTCTGACGCGGTCCAAGTTCAAACTGATCACCCTACCCAGCCTTGATCTGTTCGCCGAGCTAGAAGCTCAGCGCCTGCATCTGGTGGTCTCGGCCCACAGCGGCGAAGTGCTGGAGGGCGTCGTCGAGTATCCGCTGGTGCGTGACCCATTTATTCTGGTTACACCCAAAGGGGTTGAGAACGCCATGCAGGAACTGCCCTTCCTGCGCTATGCCCGCGAGCAATTGATCAGCCGCCAGATCGAGGCGCATCTGGCGCGGCAACAGTTGGAGTTCGAAGAGCGTTTCGAAATTGGCTCGCACCTGGCGCTGATGGCAATGGCTGCGCGCGGTCTCGGCTGGGCGATTACAACACCGTTGGGTTATATGCGGGCCGCACGTTTCCACGATGATCTTGAGGCGCACCCCGCCCCGATCGGAGACGTCTCGCGGACGATATCCCTGTTCACCCGCTCCGACTGGTCCGATCAGGTCCCGCAAGAGGTCGCGGGTATGATGCGTCGCCTGATGGGTAGCCAGATCGTCGACCCGGCGCTGGCGCAATTACCGTGGCTGAACAACCGGTTAAAGCTGATGAACTAGCCGCGCAAATGCGCGACAACGCCCTCGACCGCCACCTCGATCAGATCCAGCGCACCGTCGAAATCGCGGGTATAATACGGGTCGGGCACGTGGTCAGCGCCAGCCTGTGGCGCAAAATCCGTCAGTAGACGAACCGGGGTTTCGTTGCCCGCAGGCCGCAAATCCTCGATATCGGCAATATTGTTGGCGTCCATACCAATGATCAGATCGAACCGGTCAAAATCCCCGGCCACGAATTGCCGCGCCCGAAGATCACCCAGGTCAATCCCACGCGCCCGCGCCGCCTTTTGCATCGGACCGTAGGGCGGTTCACCGATATGCCAGCCAGAGGTTCCGGCACTGTCGGTGATGTAGTTGGGCGCACGGGCGCGAAAGACGCCCTCGGCAGCGGGGGAACGGCAGATATTGCCCAGACAGACGAACAGGATACGGTGGGTCATGAACCACGGTGTAACGCGAAGGGCTGAGATGGAAAAGATCGTCATTCTGACAGGGGCCGGGATTTCCGCCGAAAGCGGGCTGGGCACGTTCCGCGACGAAGGCGGCCTATGGGCCCAGCACCGGATCGAAGACGTTGCCACCCCCGAAGGGTTCGCCCGCGATCCGGCGCTGGTACACGAATTCTATAACGCCCGCCGGGTGCAAGCTGCCAAGGCGCAACCCAACGCAGCGCACGAAGCGCTGGCGCGGTTGCAACGTGACTGGCCCGGCGAGGTTGTGATCGTTACCCAAAACGTCGACAGCTTGCACGAAAGCAGTCGTGCCAGGGACGTAATCCACATGCACGGCACGTTGGCAGGCGCGCTCTGCGCTGCCTGCGGCCATCGTTGGACCGCACCACCCGAAATGGCCGTGGCGGAACCCTGCCCCGCCTGCGCGGCCCCAACGGCGCGACCGGATGTGGTCTGGTTCGGAGAGATGCCTTACCACATGGATAACATTTACGACCATCTGGCCGGGGCTGGTCTGTTTGCGGCCATCGGCACTTCAGGTCAGGTCTATCCTGCGGCGGCCTTCGTACACGAAGCCGCGATGTCCGGCGCCAGAACAGTTGAACTGAATCTCGACCCGTCAACCGGCGCGTCGAGTTTCGACGAAGTCATACTGGGCCCTGCCACCGAAACCGTTCCGCGCTGGGTCGACCGGTTATTGGGCCAACGCTAAGGCAAAATCCGCAGACACGGGCCGGATTTCCTGTTTATAGTAAAGGCGTAACAAGCTGGGAGACCCAGATGACAGACCCCCAAAACCAACAAGGCGAAATTCTTGACGATGGTACCCTTGATGGTCGTGATGCCCTTGGGAATCAGCTGACCGATCTTTGGTGGACATTCCTTCTGCGCGGGATATTGGCCGGTGCGCTGGGGATTGCCGCCCTGTTCTGGCCGACAGGTAGTATCGCGTTGTTGCTACGGCTGGTTGGGGTTCTTCTGGTTCTCGACGGCGGCCTGACCTTACTGGGCTTTGGGCGGCGCGGGCTGATCGGAGGCTTCGGCGTCGGCGCCCTATTGATCGGGCTGGTTCTGCTGATCTGGCCCGAGGGCGTTGCCCGCCTGGCGTTTTTCCTGCTGGGTGCCTGGGCATTGATCGTCGGCATTGGCTCCTTGATGGCGTGGCGGCAAATGTCGGGGGACCACCCTGATGCCCCAACAGTGCGCAACTCGGGAATCGTTGCGCTTGTGATCGGCCTTGTGCTTTTGTTCTGGCCCGGCAGTGGCATGGTGGCTCTCGGTTGGGCAATCGCTTTCTCTGCACTCGCCTTTTCCGCAGTCATGCTCTGGCTGGCAATGCGCTTCAAACACGCCCATGACCGCGTGGCCATGCGGGTAGTCAATCGCTGATCTCAGTCCCACAAGGACAACAGGCCGGGTAAAACCCGGCCTGGCGCATGGATGTCGGCTGCAAAACGGCCCGAAGACGGGCGTCGCTTCAGTTGGAATGCGTGCCGTGACCGCCAGAATCCTGACGCTCGAGATCGACAGGAACCTCGATCTCTACCTCGCCGGCATTCTCAAAGATCAACGTCACGGGAACCATCCCGCCTTGCTCGAACGGGGCCGTCAGGCCCATGAACATCACGTGGTCACCGCCGCGTTTCAGCATGTGGGTCTCACCGGCAGGAATGGCGAACCCTTCCTCGACGTGGGTCATCTTGGCCACGCCATTATCGTCGACAATGTGGGTGTGCAACTCGACCCGTGCAGCAGCTTCCGATTCCACACCGATCAGCCGATCATCGGCATCCCCGGTGTTTTGAATCATCATGAAGGCCGCACCCGCCTTGGCCGTCTTGCCCGATGACCGGGCATAGGCATCGTCAACGGTGATCGTATCCTGCGCAAAGGCAGCAGTGGCAAGTGTTGCAGCGGCCAGGGTAGCCAGAAGTTTGGATGTGAGGGACATAGCACCTCTCCTGTATTAAGTGTCTGATAGGGTAAGGAAACGGTTCAGACATCTATTGGAGGCGCACGGGCCGGCTTGGACGGGACCGGCAGAGCGATCAGATTGTCCGCCTCGCGCCGAGGTACCGGACGGTCGTTTTCGGGTGCAATCGGCAGCACTGGTTCCGCGACGGCTACCGCCCCCAACAGGGTCAGCGCATAATCCGGGCAGAAATGAGGAGGTTGAGTTGGCTGCCCCTCGGCATCCATATAGACCACAACCGGTCCGGAGCCTGTGCAAAGCACCATCTGCCCGATGGCCCGATCCATTCCGCGCGATGCCGAAACGCCCTGCCCCGTCAGAATGACGAGCAGCGATAGCACAACCGGCAGGAATCTATTCAGAAAAAGCTTCATCCTGCCCCCGATATAGGCCAGAGACAAAGCGGGCTTCAAGCGCAATCAGATGCGCATGAAGCCCAGGGCTGGGAGGACAGTGTCAGCGATCCGGTTCCGGACGTTTGACGGACCCTTTGGTCAGGCTGGTGTGCAGCCGATTCACCTGACGCTGCATCCGTAGACATGTCCCAACTGACTTGCCGAAAAATGCGGCCAACAGGGAGAACGCGTTGAAAGACTTGAAAGACATGAGAATTAACTCCGCCAGATGAATATGACTAAACATAAGATGGCGGACGCAAGTTGTATGTGAACAATATCACCTAAACCGAAAATTTAATTCCATTTTAAGAACAGATACCCAGCAAACAAAAAAGGCCCTGCACCGGGTGGTACAGGGCTTAAATTCTTTCAGGAAAACAGGATTAGGCCGAAGCTTGCGCCTTGGCGATTTCCTTTTTCACTTTCAGTGCGTTGTCGGACAGTTCTTCGTCCTTGGCTTTGGCCAGGAACGCGTCCAGACCACCACGGTGGTCCACCGAACGCAGTGCAGCCGCCGAGATGCGCAGCTTGACGCCACGGCCCAGGGTTTCCGACTGCAGTGTAACGTCGTTCAGGTTAGGCAGAAAACGACGACGAGTTCTGTTTTTGGCGTGGCTGACATTGTTGCCAGTCATCGGGCCTTTTCCGGTCAGTTCGCAACGGCGCGACATGGTTTCTTCCTTTGTTTCTGGTGGCCAGGTATTACACCTTCGGCCAAATCACAAGGGGCGCAACCCGAAGTCGCGCCCGAAAACTGGTTGGATGCGTGTAGTGGGAATCGCTGGCGGGGTCAAGCCATATGCCACGCTTTCACGACGCCAAGTTTTTATTTTGGACCGCAACGCGTTTCAATGCGTGTTCTTCCAGCCCCAGCCGCCCGGAAATTGCCGCTGGAACAGCCAAAACGTTCCCAGTAGCGAGGTTTTTTCGGACGCGCGGCCCGATGTAGCCGGATGCCCCTTTTCAAGTGATAGTCGCTGCCGTGCAGCAGCTTTTGCGACCTGGCGTATCGGCCACTTTGCCGGATCACTGAAGTTGCCGAATGGCCTCCGAAACACAGCCTCGCGATTTCCATCGCCGGGAATGCCCCCCCCCTGGATCATCGTCGCGTTCAACAAATCGGCCCAATTGAACGGATCAACCTGATTGAGGCCCTGTACAGAATGCCTACAACTCGACAACGCCCCGAGATCGGGATCGAACTCTTTCGCCTATTTTTTGAACCGCCAGTCAAACGGAACATGATCTTCGCAAATTGAAAGCTGGGAGGGAAACGGCAACAAGTAACGTTAGGTTCAGCGCCCATGCGAGGCGCAGGCCGGCATATCCGCCCATTGAAAAACCCGTCGCCGATACGTGTTCCAAATCCGGCGCCAATTTTGAAAGGCAGGCTTTAAGTGCGGTCGTTTCAGAGTTGACGTACCAATCGTTCCGGCGGGATCGCCCCGGATTCATGAGTGAGGTGCGTAATCAATCTCCGTCGAAAACGCTGTCTTGCCGCACACTTCGTCCACCCTGATAATTGAACGACTGGGCCGCCAACCCGGTGTTCGGCACATCGAAGTGCGCGAGACGAGCCGCCCTTTCCGCACTGATGAATATCGCAGCTCAGCCGACCCGCACCAGCGGCTTTTTGTTCTTGAGGTGCCGGGCGACCAGTTGTGCCTGTTGACGTCCTTTTGGAATAAAGCGCGCCGGGTTTGGATTGCGATTCACATCTGCCAACTCCGGAAAAATATCGAATATCTCACACCTCGCCTCGGGGCTGAGGGCCTTAAGCGCCTCGGGTCCGGTAAACAGGCTTTCGCTCGGGGCATCTTCGGCAAAAACAATCTCGTGCCGATCAAAAAGCAGGTGGTAGTATTCGACATTGTCGACCGTTTCATCGACGAATATTCCCGGCAATGCGGTCAGCTTGATCGCCGGAATCAGGACCTCGGAGGCTCCGAACATCCGCTTGGCGATTTTCGACTGTACCAGCATCCTGTGTTGCCGTGAGACCAGCAGATCGCGATCCGGCAAACCACCGCCCAACGCGCCGGCCAGGATACGCACGGGGCGCCGTTTGGGGTCGTTTGCAAGCTCACTGGCCATAAACACACGGCGTCCGATCCAGCGGATGGGTTGCAATCCGTTCCCCTGCGTCGGGATCAGGTCTCCGGTCCGAAGATCCTGAATTCGGGTTGATCCATGTTGCGTCCGGATAAGAGTGTCCCGTGTAAAACAGAGAAACCCGGTCCCGGATTCAAAGCCGCTGTAGGTGGTGACAATCCCCGAGGGCAGTTCGAAGGTGCCGCTGGAAAGTGAGTATGATACCCCGTCGACAACAGTGAACGTTCCGAAATTGGCGTCGGTGACGACTGTTCCAACTGGCAAGTTGAGCGCGTCCTGCCCGGAACCGCCACTGACATCCCCGGTGACCTCGGTGCGGATGAAGTTAAGGGTGTCATTGCCCTGACCCAGACGGATGTTGCCAATCAGCGCGTCATAGACTGTGACCGTGTCCGAATTGCGCCCGGCGTTGAGCTGCCCGCCGATCTCGGCATTCACAATCGTGATGTCGTCATTTCCGCCGTTGCCGCGAACGTCACCGGAAATCGTGCTGCTGACCACGTTGATCTGATCGTCGCCGCCGCGACCGCGGATATCATCAATAGGCGAGCCCTCGGGCGAGCCGTTCAGCGTCCCTTGGTTGCCCGTGACGTCAATATTGTCGGCACCATTTGTCCCTCTGATATCGGGCATGTTCGGCGGCCTCCGGTGCGCTCATCTTGCGGTTCGCGCAAATTTGGACCTACAGCCCCCCCTCTCCAAATCGGCGCAATCAAAAAACTGTATTCCGGACCAGAATACATGTTTTTGACGTTCCCACCACCTCAGGCAATCACCGCCGCCTAGTCTGTTGCCAGGATGCGCAGCATTCGGCTTGCGGCTGACGTCGGGCTCAGGTTCCCCGAACCGACCTCGGAGGCCAGACGTTCCATCTCGGCGCGCGCGGCCGGCGCGTCCAATTGGGATAGCAGGGCGTGCCGTACTTCCTGATCGAACCAGAACCGTGCCTGAGCGGCTCGATTATCGGACCAATGCCCGCTCTCACGTCGCCAGCCTGTCAGGGCCTGCATTTCCTCCCAGGCCTTCTCGAGCCCTTGTTCCTCGACCGCCGAGACGGTCATTGCCTTGGGGAAACCCTCGGGGTCTTGTGGGCGTTTGCGCAGCAGGCGCAAGGCACCGGCATAGTCGGCACATGTGCGTGTGGCCGTGGCCTTCAGGTCGCCGTCCGCCTTGTTCACTAGGATCATGTCCGCCATTTCCATGATGCCACGCTTCACACCTTGCAACTCGTCCCCGCCCGCAGGTGCAAGCAACAGCAGGAACAGGTCGGACATTTCTGAAACAACGGTTTCGGATTGCCCGACGCCCACGGTTTCGATCAACACGACATCAAACGCGGCAGCCTCGCATAGGGCAATCGCTTCGCGCGTGCGGCGGGCAACACCACCCAGATGCGATTGGCTGGGCGACGGACGGATAAAGGCGTTCTTCTCGCGGCTCAGGCGCTCCATCCGGGTCTTGTCGCCCAGAATCGAGCCTCCCGAACGCGCCGAGCTTGGGTCGACAGCCAGAACCGCCACGCGCAGCCCTTGACCGGTCAGCATCATGCCAAAGCTTTCGATAAAGGTGGATTTGCCCACGCCCGGCGTGCCTGACAGGCCAATGCGCAAGGATTGACGCCCCGACTTGGCCAGATATGCCAGCAAATCGGACGCCTGCGCCCGGTGATCGGCGCGGCCACTTTCGACCAGAGTGATTGCACGGGCCAGCGCACGCCGGTCCCCGTTCAAAATCTTGTCACCTAGGCTGTCTATTTCCATTCCCACCCCGATATTTTGCGGCACGACTACTTGCCGCCCCGCCGGGTGATTTGTCCAGACCGGACCTTTGAGGAAAGGTACCCGATGCATACAATTCGCGCCCATGTGTTGCTGATGATCCTCTCTTTCCTGCCTGCCATCGGCATGGCTGAGCAGAGCCGATTTGCCCTGCGGGCGCTGGGGGTCAAGGTGGGCGAATTGGTTCTGGTGTCCGACCTGAGCGCGTCCCGCTATGCAGTGGAAGGACAGCTTTCGACGACCGGATTGGCCGGAGCAATCAAACGCGTACGCTTTGTGCTTGAGGCTCGGGGGCGCCGCAAAGGGGCGCGGTTTTCCCCAGTCCAATACATCGAGGACATGGACACGGGCCGTCGGATATCTCGCGTAAGGCTTGACTACAGGAACGGTATCGCACGGGCCAGTGGCCCCAAGATCAGTGATCGCGGTGACTATGCCGTGACGGATGCACAGCAACGCGGCGCGGTGGATCCGCTAACCGGTATTTTCATGGTTTTGCGGGATCAGAACCCGGCTGAGCTTTGCACCATGCGGCAAAAACTGTTCGACGGCGAACGGCTGACCGAAATCGCCCTTACCCGTCGGATCGATGAGAACGGCAAAGTTCGCTGTGTGGGCGCTTTTACCCGGCTTGCAGGCTATCCGCCCGGCGACCTGCGCACCGGCAGCCGTTTTCCGGTATCGGTAACCTATGAGCCCCATGACGATGTGATGCGTGCTACACGGGTTGACGCACAAACAATTTATGGCCCGGCAGTCGTCCTCCGCAAATAGCGGAACTGGACCTTGCCCGACGGTTGACGGATAAAGCGCCAATGACCTTACGACTGCCCATCGACGACGCTGTTCCTGATCTGCTGGCCGCGCTGAAGGCCAATGGCCGGGCTGTTCTGCAGGCTCCTCCGGGTGCAGGCAAGACGACACGTGTGCCTCTGGCCATGCTCGACGCCGGGCTATGCGACGGCAAGATTGTCATGCTGGAGCCGCGCAGGCTTGCCGCTCGGGCAGCCGCCGAACGGATGGCGGAAACTCTGGGGCAGCGCGCCGGAGAGACCGTAGGGTATCGCGTTCGCGGAGAGGCGAAAGTCTCCAAGGCAACCCGCATCGAGGTCGTGACCGAGGGCATTCTGACACGAATGCTGCAATCCGAACCGGACCTGCCGGGCGTCGGCGCGGTGATTTTCGATGAATTCCACGAGCGGTCTCTGAATGCCGATCTTGGGCTCGCATTGTGCCTTGAAGTCACTGGCGCGCTGCGTGACGACCTGATCCTGCTGGCCATGTCCGCGACATTGGACGCCGAGCCGGTTGGCAAACTGATGGACGCGCCGCTGGTAGCATCCGAGGGTCGCAGTTACCCGGTCGAGACCCGCTGGCTGGACCGCCCCTTGAGAGCGCAGGCGCGACGACTGGATGCGCTCGTCGAGCTGGTGGTACAGGCCGAACGTGAAACCAAAGGCGGAATGCTGGTCTTCCTGCCCGGCGAGGGCGAGATCCGAACGGCTAAGGCCGCTTTGTCCAACCGATTACCAGGTGACTGCACGGTACGCCCTCTATTCGGCGCAATGCCCTTCGCCGCGCAACGCGCGGCAATTGCTCCGGTGAAAACCGGACGCAAGGTGGTGCTGGCGACTTCGATCGCCGAAACCTCGCTGACTATCCCCGACATCCAGGTGGTGGTCGATATGGGACAGGCGCGGCGGGCACGGTTCGATCCGGGCTCTGGCATGTCGCGACTTGTGACAGAGAGGGTGACGCGCGCCGAAGCCACCCAGCGCGCTGGCCGCGCGGGACGAGTCGCCGAGGGCGTGTGCTACCGACTGTGGTCCAAGGGCGAAGAAGGGGCGCTGGCCACCTACCCACCAGCCGAGGTCGAAGCCGCAGACCTGACAGGGCTGGCATTGGAATTGGCGTTGTGGGGCGCGGAACCCGGCGATCTGGCCTTTCTGACTCCACCGCCTGAGAGCACGATGGCCGAGGCCCGTAGCTTGCTGACAATGCTGGGAGCTTTGGATACCAAAGGCCGGATTACCGACCATGGCCGAGCTTTGGCGGCATTGCCCCTGCACCCCCGACTGGGGCACATGCTGGAAACCGCCGGAACAAGCGCCGCAACGTTGGCTGCGCTGATGGCCGAACGCGATCCCCTGAAAGGTGCCCCCGCGGATATTTTGCTGCGGCTTGAGGCGCTGCGTGATCCGCGTGCGTTTCAACGCAACCGGGTATGGCAGGTCAATTCCGGCGCGCTAGAGCGGATCAAAGCCGAAACCAAGAGACTGAAAAAACCGGGGGGCCCCACTGACCTGAGTCCCGCCGCGATGGCCGCTCTGGCCTACCCCGACCGGATCGGGCAACGCCGCAAGGGCGACGTTCCCCGCTATGTACTGTCTGGCGGCAAGGGCGTTGTGCTGGCAAACGACGACACGCTCGCCGCCGCGCCGTATCTGGTGGTCACAGACACCGACGGAAACCCGCGTGAAGCACGTGTGCGAATGGCTGCGCAGATCTCGGAACGCGAAATCCGAGACCTGTTTGCGGATCAGATCGATTGGGTCGAGACCTGCGACTGGTCAAAACGCGAGCGTCGAGTCATTGCGCGGCGTCAAGAACGCTTTGGCGCGATTACTCTGGACGACCGCATCTGGAAGGACGCCCCTGATGAGGCCATAGCCTGCGCAATGCTGGACGGAGTGCGCGATCTGGGCCTGCGTCTGGACGGCGCTGCGGCGCGATTGGCCGCACGTGTGGAACTGGTGCGGGCCGAAGGGGCCGACCTGCCAGATTTCTCGATACACGCATTGATGGAGACGCTTGAAGATTGGCTGCTGCCCATGCTTTCGGGCCAGCGCACTGCTGAAGACTGGAAGAAGTTCGACCTGCTGCCTGCTCTGCGCGCCCGGCTAGACTGGAACCAGACGCAGGAGTTGGACCGCCGCGCGCCGGGTTCATTCGAGACCCCGCTGGGCCGCAAAGTGCCGATTGACTACGGTGGTGCCGTGCCAGAGATTTCAGTGCGTTTGCAGGAACTGTTCGGCGTCACCCGTCACCCGATTGTCGGCGGCGAGGCGTTGAAGATCACGCTGCTGTCGCCAGCGCAACGCCCGATACAGATCACACGCGATTTGCCGGGGTTCTGGGCCGGTTCTTACGCGGATGTCCGCAAGGACATGCGCGCGCAGTACCCGAAACACCCCTGGCCCGAGGACCCAACCCAAGCTGACCCGACCCTGCGTGCCAAACGACGGGCTCGTTAATTCTCCCTTAGGAAACTTTCGGCGCGCAGCAGATACATTGATGCATCTGAAATAAACTGTTAAGACGCGCCACTTTAAAACTGGAAGCGCACGACACAGCTTGTACTCATGACGTCATGGCTGCGAAATATGTGGGAAGAGGTCGCCCGACCGTTCATCCTGCGCCCTCACAGGGTGCAGTTCGCAGCTTTGTGCGTACGTGACACCGAAGATGGCGAAGAAGTGCTGCTCATAACCAGCCGCGATACGGGTCGTTGGGTTATTCCCAAGGGCTGGCCGATGGACGGTAAAGACGGCGCCGAAGCCGCCATGCAGGAAGCGTGGGAAGAGGCCGGCGTAAGAGTGAAGCACCTGAATCGGGATTCGGTTGGTCACTTCACGTATGACAAAAGGTTGGATGATGGGTCGGCAGTTCCGGTCTGCACGAGCGTTTTCCGCATAGAAATCGAAGGCTTGGCAGATGACTACCCCGAGGCTGGTCAGCGCCAGCGCAAATGGTTTCCTCCGAAAGAGGCGGCCAATCTGGTGCACGAACCAGAACTCAGCGCCCTGCTGCGGCATTTGTAACAAATTCCAACAAACTTCTGTGAGGCTGGTTGCAACGCCTGTGGCAAGCCTTTAACCGCACCGGCTAAACCAAACCACCCTCAGAAAACCGATGTCGAACACAAACCCAAAAGCCCGCTGGCAGGCGCTGGACAGCGATCTGCACCGAATTTCCCGCATTGAGCATGCGAACGTCCACTTGGCGCGCCCGATGCTGGCTCCGGGGATTGCGCTGGCGTTTATCGCACTTGCCGGACTGACCGCTGCGGTACTGTTCGGCCGGGCCGATGGCGGATTGATCGTGATCGCGGCCGCCGGTTTTGGGGCCTATATGGCGATCAACATCGGTGCGAACGATGTCGCCAACAACATGGGCCCTGCGGTGGGGGCGAATGCCCTGACGATGGGCGGGGCCATCGCTATCGCCGCCGTCGCGGAAAGCGCCGGTGCTTTACTGGCGGGCGGAGACGTAGTTTCGACGATTTCCAAAGGCATCATCGATCCAGCATCAGTCCAGAACAACAACGTGTTCATCTGGGCGATGATGGCGGCGCTGATTTCATCGGCGATGTGGGTCAACTTGGCCACCTGGGTCGGCGCGCCCGTATCGACCACGCACTCGGTCGTGGGCGGTGTAATGGGGGCCGGTATCGCGGCTGCTGGCCTGAGCGCCGTAAGCTGGGGCACAATGAGCGCGATTGCCGCCAGTTGGGTGATTTCACCGGTTTTGGGTGGTGTCATCGCAGCGGGCTTTCTGGCGCTGATCAACGCAAAGATCCAAAACCAGGACGACAAGATTGCAGCTGCCCGTCGCTGGGTGCCAATCCTAGTGGCTTTGATGGCAGGCGCGTTTGCCACCTATCTGGCCGTCAAAGGCCTAAAGCGGATCATAAAAGTCGATCTGGAATTCGCCCTGCTGATCGGGCTGGCCTCGGGCGCGCTGGTCTGGTCCATGACCGTTCCATGGGTTCGCCGCAAATCCGAAGGGCTGGAAAACCGCACAAAATCACTGAAAACGCTGTTCGGCCTGCCTCTGGTCATTTCGGCCGCATTCCTGAGCTTTGCGCACGGCGCCAATGACGTTGCAAACGCCGTTGGCCCGCTGGCCGCGATCGTGCACGCGGCAGAGTTCGGAGATTTTGCTACAAAAGTCTCGATCCCGACCTGGGTAATGGTCATCGGAGCCTTTGGTATCTCGTTCGGTCTGTTCCTGTTTGGACCCAAACTGATCCGGATGGTGGGCAGCCAGATTACCAAACTGAATCCGATGCGCGCATTCTGCGTCGCGCTGTCCGCAGCGATTACGGTCATCATCGCGAGCTGGCTGGGACTGCCGGTCAGCTCGACCCATATCGCCGTTGGTGCCGTGTTTGGCGTCGGGTTCTATCGTGAGTGGCACCAGAATCGCCAGCGGGACCGAACCAACCGCCAGCGCCCGCCCGAGCAACAACTGGCCCGGGAAGAGCAGCGGCGGCGCAAACTGGTCCGGCGGTCACATTTCATGACGATCGTCGCCGCCTGGGTAATCACGGTTCCGGCGGCCGCATTCATGTCGGCTGCGATCTTCTGGATGCTGACGGCGTTCACCTGAGCGGATTAGCAAGGTCGAAGTTTCGAGATTTCGCTTTGTTCAGGGAATGATTTGATCCGGACGCAGACTCTTGTCGGGTTTTTGCACGACAAGCGTCCGGACTCTCGCGCAGATCGGCGTCGACCGCCCGCATTGTTTACCCAGACGAATGACTTCACCCTGCAAACTGTCGATTTCCGTCGGTCGCCCTGCCATCAGATCGTAAGCCATTGACGTTCGCGCACTGGGATCGATGGTCAACATCCGCGCGGCGATCCGGGTGAACAGAGGTGTCGGCAAGCGCAGGATGTGGGGCGTCATCCACGCAGGTAATGGGGTCGTCGACGCAACCGTATGACCGGCAGCCCGAAGTACGGCCAAAGCTTCTTCCATCTGGTCGGCCATGAGACGGCGCCATTCCCGATCCATCAATTGATCTTTCAACGACAAACCCGACAACGCATTCAGCGCGTTGTTCAGGTTGATAACCAGCTTACCCCACTGGACAGCCTCAATATCGTCGTTCTCGATCACCGGTAGATCAGGGGAACTGAGCGTTTGCCCCAATCCGCCGGGGCCAGACTGGATCACGATATCGCCAGACGTCGCACGATGAAAACCAGCCGGTTCGGACGGCACGACGTTAAAGGGCACCATCCCGGCCCGTACATCGCGATCCGGCAAAGCAGTGCGGAGCGTTCGGGCATTCTCCATCCCGTTTTGCCACGACAAAATGGGCGCGGATGCCGGGACAAGCCGTGCGATTTGACTCGCCATGTCGGCCGTGGCCGCAGCCTTTACGGTTACGATCACCAGCTCTGCATCCTGCAGGCACTCGGGATCTTCGGTCAACGTCAACTGCTCGGCGTCAACGTGACAGCGCAGGCCGGAGAAATCGGTAACAGTCAAACCTTGCGCGCGGATCGGGTCCAGAATGCGGGAACGACCCAGCAGGGTCACGTCGTGGCCGACATCGGCCAGCAATGCCCCGCAATAACACCCGATGCTGCCCGCACCCGCGATAACTATTTTCATGGCGTCCCTCCCCTAAAGGGGAGGATTGCCGGTATCAGGCTCTCGGGCAAGGCCCCCTGACGTTTGGTCAGCGCGCAAGTCTTGGCCGGGTGCGCTCCAGCTCTTCCGAGATTGGAATGAACTCCTGATCATCGCCCGGCGGCAGATGGAAAGCACCATTTGCCCAGTCCGCAGACTTCCATTCACGGGTGGCGTTTTCGATCTTTTCTTTCGAGGAGGATACGAAGTTCCACCAGATATAGCGGTCTTCGCCCAACGTCGCGCCACCCAGCAACATCAGCCGCGCCCCGAGGGGGCCGGCCTTGACCGACAGACGATCACCCGGACGGAACACCATCATGCGACCTTCCTCGAACGTGTCGCCTGCGATCTCGATCGAACCCTGAGTGACATACACACCACGATCTTCGTGGTCGTCGGGCAATGGGAATGCGGCACCTGGATCCAGCTGCACGTCCAAATAGAACGTTTCGGACAGCATCGTTACCGGGCTGTTTTCGCCATAGGCCGAACCCAGGATCAACCGGGCGCTGACCCCCTTGTCTTCGATATGCGGCAGCGCACCCTGCTTGTGATGTTCAAAATCGGGGGCCATATCCTCATGCGCCTCGGGCAGAGCGATCCAGGTTTGAATTCCGAACAGACTGTGCCGTTTGCCTCGGGTTTCCTCGCTGGTACGCTCGGAATGGGTTACGCCGCGCCCGGCAACCATCCAGTTGACCTCGCCGGGGTAAATCATCTGATGCGTACCGAGGCTGTCCCGGTGTTCAAACTCACCCTGATACAGATAGGTCACCGTGCCCAAACCGATATGCGGGTGCGGGCGAACGTCGATTCCGCCATCGGTGATAAACTCGGCAGGTCCCATTTGATCAAAGAAAATGAACGGCCCGACGAGCTGACGTTTAACCGAAGGCAGCGCGCGACGAACCTCGAACCCGCCCAGATCGCGGGCGCGCGGGATAATCAACGTCTCAAGCGCCGCATTATCTGACTTGCATTCGGGGTTGTGGGTGGGGTTCCAACTCATGCGTGCTCTCCCGTGATCTGTGCATTTCGCTCATTGATGCAGGATATAATTCGAATATATGCGTTTCAATTTGCACAAATGCACATAATGGGTGCGAGGATTTCGTCGTGTTTCGGGACGTCCTCAGGCCTGATCGGGTTCGCGTGGCCAAAGCCGCGGGAAAAACGGCCCGTCGATACGGTCGCCTTCTCGGTAACCGGCCGCTTCGAACTGAGCGCGTTCGTCCTTGGCCCAGTCACCCCGATAGCGAATGATGCCGTCCGGCGCGGTCATCCTGAGCGTAAATCGACGCACGGTCTCGGTCGGCGTAACAGACGCAAGCCCGCCGTGCAGCGTACGCATGTCGAAATAGATGCAATCCCCCAGTTCCATGTCCCATTGCAACAGTTCATATGCATCCGGGTCCGCGTTGATGTCAGGTGGCGGATGATAGGTTAGCCCTGCCACCTCAGTGGGTTCATAGCTGGGATGGCCATCGGCAAAGCGCACCCGCATGAACAGTTTGTCCCAAAGATGCGAGCCTTTGACGAAGGCGATACCATTTTCCCTGCTCACCGGTTCAAGCGGCAACCACAAGACGCACATTGTGCCTTCAAAATCAAAGTAGGACAGATCCTGATGGAACGGAGGGCGAGAGGTCGAGCCCGCCTCACGCAGGAACCAGTTGTCCATGACAAGATTGATCGACGGTGCACCCAGCAACTGTGCTGCAATTTGCGCACAGGGCGAATTATGAACGAAATCCGTAAATTGCGGGATTTTGTTCCAGGCCCAGTAATCCTCGAGATAGGCCGGTGCGCGCGGGTCTTTGGTATGGCGGGTGAAGTTTTTCGTCGGGCGGACCAGATCCGCCTTGATACCATCCCGCAGCAGATTGAGCCAATCCTCCGAGAACCTGGACCGCAGCACAACTGCACCATCACGTTTGAACGCTTTGATTTCGTCGTCTGAGACAGGGTCTTGATGGATCATGCTGCGGGCCTTCCCGACATGAGATGATGGGTGTCAGGATTGCACCCGGATAAGGTAACCGTCAAAGGAATTCACAATTTGCGTGTTCTGCCTGCTCTGCACCTCGGAAACCGAAACAATCGTGCTATCTTTGCGGCCAAAGAGCCCCTGATGCCGCTGGGGCGCGATAAATCGCCTGGGAAGAGAGGTTTCTATGACTGGTATTTCTTTCTCTCGTCGTTCAGTGATTGTGGCGGGCGGGGCCGCTCTGGCAACGGGCGCAACCGGCCTGCTTGTGCCCGCGCGCGCGAAGGGGGTGGCCCCTACGCCGTCCATGCGTGGCGGATCCAACAACTACCGCCCCGGTGCGCCCATCGTCGATCGGATTGGCGGCGGAGGGTTCTGGATGACCGGAACCGTTCGACGCGCCGGTGACGGTGCCCCCTTGCCCGGTCAGCGCATTCAAATCTGGGCGCACACGACCGAAGGCCACGAACGCGACCCGCAAAGTCACGGTGCCACATTGACGGATGCCAATGGAGAGTTCCGCTTGGAAATGCCGCAGATCGTGCCGGCGTTTGGCCAGCCGCATGGTCATCTGGCCTATGACAGCGGTGAGTTCCAGACGGTGTTCCTGCGCCCGATCATGGCGAGCTCAAAAGACAAGACTCTGGCCGCCCATTTCGTACTACAGCCCGCCTGACGATATTGCGCCGGAACTTGGTAATTTGGGCCGGTGTGATCCTTGCCATGGCCGTACCGATCATTGCTGCTGCGGCCAGTCCGCTGCTGGCGTGGCGTGACCCGATCTATATCGCCGCCGGGTTCGCCGGAGTTGTCGCAATGTGCTTGCTACTGATGCAGCCGCTGTTGGCCGGGCGTTGGTTGCCGGGCTTGTCCCCTGTGGTCAGCCGCCATTGGCATCGGTGGTGCGGGCTGACTTTGGTTACTGCCATTCTGATCCATGTCGGCGGCTTGTGGATCACCAGCCCGCCCGACGTTATTGACGCCCTGTTGTTTGTCTCTCCGACACCGTTTTCCGCCTGGGGCGTGATCGCGATGTGGGCCGTGTTCGGGGCTGCGGTGATGGGTCTTCTTCGCAAGCGCCTCGGCCTGCGGTTTCGCGTCTGGAGGTTGGGTCACGCGAGCCTGGCGATTGTCACCATAATTGGCAGCGTCGTACATGCCTTGCTGATTGAAGGCACGATGGAAGTCATGACCAAATGGGCGCTGTGCGGGTTGGTGGTGTTGGCGAGCGCCACGACGCTCGCCAAACTGCGGATTTGGGATATCAGGCGACCCACCTGAACTACCAGGCACCAACGGCAGCCGGGTGCTGGTTATGACCCGGCAAGCCGTATCGCGTAGGAAGCGGGGTTCATCTGCACGTCTTGCACTGTGAGGCTGCCAACCTCGGGCAATGCCGCCGAAAGTACCTTGAGAATGGATGCGTTGAGCTCAGAGCGCGTCGCCTCGTCACGACCTTGCATCAGTAGAAGCGTGGCGTGGACAAAGCTCTGAGGATCAGTGCCGATACGGTAGTATTCTACCGGAGTCGCGCGGATCTTAATCGTCTCAGCGTCGAATTCAGGATGAGCGGCCAGCAGGTCGAAAAGCTGATCGCAAATCGCCTGAACATCATGGGCCTGCTCTATCCCTTTCGAGAATTCTAGGGTGACATGAGGCATTGACGACTCCAGTCAGACCCCGAGACACCAGCGCATCACCGCCTTTTGCGCGTGCAGGCGGTTTTCGGCCTCATCAAAGATGACTGAGTTTGGGCCGTCCATCACTTCGGATGTCGCCTCCTCTTCACGGTGCGCGGGCAGGCAATGCATGAACAGCGCGTCCGGTTTTGCGTGAGACATCAACTCGGTATTGACCTGATAGGGCCGCAGCAGGTTGTGGCGACGTTCCTTGGCCGATTGGGAATCGTGCATGGAAACCCAGGTATCGGCCACAACAAGGTCTGCACCCTCAACGGCTTTGAACGGATCCCGTTCGACAACGATTTTTGATCCCTTTTGGCGGGCGAAGCCCATGAACTCTTCTTCGGGGTCAAACTGGGCCGGCCCGGTGAAGGTCAGGTCAAAGCCAAACTGGCCAGCGGCATGCAGGAACGAGGCGCAAACATTGTTACCATCGCCGGTCCAGACCACTTTTTTGCCTGCGATCGGGCCGCGGTGTTCTTCGAAGGTCAGCACGTCCGCCATGATCTGACAGGGGTGTGTGCGGTCGGTCAGGCCGTTGATCACCGGCACGTCAGAGTATTCGGACATCTCGGTCAGGATGGTCTCGTCAAACGTCCGGATCATGATCATGTCGACATAGCGCGACAGCACACGGGCGGTATCGGCGATGGTTTCACCATGGCCCAACTGCATGTCCTTGCCGGACAGAACCATGGTCTGCCCCCCCATCTGGCGCACGCCCACGTCAAAAGAGACGCGTGTCCGGGTCGAGGGTTTTTCGAAGATCAGCGCAACCATGCGGTCCTTGAGCGGCTGTTCGTCATCCAGCGCGGCCTTAGGGCGGCCAAGCCGCGCCTGTTTCATGGCACCCGCCTGATCGATCATATTCCGCAGATCAGCTGCGTCGGTCTTATGGATATCGAGGAAGTGGTTCATTTCACTGTCACTTTTGTCTGAGGGTCGTCCGGGCAGTTCCACCCGGATACCCGCGTGATTTTGAATAGATGAAGATCAGGCGTCGGCGAGTTTGCTCTCGACCTGCTCGGCTGTTTTCTCAAGGCGGATCAGTGCCTGTGCGATATCATCCTCGGTCAGAGTAAGCGGCGGAAGCAGGCGGATCACATTATCGGCGGCTGGAACAGTTATGACTTCGTTGTCATAACCGGCGTTCACCACGTCGATATTGGCCGGCTTGCATTTCAGGCCCAGCATAAGGCCAACGCCACGCACCTCTTCGAAGACTTCCGGATGGCTGGCAATCAAGCCTTCAAGCTTCTGCCGCAGCATCCCGGCCTTGCGGTTGACGCCCTCAAGGAATGCAGGTGTGGCAACCTGATCGATCACCGCACACCCAACGGCACAGCCCAATGGGTTACCGCCATAGGTGGATCCGTGCGTGCCTGCGGTCATGCCGCTGGCCGCATCTTCGGTGGCCAGAACCGCACCCAGAGGGAAGCCTCCGCCGATCCCTTTGGCGACCATCATGATGTCCGGGGTGATCCCAGCCCATTCATGCGCAAACAGCTTACCGGTCCGACCGACGCCGCATTGAACTTCGTCCAAAATCAGATGGATTCCGTTGTCGTCGCAGATCTGACGCAGGGCCTTGAGTTCACCGTCCGGAGCGGGACGAATACCGCCCTCACCCTGAATGGGCTCGATCAGGATTGCGGCGGTCTTTTCGCTGATAGCGTTGGTGACGCCATCGAGGTCGCCGAACGCGACATGCACGAAACCAGGCAAAAGGGGGCCAAAACCTTTGGTCATCTTTTCAGAACCAGCGGCGGCGATACCGGCCGACGACCGACCGTGGAACGAGCCGTCAAAGGTGATGATCTCGACCCGTTCGGGCTGACCTTTGTCATAGAAATACTTGCGGGTCATTTTGACCGCCAACTCACAGGACTCGGTGCCCGAGTTCGTGAAGAACACGGTGTCGGCAAACGTGTGCTCGACCAGCTTGTCGGCCAGCGCCTGTTGCTGCGGGATGTGGTAGAGGTTCGAGACATGCCACAACAAGTGCGCCTGCTCGGTAAGGGCATTCACCAATGCCGGATGGGCATGACCCAGCGCGTTCACGGCGATCCCTGCGCCAAGGTCCAGAAAACGTCGGCCATCCGCCTCGGTCAGCCAGGAGCCTTCGCCCTTCACAAAGGTCAGGGGCGCACGGTTATAGGTCGGCAAAACGGACGGGATCATGGGATCATCCTTTTCAGATAGCTTGAGCCTCGTGAGTGATACACTCGGCCTGTGTTCGTCAACTGATTTGGTAAGAATTGTGCCGATTTGCGCGGCACAAACGGATCAAACGGGCTGGTTACGCGGCAAAGCGTCGGCGTCGGAGTCGCAGGATATGTGCGTGTTTGATCATGAGGCGCCGTATAGCCGTGTGCCGCGCCTCTGAAAACCCCGAATTTTCTGTGGATGGAAAATACTTGGCACCCGCTGCAATTGCCGCTTGCCATTTGACGGACGCTGACGCACCGC
The DNA here is from genome assembly GCF_056538705.1 of Ruegeria sp. BF12. Classification (NCBI taxonomy): domain Bacteria; kingdom Pseudomonadati; phylum Pseudomonadota; class Alphaproteobacteria; order Rhodobacterales; family Roseobacteraceae; genus Ruegeria; species Ruegeria sp. BF12. Next base: position 229,430 of record NZ_JBQFTP010000004.1, on the reverse strand, counting down.
TGTGTCATGTTCGTTGCCAAAGCAAATAACCCGCCCCTTGCTGCCGTGCTGATCACAGCAGCCAGTGCGCTGCTGGCGGGGACAACTTTGCTGGCCAAGGCTTTGGGGACCGATACGCTGGGCCCGGCGCTGCATCCTATGCAGATCAGCCATGGACGTTTCCTGTTTGCCTTTCTGGTCATCGTCACCGCCGTCGGCGTGATGCGGCCGCGCCTGCAACGCCCGCATTGGGGGCTGCATATCGGGCGCACAAGCTTCGGATGGGCGGGGATCACGTTGATGTTCGCCTCGGTCGCGTTCATCCCGATTGCGGATGCGACGGCGATTTCCTTCCTGAACCCGGTTTTTGCGATGGTGCTGGCAATCCCTCTGTTGAGAGAGGGCGTCGGCCCGTGGCGCTGGCTGGCCGCCGCAGTGGCCCTGACCGGTGCACTGATCCTCTTGCGGCCCACACCGGCGAGTTTTCAACCCGCTGCTCTGCTAGCGCTTTCGGCAGCCGCGATCATAGGAATGGAACTGATATTCATCAAAAAGCTTTCAGGCCGTGAGATCCCAATCCAGATTCTGTTGATCAACAACGCCATGGGCCTGACAATTGCCTCAGTCGCGGTGAGCTTCGTCTTCCAGATGCCAACGCTCGAACAATGGGCGGCGCTGGTGACGATCGGCGTTTTGATGGCCTGCGCGCAAGCATGCTTTGTCAACGGTATGGCCCGTGCAGATGCCTCTTTCGTCGCACCGATCAGCTATACGACGCTGATTTTTGCGGCCTTCTACGACTTCGCCATTTTCGGAGTTATCCCGGATGGGATCAGCATGATCGGCTCGGTCATTATCTTGACCGGAGGACTGATCCTTGTCTGGCGAGAGGCGCGGGCGCGGCAGGTCTGAAACCAAAAAATTTCTCCGACATAGCCCAAGCGCGACCTGCATGTCGCAAACCCTGAAGAATGCAATCTCATCGGGCGCAATGTGACCTCAGTTGATCAAAGAGATTACCTATGCACGAACGCCGTATCCCCGAATGGGTGCGCCACGCCCCTGCCCCCTCAGTCCGCGATTTCGGCATTTTGGCCGGATTCGAAGCGATTGTGCGCGGTATTCTGATATCGGTGTTTCCGCTGGCTATGTACCGGGCACTGGGTGACGCGTCATCGGTTTCGTTTCTGTATTTTCTGATTGGCGTCATCTCGTTGCTTGCCGGGCTGATGGTACCTTTCCTGATCCGGTTCGTGCCGCGCAGATGGGCCTATACCGTCGGCTGCCTCATGTTCATTGGCAGCGCAATTTTAGCGATCGAAGGCAGCCCGGCAGCGGTTGTCGGCGCTTTGGCGCTGAACACCGTAGCGACGGTTGTGACCTTTATCTGCTTTAACGCCTATGTGCTGGACTACATCAGCAAGATCGAACTGGGCCATTGCGAGACCAGCCGCATGTTCTACAGCGCCCTCGGCTGGACCGGTGGCCCGATGGCAGGCGTTCTGCTGATGGAGGTCTGGACTCCGGCCCCCTTCGTCATAAGCGCAGTTGCAGGCGCAGTCATGCTGATCCAGTTCTGGCGTATGCGGCTGGGCAACGGAAAACTGATTACCCGGGCGCGAGGCCCGGCAAAAAACCCACTCGCCTTTCTGCCCCGGTTCTTTGCCCAGCCAAGGCTCGTTGCTGGATACCTGTTCGCCATGATCCGTTCCTGCGGCTGGTGGATTTATGTGGTTTATCTGCCCATTTTCGCCATTGAAAACGGGCTGGGTGAGCAGTTGGGCGGCATCCTTCTGTCAGCCACGAATGGCATGCTGTTTGCCGCGCCGCTGATTCTGCGCTGGGTGCAGGGACGCTCACTGCGAACAGCTGTGCGCGTAGGTTTCGCGGCCTGCGGGGTGTGCTTTGTCACCGCCGGGGCAATCGCGGGATGGCCGGTTGCTTCGGTTGCGGCGCTGGTGCTTGGGTCCATCTGGCTGATCGTTCTGGATATCTGCGCCGGGTTGCCATTCCTCATGGCCGTCAAACCGTCCGAGAGAACCGAGATGTCAGCAATCTATTCCAGCTACCGGGATGTGTCCGGCATTCTGACTCCGGGCATCGCCTCGCTTGTCCTGCTGGTCTCACCGGTTGCCGGAGTGTTCGCCGTCGGCGGATTTGCACTGTTCGGCGCTTGGGCCATTGCGGCAAACCTGCATCCGCGCCTCGGGCGACCCAGAATGGCGTTTCGACCGGGGGCTCTGGCCGAGGCGAATTAAGCCTTGAGCCGATAGCCCGTCCGCAGCATCTGCCAGGTCAAAGCACCAACCAGCAGTGTCGCGCCTGTGCATACCGCAACACCCAACCAGGGAGAGCTGTCGGACACCCCGATCATCCCATAGCGCAGCCCGTCGATCAGATAGAAAACCGGGTTTACATGACTCAGGCGGTTCAAGACCGGGGGCAGCGCCTGCACCGAATAGAAAGTGCCCGACAGGAATGCCAGTGGCGTCACAATGAAATTGGTGATCGCCGCCATCTGGTCAAACTTGTTGGCAATGATCCCTGCGAATAAGCCCAACGCCCCCATAAAGGCCCCACCTAGAACAACAAAAATAAGGGTGATCAACAGGTTCTGAGGGTAAATGCCCAATACAAGCGCAAGCGCGACAGCGACAACGCATGCAATCAGAACCCCACGGGCAATACCGCCCGCCAGATATCCCAATAGGATTTCAAGCGGCGACAGGGGCGGCATCAGCGTATCGACGATATTGCCCTGCACCTTCGCGATCACCATAGAAGAAGAGGTGTTGGCGAAGGCATTCTGGATCACTGTCATCATCATGATGCCCGGCGCCAGAAACGTCAGGAACGGAACACCCATCACATCCGGACGTCCCGGTCCGATGGCGATATTGAAGATCAGCAGGAACAATCCCGCGGTCACCAGAGGTGCCAACAATGTCTGTGTCCAGACGGCCAGAAAGCGTAGCGTTTCGCGCTGGGCCAGCGTGTAGAGGCCCATCCAATTGACCGCTCCGAAACGGCGCTCGCTGTGTTCTGCGGGAATCTGCATCATCTGCCCTCATCCTGATTCGAAGATAGCTTGTAACTCGGGCCGCAGTGATTAGAATAGGGGGCTGAGACGAATTCCCAAGGCGGCCCGAATCCGGGGCCGCTTTCCGCTTTTGAAAGGCAAATGATGTCCTGGACTGACGAGCGCGTAGAACTGCTGAAGAAAATGTGGGGCGAGGGCCAGTCGGCCAGCCAGATCGCCAAAGAACTGGGCGGCGTCACCCGCAACGCGGTGATCGGCAAGGTACACCGTCTGGGCCTGTCGAACCGTGCTACCGGCGCAAGCCCGGCCAAGGCCGAACCCAAGGAAAAACCGGCGCCCGCCCCCAAGGCCGAGGCCAAACCAAAGCCCGCGCCCAAAACCGAACCGGCACGCCCTGCCCCTGCCCCGGCCGCCGATGCGAAACCGGCCGTTCCTGCCCGCCGCCAGATCATCCCGGCCGGTCAACCACTTCCGCCGCAGCCATCGGCCAACGAAATCAGCCCCGAGGCATTGGCCAAGGTCAACGAAGTCGAAAAGAAAGCCAAGAAGCTGACTTTGATGGAACTGACCGAGAAAACCTGCAAATGGCCCGTTGGCGACCCCGCTACCGAGGATTTCTGGTTCTGCGGCCTGCCGGTTGAAGCAGGCAAGCCATACTGCGAGGCGCACGTGGGCGTGGCGTTCCAACCGATGAGCTCGCGCCGGGATCGTCGGCGGTAATTACGAACACAAGAACCTAAATCATTACTATAGAACGTGAAAAGGGCGCAGGCGTTTCGCCACGCCTCTTGTCGAAAGCGTTGCATAGTCAAGAACGACGCAAGACGTAACGAGCTCTTACAAAGAAAACACCCTCGCTGAAAGCTGCGAGGGAGTTTTAGCTTGGAGCGTCAGCTGTGCGGGACGTTGCAGTCCTTACGTCCGCTTTCTTCGCAGATTAATGCGTTTGCCTCGCCAGCTTGAAAAAGTGAAAGCACCATGAAACACAGCCAACCGGCCCTTGCATTCGTCATTGGTCAAATGCCTCGTCATTTCAGTTTTTCACGTATTAGAAACTCTTAGCAGACATCTGCGCCATGTACAGCATGTGCCCCATTGGGCTCGAACCTGACACTGAAGCGTCGGTGATCTTGGAGCCGCTGGCACATGATCGGCCTATCACTGCGCCGGATGCGAGGGCAAATCCGGCATCGGCACCCATCCCGGCAGTTCCTTTGGCGAGACCGAGACGTGCAGATGCTCTGACCGGTCGCGCCCAATGGTGCGGTGCTTGCGCAGCAGGAAAATCTTCCCCCAGCCGCGCCACGTGCCGACTGACGGAGCATGCGTATCGGTCGGGAAGCGGTCGCGCCACCCTTCAGGCAGCGGCAGGCCATGCAGCTCGGCCTTGTCCAGCATCCAGATCAGGGAAATATTGCTGAGCGGTCGCGCCTCTTCATAGCCATTGAGCTGCCCGCCCACATCACCATGGGTGCCGCGGAACCAGACCTGTTCGACATGCCCTTTGAATTCGGGGGTACATTTCCACAAGACCGGCTCGAATACCTCGCGGGTCTCATCCAGCGCCATCGCGTGGTAGCCGTGGCGCGTTGCCGGGCCAAGCTGGTGGTTGTGGAAGGAATGGCGTTCTTCAGCCCAGCGCCACAACAGCGGCAGACGCATCCCCAGTGCTTTGACCGTGTCCCACACGCCGACCATCTCGATAGCGACATCCTCGTGGCAAAACTGACGCCGGAACGCTGCCGCAGCCGACCCGCTGGCGTTGCACTCATAGTGTCGATAGGCCTGCTTGATGTTTCGGACGGTCGCATGTTCAGCCTTGAGCAGGCCGATCATATCGATCACGCCCGCAAGACTACGTACACCGTAGGCACCGCGCGAATAGCCGATGAAATAGATGCGGTCCCCCGGCTTGTAACGCGAGGCCAGATAGCCATAGGCGCGTCGGATCTGGCGATTGATCCCGCGCCCCATCATCACATCCAAAGAGGACTTCCAGCTTTCCCACTGCACACCGGATTCGTAAAACACCGAAACACTGCTGCCCATCTCGCGACAGAGGCGGTAAGTTTGACCCGCATGGGTTTCATAGCCCGGCTCCAGGGTCGACATGGTGCCGTCAAGGATGATGACGTGGCTGATCGGTTCGCGGTGCAGCGCCTCGGCGGAATGCTCGGACCGTAAAGGCCGCCCGAGCCATCCCAGTACCTTTCTACTCAGCCGCGACAGAACCATGCGTCAGCAATTCCCATACTTTATGAGGTGTGAAAGGCATGTCCGCCTGCCGCACCCCGTGATCCCAGAGCGCATCCTGAACCGCGTTTGCCACAGCGGCCAGCGCGCCCACGGTGCCGGCTTCTCCGCATCCTTTCATCCCCATCGGGTTGGAAGTTGACGGAACCGGCGCCGAGGTAAACTTTATCATGGGTATCTCAGCGGCGCGGGGCAAGGCGTAATCCATCAACGAAGCCGTGAGCAGTTGCCCTTGCGCATCATGCACAACACGCTCGCTCAGGGCTTGGCCGATGCCTTGGGCCACCCCGCCATGCACCTGCCCTTCGGCCAGCATTGGGTTGATAAGATTGCCGAAATCGTCGACCACGGTATAACGGTCAACCCAGGTTTCACCGGTGTAAGAATCGATCACGACTTCGGCAACATGTGCACCGTTGGGATAGCTTCGCGCATCCAGATTGGCGCGGGCCTCATGGCTTAGCAGGTCCGTACGGCCATCGGCGCGGGCCATTTCCGCAGCCTCGGTCAGGGTGGGTGTCAGGTTTGAACCTGGCGCCCGAAATGTTTCATGGTCGAAACGCACGTCTTCCTCCTCCACCTCCATCTTATCCGCCAGATACGGCGTGAATGCGGCTATCATCACATCGATTGTCGCCAGCGTCGCCGTACTTTGCACCGTGACCGACCGTGAGCCACCGGTCCCTCCGCCATGTGGTAACTGATCGCTGTCACCCTGCACCACGTTGATCTGATCCATCGGAATTCCGGTCTGGTCCGACAGGAAATGGGCATAGACCGTCTCGTGCCCCTGCCCGTTTGACTGCGTACCGACGTAGAGATTCACTGTGCCATCCTCGCAGAACTCGATTTTCGCGTTCTCGGAAGGGTCACCCAAAATACTTTCGATATAGTAACACAGGCCCTGCCCCCGGATCAGACCGCGTTCGGCGTCAGCGGCTTTACGGGCGGCAAAACCTTCGATCTGCGCACCTGCGCGGGACAGAACCATATCAAAATCGCCAACGTCGTAGGTTTCTCCTGTGGCGGTCTTGTAGGGAAAACGCTCGGGTCGAATGAAATTCTTCCGCCGTAACTCCCAAGGATCGACACCCAGCTCGCGCGCAGCGCGGTCCATGGCCCGCTCGAGAACATAGATCGCCTCGGGCCGACCCGCGCCGCGATAGGCATCGACCTGTGTTGTGTTGGTATAAAACCCTTCGACCCGCAGGTACGTCGTTTGCACGTCGTAAACGCCCATCAGCACCTTGCTGAAAAGACTGGTCTGAATCGCCTGCCCGAAATGGCTGCTGTAAGCGCCGAGGTTCACCTTGCTGTGCACCCGGTAGGCCGTGATTTTCAGGTCTTCGTCAAACGCTAATTCGGCCAGCGAGACCAGATCGCGACCGTGATGGTCCGACAGCATCGCCTCGGACCGGTCCGACATCCAATGAACCGGTTGACCCAGTTTCATCGCAGCAACCGAAACGCAGAAATACTCGGGGTAAGGCATCACTTTCATACCGAACCCGCCCCCGACGTCCGGTGTTGTGACACGGATCGCATCGGGTTCCAGCTTCAGCTTTTGCGCCAGCTGCCCACGCATGGCCCAGACCCCTTGACCGCCATAAGTAAAGTGCAGCCGCCCATCGACCCAATTAGCCTGACACCCGCGTGGTTCGATCGAGGTGATAATAACCCGGTTGTCGGCCGCGTTCAGCGATACCGTGTGCGCAGCCGACCGAAACGCGGCCTCGGTCGCGGCCTCATCGCCCAGCCCCCAGTCAAAAGCCCGATTGTCGGGTGCCTCTGCATGCAGTGTTTCACCTCCGGCATCAACGTCCAGCTTCGCAGGCAGATCATCGGTGTCCATCCAGATCATTTCAACCGCGTCTCGCGCCTGTGTCAGCGTATCCGCGATTACAACGGCCACGGGTTCGCCGACAAACCGGACACGGTCGTTGGCCAGCATGTGCCGATCAGGTGCCGGTGTCTGAGACCCATCCCTGTTCGGAACCTTCGCAGCGTTCATCACCGTGTCGACCCCCGCCGCCGTCAGGTCATCCAACGTCATGACAAGCCGGACGCCATCGGCCTCACGCGCGGCATCCAGATCAAGTGCCGTGATCCGCCCATGCGCAACCGGGCTTCGAAAAAAGGCGGCAAACAGGGCGTCAGAGGGTACATCGTCATCCATGTATTTCCCCTGCCCGGTCAGGAACCGCAGATCCTCGGTGCGTTTGACTGACTGGCTCTTGCCAAACTTTTCCATTGCCTGATCCTCCGACTGCCCATCGTCGCGACACTAGCTCTGTCCCAATTGTTGTCCAGAGCCTTGCATTTGGGCGAGAGGCGACCTGCATGTCGCAAAAAGCAATGCCAGGTCAGAAAGGCGCTTTGTAACCTGAAGAGGCGATTCAGCCTGACGGAGGTCTCATGACAACCCCAATCACCCTGAAGAACGGTCGCCTGACGCCCGAACTTATCGACGACTACTGGAACAACGGCTTTGTCTTTCCGGCAACTGTGTTCGATACCGATGAAGTTGCAGAGATACGCGCCGAGTTGGAAGAGATCGAACAAACATGGCGTGAGGCAGACCTTCCGCTGCCGCTCAACATGTACAAACGAGTGAACGCGCATGTGGTCATGCCGCTTGTCACCCGCATCGCACTGGACCCACGGGTTCTGGACGTCGTCGAAGGAGTATTGGGGCCGGACCTGCTGCTGTGGTCGGCGGAATTGTTCATCAAAGAACCTCACACGACACAGGTCGTCGGCATGCATCAGGACCTGACATATTGGGGCATGGGCGAGACTCCGGATCAAGTGACGGCGTGGATCGCGCTGTCGCCAGCAACAGTCGAGAGCGGCTGTATGGATTTCGTCAAAGGCAGCCACAAAAATCCGATCCTGCCGCATAACGACACGTTCTCGGACAGCAACCTGCTGTCACGCGGGCAGGAAGTGGCCGTAGACGTTGCTGAAGAAGACAAGACGCATATTGAATTGCAGCCGGGTCAGATGTCGCTACATCACGGGCTGACGATTCATGGATCAGGCCCGAACGCCTCGGATGACCGGCGGATCGGACTTGCCATCCGCTATCTGAACCCCAACGCACAACAGAAAGTGGCAGATCGCGACTATGCCATCCTGGCTCGTGGCGAGGACCGGATTGGGAACTTCATCCAAATCCCTGCGCCGCAGGACTTGTTCTCTCCCGATGCTTTGGAATTATACGCACGGATTCGCGAAGATCAGGCCAAGGCAATGACCCAAGGCGCGACGGAGGCGTTGAAGCTCTACGAATCCGCCACGAGCGGATAAAAAACAGGCGTGCTGGATCGATGCTTTGGCACCCGATCCACGCGCAGACACTTCCCCTTCCCTTCCGCATTCGCTATTGCAGGCGCTGACCCGAGATTGATGACGCAGGACGCACCCCATGGCGATGGAAAAGACATTCAACGCGGCCGAGGCCGAGGCCCGCATCTACAAGGCCTGGGAAAAGGCCGGAGCCTTCAAGGCAGGCGCGAACAAATCGCGAGACGAAAGCTTTTGTATCATGATTCCGCCGCCCAACGTCACGGGCGCTTTGCATGTGGGACACGCCTTCAACAACACTCTGCAGGACATCCTGACCCGCTGGCACCGGATGCGTGGCTTCGACACGCTGTGGCAGCCCGGACAAGACCACGCTGGCATCGCCACCCAGATGCAGGTGGAAAAGATGTTGGCCGCCACGCAGCAACCCAGCCGGAACGAACTGGGCCGCGAGGCGTTTCTGGACAAAGTCTGGGAATGGAAGGGCGAATACGGCGGCACGATCATTGAGCAACTAAAGCGTCTTGGCTCCTCCTGCGATTGGTCGCGCAATGCCTTCACCATGGCTGGTGCGCCGCGCGATCCGCGCACAGGGCATGAGAATTCGGCAAACTTCCACGACGCCGTTATCAAGGTCTTCGTCGACATGTACGAAAAGGGCCTGATCTATCGCGGCAAGCGTTTGGTCAACTGGGACCCGCATTTTGAAACCGCGATCTCGGACCTCGAAGTCGAGAATATCGAAGTCGCAGGTCACATGTGGCACTTCAAGTACCCGCTGGCCGGCGGTGAGACCTATACCTATGTCGAAAAGGACGAGGATGGGAACGTTATCCTCGAGGAAGAGCGCGATTACATCTCGATCGCCACGACGCGCCCTGAAACCATGCTGGGCGACGGCGCGGTTGCCGTTCACCCCTCGGATGAGCGTTATGCACCCATCATCGGCAAGCTCTGCGAAATCCCGGTTGGCCCGAAAGAGCATCGCCGCCAGATTCCGATCATCACCGATGACTACCCTGATCCTGATTTCGGCTCGGGCGCGGTGAAGATCACCGGCGCGCATGACTTCAACGACAATCAGGTCGCCAAGCGTGGCGGTATTCCAATGTACCGCCTGATGGATACCAAAGGCGCGATGCGCGCCGATGGTGCGCCCTATTCCGAAGAGGCGGGCAAGGCACAGGAATACGCGCGCGGGCGTGAGTTCACCGAGAACGAAATCGACGCGATCAATCTGGTACCAGACCATCTGCGCGGGCTCGACCGGTTCGAGGCACGTGCGAAAGTGGTTGAAGAAATCACCAATGACGGTCTGGCTGTAATGACTCGCGCGGATGATCCACGTTTGGGTTCGGCTGCCCTGAAGCCCGAAGCGGAGGACGCCGACAAGCTGGTGCCGTTGGTCGAGAGCAAACCGATCATGCAGCCCTTCGGCGACCGCTCGAAGGTTGTGATCGAGCCGATGTTCACCGATCAGTGGTTCGTGGACGCCGAAAAGATCGTCGGACCCGCTCTGGATGCGGTCAAGGACGGCACAGTTAAGATCATCCCTGAATCGGGCGAGAAGACCTATTACCACTGGTTGGAAAACATCGAGCCCTGGTGCATCTCGCGCCAACTGTGGTGGGGGCATCAGATTCCGGTCTGGTACGGTCTGGATTTGTCCGCAGAGAATTTCATGGATGATGAAAATGACGGCGATCTTGATCTCGTTGAACTGGGCCGGTTGCTCAATGAAGGTGGCATGTTGCACCGTGGCAGCGTCATGGAGTGTGCGCCGACATTCGAGGCGGTCACTGACAAGTTCCTCAATGACAATGCCGACATTCCCAGCCCGCTGAGCCACGCTACCGTCGTTGAAGTCGCGGACAAACACGAGGCAATGCATCGGTTCGCCGAGAGCCTTGCGCAGTATGCGGTTGAACAGGACCCAACCAAGCTGGTCTATCCGGTCTGGCGCGACCCCGACGTCCTCGACACCTGGTTCTCGTCCGGTCTCTGGCCCATCGGCACGCTGGGCTGGCCAGAGAAGACCGAGGAGCTAGAGCACTACTTCCCGACCGATGTCCTGATCACCGGCGCGGACATCCTGTTCTTCTGGGTCGCCCGGATGATGATGATGCAACTGGCCGTAGTGAACGAGATCCCGTTCCACACCGTCTACCTGCACCAGCTCGTCCGTGACGAGAAGGGCAAGAAGATGTCCAAGACCACCGGCAACGTCATCGACCCGCTTGAGATCGTGGACGAGTTCGGCGCCGACGCGTTGCGCTTTACCAACGCTTCGATGGCGGCCATCGGCGGCGTGCTCAAGCTGTCCAAGGAACGCATCACCGGCTACCGAAACTTCGGCACCAAACTGTGGAACGCCGTCCGCTTTGCCGAGATGAATGAGGTCTTCGCCGACACCGTTCCGCAACTGGACGTGGCCGACCTGAAGCCCAAAGCCGCCGTGAACCGCTGGATCATCGGCGAAACCGCCCGCGTGCGGGAAGAGGTCGACGCGGCGCTGGAAAGCTACCGTTTCAACGATGCCGCCAACGGGCTCTATGCCTTTGTCTGGGGCAAGGTCTGCGATTGGTACGTGGAACTGTCGAAACCCTTGCTGCAAGGTGATGACGCCGAGGCACAGGCCGAGACCCGCGCCACGATGCGTTGGGTTCTGGATCAGTGCATGGTCCTGCTGCACCCGATCATGCCCTTCATCACAGAAGAGCTGTGGGGTCTGACCGGCGACCGCGCCAAAATGGCCGTCCACGCCGATTGGCCAACCTATGCCGCCGCTGACCTGATCGACGCCGAAGCGGATCGTGAGATGAATTGGGTGATCTCGGTGATCGAGAACACCCGTTCGGCCCGTGCGCAGATGCGGGTTCCGGCTGGCCTCTATGTGCCGATGCTGGTGACCGAGATTGACGCCAATGGCCAAGCCGCGTGGGACCGCAACGAAGCGCTGATCAAGCGTCTGGCGCGGATCGACAGCCTGACCAAAGCGGATGAGTTGCCCAAGGGGACGATTTCCATCGCCGCCCCCGGCGCGAGTTTCGGCCTGCCACTGGCGGATATCATTGATATCGGCGCCGAAAAGGAGCGTCTGGAGAAAGCCAAGGGCAAGTTGGCCAAGGAACTGGGCGGTCTGCGCGGGCGTCTGAACAACCCGAAATTCGTGGCCTCGGCCCCGGAAGAGGTCGTCGCGGAAGCCAAAGCCAACCTCGCTGCCCGCGAAGAGGAAGAGGCCAAGCTGGACGAGGCACTCGCCCGTTTAGCCGAAATCGCCTGATCCGCATTCGCTGTCGAACAATGTGAACCCCGCCAACCTAAGTCTGGCGGGGTTTTCATTTGCCCATCTGCTTTTTCCCTTGTTCCCAGAGGTTTGCGGTTGTTAGCAAGTTCCTCATCTAAATCTGAGGCAATCATGGCGCGTTCCCTTCCCCCTGTGCAAACGATTTCGACCGGCCTTGTGGTGGCAGTTGTCGGCTTTTTCAGCTCATTCCCGATTGTTCTGCAGGGCCTTGCCGCGATGGAGGCGTCGGCAGCTGAATCCGCCTCCGGTTTAATGATGGCCGCGGTGGCAATGGGTTTGGCGGCAATCATTCTCAGCCTGTGGTACAAGCAGCCAATCAGCGTGGCGTGGTCAACGCCGGGGGCTGCGCTACTTGCAGTCTCGGCGGCACCTGCCGCTGGCTTCGCGGGCGCTGTTGGCGCGTTTCTCTGCGCCGGAGCGCTGACGGTGCTTGCAGGACTATGGCGTCCGCTTGGGCGGCTGGCGGCAGCTATACCAACAACGCTGGCGCAAGCCATGCTGGGCGGGGTTCTGCTGCCATTGTGCATCATTCCATTCAAGGCGGCGGTTGAACTGCCATGGCAAGCGCTTCCGGTCATCCTGACGTGGTTTATTGCAGGGCGGATCAATCGACTGCTCGCGGTTCCGGCAGCGGTTATTGCGGCGGCGATCGTGGTGGTTTTGAACGCCGGCGACAGTTCGGTCAGGCCCGAGCAATTCATGGCCGCACCTGTTTGGACAATGCCAACCTTCACTGTCGCCTCTGCCATCGGGATCGGCATCCCATTGTTCGTCGTCACCATGGCCACACAAAACATCCCCGGCATCGCGGTGATGCGCAGCTTTGGATATGCGCCCAAACCCGGCAAACTGTTCTCAGCAGTCGGAAGCGCCAGCATCCTGTCTGCCCCTTTCGGTGCCCCGGCCACTTGCCTTGCCGCGATTACCGCCGCGATGTGTTCGAACGAGGACAGCCACCCCGACCCAGACCAGCGCTATTGGTCAGCGGTCATGGCAGGGGTGTTCTATTGCATTTTCGGTGTGTTCGCCGTGGCGATCACAGGATTTGCGGCCCATGCCGACCCGCTTTTGATGGGAACACTGACCGGGATCGCGTTGATCGGCGTATTGGCAAACGCGACCTTTGCCGCGCTTGAGGTACCGGCAGAACGGGAAGCGGCCATCCTGACCTTCGCGATCACCGCGTCCGGTATCACAGTATTTGGGCTGGGTGCCGCAGTCTGGGGACTGGCGGCAGGTGGCATCGCTTATCTGGTCACCAACCGCACTCCGTGAGTGCTTTCACATGTCGAAGCACCCGAGTATACTTGGGCCATGCTTGGATCGCTTGGAAAACTGATCGAACGACAGATCAAAAAGGCGCAGGCCGAAGGTCAGCTGGAAGGGTTGGAGGGTGAGGGTCAGCCCCTACCCGATCGCTCGTCCGAGGCTCAGACCGATCCGGCCCTGGCTGCCGGTCACCGGATCATGGCCCAGGCTGGTGTTCTGCCCGAAGAGTTCAGCATCAAGAAAGAACTGGATGCTGCACGCAAGACATATGCTGCCCAAACTGATCCCAAAGAGCGTAAGGTCGCGATGGCGCGGATCGCTGAGCTTGAGATGCGCTATAACATGGCGCGCGACGCAAGGCGGGCATTCCTGCGTTGACTACCCGGCACAAACGCCCTGCTGGACACGGAAATAGAGTTCCCGGATGAATCATTGGCATTTGCGAAACTGTACCCTTCTGCCTGGTGGATCGGGCCGAATTGCAGCCCGTTTTGGGCTGCTTGGCTACAAAACGAGGCAACATCCGCCACATCAAAATGATCTTAGCGGCCGCCTGCCCCTGACGCGCGCCCTTACTGGCCGGGTGCAGCATTAGGTGCAGTGCAGCCCCATCGGCACCAGTTCGACGATCCGGTCCCCTTCAAGTTGACGCACCTTGTAGCAAAATGGGTCTCATAGAACCGCACCATCCCGTCGACATCCTTAGCATACAGGATCAAACGTGTGACGGATTGCGAAGTCATTTGAACTCCGGCTTACGCCCCTGCATTCGGGCGGCGATGACCTCCATCTGATCCGCCTTCCCGATCAGTTCCACCTGTTCCGAGGATTCTTCGATCAAAACCTCGGTCCGGGATTTGGATTCGGCGACCTCGATCAGGCGTTTGGCCGAGCGGATGGCAGAGGGGCTTTGCCCGGCGATGTCTTCAGCCAAAGCCAGCGCCTCGGACAAAGGATCGTCCGAAAGCCTGGTGACCAGCCCCCAGTCCGCCGCCTGAGCCGCACCGATGGGGCGCGCCGTATAGGTCAACAGGCGCAACACGTCCGAACGCACCAACCCTGGCAGCAGAACCATGCCGCCCATGTCCGGGATGAGGCCCCATTTCATCTCCATCACCGCCAGTTTGGCATCGGGGTGCGCAATGCGGATATCCGCGCCCAGCGCAAGCTGCAGCCCCCCACCATAGGCGACTCCCTGAATTGCACAGATCACTGGAACCGGCACGCGTCGCCACACCAAGGCAACTTCTTGCACCTCGTTTGCGTCTTTGTGACTGCGGGACATCAACCACTCAGTCGGGTCCGTTTGGGCCATGCTGGCAAAGCTTGCCATGTCCAGACCCGCGCAAAAGCTTTTGCCCTCGCCCGACAGCACCACGGCACGGGCATCCGAAGCCGCGACCTCCTGCCCGGCAGAAATAATGGCCTTGATCATCGCATCGTCCAGCGCGTTCATCTTGTCACCGCGCGTCAGCGTGACATGGGCGATGTGATCTTTGTACTCGACGGATACGCGTGACATTCAGGCCTCCCAATTCAGGTTGGGATCACCTTGCCCGGAAGCCCCTTCAAGTTCCACCTCAACGTTAGGGCAGGTTTGACGCAGGCATCCGTCCGAACCACGGAGAATCCAATGTCATGACATAGAACTGATCGCCGACAACTTTACCGCCGGTCGTGATGCCCAACCGCCCTTCGGGGTCCTGTAAGGTTCGCAGAATATTCCCGTCACCGTCGAACTGCACCACCATTCCGCGATGAATCGGAGCGGGCCGCACCATCGGGCCAAGCCGCCAGATCACCTTGCGCAAAAACGGGTATGGCATCAGTGCCTCGCTCGGCACACGCGGGCTGGCGAAAGCCATCCAATAGGTGCCATCGCCCTGCGCCTCTATGTTATCAGGATAGCCCGGCAGGTTATCCATCAGAACCTCCTGCTGGCCAGCGTTGGGACCCGTCAGCCATAGTTTGTGAACCCTTGCCCGCCCCGTTTCGGCGATCAGCAGAAAATCCTCCTCGGGCGACAGAGCAACGCCGTTGGTATAAACGAAACCATCGGCCACCTTTTCTGTCGTGCCATCGGGGGCGTGGCGCGCGACATAGCCGGTGTCAGATTGCTCCCAAATCGTAAGGACCGAGGTCGGCTTGGTCCCGCCCATCGTTTCGGGATCGAACCGGTCGGACGAGTTGGAGAAATAGATCGTTCCATCCTGCGATACGTCCAGCTGGTTCGCGTAAACCACCGGCGCACCATCGATTTCCGATACCAGAGGTTCCAACGCGCCCTGACCGGTCCATCGCATCACGCCTCGGAAGCTATCAGCGATGTACAGCGCCCCATCCGGTCCGGCCTTCAGACCCAGTGGCCGACCACCCAGGTCGTCAATTTTGACCGGCGTGTCCCCGTCGATCCGATACAGCGCACCCGCCAATGTGGTTGTAAAAACCGAACCATCAGGCCGTATCGCAACATCCTCGGGACCTACCTCGCCTTCTGGCAGCGCGATCAGCTCCAATTTGTCCAATTCGCTGTTTTCCGCAAAGTCCCCTGTGAAGTCCGGCGCTTGGGGCGGGATCCACGCAACCGGCTGAACCGGAACCGGCCAGAATACCAGATAGGCAAGGCCGATAATGATCAGGCCAAGTACGATGCGCATCCGCGCCCCTCCCTTTGTAGCTGCACGAACAATGCGAGGCGACATCCTGTAACGCAAGCTTGCCTGACAGGTGCCCTTGCGTTTATCTGCCCACATGTCTGACCCACGTTATACTCCGCTTGCCCAATCCCTGCCTGCAACCGTGCCATTTGTCGGCCCCGAAACTCAGGAGCGCCAACGCGGCGCGCCGTTTGTGGCGCGTCTGGGCGCAAATGAAAGCGTGTTCGGTCCCTCGCCCCGCGCTATCGCGGCGATGGCGGATACAGGCATCTGGATGTATGGCGACCCCGAAAACAATGATCTGCGCAACGCATTGGCTGACCACCATGGGATCAGTCCCGAGAATATCGTGGTTGGCGAAGGGATTGACGGCCTCCTGGGCTATCTCGTGCGCCTGCTGGTCGGGCCTGGTGACGCTGTTGTGACTTCGGACGGGGCCTACCCGACGTTCAACTACCACGTGGCGGGCTTTGGCGGCAAACTGCACAAGGCACCCTATCGCGATGATCACGAAGACCCGAGGGCTCTGTTTGCCAAAGCGGCTGAGGTCGACGCCAAACTGGTCTATCTGGCCAACCCGGACAATCCGATGGGCAGTTGGCATTCCGGCGCGGAGATCGTGGCGGCAATGGAACATTTGCCCGAGGGCTGCCTGCTGGTGCTGGACGAAGCCTATGTGGAATGCGCGCCAGAAGGCACTGTCGCCCCCGTCGACGCAAACGATCCCCGCGTGATCCGGATGCGGACTTTCTCAAAAGTGTACGGCATGGCCGGTGCGCGAGTTGGTTATGCAATCGGCGCACCGGGCCTGATTTCGGCCTTCAACAAGGTACGCAACCACTTCGGCATGAACCGGGCTGCACAGGCCGGAGCGCTGGCCGCGCTACAGGATTCCGCGTGGCTGGAACACGTGCAAACCAAGATCGCCGAAGCGCGCGAACGGATCGGCCAGATTGCGTGCGAGAACGGGCTGAAGCCCCTGCCCTCAGCCACCAATTTTGTTGCCATCGACTGCGGCCGGGATGGAGCGTTTGCCAAGGCCGTTCTGGACTCGCTGGTCGCGCAGGGCATTTTCGTACGTATGCCTTTTGCCGCTCCGCAGAACAGATGCATCCGCGTCAGTTGCGGAGAGGCATCCGATCTGGATGCTTTTGCAGCAGCACTGCCGAAAGCACTTGCAGATGCGCGGGATTAGTCCTTCGACGCAAGCACCGCCGCAGCGGCCTCCAACGCGCCTATTCCGCGCGGGATGCCCAGCGCGGCCATCGCTGTCTCCATACCGCCCAACATGGCCATGACCATCTGGCCATTGACGTAGCCCATGTGGCCCAGTCGGAAGCACCCGTCCCAGTCTTCCATCCCCAAACCGATGCCCAGCGTGAGCCCAAGTTGGTTTTCGGTGAACTCGCGCAGAGGAGTGCCACGCCCGTCAGTCAAACGTAGCGCGGTAACGGCATGACTGCGGACCGAACGATCGGCCACGTTTAGCTGCAAGGCGCCTCTTTCCGCCCAGGTTTCGCAGGCCGCCCATATTGCGGTGGCCAGACGTTCGTGACGCGCCCAGACCTGCTCCATCCCTTCAGCGTGCATCATGTCCAACGCCGCGCGCAGACCATAGAGGTGATGGGTCGGCGCGGTGCCATTGAAGTACTGATAGAACAACTCGGGGTTGGCCCGCGGTTGCCAATCCCAATACTGCGAGACACGGGGCATGGACACCCGTTTGGCTTGCGCTTTGTCGTTGAAAAAGACAAAGCCGGTTCCTGCGGGCGTCATCAGCCCCTTCTGACAGGCCGTGACCATGACATCGACGCCCCAGGTGTCCATTTCAAAGCGGTCGCAACCCAGCGAGGCAATGCAATCCGCCATCAGCAACGCCGGGTGCCCCAAATCGTCCAACAGCGCCCGCAACGCCGGGATGTCGTTTCGGATGGACGAGGACGTATCCACATGAACGGCCAGAACAGCCTTGATCCGGTGGCCTTCATCGGCGCGCAGGGCGTCAGCGATCTGATCGAAATCCCAGACCGACGACGATCCGAAATCGATCAGGTCAACCTTGGCACCGATCCCTTCGGCCATTTCGGCCCAACCATGGGTAAAACGCCCCGAGGCAGGAGCCAAAACCGTTTCACCGGGCGCAATGACGTTTGACAGAGCGGCTTCCCAGGTTCCGTGACCGTTGGCGATGTAAATGGCGACATTGTGATCGGTGCGCGCCACGCGACACAGATCACGCGTCAGGGCGGGCATCATCTCGATCAGTTCGCCCTCGTAAATGTTTGGCGAAGGCCGGTGCATGGCCTGCAAAACCGCATCAGGCATGACCGATGGGCCGGGAATAGCGAGATACTCGCGCCCCTGCGCAAGAGAAATTGAGTCTGTCATGGGATCAACCTGTATGAATTGTCGCCCACCCTAGCGCAGCTTTGGGTGGCGTCAATCCATCAGCTTTGATGCCTCGCGCGCAAGTGTTTCGATCCCCGCCCAATTGCCCTCGACCACCATCTGCTTCGGCGCAACCCAGCTGCCACCGGCACAGACCACATTAGACAAGGATAGGTAGTCACGCGCGTTTGAGGGCGAAACACCACCCGTGGGACAGAACGTGATCTGCGGCAGAGGCGCACCGATGGCTTTCAAAGCAGGTGCTCCACCTGAGGCTTCGGCCGGGAAGAACTTCAGCATGTCATAACCCAGTTCCAGCAGACGCATCGCTTCGCTGGCAGTGGCCGCGCCGGGCAGCAGGGGTAGGTCCTCGGCCTCACAGGTGGCGACCAGGGCGTCGGTTGCACCGGGGGAGACACCGAATTGTGCGCCCGCCTCTTTTGCTGCGCGGACGTCATCGGGCGTCACCAACGTACCTGCACCAACGACGCCACCGGGCACGTCGGCCATGGCGCGGATCGCATCCAAGGCCGCCGGGGTACGCAGGGTGACCTCAAGCGCGGGCAGGCCACCTGCAACCAGTGCCTCGGCAAGTGGACGCGCCTGCGCCGCATCATCGACGACCAGAACCGGGACAATGGGCGCAAGTCCGCAAATCTCGCGGGTGCGTTGGGTTTTAGGGGACATGATTACGCTCCGAATATACTGGCACCGGCATCGGCCGAGCCGACAGCGTTGCGGAATGCACCGAACAGATCACGTCCGACGCCGTGTTGATTGGCCGACAAGTCGGCGATGGCCGGTGCCCGGTCCAGAACTCCGGGCGTCAGGATTTCCAACTCACCCTTCACGGCATCGACGCGCAAGAGGTCTCCGTCCTGCAGGCAGGCAATTGGTCCGCCGTCCAGTGCCTCGGGACAAACATGGATCGCAGCCGGCACCTTGCCCGACGCGCCGGACATGCGACCATCCGTGACCAAAGCCACCCTTTGTCCGCGGCCCTGCAGGATCGACAGGATCGGGGTCAACGAGTGCAGCTCGGGCATCCCGTTTGCCTTTGGTCCCTGAAAGCGAACGACAACAATGACGTCGTCGGTGAACTCTCCGGCCTTGAATGCGGCTTTGACCTCATCCTGATCGTGGAACACGCGAACCGGGGCTTCGACCACCTGGTGTTCAGGCGCAACGGCCGAGACTTTCATCACGGCGGTGCCCAGATTGCCGGTCAATCGCGACAATCCGCCGGTGGGTTGGAACGGATCTTTGGCAGAGCGCACGATCTTTTCGTTCAGGCTGTGTCCTGCGCCCTCTTCCCACACCAGTTCGTCGTCGATCAACTTGGGCTCTTTGGTGTAGTTGTGCAGGCCCTGCCCGGCGACAGTCAGCGTATCGGGGTGCAATAGGCCGTCTTCCAGCAGAGTACCGATGCAGTAGCCAAGACCGCCCGCCGCGTGGAAATAGTTCACGTCGGCCAATCCGTTCGGGTACACTCGCGCAACCAGCGGGACCACAGCAGAGATGTCCGAAAAGTCCTGCCAATCCAAAACGATACCACCAGCGCGCGCCATTGCGATCAAGTGGATCAGCAGGTTGGTCGACCCACCGGTCGCCATCAGGCCAACGATCCCGTTTACAAAGGCGCGTTCGTCCAGCACCTGATAGACCGGCGTATAGTTGTTGCCCAGCGCGCTTAGAGACAGGGCACGTCGCGCGCCCTCTTCTGTCAGCGCATCACGCAAAGGCGTGTTCGGATTGACAAAACTGGACCCTGGCAGATGCAGACCCATGAACTCCATCAGCATCTGGTTGGTGTTGGCCGTGCCGTAGAAGGTACAGGTGCCCGGGCCGTGATACGCGGCCATTTCCGCGGCCATGAGTTCTTCGCGACCGACTTCTCCGGCCGCGAATTTCTGGCGTACCTTAGCCTTTTCATCATTGGGCAGGCCACTAGTCATAGGACCGGCGGGCAGGAAGACTGCCGGGAGATGGCCAAACGCCTGTGCCCCGATAACCAAGCCGGGAACAATCTTGTCGCAAACACCAAGAAAGACTGCGGCATCGTAAGTGTTGTGGCTAAGTGCAACACCAGTCGCCAATGCGATCACGTCGCGCGAGAACAAGGACAATTCCATGCCCGCTTCGCCCTGAGTGACCCCGTCGCACATCGCCGGAACGCCACCAGCAACCTGCGCAGTACCGCCAGCTTCACGGATCGCATCGCGGATCAGGCCGGGATAGCGCTCAAAGGGTTGATGGGCCGACAGCATGTCGTTGTAGGCGGTGACAATACCCAGATTGCCTGCGGTACCGGTCGCCATGGCCTGCTGGTCCGCGCCCGCGCCGGCATAGGCATGGGCCTGACCGCTGCAGGACAGATGCGCGCGGGCGGGACCCTTGGATCGGGCGTGCTCCATTCGTTCCAGGTGGGGGCCGCGCAGGTCGGCACTTCGATCGATAATCCGTCGAGTGACGTCGGAAATTACAGATTGAACCATGTTAACCCCCAATCTGGCGCCAGCGGCGCCCGTCACGATGCATCAGCATAAGCGCTTCTTCCGGCCCTGAACTGCCCTGATCATAGCGCGAGGGGCGGTCTCCACGATCTTCCCAACCCTGAATGATAGGATCAACCCAGGCCCAGGCGGCCTCGGCCTCATCCCCGCGCATGAACAGGGTCTGGTCTCCGCGGATGACATCCATCACCAGCCGCTCATACGCGTCCGGGGACTGGGATTCGTCGCCCAGAGCATCAGCAAAACTCATGTCCAGTGCGACATCGGACAGGCGGAACCCGCCCTGCCCCGGTTCCTTGATTGTCGTGCGCAGGGTGATGCCTTCGTCCGGCTGCAATCGGATCACCAGCACGTTGCCGTGCAGCGGACCGACATTGGGAAAGATCGTGTGCGGTGGATCGCGGAAGAACACTGCAATCTCGGATTCACGTGCCCGCAAACGTTTGCCCGTGCGCAGATAGAACGGCACCCCCGCCCAGCGCCAATTGCCCAGATGGACCTTGAGCGCGATGTAGCTTTCGGTGCGGCTGGCTGGGTTTCCGACGTGATCCAGATACCCGTCACCGCCCTTGCCCGTCCGGTATTGACCGCGTGCGATATCGGATGGCGCAACGGGCTCCAACGCCTCGATAACCTTGACCTTTTCGTCCCGCACCGCGTTTGGTGAGAATTTGGACGGCGGCTCCATCGCGGTCAGGCACAGAAGCTGCACGAGGTGGTTCTGCACCATGTCCCGCATGGCGCCCGACTGATCGTAATAGGCCCCGCGCCCTTCGACCCCGACAGTTTCTGCCACCGTAATCTGCACATGGTCGATATGGGTTGAATTCCAAAGCGGCTCGAACAGCGAGTTGGCAAATCGCAGAGCCATTAGATTCTGCACCGTCTCTTTGCCCAGATAGTGGTCAATCCGGTAGATCTGGTGTTCCTCGAAACAGGCACGCAGACCTTCGTTCAGAGCCTTGGCCGATGCCAGATCATGACCGAATGGTTTCTCGACCACGATGCGGCTGTCCGGCGTGGCCAGACCATAATCGCTGAGCCGTTGCGCAATACCCGAGAACAGGCTGGGACCAACAGAAAGGTAGAACGCGCGCACCACATCAGGGCGCAAGACCTTAGCCAAGTCCGCCCATCCAGCGTCGCCCAGCGCGTCAACCGGCACGTACTCCACTCTTTTCAGAAACTGTTCGAGTACGTCCTTTTTGAACTTGGGCGCAAATTCCTTCATCGATGCGCGAATCTGGTCGCGAAACGCGTCACTGTCCATGCCGGAACGCGCCGTACCAATGATCCGGGCTTCGTCCGGCATCTGACCGACCTCAAACCGGTGGTAGAGCCCGGGCAAGATCTTGCGCTGTGCCAGATCGCCGGTCGCGCCGAATAACACCAGATCGAACGGGTGTACCGGGATTACGCGTGAAACCATCCATAGGCTCCTTCAAGTGTCGCTGGTATCACTTTAGCACCGCCTATGCGATCTGAGTGATACGGGTATTGTTACCGCTAACATTCGTGCATTGAATAGGGAAGCGCGACTGGAAAATCAACCCAGATTCCGCAGCCACTCCATAACTGCCGGTCGCACGGATTGCTCACCACGATGACGAGCGTCCGCAATGATCTTGCGAAGAGACTGCAGGTCGGCGCGCAGCAGCACGCTTTTGACCGGTCCGATCGACGCTGGGCGCATCGACAGTGACCGGATGCCCATCGCGGCGAGACATAGCGCCTCAACCGGGCGCCCCGCATCTTCACCACAGAAGCTGAGCGGAGTGTTCGAGATATTGCAGCGCTCGACAATCCGCTCGATGAAGCTGAGGAAGCTGACATTCAACGTATCATACCGGCGGCGCACCAGTTCGTTTTCGCGGTCGGCCGCAAAGAAGAACTGTTTCAGATCATTACCGCCGATCGAGACGAAATCGACCTCGTCAAAGAACTTCTGCGGGGCAAAGGCCAGCGAGGGAGTTTCGAGCATCGCGCCGACCTCAATTGACTCGGGCAGTATGTGGCCAAGGCGCTTTTCGCGTTCGATCGTCTTGTTGACCTCCCACTTGGCCTCTCGGAATTCGTCGGCCTGCGCAACGAATGGAAACATCAGCGTCAGTGGACGGCCATTTGCAGCGCGCATCAAGGCTTGCAACTGCATCCGCATCACACCACGCTTGTCCAATCCGACACGGATCGCGCGCCAGCCCAAGGCGGGGTTCGGCTCTTCTACATGCTTCATGTAGGGCAGCACTTTGTCCGACCCGATATCCAGCGTTCGGAATACCACGCGCTTGTCGCCAGCTGCGTCCATAACGCGTTGATATTGCGTCACAAGCTCAGAGCGTTTGGGCATTTGGTTGCGGATCAGGAACTGCAACTCGGTTCGGAACAGGCCCACACCCTCGGCCCCGGAATTGCCCAGCGACGGCAGGTCGGCCATCAGACCCGCGTTCATGACAAGGTTTATCCGTTCGCCATCGCGCGTCACCGTCGGGGTATCGCGGATCGAGGCATAGCGTTCCTGCGCTTTGGCCTGCATGGCGATCTTGTCGCGGAAGGCAGTGACAACTGTGTCTTCGGGGCGCAGATGCACGATGCCCTGATCGCCATCAACCAGAATTTGGTCGCCATTCAGTGCTTCGGTCGTGATGTGCCCGACATGAACCACCAGCGGGATCGCCAGTGCGCGGGCCACAATCGTTGCGTGGCTGCCGACCGATCCCTCTTCGAGAACGATACCTTTCAGCGACCTACCGTATTCCAGCAGATCGCCCGGCCCGATATTGCGTGCGATGAGGATCGGATCGGGTGGCAGGTCAGCCCCGTTGGTGCCCCCCTGCCCGGTCAGAATACGCAGCAACCGATTGCTGAGATCGTCCAAATCGGCCAGACGTTCGCGCAGATAGGGGTCGGTCACCTGCCCCATGCGGGCGCGAGCCTGGGATTGTTCTTTCTCAACTGCGGCTTCGGCACTGAGGCCCAGCGCGATGTCCTCTTCCATCCGGCGCATCCAGCCCTTGGAATTGGCGAACATCCGATAGGCTTCAAGAACTTGAAGCTGTTCCTTGTCGCCGCCCTGCGAAATCTCCAGCATTTTGTCGACGCCCACGCGCAGTTCGTCGACGGCCTCATTCAGGCGTTCACGTTCGCGGTGGGGGTCATCGGCAATCGGATTGGTGACAACCACGCGGGGCTCATGCAGCCAGACATGCCCCTCGGCACTTCCTTCCTGGGCCGGTCCGCCGCTGAACTGTACCGATTGCTGGTGCCGGGGAGACAAGGCCGCGCCTTCGCCCACAAACGCGCCAAGCTCGGCCATTTCCGCCAGAACCATGGCGACCACTTCCAGCGCGTAGACCTCGTCGGCGGAATACACGCGCGCGTCGCGGGATTGGACAACCAGAACGCCCAGTTTCTCACCCAGACGCTGAACCGGAACCCCAATGAAAGACGAAAACCTTTCTTCGCCCGTTTCCGGCATGTACCGGAATCCTTTGGTTGAAGGTGCGTCTGCTGTGTTTACGACCTTTCCGGACTGAGCGACGCGCCCCACAAGGCCCTCACCCAACCGCATTCGCGTTTTGTGAACCGCCTCGGGCGACAACCCTTCGGTCGCGCAAAGCTCCAGAGTATCGGCATCCCGGAACAGATAGATCGAGCAGACCTCGGCCCGAATGCTGTCAGCAATCAAATGGGTTATCCGGTCAAGACGTTCCTGACCGGCGGCCTCGCTCGCCATCTCTTCGCGCAGCCGCCCAAGCAGCTTGCGGGATTCTGTTTCGGTGCCTTCCGCCATGGCCCAACCAGCTTACGGTATCAGGCGACCATTGACCGGGATGCTCAGGCCGCCTTGTCCAATTCAAAAGCATCATGCAGTGCCTGAACCGCAAGTTCCATGTATTTCCTATCGACAAGGACGGAAATTTTGATCTCAGAGGTTGTAATGACTTTGATGTTGATCCCTTCATCCGAGAGGACCTTAAACATTTTGGCCGCCACACCGGACTGAGAACGCATTCCGATGCCCACTACCGAAACCTTGCAGACATCGGTGTCGGCGACCAGTTCGGCATAGTTCAGCTCACCCGCATCCTTGATGGCCAGCAGCGCTTTTTCTGCGCGTATCACCTGATCGGTCGGGCACGAAAAGGTCATGTCCGTGCGCCCCTCGTCCGAAATATTCTGAACGATCATATCCACGTTCACGCCCTCATCGCTGAGCGCAGTAAAGATGGTTGAGGCGATACCTGGGCGGTCCGCCACCGAAACGACGGTCATCTTGGCCTCGTCACGGGAATAGGCCACACCGGCCACAACATTGGATTCCATGATATCCTCCTCGTCGACAACCAGCGTACCGGCCTCGTCGGATTGTTCTTCGAAACTAGAAAGCACGCGCAGTTTCACCTTATACCGCATTGCCAGCTCGACCGAGCGAGTTTGCAGCACCTTGGCCCCCAAAGAGGCCAATTCGAGCATCTCTTCGAACGAAATGCGGTCAAGTTTGCGCGCCTTTTCGCAGATACGCGGGTCAGTTGTATAGACGCCGTCCACATCGGTGTAGATGTCGCAGCGCTCGGCACCAAATGAGGCCGCGAATGCGACAGCGGTCGTATCCGACCCGCCACGGCCCAGCGTGGTGATGCGGCCTTCGGGGCTGATGCCCTGGAAGCCAGCCACAACCGCCACCTTCATGCCTTCACCAAATTTCTGGTTCAGGTTCTCGGTAGGGATTTCCTCGATCCGGGCCTGGCTGTGCGCGCTGGTTGTCTTCAGCGGAACTTGCCAGCCCTGCCAGCTGCGCGCCGGTATGTCCATTTCCTGAAGCGTAAGCGCCATCAGACCGGCGGTCACGTTCTCACCCGATGAAACGACGGCATCATATTCCCGCGCATCGTAAAGCGGCGAGGTTTCGTCGACCCAGCCCACAAGCTCGTTTGTTTTGCCGGACATGGCCGAAACGATGACGATCACGTCATACCCTTTGGCCACTTCGACGCCGATGCGTTTCGCCGCGCGGCGGATACGGTCGAGGTTGGCAACCGACGTACCGCCGAATTTCATCACGAGTAGGGGCATGGGGGCAAGTGTCTCCGCGCCATGGTTTTCTGATCCCGAGCGTCTTATGCGAGGGGAACCGCGAGGGCAAGTGTTCAAAACCATTCAGAAGTCCGCACCTGACTGCTTTACAACCGTCCCGGAGGGTGTAAGCCTGTAGCCCACACATATTCCTAGAGGTTTTCCATGTTCCGCGTTGCCGCAGCCCTTGTCCTGCTGTCCTCACCCGCTTTTGCACAGGTTTCCACACTGGCCGCAACAGACGGCAAGAATGCCCTGGGCACCGTGCCCTGCGCCACCGGCGGCGCTCCGATGAGCAGTTGTCATGCCGAGCTGCGCCACCACGACGACGGGACCACGACTCTGGCGGTGGGATTGGGCAGTGGCGAGGTGCGCAGCATTTATTTCACGGATGGCGTACCAAGCTCCAGCAGCTCACCCGCCCGGATCAGCCATGAAACACGGGGCGATCTGACGGTGATCTTTATTGACCCCGATGAGGTCTACGAAATCCCCACGGCGGCGCTGAAACGTCAATAAGCGTGCGGCTGGCCGTCCCAGGTTTCGAAACACCCGGAATTGTCGAGGGAAAGCGCCTCAAAGCGGTCGACCAATCCATCTGCGGCTTGGTCTACCGTGAGCGGCGCTTCATCGCCCCCCATGTCTGTCTGGACCCAACCGGGGTGATAGATGCCAACCGCGACGCCGTCCTCACGCAGATCAGCGGCCAGATTGCGCCCAAGATTGAGCGCTGCCGCCTTTGAGGCGCGGTAGATGTAGCTGCCTCCCGGCGCGCGCGTATGCGACGCCATCTGCGAAGACATAATCACAACCTTCCCCTGCGCTTCCCGGAGGTTTGGCAAAAGCGCCTGCACAGTCAGAAACACGCCCGTCACATTGGCCGCAAAGGTCTGAGCCCACATTTCAGCCGGATATCCGCCGATGCCGTGGCCTTTATCCAGATAAACGCCAGCATTGCAGATCAGCAAGTCGACTGGCCGTCCTTCCAACCCATCCGCCATCGCTGCATGCTGCACGGGGTCTGTCACATCCAGCACAACCTGCGCACTCGCATCCCGAGCGGTTCCGGTGACGTCATGCCCCTGCGACCGGTAGCGATCGGCCAGAGCTTGTCCAATTCCGCGATTGGCCCCAGTGATTACGACATGCATAGGTCAGTTCGTTTTTCGGGTCGGCAAAAAGGGTAACGGCGCAACCGGCACACCGTCTTCAATCAAAGCCTTTGCCTCATCGGGCTTGGCCTCGCCGTAAATTGCGCGCTCGGGCGCATCACCCAGATGAATTTTGCGCGCCTCGCTGGCAAAGTCCTTGCCAACATAATCGGAGTTCTCTTCCACCTTACGCCGCAGATCGGCCAGCACCTGCTCGATATTCGGCGACGGGGTCGCCACATTGATTGGCTTGTCCTGAGGCTCAGGCGCCTGCGTATTGCGCGCCGGACGGACCCGGGGGGTCATGATCGCCTTTTCAACGTGCACGTCACCGCACACAGCGCATGTCACCATGTCTGCGGATGCCAGTTTGTCGTAAGCGGCGGCCGATTGAAACCAACTGTCAAATGTATGGCCCCGGCTGCATTTCAACGCGTATTGAATCATGTTCCGTCCAAATATCGGTAGCCAAATAGATACCCACAGACATGGCAAGATCAAGCCCTTCGCAAGGCAAGTCAGTGCAGAACTGGTCCCAGTTTGCGTAACAATTGGGAGAGTTCGGGGAATTTGACCCGAGAGGCCGCCTTTTTAGGCGAAACCCATATTCTTTTGCGTTCGTCCCGTTCAGGGAAATTCGATACAATCGACCGAACATATAGCGGAAAAACGTCTACCAAACACAAGACAGGCCCTTTGTTGGGAAGGTTTTTCAAATAGGTGAAGCGACCCAACAGATCCGCGGCGCATTTACCTTTTACGCCGGCTTCTTCCCAGGCTTCCTGCGTGGCGGTTTGGGACGGGGTCAAACCATCGATCAACCATCCCTTGGGTATGATCCAGCGGTGCGATTTACGCGTTGTGATAAGCAAAACCTCGGGCCGACCCTGCTTAATGCGATAGCACAAGGCGGCCGACTGATGCATCAATTGAAGACGTTTGCTTTTTCCCTGCAAGTGGATCGAAAGCCCTGCATCGACCACGCTGAACCGCCTTTCAGATTGAATCCGTCCCTGTATGCCAACCCATGATCTTGTGTTTTATTAGGGGTTGGTAGGGGCTTGGATACCATATAAAGCGGTTTGTTCCAAGTCTTTGCAGCGATCTAAATTCGGGATGCCAGCTTGCTCACCAGATCTTCATGAGGGATATCCGCATCAATCGCCAGTCGGCGCAAACCGAAATGAACCCGAGCGACCTGCTGATAGTAACGGGTGTAAACGTAGTTCGTTCCGCCCCCGGCGATGGCGCCCAAAACAGGAACCGATTGCGCTGCCAGCTTCTGGCCAAGCACGACTGACAAGCGCGGAGCAACTGCCGCTATCAGCCGTTGCATTGCAGGGCCGGTCAAAGTCAGACGCACCGAAAAGAACCCCAAATCGGCTCCGTCATCGTAGGACAATGGACCAGCGGCAGACAGAACCTGGACGCAGTCGAATTTCACGCCTTCCTCGGACGGATCAAACCCTTCGCGGGAGGCCGCCCCCTGAATGGCACGCAACAGCATGGCCGTGGTTGCAGGCAATTCCATCAGGGCTGTAGACACGCCGCCCAGCCCGCCCGCGGCGCCCATTGCGGTCGCGACAGCGGTGTTGACCCACGGTTTCTGATCCGGAACTGCGCGCCGGGATCCCTCGGCCGCGTGCATCGCAAGCCACAATGCTTGCTCGGTCGCGCCCGTAAGGCCCTGCCGTACGGACGCTGGCAACTGCTCAAGCAAGGATTCCGCCGATCCGCCCAAACTGTTCAACAGTTTGACACCCGGCCCTCCGGCAGACCTGTAACACTTGGCCAACCGGTCCAGCTCGGCCTCGGTGTCCAGTTTTTCAACAAGAACCACGTCCTGCATTTAAACCCTCCTGCCATTGAACATCGGGACTTACTGCGGCAGTTTCAATAGGTCAGCGCGTCCAGCGGGTCACTGCGCCATGAACATTCGACCAGACACCGGGGATCAGTTCCGCGCCCAGAACCCGGTCCGGATTGGTTGGAGGCGGCATTTCAACGCCCGTCAGGCGCGAGAACCCGAAACGGGCATAATACGGCGCGTCACCAACCAGCATCACCCGTTGCCAGCCCTTTTCGCGGCCGGCCTCAAGCCCCTGATGGATCAGGTATCCGCCCAGTCCTTCCCCCTGATGGGTTGGGTGGACAGCCACGGGACCTAGCAACAAAGCGTCATGTGCGCCTACGTGGATGGGCCAGAATCGGATCGCGCCGGCCAGAATGCCCTGCCCATCACGCGCGACCAGCGACAGACCGGACACGGGCGGAACATCGTCGCGCAAACGATACGAGGACAGCGCCTCACGCCCGGGCGCAAAGCACAGGTCATAGAGAGCTTCGACCTCCCACCAATCATCCGGCTCTTCCGGCCTGATCTCGAACTGCTGCACCCCTGCCCTCTTTTCCTTGCTGGCATTCGCCCTAGCACTTCGGTACGCCTTGGGCAAACGCTTGGAGACCATATGTTCTATCGCCCCGAAGACGGCCACGGCCTGCCGCATAACCCATTCAACGCCATTATCACCCCGCGGCCGATCGGCTGGATCTCGACACGTGATGCAGATGGGATCAACAATCTGGCACCTTATTCGTTCTTCAACGGCGTTGCTTACACGCCGCCTCAGGTCATGTTTGCCTCAACCGGGACCAAACACGATCAGGACGGCGCAAAAGACAGCCTTGCCAATATCAAGGCGACCGGGGTGTTCTGCGTCAACGTCGTGGCCCACGCACACCGGGATGCAATGAACGCAAGCTCGGCTGGTCTGCCAAAAGACGTTGATGAGTTCGGACATGCCGGGCTGACGCCGGTAGAATGCGAAACCATCCCCTGCGCCTGGATCGAGGGTGCACCGGCGGCGCTTGAGTGCAAGCTGACGCAGATCGTTACCCTTCCCGGCGAAGCCAACCGCGTTGTTTTTGGCGAGGTCAAGGGCGTGCACCTGCGCGACGATTGCCTGAAGGACGGCATGTTTGACGTCACAACGTTCCAACCGCTGGCGCGACTTGGATACCGGGATTACTCGGTGGTCACCGAGTTGTTCAGCCTTTCCAGACCGGATGATTGATGCCCCTACCCGACCCATCTCGCAGGTACCCGATCACGCTTCCCGACGGTGCCGAGCATCGTGGCACAGTGTTTCTGTCACAAGCCATCGATCATCCAAGATTTGAGGCCGGCGCGTTCAGCTACGCCTCGGATTTCGACGCGCCAGCGGATTGGGCCATTCGTCTGGCACCCTACCTATTTCCCTTTTCTCGGGAAAAGCTGGTGCTGGGCAAGTTCTGCCAGATCGCCCATGGAGTTCGGTTCATCACTTCCTCAGCCAATCATGCGATGGACGGGCTGACCAGTTTTCCGTTTCCGGTGTTCGACCCCGAGCGGATGACAGGATACCAGCCCGATACCCGCGACACGCTTATCGGGCACGATGTCTGGATCGGCTATGGCGCAATGATCCTGCCCGGTGCACGGATCGGTTCCGGGGCAATCATCGGAGCCGGATCCGTCGTTCGCGGCGAAGTACCGCCCTATGCGATAGCCACTGGAAACCCGGCCGAAGTGCGACGCTTTCGGTTCGACAAAGACACCATCGACCGGCTTCTGAATTTGAGTTGGTGGGATTGGCCCGCCGAGATGATTGCCGACGCCGAAGAGGCGCTGCTGACTGGAAACATCGAGGAATTGGAACGGATCGCTCCAACGTAAAAGGCGGCCAAATCGGCCGCCTTTCTATCAGTGCCCGCCCAGAATGCCGGTGCGGACAGAGTAATCGACCGCCAGTTCGTAATCCGGGTCGTCGTCGCTGTCGACCATCAGGTGACCGGCCTTGTTCAGCAGCTTGTGACAATCGCGGCTGAGGTGACGCAGCATCACACGTTTGCCCGCGGCTTCGTATTTGGCTGCGATGTTTTCAATTGCCTGCAGAGCCGACTGGTCCACAACGCGGCTTTCGGCGAAATCAACGATGACGATGTCGGGATCGTTCGGCACATCAAACAGCTCGACAAAGCCATCAGACGAGCCAAAGAACAACGGCCCCTGAATTTCATAGACCTTTGCGCCCTCTTCCGTGGTCGATTCCCGTGTGACTGCATGGATGCGCTTGGCGTTGTTCCAGGCGTAAGCCAATGCCGAGACGATCACGCCGACGACCACAGCAACCGCAAGGTCTTCCATCACTGTCACGACAGTCACCAGTACGATGACGAAAGCGTCCATCAACGGCACTTTCCGCATGATCTTGAACGAGTTCCAGGCAAAGGTTCCGATCACCACCATGAACATCACCCCGACCAGTGCGGCCAGCGGGATTTGCTCAATCAGAGGCGAAGCGAACAGGATAAAGATCAGCAGGAACAGCGCCGCCGCGATCCCAGCGATGCGCGTGCGGCCGCCGGATTTCACGTTGATCATCGACTGACCGATCATGGCGCAACCACCCATGCCACCGAAGAAGCCGGTGGCGACGTTGGCGACACCCTGTGCAATACATTCCTGCGACGCTCCACCCCGTTTGCCGGTGATCTCTCCGACAAGGTTCAGCGTCAGCAGGGATTCAATCAGGCCGATTGCGGCCAGAATCACGGCGTAAGGCAAGATGATTTCTAGGGTGTCAAAGTTCAGCGGCACCATCGGGATATGGAACTGCGGCAGCCCGCCCTCGATCGACGCCAGATCGCCAACGCGTGGCACATCCAACCCAAAACCGATCACCAGCGCAGCTACAACTACGATCCCGGCCAGCGGAGCAGGCACAATCCGCGTGATACGCGGCATGATCCAGATCACGGCCATCGTCAGTGCAACAAGACCCAGCATGGTGTAAAGCTGCAGACCCGAGAGCCATTCGCCGCCGCCCATGCCGTGACCCGTATTCTCCATGCTGCCCGGAACTTTGAACTGTCCCATCTGCGCCAGGAAGATCACGATGGCCAGTCCGTTCACAAAGCCCAACATCACCGGATGCGGCACCAATCGAATGAAGCGGCCCCAGTGCATTGCGCCGGCAATAACCTGCAGAATACCCATCAAAACCACCGTGGCGAACAGGTATTCCACCCCGTGTTCGGCAACCAACGCCACCATGACAACGGCCAAAGCGCCGGTTGCACCCGAAATCATGCCCGGACGCCCACCGATTAACGCGGTGATCAGGCCCACCATGAAGGCGGCGTAAAGACCTACCAGCGGGTGCACCCCAGCAACAAATGCAAAAGCCACAGCTTCCGGAACCAGTGCCAGAGCAACCGTCAGGCCGGACAGCAGTTCAATCCTCAGGCGCGAGACAGTCAGCCCCTCGTCAGGAACCCAGCGGAGATCGGGTTTGGCTATACGATTGGCAAAACTTGCCAGCATGGCTCGTGGCATGGGACGTCCTGTGGATTTGTATGTTCGCGCGAAAGGGGCCTTTTACCTGTCATGACTGCCGTTAGATACCGCGCCCAGCGGGACCCTGATATGCGCAAGACGCATAGCTGACGAGCGCACTACACAAACCCTTGAAGCCACTTGCCAAACCCACAACGGCCACGCAGAAACTCCGGGACAGTTTTTTCACGTGGAGAGCAGCCATGACCAAGACCAGAATTGCCATCATCGGCGGATCAGGCATTTACGACATCGACGGGTTGGAAAATGCGGAATGGGTCACGGTTGAAACGCCTTGGGGGGATGCGTCGGACCAAATCCTGACTGGCTCGCTGAATGGCGTGGATATGGCCTTTCTCCCGCGCCATGGCCGCGGTCACGTGCATTCCCCAACCGAAGTCCCTTATCGGGCCAACATTGACGCACTGAAACGGCTGGGCGCGACGGATGTGATCTCGGTCTCGGCCTGCGGGTCATTCCGCGAGCATATGGCGCCAGGGGATTTCGTGATCGTCGATCAGTTCATCGACCGAACATTCGCGCGCGAAAAGAGCTTTTTCGGAGCCGGCTGCGTTGCCCATGTCAGCGTCGCACACCCCACCTGCCCGCGCCTGTCTGACGCCTGCGAAACCGCCGGCAAAGCCGCCGGAATCAACATCCATCGCGGCGGCACCTATCTGGCGATGGAGGGGCCGCAGTTCTCGACCCTGGCAGAATCCAGGATGTACCGCGAGCAATGGGGCTGCGACGTGATCGGGATGACCAACATGCCCGAAGCCAAACTCGCGCGTGAGGCCGAGCTTTGTTACGCCTCGATTGCCATGGTCACCGATTATGACAGTTGGCACCCGGATCACGGCGAGGTGGACGTGACCTCAATCATCGCCACTCTGACAGGAAATGCCGAGAAAGGTCGCGCGCTGGTGAAAGGCCTGCCTGATCTGCTGGGATCCGAGCGCGAGCCCTGCCCCCATGGCTGCGACCGCGCGTTGGAATATGCCATCTTGACCGCGCCGGAGAAACGCGACCCCACCTTGTTGGCCAAACTGGATGCAGTTGCCGGTCGGGTTCTCTGATCAGCACACTCAGTTCGCTGGCAAGGACTGTTGAACCTGATCCCACAACCCATGCGACCAGAGGTCGTTGTGGGTGCCATCCGGGATGACGTGGATCTCAGCAGTATCCCCCGCCATAGCCGCCAGTGCCTCACTATGATGCAGCGGGACCGTCTCGTCTTCGGTCCCGTGGAAAATCAGGGTGGGCACCGTGATGTCTTTGATCAGGTCACGCGTCGCGAACTGATCCCGCATCAGAGCGTGCACGGGTAACCAGGGGTACCTCTCCGCCGCGACGTCGACCGTCGCTGTAAAGGGCGCCTCAAGAACCAATAGCTCTGCATTTGGACGCTGTTCCGCGACGGCGGCGGCCACTGCGGTTCCAAGACTTTGACCGTGCAGAACAATGTCCGCGCCTTCCCCATCAAGTTGATCGTAAATCTGGATCCCGTCGGAAATCAGCGCCACCTCGGATGGCTCGCCCTCACTGCCCGGATATCCGCGATAGCTGGGGGCCAACAGGCCGAAACCGCTGTTGAGGATCTCTCTCATCCGGTCTGCGCGGTCGCCCAGATTGCCGGTTTGGCCATGAAAAAACAAAACCGTCGGCGCGCCCTCAGATGCCGGCGGCGCAGACCATGCAGTCAATTCGGTGCCATCCGACATCGTCAGGGAAACGGTATCAACATCCGCCAGACCGACTGTGTTTGGCGCTGGCAATTCACCGGCGGGTTTGAACAGCAGGGATTGCTGGTTGACGTACATATACCCAACGATTCCGGCATAGATCACTGCCAACACCGGGACCAAAAGGATCAGAATGCCTTTTACCCGCGCGGTTCTCGACCGGGCGGCTTCAGGAGCCGCGTCCGAGTCTGCAAGATGTATCTGAACCATCGGTCTCTCCGATTGTTGCGTTGCGCCCCAAGGTTGGTGGCGGCAGGACCTGATTCAAGCCGCGTGGACCATACTTAATCCAATCTTCATACATGTTGC
The DNA here is from genome assembly GCF_056538705.1 of Ruegeria sp. BF12. Classification (NCBI taxonomy): domain Bacteria; kingdom Pseudomonadati; phylum Pseudomonadota; class Alphaproteobacteria; order Rhodobacterales; family Roseobacteraceae; genus Ruegeria; species Ruegeria sp. BF12. The sequence goes on along the minus strand of NZ_JBQFTP010000004.1, from coordinate 195,066 downwards.
CACCTTGCACGGCTTGGGTTCTTTTTGCCCGAACGTCTTGAAATCACATGCGGAACCTCCCGATTTGTTTCGGCAACCACTGGCGAAACTGAGGGATCGCATGAAACGTCTCGAGGCATTGGACGCAGCCCGGTTTTTGGCCTTTTGCGGAATGGTTCTGGTGAATTTTCGCATCGCGGCACAGGTTGCACCGGGCGACGACTGGGCTTCGATCCTGATCGACTCGTTGGAGGGTCGTGCGGCGGCCCTGTTTGTCATTCTGGCTGGCATCGGAATTGGGCTGTCGGATGTTTCGGCGCCAGTTCTGCTGCGACGCGCGGCCTTTCTATTCGTACTGGGTCTAATCAATATGACCGTTTTTGACGCCGACATCCTGCATTTCTACGCGGTGTACTTCGTGGTCGGTGCGGTTTTCCTGACTACCCCTGCGGGTGCATTGTGGCTGGGGTCATTGGGGGTGATAGCACTGGCATTCATTGCCACCATGGTCTTCAACTACGACCAGGGCTGGGACTGGGACACGCTGACATACACCGACCTGTGGAGCGTGCCCGGCTTCATGCGCAACCTGTTCTTCAACGGCTGGCATCCGGTCTTTCCCTGGGCTGCGTTTCTACTGATCGGCATGGCCCTCGGGCGATCTGAACTGCATACGATCTGTATTCAGCATCGGCTGATCATGTGGGGGTTCGGAGCCGCAGTGTTGGCGCTGTTCCCGCAAATGCTGGTCTCGGAACCGGAACTGGCGCTGTATTTGGGTTCCGAAGCCATTCCTCCGGGGCCGTTTTACATTGTTGCGGGGACCGGCTCGGCTTGCGTTGTGATCGGGTTGTTGCTGAAGCTCTGGCCGGGGATCGAAAAGCTGCGCGTTGGTCCAATGCTGACCGCGCCGGGTCGGCAAAGCCTGACCTTGTACGTGGCGCATATCCTGATCGGCATGGGCATACTGGAAGAAGCCGGACTTCTGGACGGGTCCCTCAGTGCACCGCAAATCGTGGCGTATGCGCTCGGGTTCTGTGCGGCTTCGTCCGTGTACGCCCTTCTGTGGTCCAGCAAATTCAAGCGCGGCCCGCTTGAAGCATTGATGCGTAGGGTAACGCAGCCACGCAGGGCTTGACCTCGGGTCCCGGTCAGGGCTTGGTAGTTGGGATTCAATCACAGGATTTCCCATGTCTCCTGACCTTTGGCTTGCCTTCGTGGCCGCGTCTACTGCATTGCTGCTGATCCCCGGCCCAACTGTTCTGCTGGTGCTCAGCTACGCTCTGTCCAAAGGGCGCAGCGTAGCTGTTGCGTCCGCGACTGGGGTTGCCGTTGGCGATCTGGTCGCCATGACAGCCTCGCTTTTGGGACTGGGCGCGCTGGTTCTGGCTTCGGCCACACTGTTTTCGGTGCTGAAATGGGTGGGCGCTGCCTATCTGATTTGGTTGGGGATCAAACTGCTGCGCAGCGTACCTTCGGGTGGAATGGAGGAAGTGGCCACTGAACGCGATGTCACTGCCCACAGCGTATTTGGCCATGCGGCTGCCGTGACGGCGCTGAACCCAAAATCCATCGCATTCTTCATCGCTTTCGTGCCGCAGTTCATACGCCCGGCCGACCCGCTGGGCCCGCAATTCGCAATTCTGATAGCGACTTTTGTAGGCCTGGCATGGCTGAATGCCTTGGCCTATGCCCTGCTCGCGGATCGCCTGCGCCGGGTTATTGGCAGAACAGGTGTCATCACCGCCATGACCCGCTTCGGAGGCTTAACACTTATCGGGATGGGTGTGGCCACTGCCGTTCTGCGCCGCCCGGCCTGAGGGTTCAATCCTCGGCGTGTTCTTTCATAAACCCGCGAATGAACCGACGGATTTCCCGCGCGGCTGAGGTGTCCAGTTCTTTACACAGCTCAACAAAAGCGTCCCGCTCATCCTTATCCAGACGCAGGACCAACTGACTGTTTTTCTTAGTAGAAACTTTACCGTCTTTCTTTCCCACGCGCACCGTCCCCATCCAGACCTTGATTCTATTCGCGATGCATTGTATATACATAGCATAGAGGTTGTAGTTATCGAGCACCTAACAATAAAAAAGGATTATGGCAATGAACCTTCATGCTGCTCAGGCATTTCTTTTGCGAGACCAGCGCAATTGGCGCAAACCGCACCTGTCGTGGTTGCCCGACACGCTGTACCGCTATTACGGCCTGCCGAACGCGCTGCCGAAACGTCGCAAGTAAGCGAGCGCAATCTTTCCTTGCATGACTGACCCCGATGGGCCAAACACCCCAGCGTGTTTTGACGCCAAAGGGGTTCGCCATGTCCAGGAACAAGTCGGTCAAGGATTACATTCGGACCATCGTTGATTTCCCACATGAAGGGATCATGTTTCGGGATGTCACCACGCTGTTCGCCGACCCGCGCGGATTTCGCATGGCGATCGATCAGATGCTCCACCCCTACGCCGGTGAACGCATTGACAAGGTCGTGGGCCTCGAGGCGCGGGGTTTCATCCTTGGCGGTGCCATCGCCCACCAGCTGAGCGTTGGCTTTGTGCCGATCCGGAAAAAGGGCAAGCTGCCCGGCACCACGATCAGCCAGGATTACAAACTGGAATACGGTGAGGCCATCGTCGAAATTCACGATGACGCGATCCAGCCGGGCGAGAAAATCCTCGTTGTCGACGATCTGCTGGCCACGGGTGGCACGGCTGCCGCCGGGATCAAGCTGATCGAACGGCTTGGGGGCGAGATCGTTTCATGCTCGTTCATCATCGACCTGCCCGAGCTGGGCGGGCGGAAAGTGCTTGAGGACTTGGGCATGGACGTCCACGTCCTGTGCGAGTTCGAGGGCCTCTGAGCGCCCTCGCGTTCACATATTTTTGTGTAGAAATCTGAAACCGCGCTGGCTTAGCGCGGTTTTTTGCTGGGTCAACTCTTATTAATCGCCACATCCAATGATCTTTTTGCGACGACTACCCGTATCCCGGTTGATGCCACCAAGGGCATCCCAACAAGGGATTACTTATCATGTTTCGCAAACTCGCAATTGCCGGTGTCGCAAGCATTTTGGTCGGAACGGCCGCGTATGCTGATGGCCACTCCAAGGATATCGTCGACACCGCTGTCGGCGCTGGCAGCTTTGAAACGCTTGTAGCAGCCGTTCAGGCCGCAGAATTGGTCGATACGCTGAAGGGCGAAGGTCCGTTCACCGTTTTCGCTCCAACAGACGAGGCTTTTGCCGCCCTGCCCGAAGGCACGGTTGAAACACTTCTCAAGCCCGAAAATAAGGATCAGCTCGTTGCGATCCTGACCTATCACGTGGTCCCCGGAAAAGTGATGTCCGGCGATCTGTCGGATGACATGACCGCTGCGACAGTTCAGGGCGGAGAAATCACGGTGGATCTGGACAACGGCGTGATGATCAATGACGCCAACGTTGTTCAGGCAGATATTGAGACTTCAAATGGAGTCATTCATGTGATCGACAAGGTCATTCTGCCTGCTTCATAAATCCTGTGCGCGGCCTTGGTCTCCGGGCCGCGCTTACCCTTTCAGAACGGCCCCGGGGTTCATGATGCCTTTCGGATCAAGAGCCGTCTTTATTGCCCTCATAGCACTCAGTTTAACCGGATCACCATAACGCTCCAGGTCATACGTTTTAAGGCGGCCGATACCGTGTTCCGCACTGACGGAACCACCGAACGCTTCGACAAGATCATGGACCGCGCTCTTCAAGCCTTGGCGTTGCGCGTCATAGTCGGACCTGTCGCGCCCCTGAGGTGGAAAGACGTTGTAGTGGAGATTACCATCGCCCAAATGCCCAAAGCAGTTGATGCGGAACGTCCCCAACGCATTAACTACCTCGGAACCGCGCTGAATGAACTCAGGAATGCGCGAGATCGGGATCGAGATATCGTGGCTGGAGACCGATCCGATCAACCGATTTGCCTCGGGGATACGCTCACGCACGGCCCATAGCTCATCTCGCTGCGCCTCGCTTTGGGCAACAACAGCATCGCGGACAAACCCGCCTGCCTCAGCCGTCTCGAACAGCGCCATCAATGCCTCGGCCGGTGACACGCCACCTGACAGCCCCAATTCAATCAAAACTGACCATTCAGGCTGCGTCGAAAAGGGTTGCCGCACGTCGGGCAAAACCTCGGACAGGAATTGCAGACCTTGCTTGTGGATCAATTCAAAAGTGCTGACCCCCTCGCCCACCTGATCGCGGGCCAGAGCCAACAGGTCTATGCCCGCCTCTGGCGAAGCGACCTGAAACATCGCAGTACCAACCTCAGCCGGGCGCGGAAACAATTTCAATGAGGCGGCCGTGATGATCCCCAACGTGCCTTCCGCTCCAATCAGCAGGTTGCGCAGATCGTACCCTGTGTTGTCCTTGCGCAAACGGCTAAGACCGTGCCAGATTTCGCCGTTCGGTAGAACGGCCTCAAGGCCCAGACACAGATCTCGCGCATTACCGTAGCGCAGCACATTGACCCCGCCCGCATTGGTCGAAAGGTTGCCACCAATCCGGCATGACCCCTGTGCGGCCAACGCCAGCGGAAACAGCCGGTCGGCCTCTTCCGCCGCAGCCTGAACATCGGCCAGAACGGCACCCGCTTCGGCAATCAGGATGTTCTCAGTCGGATAGACCGCGCGAATTTTTGACATGCGCTCCAACGAGATCAGCAATGGCGCGGGGCCGTCGGTCATGACCTGCCCACCCACTAGCCCGGTGCCGCCGCCGTAAGGCACCACTGGAACTGCTGCATCTGAAGCCAACCGCACAAGGGTCGAGACTTCTTCGACCGTCCGTGGCATCGCCAATACGCCCACATGACCGGCAAACCTGCGGCGCGGCTCCTCAAGATACCGATCCTCCACGGGGCGCAATACGTCGTTCCCCAGGGCGGCGCGGATCGATTGGGCAAAACTTTCATCGGCAGGGTTCAGTCTCATACCCTTTCCTTGCCCAAGGCACAGCCTCCGGGCAAGCCCTATTCCAAATCGATGAGGTATTGCGGCTCCAGAACGACAACGGTCGGACGATCCGGCAGGGTCCGTAGGGACACGGTGATTTCTGACACACCTTTCCGCTCGACGGGGAAGTCGTTGCGGATATCGACCAGAAACCGGTCCAGCGAAAAGCCCGAGAACCAGTGCATCGGAATGATAACCGAACTCTTCAGCCGCTTAAGCACCGTGATCATGTCAGGCAAAGGCATCGTCGTGCCGCCATCGACGGCGGCCATGACCACATCCAGTCGCCCCAACGCCGCGAATTGCTCGTCAGAAGGCACATGATGCAAATGACCCAGATGCCCGATGCACAGCCCTTCGACCTCGAAAACAAAGATTGAATTGCCGCGCTCTTCCACTCCGGCATAGGCGGATCGGATATCGGTCGAAACATTGCGCACCAGCATCTCGCCCAGATCGAGATAGTGTTCTATCCCCTGACCAAACTCGCCCCACCCCGGCAGCACATTTGGGATGGCAGGATCCGGGTGTGCGGTCCAATGTGTACTGTGGGCATGGTTCATCGTCACCACATCCGGGATCAGATCAGCACTACCGATAAAGCCCGTGAAGTCCGTCACCGCATTCAACCCGCCTTGGGTCTGAATCAGGAAGGACGCGTGTGCAATATAGCTGATCCTGACCGAGAACTCAGGCACCGGGTCCTGCCAGGCAGCTTTGTGAAGGTACTCGATCCCCGGTGCCGCGTCCGCAATGGCAATGCAGTGGCTCGGCCGCCGCTCCTGCGCCGCAGCCGCGCCTGAAACCACCATCAATGCTGCCACAACCCAGCGCATATCCGGAGTGTAGCGCAGAACGAAGGTAAGTCACGCCTGTAGATTTTGCATCAGTGCTTTCACGCGTTAGGTCGTCCAGAGCAGTTCAGAGAACCATGCACTTCCGCAGCTTAAAAGGACGGGAAACTTTTGCTGCACGCAACGCTTGAGCCAACGGATCACTCACAAAAAACGCATCTCGCATTTGCGTGTCCATCCAGATGTCTGGACCATCCAGGGCCGAAGTACTGACCGCAATATCCTTGTCTTGCATTGCGCCTGGCGGTTCCCAAATGTCGTGGTTTTCATACGGTTTATCTATGCGCGGAGATTGATCAGTCAGAACGGCCGTCTTTTGCGCACCGAAGTTCAAACAGAAATACTCGCCTTCAACCGGCGTGGTACGATCATGCTGAAAAAGTTTGACAGGGTAGAGATTGCCTTCACCGAGATCAAACTGGTGCAGAACCGCTGCACACGCGGAAGACACCGTCCACAGACCTCCAGCCATAAAGAAATCAGGCTGCTTCTTTTCCTTTTTGTCGTTGTACTTCGCGTACATTTCTTTCGGGAAACAGTCTTCTGACTGCGGTTCTCCAAGTCTGTTTCGCTTCATAGCTTCAACAGCGCGTTCCATATCCCTCAGGACAATGTCTGCCTCAAACCCTTTGATGCTTGAAACGCTCACCATCGCATCGCTGATCCAGATCATTGGCTGTTTTGCCCGCGCCATCGACCTACCCCGCGTCGGTCTTTCCGCGCCGGTCTGACCGTAGGCTGGCATACAGCACATGCGTCCGCCACCGCCCGTTGATCTGCAGATACGATTGCGCCACGCCCTCGTATTTAAACCCCGAGCTTTCCAGCAAGCCACGTGACGGTTTGTTCTCGGGCAAACAGGCGGCCTCGATCCGGCTGAGGTCCAACCGGGTGAAAGCGTGATGAACGACGGCGCCGATGGCCTCGCGCATATAACCCTGCCGGGCGAATGACTGACCGGTCCAGTATCCCAATGTCCCGGCCTGTGCCGGACCACGGCGGACATTGTCCAGAGTGATAGCCCCGACCAGCACATCATCAGAGCGGCGGAACAGAAACAAAGGGATCGCAGTACCGCCCGCGACAGAGCGCTGCGCCCAATAGACCCGGTTCGTGAAGGATTTCCGGCTGAGGTGGTCCTTGGCCCAGACCGGCTCCCACGGCGTCAGGTACTCCTTGGACGCACGCCGCAAAGCCGCCCAATCGTTGAAATCGGAATGCACGGGCGGGCGCAAACTCAGGCGCTCGGTTTCGAGTTTCAGCTTGCGTCTGCCCAACAGCATCACGCCGCGCGCCTCTCCTGCAATTCAGCCAGTGTCGGCGCGGCGGAAACCGGGCCATAAAGCGCCAGGGCCGCCGGGGCCTGGACCGCCATCTTCTCGGCGAACGCCCGGACATCACCAGTGCTGACGGCGTCGATCTTGGCAACCGTGTCCTCAAGCGATGGCACACGGTCCCAAATCTGCACCAGACGCGCTAAACGCTCTGCCCGGTTTGAGGGGCTTTCCAGCCCCATCAGCATTCCGGCTTTCATCTGCGCGCGGGCACGCGCAACCTCTTCGGCGCTCATATCTTCGGCGGCGCGTTTCATCTCATCGATGGTGATGGTGGCCAGTTCCGCGACCTGATCCGCCGATGTGCCAGCGTAGATTGTCGTTGTGCCGGTATCGGCATACGCCCCGGTCTGCGCAAAGATCGTGTAGCAAAGGCCACGCGTCTCACGCACCTCCTGAAACAGGCGCGAGGACATACCCCCGCCCAAAGCGGTGGAGTAAATCTGTGCCGTGTAGATCTCATCGTCCCGATAGCCGGGGCTTTCCAGCGCCAACGCGAAATGGGCCTGCTCCAGCTCTTTCTCCTGCCGCGCTTCACCGCCAGTAAAGCGTGCGGGCTCGGCGATCAGCCCTTTGCGCGGCTGAAGATGGCCAAACATCTCTTCGGCCATTTTCATCAACGCATCGTGGTCCACGGCTCCAGCTGCGGACAGGATCATCTGGTCCGGGCCATAGTGTTCAGACACGAAACCGGACAGGTCTTCGCGCGAGAACGCGCTGACGCGTTCGGTCGGGCCCAGAATGGTGCGACCCAGAGGCTGGTCGTGATAGCTCTGCTCCTGCAACCAATCAAAGATCACATCGTCGGGCGTGTCATAGGCCTGACCGATCTCCTGCAGGATCACGCCGCGCTCGACCTCAATCTCACGCGGGTCGAAAACTGGGTTCAGAACGATGTCGCCGATCACATCCATTGCCAGCGCTACGTCGTCTTTCAGAACGCGCGCGTAATAGGCCGTAACTTCACGCGAAGTATAGGCGTTGATATAGCCGCCCACATCCTCGATCGCTTCGGCGATTTGCAAGGCGGACCGACGCTTGGTTCCCTTGAACGCCATATGCTCAAGGAAATGCGCGATCCCGTTCTGTTCGATCCGCTCATGCCGCCCGCCGGCGGTCACCCAGATGCCGATGGCCGCCGATTGCAGCCCCGGCATTTGTTCACTGACGATACGAAATCCGTTCTTCAGTTGGTCTTGTCTGACAGTCACTCAGCAATATGCCTTCTGATATGATCCTCAAGGGTGCCCAGATCATTGGCAATGCGGGTCACCCGTTCCGGACGTTCATACAGATCAGACATGCGGGATGGAAGAGGCGGATGTTCACCACTGGCCTTCTCGACCGCAGCCGGGAATTTCGCCGGATGTGCAGTGGCCAGTGTGATCATCGGCACGTCGGCGGCGCGATGCTCTTCGGCGACCTTGATACCGACGGCAGTGTGCGGGCAGACCAGTTCAGCGCTATGATCCAGCGTGGATTTGATCGTTTCCAGCGTTTCGTCTTCGGACACTCTTCCCGAGTCGAAATTCTCACGCAGGGCTTCCATCGCGCCCTGGCTTACGTTGAAACCACCATTCTTAAGCTCATCCATCAACTGAGCCACAGCGCTGCCATCCTCGCCATAGGCATAGTACAGCGCGCGTTCAAAGTTTGAGCTGACCTGAATATCCATAGACGGGCTGATCGAAGGGATAGTGTCACCCTTGAAATATCCGTCGCCTGACAGGCAGCGATGCAGGATGTCGTTTTGGTTGGTTGCAACCACCAGACGGTCAATCGGCAGGCCCATGCGCTTGGCCAGATAGCCCGCAAAGATGTCACCGAAATTACCGGTCGGCACAGTGAAGCTGACCTTGCGGTGCGGTACGCCGAGACTGACGGCAGCCGAAAAGTAATAGACGATCTGGGCCAGCACCCGCGCAAAGTTGATCGAGTTCACCCCTGCCAGCTTCACCCCGTCGCGGAAATCAAAATCGTTGAACATGTCCTTCAGCGCGGCCTGACAATCGTCGAAATCGCCATCCACGGCCAGCGCATGCACGTTGCTGTCTGCCGGTGTGGTCATCTGACGGCGCTGTACCTCCGAGACACGGCCATGCGGAAACAGGATGAACACATCTACCGCGTCCAATCCCCGGAACGCCTCGATCGCTGCAGATCCGGTATCGCCGCTTGTCGCACCCACGATGGTCACACGATCTCCGCGCCGCTTGAGCGCCACCTGGAACAGCTGGCCGATCAGTTGCATGGCAAAGTCTTTGAACGCCAGCGTGGGTCCGTGGAACAGCTCCAGCAGGAAGTGGTTCTCGTTCAGCTGCTTCAAGGGTGCGCGGGCGTCATGACCAAAACCCTGATAAGCGCGGGCAATGATCTCTTTGAACTCGTCCTCTGCGAAGGACCCGCTTACATAGGGCCACATTACTCGAAACGCGATTTCCTCATAGGGCAGACCCGCCAGCGCCGCGATCTCGTCCTGTGTCATAACCGGGATTTCAGCAGGCAGATACAGGCCACCATCACGGGCCAGCCCGGTCAGCATCGCTTCTTCAAACGTCAGTTCGGGCGCCTGCCCGCGGGTCGAGATGTATTTCATGTCGCGTCACTCTCAGAAGGGGCGCGATTGCGCCACAGGAAGTACCCGGTCATCGCGGCCCAAACCAGGGCGAGGCCAAACCAGGTGATTGCATATTGCAGGTGGTCGTTCGGGATGCCCGCTGTATCGACAGGCAAGGGCGTGATTCCCGGGTCGGTTTGCGAGCGCGCGATCAGCAGGATCGGCTCGGCCCCCAGAGCTGCCGCCAGATTGGGCACATCGCGGGCAAACCAGATGTTATCGTCAATGTCCGGCTCGGGCGTGTAGCTGTCGATCTCGTCCGGCCAGTGCAGGTTTCCGGTGACCTCCATAGAACCTTTGAGGCGCTTGTCTTGCTTGGCCGTCACGGGAACAAAGCCGCGATCCACCAAAATAGTCCGGTCCTCGGTGCTGAAAGACTGGATGATACGGTACCCTGCCCCGACCTGCTTGACCGAGACCAGAACGTGTATCTCGCCCGGCTCCAAGTCGCCGGTGATCGTGACCGGCAAGTACTTGTCGGCATCAGGCGAGACAGTATCGGGCAAACCGACCGGTTCCGCTGAGATCCGGCTGTCGATCTCGGCCAGCACGCCCTGCTTCCACGCCAACCTTTGAACCTGCCAAACACCCAACGACACAAGGACCGCCAGTCCGGCAAAACCAAAAATCAGCAGGAAGAGAATGCGCCGCATGTCAGGACCAGGTTAGATTATTCGAAGGCTCTGCAAGAGCCGGCGTCTTGTTAAGGGCTGCGCCTGCAGAAAAGCAACCTCACAATTGTATCGGGCGCAATATTGCGCCCGGAATAGAGAAAAAGCCGCCCCATAGGGCGGCTTTTGCAATTGGATCAGCTGACCGGCGTCACATCAGCGGGGCCTGACCCCAGATGTAAACGGCGAAGAACAGGAACAGCCAGACGACGTCAACGAAGTGCCAGTACCATGCGGCCGCCTCAAATCCGACGTGCTTTTCGGGTGTGAAATCACCACGTAGAGCCCGGATCAGGCAGACGGTCAGGAAGATCGTCCCGATAATCACGTGCGCGCCGTGGAAACCGGTTGCCATGAAGAAGTTCGAATAGAACTGGTCGCCACCGAATTCCCAGCCATCATGGGCCAGCAATTCGTAATATTCGAAGGCCTGCAGGAACGTAAACGCGATGCCCAGAACGATACCGATGGCCAGACCATTGATCAGCGCCTTGCGGTCGTTGTCGTGGACCAAAGCGTGGTGAGCCCAGGTGATCGCGCAGCCCGAAAGCAGCAGGACCAGAGTGTTGATCAGCGGCAGATGGAACGGGTCAACAGCGTGGATATCCGGTTGGATGTACTCGGTGCCGGCATAGTCGTACATCGGGTACATGCGATGTTTGAAGAACGACCAAAACCAGGCAAAGAAGAACATCACCTCGGACATCACGAACAGGATGAAACCATAGCGCAGGCCAATGCGAACGACTGGCGTGTGATCACCGGCGCGGCTCTCGGCCACAACTTCGGACCACCAGGCAAACATGGTGTATAGAACCGCAATCAGACCGGCCCAGAACATGAACGGGGTAATGCCGTGCATCCACAGGACGGCTCCGAACAACATCACAAAGCCGCCGACTGCGCCGATCAGCGGCCAGATCGACGGGGCCAGAATGTGATAATCATGGTTTTTTGCGTGTGCCATCAGCGTCCCTCACCTACAGGCGTTAGTTCGTTGTTGTATCAGCCTGCGTCTCTAGGGCGGCATAGCCCTCGGGCAGGTCAATTTCGTAGAATGTATACGACAGTGTGATCGTATGCACGTATTTGGCTTCCAGATCTTCGACCATTTCAGGGTCGACGAAAAAGGTCACCGGCATCTGAACCCGTTCGCCGGGCTGCAGCACCTGCTCTTCAAAGCAGAAGCAGGCAATTTTCTGAAAATATCCACCGGCGGAATAAGGCGCCACGTTGTAGGACGCCTGCCCGGCGATGGGGCGGTCGGTCGGGTTATAGGCCTCATAGAAGGCCAGTCCGGTTTCACCGATCCGCACTTCCATTTCGCGTTCGACCGGCTTGAATTCCCAGGCCATGTCCTTGGCCTTAGAGGCGTCAAAGCGGACGGTAACCTTGCGGTCCAGAATATCTTCCGGAGCGGTCTCGGCCACGCCTGTTGTGCCACCAAAACCGGTGACACGGCAGAACCAGTCATAAAACGGAACCGAAGCCCAGGCCAGGCTGCCCATCAGGACAACCACACCCACCGTCTGGGCGACTGTCTTCTGCGGACCCGTCAACGCCATCAGTTCTGCACCTCTTGCGTCGCCAGACTGAAATCGGTGCCCGAGACCTTGACGATCGTCAGGCCAAAAATGATCACGATGAAAGCGGCCAGCGTCAGGCCGACGCCAAGGTTACGGCTAAACCGGCGTTGGTGCAGTTCGTGGCTTTTGCGCAGGCTCATGACCAGCCTCCCAGCCCATAGGGTTTCAGCAGCGCTTCGGCCAGAATCGCGCCAAAGTGCAGGAACAGGTAGAGCAGCGACAGTTTGAAGAAAGAGCGCTCGACTTTGAAATTGTCAGCTTCTGAATCGTCCTCGGTCCGGCGGGCGATCCGCCACGCTCCGCGCAGGAACAGGGCGTTCATAACGACAGCAACCGTCAGGTAGATCGGGCCACCAATGCCCGAGAACGAAGTTCCGACAGCCAGCAACGCCAGCAGCACCGTGTAAACCAGAATGTGCCAGCGCGTGGCGCGGCGGCCATGGGTCACGGTCAGCATCGGAACACCAGCATCGTCGTAGTCCGAGCGCATGAACAGCGCCAGCGCCCAGAAATGTGGTGGCGTCCACATGAAAGTCAGGGCGAACATCAGCCAAGGCTCAATCGACATCGACCCCGTCGCGGCAACCCAGCCAATGACCGGGGGGAACGCCCCTGCCGCACCGCCAATGACGATGTTCTGAGGGGTCAATCGTTTCAGCCACATCGTGTAGATGACGACGTAGAAAAAGATCGTGAAGGCAAGGAAGGCTCCGGCGAACCAGTTCGTCGCCAGCCCCAGCATGATCACGGACAGCCCGGAAAGTGCCAGTCCCAGCGCGAGCGCTTCGCCTTCTTCAACCTTCCCAGCCGGGATCGGACGACCTTTGGTGCGCTTCATCACCTTGTCGATATCGGCATCCCACCACATGTTCAGAGCGCCGGACGCGCCACCGCCAATAGCGATGAACAGGATGGCGCAAAATCCGACAAAGGGATGCACAGGGACCGGAGCGGCCAGCAGGCCAACCAAAGCCGTAAACACGACCAGCGACATCACACGTGGTTTCAGCAAGGCGAAGTAATCGCCAAAGCCGGCCTCATCCGCATGGGATTTGGCGGTCACAGTGCTGGCATTGATGCTTGCGTCGCTCATTTCTGGTCCTTTTGGGGCGAAAGCCGCGCGAAACCCGCGCAGCTTGCTGTGTTCAAAGCGCGGGGTATTTGCCCGCGCGGGCTATCAGTTCGAAGCAACCTGGTAGGATGCCGGCTGACCTGCGTACTCTTCCAGTGCGCCCTGCAGCCACTGATCGTAGGCCTCTTGGCTGACCACTTTCACCGTGATCGGCATGTAGGCGTGGTCCTTGCCGCACAGTTCCGAACACTGACCGAAGTAGACACCTTCCTTGTCAGCCTGGAACCACAGCTCGGCCAGACGACCCGGCACACCATCTTGCTTCACGCCAAAGGATGGGATGGTCCACGAGTGGATCACGTCCGACGCGGTAACCTGCATGACAACGATCTTGCCAACCGGCACGACAACAGCGGTATCGGTGGCCAGCAGCCATTCGTCATCGCTGTAACCGGCATCCGCCAGCTTCGCACGCATCGCATCATCCAGAACAAACGGAGTTACGTCCGCATCGGCCGGGCGGGCACCTTCGTCCAGCGTGGCCGGGTGACCCAGCAGATAGCTATCGAACGCGAAATCATGATCAACATACTCGTAAGTCCAGTACCACTGGTTGCCCACGACTTTGATAACCACGTCACCTTCCGGAATTTCCTGCTGCTTGAACAGAACCGGCAACGAGAAGGCGCCGATGAAGACCAGAATCAGGATCGGGCCGAGGGTCCATGCGATCTCGACCGGCGTGTAGTGAGAGAATCGCGCAGGCTCAGGATTCGAGCGCTGGTTGTAGCGCACGATGCAGTAGATCAGCAGGCCAGCGACGAACAAGCAGATCACGGTAATGATCACCAGAATCATTGCGTCCAGTCGCTGAATTCCTTCAGCCAAGCTGGTAGCCGCGGGCTGGAACCCGAGGCCGCCATCGACCGGCTTACCAATAATCTCAAGCTCCTGAGCCATGGCGGGAAGGCTGGAGAGGGCTGTCATGAACCCCGAAAGCATCAAAGCATTCTTCATTTTCTGTCCTGATCGTCTGATCTTAGCTTCTCTGGCGAAAAGGTGTGAATCGGTCGCACCTCTCCCGTTGTCTTTGGCCGCGTTAAAAACCATATTCCGACGGGTAGATAAAGCAAAATGCTTGCGTCAAACAGACGCTATTTTTGATCTGGATCAAACCCGAAAGGTCCCAACCGATGCCCAACGACCCGTTTCGCCCCTTTGAAAGCGCTATTCCGCAGGACGAAGCGCTTGCAGTTCTGAGGTCCGCCACCTCCGGGGCGGAGGATGGAGAATTGTTTGTCGAACGGCGAAAATCCGAGTCACTGGTCTTTGACGACGGTCGTTTGCGCACTGCGTCTTATGACGCCTCAGAAGGGTTTGGCCTGCGCGCAGTTCAGGGTGAGGTCGCCGGATACGCGCACTCCACAGACGTATCCATTCCGGCCCTGAAACGGGCTGCCGAGACGGCACGCCTGGCTGTCGGTGACGGGGGCGGCACGTTGGCGGACGCGCCGCGCGCTACCAATACCCGCCTATACACAGATGAGGACCCGATCGAATCCGCCGCCTTCCCAGTCAAGATCGAGACCCTGCGCGAGATCGACGCCTTCGCCCGTGATCTGGACCCGCGCGTCGTGCAAGTCAGCGCAACAATCGCCGCCGCTGTGCAAGAGGTGGAAATCCTGCGCCCCGATGGCATTCTGGTCCGGGACGTGCGCCCAATGACGCGCCTGAACGTCTCGGTCATCGTCGAGCAGAACGGCCGGCGTGAAAGCGGCTCGACCGGCGGCGGTGGTCGCGTTGGCCTGGACGGTTTGATCGACCCGGCCGACTGGCAGGACAAGGCGCGAGAGGCGCTGCGGATCGCACTGGTCAATCTTGACGCGGTTCCCGCGCCTGCCGGTGTGATGGAAGTTGCCTTGGGTCCCGGCTGGCCCGGTATCCTGCTGCATGAGGCCATCGGGCATGGGCTGGAAGGCGATTTCAACCGCAAGGGCAGCTCGGCTTTTGCCGACCTCATGGGGCAGCAAATCGCATCCAAAGGGGTAACGGTGGTGGATGACGGCACGATCCCGGATCGGCGCGGGTCGATCACGCTTGATGACGAAGGTACGCCAAGTTCGCGGACGGTTCTGATCGAGGACGGTGTCCTGACCGGTTACATGCAGGACCGTCAGAACGCGCGTCTGATGGGGGTTGCCCCCACTGGTAACGGACGGCGGCAGAGCTATGCACACAAACCAATGCCGCGGATGACGAACACGGTGATGCTGGGCGGCGATGCCGATCCGGCCGCGCTGGTAGCCGACATCAAAGACGGCATCTGGGCTGTAGGCTTTGGGGGCGGTCAGGTCGATATCACCAACGGCAAGTTCGTATTCTCCTGCACCGAAGCGTACCGGGTCGAAAACGGCAAGATCGGCGCGCCCGTGAAAGGCGCCACCTTGATAGGGGACGGTCCGTCAGCTTTGAAACGTATTCGCGGGCTGGGCAATGACATGGCGCTGGATCCGGGTATGGGAACATGCGGCAAAGACGGCCAGTGGGTTCCGGTCGGAGTCGGGCAGCCGACGGTTCTGATGGATGGCCTGACGGTTGGCGGATCGGCCGCATAATCGGGATTCGCTTGGCGATCAGTCGAGAGCGCAGGGTTAACGTTGCGCTCTCATTTGACTGGTGTTCCAGAGTTTCATTGCGTAACCGCATAAAGTTCGCGGGTTATTTTTCAATTGTATTTCAAAGCATTAATCGAGATCAGGCGCCATTCCCCGAAAATTATCCGAATAATTTGACGCGATTCACAAGCTGTTAACCCCGGCAGTCGTAAACCAGTTCTGCAATCAGGCGGAGCGACGGATGACCGAAGAGCAGCTATCTTCCAATCACCCCACACTCCCACCCACCACGGAAGAGGATCGGTTTTCCTGGCTTCGCCTGTTGCGCTCTCGCAAGGTCGGTCCGGCGACGTTTCGACGGCTGCTGCGGGAACATGGCTCGGCGCAGAATGCGCTGGCCGCGCTGCCGGAAATGGCACGCGCTGCCGGAATTGAGGGGTATGAAATTTGCCCGCCCGGTGTGATTGAGGCGGAGCTCAAGGCCGCAAAAGCCGCACATGCGAAACTTCTGTGCCTTGGGTCCGCCGATTTCCCCTCAGCACTGAACGATCTCTCCGATGGCCCGCCGATGCTTTGGGCCATTGGCAATGCATCTCTTTTGCAAAGAAGTTCGATTGCCTTGGTCGGGGCACGGAATTGTTCCTCGCTTGGCGCGCGTATGGCACGAGGGCTTGCGACAGATCTGGGTAAGCAAGGTCATGTCGTGGTATCCGGCCTGGCACGCGGCATCGATACCTCGGCCCATTTGGCGGCGTTGGAAACGGGCACCGTCGCAGTAATGGCAGGCGGGGTGGATGTAGTATACCCGGCTGAAAACGCAGCACTGGCGGACCAGATTGCCAGAACAGGCGTGCGCGTATCCGAACAACCGATGGGCGTTACACCGCAGGCCCGTCACTTTCCGCGCAGAAACAGAATCATTTCAGGGCTGGCGCAAGCGGTCGTCGTTGTTGAAGCCGCCGCAAAGTCCGGTAGCCTGATCACGGCGCGGGACGCCCTGGATCAGGGGCGCGAAGTTCTGGCGGTGCCCGGTCACCCTTTCGACGCCCGCGCTGCCGGGTGCAACTTGCTGATCCGAGACGGCGCGACATTGGTGCGATCTGCTGAAGATGTCATTGAGGCACTGCCAAAACAGGTTGCAAATTGCGATGTCGAAAGCCCTTCCCTGCCCCACATGCCGGATGAACCATTCATCACCGGCGTCGCGCTGCACAAGGAAATCCTGTCGCGATTGGGGCCGTCCCCGATTGCCGAGGACCAGTTGATCCGAGATATCGCCGCAACGGCCGGAGAAATCGGCCCTGCACTGATCGATCTGGAACTTGATGGGCGCATCCAGCGGCAACCGGGCGGTTTGCTGTCTTTGACGGCGTAACACGGATTCGCCCTGCCGCGCCCTTTGGTTTGGCGCCGTGTATCCACCTGATATTACCGCGTTATTTCCACCTTCAAAGGAACGCATTGACAATTCGCCCTTGCCCTCCACATTTTGCACGACCATAGAAGGCGTACATTCTGTCGAGCGAGGTTTTCCCTTAAATGCCTGTAGTTGTTGTAGAATCTCCTGCCAAGGCCAAAACAATCAATAAATATCTTGGCCCCGACTACACGGTTCTTGCGTCTTACGGCCACGTACGTGACCTTCCGCCAAAGGACGGATCCGTCGATCCCGAGCATGAATTTGAGATGAAATGGGAAGTCGGAAACGACAGCCGAAAGCACGTCAAGGCGATCGCCGACGCCCTGAAGGAAGACAATGCTCTGATCCTTGCAACCGACCCTGATCGCGAGGGTGAAGCCATCAGCTGGCACTTGCAGGAAGCGCTAACCAAGCGTCGGTCAATTAAGAAAGACACACCAGTCAGCCGCGTCACGTTCAACGCGATTACCAAAGACGCTGTGACCGAAGCGATGCAAAACCCGCGCGAAGTCGACATGCCGCTGGTCGAGGCTTATTTGGCGCGTCGCGCGCTGGATTACCTTGTTGGGTTCAACCTGTCTCCGGTCCTTTGGCGCAAACTCCCCGGCGCCAAGTCCGCTGGTCGTGTGCAATCGGTCTGTCTGCGCCTAATCGTCGAGCGCGAGATGGAGATAGAGGCCTTCAAACCGGTTGAATACTGGTCGGTCAAGGCACTGTTCGAAACGCCGCGCGGACAGACCTATGAGGCACGCCTGGTCACTCTGGCCGGTAAAAAGCTGGACAAACACGATCTGGCCAACGCGACACAGGCTGAGTTGGCGGTTCAGGCTATCACCAGCCGCGCTCTAAGCGTGACATCGGTTGAGGCAAAGCCGGCAGCGCGCAATCCCAGTGCCCCCTTCATGACCTCGACCCTGCAGCAAGAGGCCAGCCGGAAGTTCGGCATGGGCGCGCGCCATGCGATGCAGGTGGCGCAGCGGCTGTATGAGGCGGGTTACATCACTTACATGCGGACCGATGGCATCGACATGGCGCCCGAAGCTGTGGCTGCCACCCGCGACGCGATCACCGATCGCTACGGCGCCAAATACGTACCGGACAGCCCGCGCATCTATAAAAACAAAGCCAAAAACGCGCAGGAAGCGCACGAATGTATCCGCCCGACGGATATGTCGCGCGATGCCAAGGCTCTGAAGGTTACGGATGAGGATCAGCGCAAGCTATATGACCTGATCTGGAAGCGCACGATTGCCTGTCAGATGGCTGCGGCCCGGCTGGAACGTACGACGGTCGAGATCGGCAGCGATGACGGTCAGGTCGGTCTGCGCGCCACAGGTCAGGTGGTTCTGTTTGACGGGTTCATGCGCGTCTACGAAGAAGGCCGCGATGATGTAGCCGACGAAGACGAAAAGCGCCTGCCTCAGATCATGCAGGGTGATCCGGCCCGCTTTGCCAAAACCTCATTGCGGGATCAGTTCGCGAAGGCGACCAGTGAATCTGGCGACAAGGTCGCGAAAGAAGCCATTCTGTCGGAGAATGAAGCCGTTCTGGCGCTGCAGCACCACACGCAGCCCCCACCGCGCTATACCGAGGCCACCTTGGTCAAGCGGATGGAAGAGTTGGGGATCGGTCGCCCGTCGACCTATGCCTCGATCGTGACCACGATTCAGGACCGGGAGTATGTGCGCAAGGACAAGAACAGGCTGATCCCTGAGGAAAAGGGCCGGATCGTCACCATCTTTCTGCTGAACTTTTTCCGGCAATATGTGGGCTACGAGTTCACCGCAAATCTGGAGGAGCAACTGGACGACGTCAGCGCCGGGGACCGCGACTACAAGGACCTGCTGGGCAAGTTCTGGCGCGATTTCTCAGCGGCGATCGGCGAGACGTCCGAACTGCGCATCTCGGAAGTGCTGGACAAGCTGGACGAGGCGCTGGCACCGCAGCTCTATCCTCCACGTGAGGATGGATCCGATCCGCGTATCTGCCCGAAGTGTGGTGTGGGTCAATTGCACCTCAAAACATCCCGGACTGGCGGTTTCGTGGGCTGCGGGAACTATCCCGAATGCACATATACCCGCCCCATCGCTGGTGAGGGGGCCGAGGGCGATGAACGCCTGCTGGGCGAAGACTCAGGTGATGAGATCTGGCTGAAATCCGGACGCTTTGGTCCCTATGTTCAACGTGGCGAGCCGACACCTGAAAACAAGAAGCCGCCGCGCGCGTCTCTGCCGCGCGGTTGGAACAAGGATGACATGGATCTGGACAAGGCGCTGACCTTGCTCAGTCTGCCGCGCCAGATCGGTGAACACCCCGAGGGCGGCTTGATCAGTGCGAATTTCGGGCGGTTCGGACCCTATTTGATGCATCAGTTGCCGGAAGAGGCCAAGCCGGTCTATGCCAACCTCAAAGACCCCAACGACGTGTTTGAGATCGGCATGAACCGCGCTGTCGAGATGCTGGCCGAAAAACGTGCCAACCCCGGGCGGGGCCGTCGCGCGGCAGCCAAACCGTTGAAGGAATTGGGCGATCACCCAGATGGTGGCGCAATGCAGGTTCTGGATGGGCGTTATGGACCGTATGTGAAATGGGAAAAGGTCAATGCGACCATTCCCAAGGACATCAAGCCCGAAGACGTGACGCAGGTAATGGCCATCGAATTGGTCAACGAGCGCGCGGCCAAAAAGGGCACCAAGAAAAAGGCTGCACCGAAAAAGAAAGCCGCTGCCAAGAAGACGACCAAAAAGGCGGCCACCTGACGGTCGGCTAGGTAGAAATACCACCTACCCCTTGGTTTCATTGACTTCCCCGTGACGTGGCGGCACAACCTGCGCCATCACCATGTCATTGGGGGAGTTTTCCATGAAGAAAGTCTATGCCAATGCCACCGAAGCGCTCGATGGAGTGATTTCGGACGGCATGATGATCGCGGCGGGCGGTTTTGGCCTGTGCGGTATTCCCGAGCTGCTGCTTGAGGCGATCAAGGACTCGGGTGCTCAGAACCTGACTTTTGCGTCGAACAACGCTGGCGTCGACGATTTCGGCATCGGCATCCTGCTGCAGACCAAGCAGGTCAAAAAGATGATCAGCTCTTATGTCGGCGAAAACGCCGAGTTCATGCGCCAGTACCTGAGCGGTGAGCTGGAGCTGGAGTTCAACCCGCAAGGCACACTGGCCGAGCGTATGCGCGCCGGTGGTGCGGGCATCCCCGGTTTCTACACCAAGACCGGCGTGGGCACTGTGATCGCTGAAGGCAAAGAGCACAAAGACTTCAACGGCGAGACTTACATTCTGGAAGAAGGCATCTTTGCCGATCTGGCCATCGTCAAAGCCTGGAAAGCCGACGACACTGGCAACCTTATTTTCCGCAAGACCGCCCGCAACTTCAACGCGCCCGCGGCAACCTGCGGCAAGATCTGCATCGCGGAAGTGGAAGAGATCGTACCGCGCGGCTCGCTGGACCCTGACGCGATTCACCTGCCCGGTATCTACGTGCACCGCATCATTCAGGGCGAGCACGAGAAGCGCATCGAACAACGCACCACCCGTAAGAAGGAGGAAGCATAATGCCCTGGGACCGTAATCAAATGGCCGCCCGCGCCGCACAAGAGTTGGAAGACGGCATGTATGTGAACCTCGGCATCGGGATTCCGACGCTGGTGGCGAACTATGTGGGTGACAAAGACATCACCCTTCAGTCCGAAAACGGTATGCTGGGCATGGGTCCCTTCCCCTTCGAGGGTGAAGAGGACGCAGACCTGATCAACGCGGGCAAGCAGACGATCACCGAACTGTCGCGCACATCATATTTCGACAGTGCTACTTCGTTTGCCATGATCCGGGGTGGCAAGATCGCAGCCGCGGTTTTGGGCGCGATGGAGGTCGATGAAGAGGGCGACCTGGCCAACTGGATGATTCCCGGGGTGCTCGTCAAAGGCATGGGCGGCGCAATGGATCTGGTTGCAGGCGTTGGCCGCGTAATTGTGGTGATGGATCACACCAACAAGCACGGAAAATCCAAACTGCTGAAGAAATGCACCCTGCCCCTGACCGGCAAGAAGGTGGTGAATCGCATCATCACCAACTTGGGCGTTCTGGACGTGGTCGATGGCGGGCTGAAGATCATCGAGATCGCCGAAGGCGTGACCGAAGACGAGATTCGCGCTGCAACCGAAGCTAATATCGTCAACTGATTCCGATCATAGAAAAGGCCCGCCGGTCGCGAGCGGGCCTTTTTCAATTCCCGGTTTGAAAGACGCATCCGTCCGAAATTAACTCCGGCGGCGTTGAACACAAGGCACGGGCCACTTGAAACGCTGCTAAAACCTTTGGCACATAGTCACGCGTTTCCGCATAGGGCGGCACGCCTTCGTGTTTTCGCACGGCGCCTTCGCCTGCATTGTACCCGGCCAGCACTAGAATCGGGTCATTACCGAACTCTTCCATCAGCCAATTCAGGTATTTCACCCCGCCTGAGATATTCTGTGACGGCTGCATGCTGTCCTTGACGCCAAAGCGTTTGGCAGTGGCGGGCATCAACTGCATCAATCCCTGTGCCCCGGCTGAACTGACGGCATCCGTACGCCCGGCCGATTCCACCGAAATAACGGCCAGCACCAGTGCCGGAGAAACATTTGTACCAATGGTTGAACGCAGAATATCAACGCCGCGCTGTTCGGCGATGTTCTGCAACGTCTGCAACCTTGGCGAAGAGATGTTTGTGGCTGCCAGCGCGTTTATGGCATCGTCCAGCCGCCCAGACTCGGACTCGGCCAGTGCGGGTGAGATCCTCTCCCAAAAAGCTTTATAAGATCCGACCGCTTTATTCACTGCGCCAACAGCACCCGGCACTGCGGCGGGCACGACCCGCGTGCGCGCAATGATCTCGGGTACAATGATCTCAGTGCCGGTACTTGGGGCGGAAGGTGCCGTCGCATGTTGCTCGGCTGTTATCTGTACCGTGACGCGGGGCCGCGTTCCCGGCTTCGGCGCCTTCACCCGCTTATAGACACCCCTTGGCTCGGTCTCGCTTGCGACTGCTGGCACTGGGCCAGACACCACCAACACCGCTAAGCCGGCGCAAGTTATTGCGTCCCGGAGATTCATTTGCCTGCCTCATGTTTATTCTTTTGGTTGATTTGAACCTCGAATCCGCCCGTAAGACCAGAAAAACAATGCGAAATGGGGCAATTTCGCCTCATTTGCCGCAATTTTGCATCGGCCAAACAAGGCTACATCGGTCGCATTGAATTTTTATTCATTTCTTTTCAATGCCTTACACAAAAAACTACCAAAAAGTTAAACTCCCACCAAAAAAAATGGGGTTTGGCCCAATTCCTGCCACGCACAGCAGGCAATCATAGTGCCATACCGAGACGGTCGGGAGCGGACTGAGAGAGAAAGCTCTGGGAGACGCCAAGGTTTAAGTGACTTTTTTGATCCTTTAGGAGGGACGTAACATGATCAAGTTCATCAAGAACTTCCGCAAAGACGAAGACGGCGCCGTAACAGTTGACTGGGTCGTTCTGACCGCAGCCGTTGTTGGCCTGGCAGCAGTTGCCTACACTCAGATCGGTGAAGGCACCGGCAAAGTTTCAAAGAAAGTTGGAACCGCGCTGACCACAGTTGAAGGCGCTGTTCAGAATCCTGACGTAGACTTCACGCAGCAATAATAACTCAGATACTCTGAGTTTTCTTTGATGGGGGCCTGGCTTGTTTCAGCTTGGCCCCCATTTTTTCAGAAACTCCAACTTTGGGGTTCCCATGGTAAACAGAGTAAAAAATCTCCTGAAAGATGAAGATGGTGCAATCACTGTTGATTGGGTCGTTTTGACAGCGGCGCTGGTTGGGATTGCCGTCTTCATCGGCCTGTACATAGCGGACCCCGTAAGGGAATTAGATGGTGCAGTCGGCACATCGCTGACCACGGTTAGCGACAATGTTCAGGAAATCACTGTTAACTTTAGCCAGCCTGATTCCTGATCCCGTTCGCAGCTAAGCCATAGCGCTTAAGAAAGGCTGCGAAAAAGTAATGATTGTCCCCCTTTTCGACACAATTGGCATTCATATTGGGGGAAACTGATGTCGTAACGTGTTCGACGTCTAACCTGAATGAAGTAATGCGAGGGGACGCGAATGCGCGCAGTATTTGGACTAGTCCTGATTATCGGGGTGGCTTTGGCCGGAGGTGCCGTCTATTTGGCACGAGACTATATCGCTCAGTATCAGGACCAACTTGCCCGAGAGCGCCTGGCGACGCAGGAAGCGTTGGCAAATGTCAAAACAATTCCGACTGTCGGAGTGATCGTTTCAAACAAGGCTCTGAAATACGGCCAACGCCTGACCGAGGAAGACGTTCGTATCGTGAACTGGCCCGAGGACGCCATCCCTGAAGGCACCTTCGTGGAAATGGCGGTGCTATTCCCGGAAGACGCGAGGGGTGAACGCTTTGTCCTGAGAGCAATGGAAAAGGACGAGGCTCTGATGGAGGTGAAAGTCACGCAACCCGGCGAAGCGGCAGGTATTACGTCTCGCCTTGAAAAAGGTATGCGAGCGTTCGCTATCAGCGTGGACGTGGCATCGGGCGTATCAGGCTTCTTGCGTCCAGGCGACAATGTCGATGTTTATTGGACCGGCTCCCTGGTAGGTGCAGGCGGCGAAGGCGAGATCACACGCCTGATCCAGAACAACATCGAGTTGATCGCAGTTGACCAGACCGCGGGATCAGATGTGACCGGCACCACGATCGCGCGCACGGTAACGGTGGCCGCGACCCCGGAACAGATCGCCGCACTGGCTCAGGCTCAGAATACTGGGCGATTGTCCCTGGCGTTGGTCGGGGTGCAGGATGAAACCGTCGCTAGCGCAGTCGAAGTAGACCAGCGCAAGCTGCTGGGAATCAAAGAAGCGGCACCGACCCCCGTCGCCCAGGAGGAAAAAGTCTGTACCGTGAATACCCGCCGCGGTGGTGAGATTGTAAAAACGGTCATCCCCTGCACAAACTAATGAAAAATCAGAACCTTAAAGACACAAGCCGTGCGTTCAGCGCGGCTTGTGTTTTTTCGGATGTTGCGTATTACCCACATAAGGAAGTTTCCAGAAACCATTGATTATTGCAATAAATTCGCAATTCGCGCAGTGTTAATGCACATAAGGGCATTAGACCTAAAACGAGGCGTGATCGGAGAGGCAGGTCACATGAAAATAAGTTCCTGGATCAGCGCAACCCTGCTTGGGTTGGCGCTAGTTATCAGTTCGGCTGGCGATGCCGTCCGGGCTGAAACCCTTCGCGTGGTCAAGAACGGAACGGCGGAAACGCTGGATGTTCCGATGAACCGCGCAATTGTTGTTGAAAGCGAAACACCGTTCGCGGAGCTTAGCATTGCTAATGCGGGCATCGCCGACATTTCGTCGCTTTCGGACCGCACTATCTATGTTCTGGGTAAGGCGCCCGGCCTGACGACTCTGACCTTGTTTGACGGGGCGGGCAATTTGCTCGCCAACGTCCGGGTCCGCGTTTCCCCGGACGTATCCGAGTTCAAAGAGCGGCTTCGTCAGATTCTACCGAGCGAACCGGTCGAAGTACGCACCGCGAATGACGGGATCGTCCTTTCGGGCACGGTTTCCAGCGCGGCAAAACTTGCGCGTGCGCTGGAGCTGGCAGAACGTTACGCGCCCGAGCGTGTTTCTAACCTGATGTCGGTTGGCGGTGTTCAACAGGTTATGCTGAAAGTTCGCTTTGCCGAGATGAACCGGTCTGTCGCCAAAAGCCTGACCGCATCGCTTGGCTTTGGCGGCAGTGATGTAACGGGTGGTATCAACACACTGAACAGCGCTGGTGCTTTGGCCAACGCGTTGAGCAACAGAATCCCCCTCCAACAGACGAATACAGGTGCTATCCTGTTTGGCTTTGGCGCTGGTTCTACACAGGTGCGGTTGCTGCTGGAAGCCCTTGAGAGCAAAGGACTTGTCCGCAGTTTGGCGGAACCCAACCTGTCCGCCCTTTCAGGTCAGGAAGCAGAGTTCCTGGCGGGTGGCCAGGTGCCAATTCCGGTTCCAGCGGACGACGGCACCATTGGAATTGAATATCGTTCCTTTGGTGTTCAGATCCTCTTTACCCCCCGCGTGGTGGATGGAAACATCATCAACCTCGAGATGGGTACATCGGTTTCAAGCATCGATCCGAACTCGGAATTCACGATTGCAGGCAACAACGTGCCGACTTTCATCGTTCGCGACACAAAGACGACGGTTGAACTGCGGGATGGCGAGAGCTTTGCCATTGCAGGCTTGATTCAGGACAACTTCACGGACTTGAACAGCCAACTCCCATGGATCGGCGACGTTCCTGTGTTGGGTGCCTTGTTCCGCAGCGCTGAATACCAACGTCAACAAACTGAACTGGTGATCATTGTCACCGCACATCTTGTTTCGCCGACCCGCGGTGAAGCCCTGGCCTTGCCAACCGATCGGGTCAAACCGCCCACCGAGTTTGACTTGTTCCTCAATGGCAAAACAGCACGTACCGTGCGTTTGGGTGCCGGTGGCGCGTCCGAAGTCGCCAAGCAGGATTTTGGCAGCTCGTACGGCTACATCCTGGAATGATGGAGAGGATAGGACCAATGCAGAAGTGGATCATTACACTGGGTCTTTCAGTCGCTGTCGCCGGATGTACGCGTGAGGCAGGTTATGAAATTGACCAAGGCACCTTCGGGAACGCGACCCTGAATAACATTCAGGTCATGAACGGGGAACTGACTTATGCCCAGATTCTGGGTCAACGGTTTGCCGCCGAGGTGCCAACGCAGATCAACTTTGCCTTCGATAGCGCAAATCTGGACGCAACTGCTCAGCGCACTTTGCTTCGGCAGGCGGCCTGGATCAAACAATTCCCCGAAGTGCGGTTCCGCGTTTACGGCCATACGGATGCCGTCGGATCCAAGGCATATAACCAGGCCCTTGGACAACGCCGCGCCA
This sequence comes from Ruegeria sp. BF12, assembly GCF_056538705.1. Taxonomy (NCBI): domain Bacteria; kingdom Pseudomonadati; phylum Pseudomonadota; class Alphaproteobacteria; order Rhodobacterales; family Roseobacteraceae; genus Ruegeria; species Ruegeria sp. BF12. The sequence goes on along the minus strand of NZ_JBQFTP010000004.1, from coordinate 168,961 downwards.
ACGCCGCAGTTGCGTTTTTGACGCAACAGGGAATCTCACGGTCCAGGCTGGAAGCCGTTGTTTCCTTCGGTAAAACGCGGCCTCTGATCGACACAGCGAACCGGGATCGCCGCAACCGCCGCACGGTGACAGAGGTATCCGGTTTCTTGGATCGCAACCCGCTTGTACTGGATGGCAAGTATGCTGAGATCGTCTATCGCGAATACGTCGCAAGTGCCACGAGAGAAAGCTACATCCAGCGTGAAGATGCCTCCACCTCTAGCGAAGAATAATCCATATGAAATGGGCGGCATCGTCGCCCATTTCCCTACAATTGGTTCTTTTGCGCCAAAATCTTGCCTAAGTTCCAAGCCATCTTTTCAACAATAGGGTGAAGTGCGGCCCACATTGGCCGCGACCGGGCAACAGCAAACTGAACCGAACCAAGTACGTTCGGTCAGTATGCAGGCCCTCACGACGAGGATTGTGTAAATGACAAGCGCCACGACGCATGATGATGGGACTGCTATTCTGGCCTGCACGATCAGCCGCGACGTTCAGAACTTTGATCTGCTGATCGAAGATATGGAGGCCATACTGGGTGAGCGTTGGGGAGACCTGGGGTTTGCCGAAGCTCTGGCATTCTTCAGCCAGCCAGAGGCAGAAAGCCTTGAATTCGTTGCACTTGCCATTGACGGCGAAGACGAAGACAACCTTTCCCTGATGGGCGAAATCATCTCTCAGGCCAAGGAAAAGAAGATCAAGGTCGTGCTGATCGCCGAGGATGTAACGCCAGCCTCACTGCATCAGCTTTTGCGCAAGGGTGCGGACGAGTTTGTCCCCTACCCTCTTCCCGAAGGTGAACTTCAGGAAGCCATCGAGCGCATGAACAAACCTGATCCGGTTGCTGCTCCGCAGGCGGCGGCTGTTCCGATGGTTCAGGGCGAATCAAAAGAGGGAGCCCTTTTTGTCGTCCAAGGTCTGGCGGGCGGCGTGGGGTCGACCACGCTGGCGGTCAACCTGGCCTGGGAGCTTGCAACAGTTTCTGATAAAGACGCGCCAACCGTCTGCCTGATCGACCTGGACCTGCAATATGGCAGCGTGTCGACCTATTTGGATCTTCCGCGTCGCGAAACCGTATTCGAAATGCTGTCAGACACCGCTTCGATGGATGACGATGTGTTCTCACAGGCCCTTCAGACCTTTGAGGAAAAGCTCGAGGTTCTGACCTCACCGTCGGATATGGTTCCGCTGGACCTGATCACCCCCGAAGACATTGGGCGAGTAATTGAAACCGCCCGCAGGCAATTCGACTATGTGGTCATCGATATGCCAACGACTTTGGTTCATTGGTCGGAAACAGTACTCCAGACCGCGCATGTGTATTTTGCGTTGCTTGAACTGGACATGCGTTCGGCACAGAACGCGCTGCGCCTGAAGCGGGCCTTACAGGCTGAAGAGCTACCGTTCGAAAAGTTACGCTTTGCGTTGAACCGGGCTCCGAAATTCACGGATTTGAATGGCAAAAGCCGGGTCAAGCGAATGGGCGAAAGCCTGGGTATTTCGATCGACCTGCAATTGCCGGATGGTGGCAAACCGGTCATGCAAAGCGGCGATCACGGTCTGCCGCTGGCCAATTCGGCGGCCAAAAATCCGTTGCGCCGGGAAATCGCCAAACTTGCAAAGTCGCTTCACAGCCTGGGCAGCAACAACGCCGAGGCCGCGTAACGGAATTTCAGAGGGGTAGTCGTCGTGTTTTCAAGATACAAGAAACAGCCCGCGGCGCAGCCGGTCGAAACCGCTGCAGCGCCGCAAACCGCGGCCCCTGCGCCAGCGGCCGAGAAAGCACCTGCAGCCAACGCAATTGCCCGTCGGCCTGTGCAGAAGAAATCGGCAGAGCCGGTAGCTTCTGATCGCGAGCGCAAACGCAAGGAACGGCTTGGTGAAATCAAGATCGAATTGCATCGCGAATTGCTGGAAAACCTGAACCTCGCAGCGCTTGAAAAGGCAGGTGAGTCCGAACTCCGCGCCGAAATCAGTGCCATTGCCAGCGAAGTTCTGGAATCCCGCAATATCGTTCTGAACCGCGAAGACAGGACACAGCTTAACAAAGAACTGTATGACGAAGTCACCGGGCTTGGGCCCCTTGAGACGCTTCTTCAGGACGATACCGTCAACGATATTCTGGTTAACGGCCCACAGCAGATTTTCGTTGAGCGGTTCGGTAAACTGGAAATCAGCGACATTACGTTCAAGGACGAAAAGCACCTTATGCGGATCATCGACAAGATCGTGTCCGCCGTGGGTCGTCGTGTCGATGAATCCAACCCTTACGTTGATGCCCGTCTGGCCGACGGTTCGCGTTTCAATGCAATGGTGCCACCGATTGCGGTCGATGGCTCGCTGGTTTCCATTCGTAAGTTCAAGAAAGACAAGCTTGGCATCGACGATCTGGTTAATTTCGGTGCGTTTACCGAGGAAATGGCCGCCTACCTTCAGGCCGCAGTTTCCACCCGGCTGAACATTATTGTTTCCGGTGGTACAGGTTCCGGTAAAACGACTACGCTAAACGCCCTGTCCAGCTTCATCGACGACGCCGAACGCATCCTGACGATTGAGGATACCGCGGAACTTCAGCTGCAGCAGACCCATGTAGGCCGGATGGAAAGCCGCCCGCCCAACGTGGAAGGCAAGGGTGAGGTCAGTCCGCGCGACTGTCTGAAAAACGCTCTGCGTATGCGTCCCGACCGCATCATCGTGGGCGAGACGCGTGGCGCCGAGGTGATCGACATGCTGCAGGCCATGAACACCGGCCACGACGGTTCGATGACCACGATCCACGCGAACTCGGCCCGAGACGGGATCTCGCGTCTGGAAAACATGATCGCGATGGCCGGGATCGAGATGCCGATCAAGGCGGTTCGTAGCCAGATCTCTTCGGCTGTGAACCTGATCGTGCAAGCCAGCCGTCTTCAGGACGGCTCGCGCCGCATGACGTCGATCACCGAAATCACAGGTATGGAAGGCGATGTCATCTCTATGCAGGAAATCTTTAGATTTCAGAGGGTTGGCCTGACACCAGACAATAAGATCATTGGCCATTTCACCGCAACGGGCGTCCGCAGCCACTATTCGGAACGTTTCCGTTTGTGGGGCTTCGATCTGCCTCCATCCATCTACGAACCGACGACCGTCTAAGGAGATCCGGATATGCAACTGCCCGTAGAGGCCCTTATCTATGTCGTGATCTTCGTTGGAGTGCTGCTCTTGGTCGAGGGCATCTACCTTGTGGCGTTTGGCAAATCCATCAGCCTGAACAGTCGAGTGAACCGCCGTCTGGACATGCTGGACAAAGGTGTTGGCCGCGAACAGGTGCTGGAACAGCTGCGCAAGGAAATGCAGCAGCACATGAAGTCTCAGAGCATCCCGCTCTATTCTCTTCTGGCCGACAAGGCACAAAAGGCGGCTATCGCCTTCTCACCCCGCCAATTGATTATGATCATGGCGCTAGTTTCCGGCTTTGCCTACGTCGGATTGAGCATCGGTACAGCGACGGATCCCGTACTTAGGATCGCGCTGTCAATCGCAATTGGTGTTGGTGGCGTCTATGCCTGGGTAAACCACAAAGCTGGCAAACGCATGGCCATGATGGAAGAGCAGTTGCCCGATGCCGTGGAACTGATGGTGCGCTCGCTGCGCGTTGGTAACCCCTTTGTCTCGACGATCCAGATCGTCGCCAATGAGGTACAGGACCCGCTTGGGACCGAGTTCGGGATCATCGCTGATGAATGCGCATACGGCCGTGACGTGGGTGAAGCGCTCAAGGATCTGGCCGAGCGTCTGGATATGCAGGATCTTCGCTTTTTGTCTGTCGCTGTTGGTATTCAGCAACAATCCGGTGGTAACCTGGCCGAGGTTCTGGCCGGTCTCGCGAAGGTTATCCGTGCCCGTTTTCGCCTGTTCCGTCGAGTCAAGGCGATCACGGCCGAGGCTAAATGGTCCGGCAAATTTCTGTCCGGTTTTCCAGTGTTCTGCCTGTTGTTCATTCTTGTTAAGGACCCCGGTTATTACGACGAAGTTGTCGATCACGCGTGGTTCATACCGGCTTGTTTCTTTGTTGGCATCATGCTGACCCTGAACCTGATCGTTATGCGCATCCTTACCGACATCAAGGTCTGAGGGCACCGACATGGAATTCCTGACCCAAATCAATGATATCCTGAAAGAGCATCTTGGAGAGTTTGGGCCACTTATCGTGGTCGGCTTGTTGGGATTGTTTATGATCCTCGTTGCCTTGCCGCTGATGCTGAACCAGCCAGAGGACCCCCTCAAGAAACTGCAACGCTCGAATGCACCACAAAAAGGTGGCAAAAAGTCGAAGAAGGACAAGCTTCGAAACTCAAGCCGCAATGAGCAGCTCCAGAAATTCGCGACATTCCTTGAGCCCCAGAACGAAGAAGAGCTTTCAGCCATGCAGCTCAAGCTGCGCCAGGCAGGCTATCAGTCCAAGGACGCGGTTCGTTTTTTCCACTTTGCCCAGTTTGCGCTCGGTATTATTGGTATTCTGGTCGGCGTGATGCTTGTGACGGTTCTGGCCGGAGATCAGGAATTCACTCCTTCGCAAATGGCAATACGGGTGCTGATCCCAGCTTGTGTGATGTATTTCTTGCCTCGTTACTGGATCACCAGACGTGTAGCCGAGCGGGAGGAAGCCATCGTCGCCGGGTTTCCTGACACGCTGGACCTGATGCTGGTTTGCGTTGAAGCAGGGCAGTCTCTGGATCAGGCCATCGTGCGCGTGGCGTCGGAAATGAAGGTCTCCTACCCAGACATTGCCCTGGAATTCGAGGTCATTGCCTACGAATTGAAGGCGGGTAAAGACAAAGATACTGTTCTGCGTGACTTTGGTACGCGCTGCGGGGTTCAGGATGTCAGCGCCTTCGTGACCGTTATGATACAGTCGGCCACCTTTGGCACATCGATTGCCGATGCTCTGCGGGTTTATGCCGGTGAAATGCGTGACAAACGCGTGATGCGTGCCGAAGAGGCTGCGAACAAGTTGCCAACCAAAATGACGCTTGCCACAATGATGCTGACAGTGCCACCACTGCTGGTCATTCTGGTCGGCCCATCGGCAAAAGGTATCGCAGACTTTGCAAACAGCGCGAACTAGACTCCCGATGACATCAAAAATCAGGCGCATCCGTTTCCGGGTACGCCGCGCGGTTCAGGCCACCATGGTTTTTGCTATGGTGGCCTCTTGTACAGAAACAGGACTGTCGAATGATCTGGATGCCCCCGGCCTCGACCCAAGAGCCGAGGGGGTGGATCCAATTACGGTTGGTAACCGGCTGATGGCCGCAGGCGAATATGAGCTGGCGATGGACGCCTTTACGCGGGCCGCTTTGGATCGGGGGATGACTACACAGATTCTCACGTCACTGGGCACTGCAAATCTGGGCCTTATGCGTTTGGGTCAGGCAGAAGACCTACTGCGTCGCGCTGTAAAAGATGATCCGGACTGGCCTGTCGCGTGGAACAATCTAGGCGTTTTGCTGATGGAAAAAGGCGAGTATCCAGAGGCTTCTCAGATGTTCCGAAGGGCCTTTGCGTTGGACAATGGCGAAAGTGACGCAATCCGAGACAATCTGCGCTTAGCCCTCGCAAAAATGGAAAATCCTGTTAATACTAACCCGGAAAAACAAGAATATACACTGGAGCAGCAAGGCGACGGGCAATTCACGCTGCGCAAGCTCCCGTAACATTGGCAAGAGCAGTAAGGGACGCAAAAATGCGCCAACAATTCTTGATTCCGACTATGGTAGTGTGCGGTATAGTTCTTTCCGCCTGCGAAAAAGAAACCTCAGAGGAAAAGGTGGAACGCACGTATCAGGAGGTTAACGTCATTGACGAAACCAACCTGAATGAGGTGCTGCTGACCGCTGCGGACCCGAATGAGGCCGTCACGTATTTCCAAGGCGCGGCGGCCAAGAATCCGGATCGGATTGACCTCCAGAGGGGCCTTGCAATTTCCCTTACGCGCGCCAAACGCACGACCGAGGCTGCGTCGGCCTGGAAAAAAGTTACGACCATGAAAGGTGCCTCGAGTGTCGACAAGGTCGAATATGCCGGTGCGTTGGTGCGCGCTGGTGACTGGGCGAAGGCCAAGGCGACATTGGATACCGTACCCCCGACTTATGAGACCTTCCAACGCTACCGCCTTGAGGCAGTTGTGGCCGATTCCAGAAAAGACTGGAAACGGGCAGATCATTTCTATGAAACTGCCGTCGGCCTGACCACGCGCCCCGGAAGCGTGATGAATAACTGGGGATATTCAAAGCTGTCGCGTGGGGAGTATGCCGAGGCAGAACGCCTGTTCAGCGAAGCGATCCGACAGGACAAATCTCTGTTTACGGCCAAGAACAACCTTGTGCTGGCGCGGGCAGCGCAGGGCAAGTACAGCATGCCGGTCGTTCCCCTGACACAGGTCGAACGTGCCATGCTGTTAAACACAATGGGTATTACTGCAGTCAAACAGGGCGATGTCACAACAGCTAAGAACCTGTTCCGCGAAGCGATCGCCACCCATCCGCAGCATTATGAGGAAGCCGTTCGCTCGCTCCGCGCGCTCGAGGAAGCCTGATCCATGCATATCCCCGCGACTGCGGCGGCTTGGTTTTTGCCGTTCGTGTTGCCCATCTGTTTTTATGTGGCGTTCACGGATCTGCGCAGCATGCTGATCAAAAACCACGCTGTTCTCGCCTTGGCCACCGTTTTTGCCGTCGTGGGCCTGTTCGTTCTGCCGCCGTGGTCGACCGAATGGACGACCGGTGGCGTGGGTCCGATTGTTGTGACGCTTCCACCTTATCTTTGGCAGCTGCTGCATATTGTAGTCGTTCTTTTTTTGGGATTTTTATTCAATGCCGCTGGCGTCATGGGGGCCGGTGACGCCAAGTTTCTGGCCGCCGCTTCGGCTTTCGTCTGGCGCGGCGATTACAGTCTCATGATTATGATTGTGACCTGTGCCACGCTGGGCGCCTTTGCCACGCACAGACTGGCCAAATACACCCGGCTCAGAACAATCGCCCCCGAATGGGAAAGTTGGAATCGGATTAAGCAGTTTCCGATGGGCTTTCCATTGGGCATGAGTCTGGCAGTCTATCTGATTTTTGGAACTGTTTCCGGGTCATGAACTATCATCAGTCCGCCTTTTCACTGCCTTGGTGATGACACAAAGCAAGGTAAGATTTTCTCCAATCAGCCCCGTGGTGGGCTTTTGGCGTGAATACTGGATAGACGGGCAACGCTCATGAATATGCAGACCACTTCGGTAATGGCCCCCCCTGCCCCCAAGGGGTTGGGCGAAATGAAATTGCCCATCGTGATGATGCGGGACATTCTGCTCAAGACGATGTTCCGGAAGAACGTCGACACTGTCACCCAGGTCGCAGAAGCAATCTGCCTACCGGGCGCGGTCACACAGGAACTGATCGACATTGCGCGCGAACAGAAACTGATCGAAGCCACCGGTACCCTGAATGCCAACAGCGGCAATGAGATGGGATATCAGTTGACGGACGCGGGCAAAGCCCGCTCGCTTGACGCGCTAAGCCAGTCTGAATACTTCGGCGCAATGCCGGTTCCGCTGGACGTGTATCGCGAACAGGTCAAGCGCCAGTCGATCCGAAATATCCAGGTGACCCGTGACCAACTGACTGGGGCGATGGGCCATCTGGTACTGCCCGACAGCTTGCTTGACCATTTGGGCCCTGCGGTCAGCGCGGGCCGTTCCATTCTGATGTATGGCCCTCCGGGCAATGGTAAATCCTCGATCTCGAACGGTATTCGGGATGCGCTTGGTGACAATGTATATGTGCCGCGGGCCATCGAATATGCCGGTCAGGTGATCACGGTCTATGACCCAATCGTGCACACCGCGATCGAGCAGGAAGCCGACGACCCAAACAGCCTGCGCCGCCGCAAGCGGTTCGATACGCGATACGTTCAGTGTGAACGCCCCACTGTTGTCACCGGTGGTGAACTGTCGCTCAGCATGCTGGATCTGGTCTACAATCCAACAGCGCGGACCTATCAGGCACCGCTGCAGTTGAAATCGACCGGCGGCATCTTCATCGTCGACGACCTTGGCCGTCAGCAGGAACCGCCGCAGGCCCTGATCAACCGCTGGATTGTTCCGCTGGAAGAGAACAAGGATATTCTTGGCCTGCAGTCCGGTGAAAAGTTCGAAGTCCCCTTCGACACTTTGGTCATCTTCTCGACCAACTTCCACCCGAACGAAATCTTCGACCAAGCGGCTTTGCGCCGGATCTTCTTCAAGATCAAGATCGGTGGTCCGAACCAGGAAGACTTCCTGAAGATCTTTGCGATGGTTGCCCGCAAACGCGGCATGCCGCTGGACGAATCCGCGCTGGTGCATTTGCTGAAGGTCAAATACCCGACGATCAACAACGTCTACGCCAACTATCAACCGATCTTCCTGATCGACCAGATGATCTCGATCTGCGAGTTCGAAGGTATCCCTTACCAGATGAGCCCCGACCTGATCGATCGCGCTTGGGCCAACATGTTCGTCAAGGACGAGAAAATCGTCAAATAACGCCGTGCCATTTCCGGGATGAGACGGGTAGTCTGCTTGCATGACGCAGATTCCCGCCCGGATCACGGATTGGTTTGACGCCAAAAGCTGGTCCATCCATCCACATCAACAAGACATGTTCGACCGGGCTGCGGACCCGGCCACGTTGCTGATCGCCCCAACCGGTGGCGGCAAGACAATGGCAGGATTTCTTCCGACGCTGGCTGAACTGGCCGCATGTGACCGGACCGGTCTACACACGATTTATGTCTCTCCTCTCAAAGCTTTGGCCGCCGATATCCGCCGAAACTTACGTGGCCCAGCGGACGAAATCGGCCTGCCAATTCGTATTGAAGACAGAACCGGCGACACCTCGGCAACACAGAAGAAACGCCAACGCGTGGACCCTCCGCATATCTTGCTGACAACGCCCGAAAGTCTGGCTCTGCTGACCTCTTACGAAGACGCCCCGCGTATGTTCAAAGGCTTGCAACGTGTAATCGTCGACGAAATCCACGCACTGGCCGAGAGCAAACGCGGGGATCAACTGATGTTGGCCCTCGCCCGGCTGCAAAGCTTGTGCCCGGACCTTCGCCGAGTCGGCCTGTCCGCCACCGTCGAAGACCCCGACGCCATTGCCCGGTTTCTGGCGCGCCACCCCGACCCCTGTCGGATTATTCAGGCTGACCCCGGCCCTGATCCGGACATTCGGATGTTGAAAACGCAGGAAATGCCTCCCTGGTCGGGCGGCGGTGCCGCTTATTCGATCCCAGCTGTTCTGGACCAGATCAAACAACACAAGACAACGCTGATCTTTCACAATACCCGGGCGCAGGCTGAGATTTTCTTTCACAATCTCTGGCTCGCCAATGACGACGCACTGCCCATCGGCATCCATCATGGCAGTCTGGATCGCCAGCAACGCGAACGCGTTGAGGCCGCAATGGTGCGCGGTGATCTGCGCGCGATCGTCTGCACAGGTAGTCTGGATCTGGGCATCGACTGGGGAGATGTGGACCTGGTCATCCAGATTGGCGCACCCAAAAACGTCAAACGACTGGTGCAACGGATCGGGCGCGCCAACCATAGATACAACGCGCCCTCGAAAGCCCTGCTGGTGCCTGCAAACCGCTTTGAGGTCGTGGAATGCGTTGCGGCACTTGAGGCCGCCAAAGCCCACGATCTGGACGGAGAGCCGCGCGGCTCCGGTCCTCGGGATGTGTTGTGCCAGCATATCCTGATCGCCGCCGCAGCCGGTCCCTTCGACGCGGATTCTCTATTCGCCGAGATGACTAAGGCCGGGCCTTTTGCCAACCTCAGCCGGGTGGAATTCGATGCCTGCCTGGATTTCTGCGCCACCGGAGGTTACGCGCTGCGCGCCTATGATCGCTGGCAGCGACTACTGCAACGGTCGGACGGAAAGTGGCAGTTGAGAGACCCCCGCGCCGCACAACGCATCCGAATGAATCTGGGCACGATTCAGGATACGGACACGTTGAAGGTCCGCCTGAAACGCAATCGCGGCGGCAAACCTCTGGGCGAGGTCGAAGAGGCATTCGCCGCCTCGCTGACCCCCGGGGACACGTTCCTGATCGGTGGTCAGATTGTCCGCTACGAGGGACTGCGCGAAATGGTGGTCGAGGTCAGCCGTCAGGCGGACAAAAAACCCAAAATAGCTACGTTTTCGGGCACCAAATTCGCCACGTCCACGCAGCTCAGCGACCGTATCCTTCGGATGTTTGCCCAACCTGACTGGCCTCAATTGCCGCAGCACACAGCGGATTGGCTGGCCCTTCAGCGCGATATGTCGCGCCTGCCACAACGGGATCGCTTGCTGATCGAGAGCTTTCCCAACGATGGGCGAGAACACCTGTGCGTATATGGATTTGCGGGGCGCAATGCGCAACAAACCCTGGGTCTGCTGCTGACCAAGCGGATGGAGGAAACCGGGCTGGCCCCGCTTGGCTTCGTCGCCACCGATTATGCGACGCTTATCTGGGGTTTGGACGCCGTGATGGACCCGCGCCCCCTGTTTCGGCAAGATACGTTGCGTGACGGGCTTGAGAATTGGCTCGCGGGCAATGCGGTGATGAAACGAACATTTCGTGCCTCGGCAACGATTGCCGGATTGATTGACCGCAATACTGGCGGACAGCGCAAAAGCGGACGGCAGGCGACGTTTTCCTCGGACATTTTGTACGACACTCTGTTGAAATATGACCCTGACCACCTGCTAATGCAGATCACACGCGAAGAGGCCATGCGCGGGTTGGTGGATTTTGGGCGCATCGAAGAGATGATCACCCGCATCGGCGACCGGATCGATCTGGTTCGGTTGGAGCGGGTCTCACCCTTGGCTGCCCCGTTGTTTCTTGAGGTCGGGAAAGTACCGGTCAAGGGTGCTGCCGAGGAACGATTGCTGGCCCAAGAAAGCGCCCGTCTGCTGCAGGAAGCCGGCTTGGAAACAAAGTAAAACCGCTTGCGTCGGGCTCGGAAAAAAGCAAAGAACGTACCATGAACAACCTGGCGTTCTCCTTTACCCAGCAAGACCTGCGTGCGTTGGCGTCAGGCGCTTTGTGGTGGCCCGACCAAAACCTGCTGTGCGTAAGCGACCTGCACCTGGGAAAATCCGAACGCATGGCGCGACGAGGCGGCCCGTCCCTGCCCCCCTATGACAGTCTCGATACCCTGACCAGATTGGCCGCGGACATTGAACGAACCGACGCGCAGACCGTCATCTGCCTTGGTGACAGCTTTGATGATCTGGACGCGCTCGCCGCCCTTGGAGCAGCTGAGAAACTCAGGCTCACGGCCCTACAGGCGGGACGCCAATGGATTTGGATCGAGGGTAACCACGACCCCGGTCCAATTGATCTGGGCGGCACGCATCGGTCAGAGTATTCGGCTGGTTCTTTGGTTTTCAGACATATTGCGCAATCCGATGGACAAGGCGAAGTTTCAGGCCACTACCACCCAAAGGTCAGACTGAAGGCGTGCGGCCGAACTATCACGCGCCGGGCATTCTTGCTGGACAACGCCCGACTTATCTTACCAGCTTATGGCACGTATACGGGCGGGTTGCTGAGCTCTGAAAAGGTTCTGAACGAGTTGATGAGTAACCGGGCCATGGCCATCCTGACCGGTCCGCAACCGCAACTCATTCCCATGCGGCGATGAACTCAGATTAACCCGTCGTCTTCGAGCTTTGGTTTGTATTTTCGGCTGACCGGCACCAGATCACCATTAACCAACTTCAGATAGGTTCTGTCGTCCACTTTCTCAGTGCCGATGATGGCTTTGTCGGTGACCCAGTGGGACCGGTGTACGCAATGCCCGGACAAAGGTTCCATTTCAGCGATTGCGTCAGTGAGCCGCGACCGGATCGTAAACGTGCCTTCCGACGTGACGACATCGACATAGTGGTTTCGGGAGGTCAGTCGGTATATCTGCCCCTGGAACGAAGCCGGCAAGCGCCGTGTCAGACGCGGCGCCGAGGGAGGCGTCGGTTCGCTTTTTGGTTCGACCTGACGCATCAGAATAAGACCGGCAGTAAACAGGGTGCTGTACCCCACCACGCGCGGAATCCCCGGCGCGTTGTACCCGCCAAGAGAAAACAGAAGCCAGGCCAACACCCAAAGCGACGGGATAAACAGAACCAATACAAGCAGGGCAAACATAAGATCGCGCGCTGGAACCTTCATACCGGCTTGGGTCCCGTGAAATAGATTTCTGGCCATCCAAGTGGACGTGAGGGCGATTGCCATCACTCCGATCCAGAACAGTAGGCGCAGCACGAATGGCAATTCCGAAACCATGAAAGGAGGAAATGTGTAAGCCAGCATTGGCAGGAAGACAAAACCGGCCACCACGCGCTGTGGGCTGAGTACCTTGCTGTCGAGACTTAGTTTTGACGTCATACCAAATTAAAAGCCACTTTCGAGGACCCAGCCAAAAGTCCCAAAAGCTACCAGAAACAAACTATAACCGGCTGAAAAATCAGCGCTATCACGCCCCATGCAAACATTCAAACATAAATGATGGGGAAATTTACTGCGATTGCGTCTCTGCCGCAGGCATTGGCATGACACAAAGCATGGGTTGGTTGGGGCAGCTCAGAACGTGCCCCAACGTTGTTACTTAGGCCGTTAGCCCTTCGGGTTCCGGCAATCCGTTGGCGCGGCAGCAGGCAGTCAGCGTGTTGGCCAACAAGCAGGCAATGGTCATCGGACCCACCCCACCAGGTACGGGCGTAATAGCACCCGCACGCTCGGCAGCACTGGCGTAATCCACGTCACCGACCAGCTTGTTTTTGCCGTCGCGTTCAATCCGGTTGATACCCACATCGATGACGGTTGCGCCTTCCTTGATCCAGTCGCCGGGTACCATTTCGGGTCGGCCTACGGCGGCAACCACGATGTCCGCGCGCCGTACAACCTCAGGCAGGTCCTTGGTGCGGCTGTGTGCGATGGTCACGGTGCAGCTATCACCCAGCAACAGTTGCGCCATCGGCTTGCCCACGATGTTCGAGCGGCCAATTACAACGGCATCCATACCCGACAACGAGCCGTGGTGATCACGCAGCATCATCAGGCAACCCAGCGGAGTGCAAGGCACCATCGACTTCTGACCGGTGCCCAGCAGACCCACGTTCGAGATGTGGAAACCATCAACGTCCTTGGCCGGATCAATCGAATTGATCACCAGATCTTCGTTCAGGTGCTTGGGCAGCGGCAACTGCACCAGAATGCCATGCACCGCCGGATCGTTGTTCAGCTTATCGATCAGCGCCAGCAAGTCCTCTTCGGAAGTGTCGACCTCCAGCTTGTGCTCGTACGAGTTCATACCGACCTCGATGGTCATCTTGCCCTTGGAGCGGACATAGACCTGGCTCGCTGGGTCCTCGCCCACCAGAACCACCGCCAGACCGGGGGTGATGCCGTTTTCTTCTTTCAGCTTTGCAACCTGATCGGCAACCTGCCCGCGCACCTTGGCGGCAAAGGCCTTCCCATCGATAACCTGCGCTACCATCCTTTGATCCCTTCTTTCAAAAACGGATCGGGCGCATGGGGCGCCCGGTCATTCAGTCTGGGCCGAGTACACGCTCTTCGCGGGCAATCGACCAGTCAATCAATATGCGCCACAACTGTTCAGCAAGGTCCGGGTCCATTCCCAGCTCAGCTGAACTTGTGCGCACGCGCTGCACCACTTCTTCGACACGATCCGGGATTCGAGCAGGCAAGCCCTCGCCCGGCTTCAGCTCAGACGCGCGGTCAATGTAACTTGCACGCGTCACCAACATTTCGATCAGTTGGCGGTCCAGCTTGTCGATCTGAGGCCGCAATTCCTGCATCGATTGGCAGTCTTGCGGCGGTGTCAGAGTGGGCATGTTCGTCTCCTCATGGCCCGGGGGATTCCCCGGACCACGAGATGTCCTATTCGGCGGCTTAGAACAAGCCCTCGATCTCACCTGCGTCATTGAGGCAGATGGTTTCCGCAGCCGGTTTGCGCGGCAGACCAGGCATGGTCATGATCTCACCGCAGACAACCACGATGAAACCGGCACCTGCGGACAGGCGAACTTCGCGTACCGGAACCGAGTGGCCGGTCGGCGCGCCGCGCAGGGTCGGGTCAGTCGAGAACGAGTACTGGGTCTTCGCCATGCAGACCGGCAGGTTACCATAGCCCGCTTCTTCCCACTCGCGCAGCTGGTTGCGGATTTTGTTGTCGGCCAAAACCTCGTCAGCGCGGTAGATGCGCTTGGCGATTGTTTCGATCTTCTGGAACAGCGGCATGTCGTCGGGGTAGATCGGCGAGAAGTTCGCAGCACCATTTTCGACGATTTCCACAACTTTCTCAGCCAGAGGCGCAGAGCCATCCGAACCCAATTCCCAGTGACGGGACAAGATCGCCTCGACACCGTGCTCGGCACAGTAGTCTTTGACGGCCTGAACTTCGTCATCGGTATCGGTTACGAAGTGGTTGATTGCGACGACGACCGGAACGCCAAAGGACTTAACGTTTTCAATGTGGCGGCCCAGGTTGGCACAGCCCGACTGAACTGCATCAACGTTTTCCGCGCCCAGATCGGCTTTGGCAACGCCGCCGTTCATCTTCATCGCGCGCACGGTGGCAACCAGAACCACAGCCGACGGTGCGATGCCCGCCTTACGGCACTTGATGTTCATGAACTTCTCGGCACCCAGGTCGGCACCAAAGCCCGCTTCGGTCACGACATAGTCGGCAACTTTCAGAGCGGTCTTGGTCGCGATGACCGAGTTACAGCCGTGTGCGATGTTCGCGAACGGCCCACCGTGGACAAATGCCGGGTTGTTTTCAAGCGTCTGTACCAGGTTCGGCTGCATGGCATCTTTCAGCAGAACGGTCATTGCGCCTTCGGCTTTGATGTCGCGGCAGTAGACCGGGGTCTTGTCGCGGCGATAGGCCACGATGATGTCGCCCAGACGCTTTTCCAGGTCTTTCAGGTCGTTCGCCAGGCAGAGGATCGCCATAACTTCGGAGGCCACAGTGATGTCATATCCCGCTTCGCGTGGGAAACCGTTCGAGACACCGCCCAGCGAGCAGGTGATCTGACGCAGGGCGCGGTCGTTCATGTCGACGACACGACGCCACACGACGCGACGCATGTCGATCTCGCACTCGTTGCCCCAGTAGATGTGGTTGTCGATCATCGCCGACAGCAGCGAGTGGGCCGAGGTGATCGCGTGGAAGTCGCCGGTGAAGTGCAGGTTCATCTCTTCCATCGGAACAACCTGCGCGTAACCGCCACCTGCTGCGCCGCCCTTCATACCGAAGTTCGGGCCAAGCGATGCTTCACGGATACAGATCATCGCGTTTTTGCCGATGCGGTTCAGGCCATCGCCCAGACCCACAGTGGTAGTGGTTTTACCTTCACCCGCAGGAGTCGGGTTGATCGCGGTGACCAGGATCAGTTTGCCGTCTTCGCGGTCCTGAACCGAGTTGATGAAGTCCTGGCTGACCTTCGCCTTGTCGTGGCCGTAAGGCAGCAGATCGTCGCTGGAGATGCCCAGCTTTGCGCCGATTTCCTGAATCGGCTTCTTGTTCGCTTCACGAGCGATTTCGATGTCGGATTTGTAGCTCATTGGGCAATATCCCTGATTAAATACCGTGCAAACCGGCGCAGATGGGCCGATGCTGGCCAATCCATACCGTTGTGTACAATCGCGATGGATATAGATTCCGACATAATCATGCCATGAAACGGCGTAGCGTCAATTCGCCGGTTTCAAATCGGAAACGGTTGGCCTCTATGGCGCCCAGGCTCTTTGATCCGGTACGAACAACGTCATCCGATCCCCCAGCCGCAGCTGTCCGGGGCGTTCCACCCACGCCGTCACACCCCGACGACCCTTTGCCGCAGGCTTGAAGGACGCGCCGTAACCCGGCTGATCCGCCTCGATCTCACGTCCGGGGATGACGCAAGGGCGGTTTTCCATATCCACTGTAATCGTCACGCCATCGCGGACCTGCAGACGCGAAGCTGGAGGGATATGCGTGAAATCGGGAATACCCCGCAACAGAATGCTGACCCCCAGGAAGGAGGGATCGAGACGATCCAGCCCCATCTCTTTGGCCGTGTCATCCATCTCTTCTGCGGACAGGATCGACAACTGGCGGACATTACGGATTTCAGTCCCTTGAGGATACAGGTTCTTGACCCTGACACAGGAGGCTCGATTAACACCCTCGTGTCGCGTACCTTTCTCGCCTGCGAAGTCCAGATCCAAGGATTCGACAGCCTTGGCGCGGATCGAGTCGCCGTCAGGTACATGCCCCAGCCAGACAACTTCACCCGTGAATTCTGTTTCGCGCAATACCGGCATCAAAAGCCCCTTTTAAAATGCTTATTAAAAAGCAATAGAGGCCAGCCGGTGCGAAATGAAAAGGCCCAAAATAAAGACCCGGGACAATGCCCGGGTCTTGTTCTCTTAAGCCGAAGGTTCCGGCTCCATCCCGCCCTCAGGCGGGGTTTTCTTGACCTTGGTCTTGGGTATCGCGGTGACGCTGGGCGCGTTGCCTTCATCCGGGCTGTCGCCTTCGTCATCGCCTTCATTCGGCGAGTCGCCATTCATGACGCGCTTGATCTCGTCCCCGGTCAGGGTTTCGTATTCCAGCAGACCTTGCGCCAGACGCTCCCATTCCTCGTTCTTTTCGGTCAGGATTTTGTGCGCACGCTCGTAACCCTGCTGGATCAAGCGTTTCACCTCTTCCTCGATCAGCTCTTTCGTATGTGCCGAAACCGAGAATCCAGCGGTGTTGCCCTGATAGCCTTCGTGAGCTTCGGCATAATCAATGTTACCGACCTTGTCCGACATACCCCAGCGCATCACCATGGCACGCGCCAATTGGCTTGCCTGCATGATATCACCGGCCGGGCCGTTCGAAACGTGATCTTCACCGTATTTGATGACCTCGGCAGCCTTACCAGCCATGGTCATTGCCAGCTTCTGCTCACACTCATCACGGTGATAGTTCAGACGGTCCATTTCCGGCAAAGAGACAACCATACCAAGTGCACCACCGCGCGGAATAATAGTTGCCTTGTAGACCGGATCGCACAGCGGCAGCTCCAGACCGACGACGGCGTGGCCTGCCTCATGATAGGCGGTCTTTTCCTTCTGATCCTGGGTCAGCACCATCGAGCGGCGCTCGGCCCCCATCATCACCTTGTCCTTGGCGTTCTCGAAGTCTTCCATGGTGACAAAGCGGCGACCCACACGCGCAGCCATCAGCGCCGCCTCGTTCACGAGGTTTGCCAGATCAGCACCCGAGAAGCCTGGCGTACCCCGCGCGATGATGCGCAGATCGACATCGGGGCCCAGAGGTGTCTTGCGCGCGTGCACGCCCAGGATCTTCTCGCGGCCTTTGATGTCGGGGTTGCCAACGGTGACGTTGCGGTCGAAACGGCCCGGACGCAGCAGCGCGGGGTCCAGAACATCCTTACGGTTGGTGGCCGCCAGAATGATCACGCCCTCATTGGCCTCGAACCCGTCCATTTCAACCAGCAACTGGTTGAGCGTCTGTTCGCGTTCATCGTTGCCGCCGCCATAACCGGCACCACGATGGCGACCCACGGCGTCGATCTCGTCGATGAACACGATGCAAGGCGCGTTCTTTTTGGCCTGCTCGAACATGTCGCGCACACGGGATGCACCAACACCAACGAACATCTCAACGAAGTCAGAACCCGAGATGGTGAAGAACGGCACACCCGCCTCACCCGCGATGGCACGCGCCAGCAGCGTTTTACCAGTACCCGGAGGGCCAACCAGCAGTGCGCCTTTCGGGATCTTACCGCCCAGACGGCTGAACTTCTGCGGGTTGCGCAGGAATTCCACGATCTCTTCCAGTTCTTCCTTGGCTTCATCGATGCCTGCAACGTCGTCAAATGTCACGCGGCCGTGCTTTTCGGTCAGCATCTTGGCCTTGGACTTGCCAAAACCCATCGCTCCACCTTTGCCGCCGCCCTGCATCCGGTTCATGAAATAGACCCAAACGCCGATCAGCAACAGGAAGGGCAACAGAGTGATCAGGAAGGACTGGAAGCCGGACTGCTGCTGCTTTTCGGCGCGAACTGGGATGTTCTCGTCGATCAGCAGTTTGGTGACTTCGGCATCACCGGGTTTGATGGTGACGTAGTTCGCGCCGCTTTGAGTGGTATAGCGAATCTGCTCGCCATCCAGCGTCACGTTCTTGACTTCGCCGCTTTCAACCGCAGTGACAAAATCGGAATAGGTTCTTTCGTTATTCTGAAGCGTTCCGCCTGGCCCACTGAACAGATTGAACAGTGCAAGGATCAGCAGAAACAGAACGACCCAGAAGGCGATGTTACGAGCGTTGCCCAAGGAAAATCTCCCAAAAGATTTCGGCAGATGGGGATCTGCCGGGTTGCTCTATAAAATAGAGATGATTCAAGCAGGTTCAATGCGATAAAAGAGAAGAGTGAAACTCGGGCGTTTCCGGGGCGAATTCGGCGGTCCAACCATTGGCAAACCCTGCAAGAGGTGCGGCAAGCAGATCGTCCCCGATCCAAACAGCTGGTGAGGCCAGCAATGCGGCGCGAGGTTTGCCCAATTCCCGCCAATCCGGAACCTTTGGCAATCCTTTATCTCCCAATGGGCGAATTTCGGCCCCAGCAACGGTCGGCCCCGACAGAATCCAGCGCTTGTCCCACAACTCGCCAGGGTTTACGGATTTGCCCAGTACCGCGTTTAGCTCTCTGCAAATCCACATCTTATTGCCTTTAGGGATCAGCAGGCAGCCACCAATTGAGGTTCTCGTGCCCTCATCAATCGCTTTCAGAGCCTGTTCCACTGTGGTTTGGCGCGGCGGATACCCTACACCCGCGATCCAAGCGACGCAGCCGACCAGAATCCGGCGCTTAATCTCCTGTGGCAGGGCCTGAACCCCGCGTCGGTCCAAGCAAATATCGCCAGCGTCAACCATGGCAATTTTGCGGGCGGATTCCTGCGTATAGCGCGCCAATGCCTCACGCGCTTGTGCAAGGTTTTCAGAAACGCGCGTCAGAGATCCGGCTGTAATGCCCAATCCTTCGAGGCCGGACAACGCCTGTCGCGCTTTGATCCGGTCGAACCGAAGATCGTGATTCGAAGGGTCCTCGATCCACTCCACGCCCTTTTCCGCCAGATAGTCGCGCAGTTGTTTTCGGGTGATCTTCAGCATCGGACGCAGCAGGGTCACACCATCTTGATCGCGGGCGGCAGGCATCCCCGCTAGCCCCGTAACGCCTGCTGCTCGACCCAGACGCATCAGAAACGTTTCGGCCTGATCGTCTGCCGTATGGCCAAGGGCAATCGCGTTGATGGCGTTGCGCCGCGCCCATTCGGTCAACAAATGGTAGCGCGCCTGCCGGGCCTGATCCTGCAAGTTTCCGTCACCGGTCCAGCCATCCCAGACCAGCGTTTGATGCGGAATGCCCAAACGCGCAGCGAGTTTACTCACTTTGTCAGCTTCAGCGGCTGAATCAGGACGCAACCGATGGTCAACCGTTGCAGCAAACAGTTCTACCTTCTCGCTCTGAGCGATCTCGTTCAAAAGCAAAAGCAGGGCAACCGAGTCGCCCCCACCGGATACCGCCACGCCCAGACGGGCTGGCAGGTTTTCAGGCAACCGCGCCCGGATATCGGCGCGAAATTTGTCTTCATGTCCCGTCAAGAACAGCCCAGCGACGCCATTTCCTGAGTGGCACTCGTTGCCGAGGTTGTGCTCGGGAAACGGACGCCCACCTCGCTGAGGGTAATGCAGGCCTGGTCGGTCTGACCCAGGCGTCCAAGTGCCGCACCAAGTTCAAACAACGCTTCGGGGGCAAATGCGCCTTCGGAATCACCGGTGAAGCTGGCCAGGAAGGCACGCGCCGCCTCGCGAGTGTCACCCAGGCCAACAAGTGCCTGCCCCCGTTTCAGGTTGGCTTCGGGCGCCAAGGGGCTGCCGGGATACGAAGTTTCGAACGTGGCAAACTGTTCGGCGGCGGCCTGAAAGTTGCCATCCGCGAGGGCTTGGGATGCGGCGTCAAAATCGGCCCGCTCGCCAACCGCAAGTTCGCCCGGATCGGTTACTGGCGGCGCGGATGGTGTGGCCGGCGCTGCAGCAGTGACTTCAGTCTCTCCACCCAGTGTCGAGGTTTCCCCAAGCGTGCTAAGATCACCACCTTCCAGCTCGACCAGCCGGAATTCGAGATCACCGATCCGGTTGGTCCCGTCTGTGACGATGTTCTGAACACGCTGGTTCAACTGTTCTGTCTGCCGTGTAAGGCGCTGCAACTCGGCCTCAATGGCATCGACCCGTTCCAGAACGGAACTGCCGGACAGGTTGGGTGCCGGGGACCCGGTGGTCGAAAACTCGCGCTTCAGGCGCTGAATTTCCACGTGCAGCACTGTCAATTCCTGACGAATGTCCGCCAGGGTCTGCTGATCCTGTGCATTGGCGACCCCTACGGTCGCTACGACCGCGGCCAGTACCCATCCTGCAATTCGCATTGTCTTACCCCAAGGTTGAACCGGTCAGCACCGTCACCGCGCGGCGGTTTTTGGAATAGCATTCCTCGGTGCTGCAAATTTCGATCGGGCGCTCCTTGCCGTAGCTGACGGTCGTCAGTCGGTTCCCTGCGACCCCACGCGAAATCAGGAACTCACGCGCTGCGTTTGCCCGACGCGCGCCCAGCGCAAGGTTGTATTCGCGGGTGCCTTGTTCGTCCGCATGCCCTTCGATCGTGGCCACAAAATCCGTGTTGGCCAGCAACCAATCCGCCTGCCCCTGCAACACGGTCTGCGCCTGCGCCGTCAGCGTCGACTGGTCCACTTCGAACAACACGCGGTCGCCCACGGTCTGCTGGAAATAGGCCGGTGAGCGTGGGTCGCTGGGCGATCCAGGTACGATCGAACCGTTACCACCTGCGCCTCCACCCAATCCGGACGGATCATTGTTAGTGCAGGCGGCCATAATGCCCAGCGCGCCCAATGCTATGACTTTGCCCAATACATTCATTTCAGGTGCCTCGTCGTTTTATCGCTTTATTGCCGTCTCTGTTATCACAGTGCAGGAAATTTGTGAACATTTCCAACCCCCTGCAATGATCACTTCTGCAATGGCCCCCAGGATGGGTCGCTGCCCCCGTCTGGCGTGCGCACCGGGCGCAGGTTCCGGCCCGAGATATCCACTGAATACAGCGTCGCCCGACCGCTTGCGCCCTGCGACTCGCGCGTGAACATGATGACACGCCCGTTTGGAGACCATGTCGGCCCTTCGTCCAAAAAGGACGAGGTCAAAAGGCGTTCCTCGCTGCCGTCCGTGCGCATGACCCCGATATGGAACCGACCCTTGTTCTGCTTGGTAAAGGCAATCAAGTCACCACGCGGCGACCAGACCGGCGTACCATAGCGCCCCTGTCCGAAGCTGATCCGAGTCGCCTCTCCGCCATTTGCGGGCATAATGTACAGCTGCGGCGTACCCGAGCGATCGCTTTCAAACACGATCTGCGAGCCGTCCGGCGAATAGCTGGGCGCGGTTTCAATCGCCGGAGTGTTGGTCAGGCGCACGCTTTGGCCCGAAGCCAGGTCCATTTTCCAAAGGTCGGTATTGCCACCCTGAATCAACGAGTAAACAATCGAACGACCATCGGGCGAAAAGCGCGGAGAAAAGCTCATCGTGCCGTCCTGTGTCTTCAACTCGGTCCGTTTGACGCGATCAACGTCCAGAACATAGATGCGCGGCTGCCCCGTTTCATAGCTGGTATAGAGCAAACGATCACCAGAGGGAGAAAAGCGCGGCGCCAGAACGATCGCAGAGCTATCGGTCAGATACTGAACGTTTGCCCCATCATAATCCATGATGGCCAGTCGCTTCAGGCGCTGATCCTTGGGCCCGCTTTCCGAGACAAACGCCACGCGGCTGTCGAAATACCCGCCCTCGCCGGTCACGCGGCTATAGACCTGATCGGCCACTTTGTGCGCCATGCGACGCCATCCATCCGTTGTGCCGGAAAACTGCAGACCGTTACCCAATTCCTGGCCCGAGAACACATCCCAAACCCGGAACCGCACCGTCAAGCGCTTGCCCGAGACATTCACGGCCCCGGTCACCAAGGCTTCGGCGTTGATCGCTTTCCAGTCTGCAAACTGCACCGGGGCATCGAAACTGCTGACCCGGCTGATGAACGCATCTGACGAGATTTCTCGGAACAACCCGGTTCCGGTCAGATCGGCGGCGACAACACGTGAGATGTCGTTGGCATATTGCGTGGCCGCTGGCCCATCGGGCACGAAGTTCGGCACGGCAAAGGGCAAGGGTTCGATGATCCCCTGATCCAGTTCCAGCCGCAGCGGTCCGCTTTGGGCATGCACCGGCGCTGCCAAAATTGTCAGGCCAAGCAACAGGCTGGTCAGAAATCTAATCATTTGATCCGCATCCTCTCGGGATTGAATGTAATCTCAATATCCCGCCATTGATCGTATTTGTCAGCAGGCAGGGTGTATCCTTTGGCCCCACAGCGCAAAATCGCTCGCCGGGCGGCGTCATAGGCTTGTTTGGCCGACGTCGCAGTCCCGCCGGAACTGTCCAACATCCGCAGGCTGCCCCCGATCACCTTGCCGTCTGGCGTCAGTGAAAACCCAACGACCACAACCGTTTGCAACGCATCCGTGGACAACGAGCCGACATTCCAGCACTGCGACACAGCCAATCGCATGGCATCTTTCTCACCAGCGGTCAGGGGTGGGCCTGACGGTTCACTGCTTTGCTGCAATGCTTCTGCCAGCGCATCGTTAATGGCAGCCTCGTCGCTTGGCGCAGGTTCCGGCGGCGATGGCTCCTCAACCTCGGCCACTTCGGGCTGTGCCGGAGGCGTCGGCCGGTTCGGCCGCACCAGCGGGCGTGGAGAACTGCGTGGCGCATATTCCTTGGCCTCTTCCGCCTCGGTCACGATTTCGTCTGTCGCTTCTTCCGGCGCAGTCTGATCCTGCTGCTCTTGCTGAGTCTCGGCCCCCTCGTCCAGCGAAACAGCCGGTGACTCGATGTCATCCGGCGCTGCCTCGGGCGGTGGCGGAGCAACGGGTTCCGGCGCGACTTTATCCGCAGGACGTGGCTGCGCTTCGGGCCCCGGTGGCACCGGCAAAACAACGGCTTCCGGTTCAGGCGTCTCAAGCGCCGGAGGTTGCTCGATCACGATCGGCTCGGGCGGTGGCGCGACCGCCTCGGGCTGTTGTTCCGGTTCGGGTTCAATTGGCTCGGACACCTCTGGTGTCGGAGGTTCCTCTTCCACAGGTTCAGGTGTCGGGATCTCTTCCTCAGGTGCCTCAGGCTGTTGCAAGGCCGCAGGCGTGGGAACCTCCGGCGCTTCGCGCTGCGCGGTCATCGCCGCGAACTGCTCAGCCGTAATCACGGAAATATCCTGCACAGGCATAGGCAATGGTTCGGACCTGAAGGTGCCGCCAAACAGAGCCCATGAAATCAAACTGACATGGGCAATTGCCGAGATCTTGGTGCCGGTATCCACCGCGCGGCCTCACTCTCCACCTTCGTCCAATGACGGGCCGCCGGTGTCTGTAACAAGCCCCACATTGGAAAACCCACCTGCGTTCAGCGCGCCCATGATCTGCATCACCTGCGCATAGGGGATGGCACCATCGGCCCGCAGGAACACACGGTCGCTGCTGCGCTCTGCCGCAATGGCGCGCAGTTTACCAATCAACTCTTCGCGCACAACATCCGTGGTCTGAATTTGCACCCGTCCGTCGGCTGTCAAAGTCACGGTCAAAGGCTCTTCGTTGTCGCCCGGCAAGGCGCTTGCGGCCGTTTTCGGCAAATCCACCGGCACACCAACTGTCAGCAGCGGCGCCGCGACCATAAAGATGATCAGCAGCACCAGCATGACATCCACAAACGGTGTCACGTTGATCTCGGCCATCGGCTGCGCGCGGCCGCGCCGACGCCCACGTCTGCGCCCGTTCCCGCCTGAGGATTGCTGAACCGCCGCACCCATGTCAGCTGTCCAACTGGCGCGACAGGATGGTCGCGAATTCGTCGGCAAAGGCTTCATAGCCGCCGACGATCCGGTCACTGTCCGCGCTGAGCTTGTTGTAGAAAATCACCGCCGGGATCGCGGCCAACAGGCCCAGCCCCGTGGCCAACAGAGCCTCGGCAATACCGGGGGCAACAATCGCCAGGTTCGTGTTCTGCTGTTCGGCAATCTCGATAAAGGCATTCATGATGCCCCACACGGTACCGAACAGGCCGATAAACGGGGCCGTCGACCCGACCGTTGCCAGGATGGGTAAGCCCTTTTGCAGCGTCTCAGCTTCTTTGGCGATTGCCACATCCATCGAGCGGTCGATCCGCGCCGTGGCACCTGCGATCAGGCCACCATCGGTTCGATGCGACCTGCGCCACTCAATCATACCGGCGGCGAATATCTTCTCGGAACTGCCATCGGGTTGCGTGCCGATATGTTCGAACAGCTCGTCCAGCGGATTGCCCGACCAGAAGGATTCATCAAACACCTGCGCCTCGCGGCGGGCGGCGCGATAGTTGATCAGTTTCTGAATGATGATCGCCCAAGACCAGATGGATGCGCCAACCAGCATCAACATCACCAGTTTGACGATAAAGGTCGCGCGGGCATACAGCCCCCACATGGAGAAATCGATCTCCTGCGCCAGCGCCAGCGTTTCAGCTTCCATGAACCTGCTCTTTGTTTTGCCTGACGGCCGTTCGTTTGGCCTTGTTTTGCCAAACGCTAACGCAGTTGGTTACGAAAAGCCAACATAACCACCCCGGACCGACAAATTGTTACATCAATGCGCGAATCTCTGCCGGAAGACGCACTGGTTTGCCCTGCGCATTCATGCAAACCGCAGTCACCGAGGCCCTAAAAACCTCGGTCTCGCCGCGCTTTACAAGCTGCCCCATGGTCAAACGGACCCCGGAAATCGAGGAAAGCCAGGTTTCAACGATCAGTTCATCGTCAAACTTCGCCGGCGACAGGTAGTCTGCCTCAATCCGGCGCACGACCCATACGATCCCACCGTCCCGCATCGCGTTCTGATCATTTCCCAGACGACGGACATAGTCCGATCGCGCGCGTTCGATGAATTTTAGGTAGTTTGCGTGATAGACGACACCGCCCATGTCGGTATCTTCGTAATAGACCCGGATCGGAAAGACATGCTTGTGAGGGGCGTTGACTTCATTGGCCATGATATCAGGTCCGGTCTTTCAATTGGCATCAATACGTTAAGTTTCGGGCAAACCTTTCCCAGACACAGATGCATGCTTGCCGCTGTTCCTGCAATCCCCTCGTGGGGACAAATTTGGAATCATCGGATGCTCACTATCGATATATTGAAATTTGCCGATTAGTCTTTCTGACAACTGACGTGAAATCGACTGGTGACCGAATGGCTAAGCCCGACACAGAAGAGAGAAAATTCGCTCTTCCGATCCTTCGGGGCGTCTTGCCGCTCAATCGCGCCAGCCTGCCGGCGGAAGTCCTGGCCGGTCTGACCTTTGCCTGTCTCGCGATCCCTGAAGTCATGGGCTATACCAAGATCGCAGGCACACCTGTTGTGACGGGCCTGTACACCATTCTCATCCCGATGGCCCTGTTCGCGCTGTTCGGGTCCTCCCGCCATCTGGTGGTCGGCGCAGATTCGGCAACAGCCGCGATCACTGCCTCGGCGCTTGCGGGAATGGCCGTTTCCGGGTCGTCGGAATACTTGGCACTAGCATCACTTCTGGCCCTCATGGCAGCAGTCCTGCTGATTGCAGCGCGCATCATCGGCCTTGGGTTTCTGGCCGACTTCCTGTCCCGGACAGTGCTGGTCGGCTTTTTGACCGGCGTAGGCATTCAGGTCGCAACCGGAGAGATCCCCGGCCTTCTGGGGATCAAGACCGAAGGCCACGGAACAATCGCCAAGCTGAAAGAGACGATCCTGAACATGGATCAGACAAGCTGGCCAACATTGGTTGTATCGCTGGCTGTTTTGGCAGTAGTTGTCGGGTGCAGAAGGGTTTCCCCCAAACTGCCCGGCCCGCTATTCGCCATTTTGGGGGTGATCGCTTGCAGCTGGGCCTTTCAGTTCACCGAGTCGGGCATCGCCATTCTGGGCGCGGTTCCCAGTGGCCTGCCCGCATTTTCGATACCGGATGTGGACTGGAGTTGGAACTTGTTCAAACAGTTGCTGCCCACCGCGTTGTCCATCTTCGTCGTAATCCTTGCGCAAAGCGCCGCAACTTCGCGGGCCTATGCCGCGCGGTATGAAGAGAAATTCAGCGAGAACACCGATCTCGTGGGGTTGGGCCTCGCCAATCTGGGTGCCGCATTTACGGGGACATTTGTGGTCAACGGCAGCCCCACTAAAACCGAGATGGTGGCGAGCGCGGGGGGGCGCAGTCAGGTCGCTCAGCTAACAACGGTTTTGATTGTTCTGGTGGTTATCCTGTTCCTTACCGGCCCGCTGGCTTACCTGCCAAACGCGGCGCTGTCCGCCGTCGTTTTTCTGATTGGTGTCAAGCTGATCGATCTGAAAGGCTTGACCGCGATTTACAAACAAGCCCGGTCCGAATTCTGGATCGCTGTTGCGACCGCGGCCGTGGTGGTCTTTGTGGGCGTGGAACAGGGCATCATCTTTGCGATGGTTCTGTCGCTGATCGACCATACCCGCCGCGGATATCGCCCCAAGAACTCGGTGATCGTCAAAAACGACGACGGCGGATGGCATTCCAAACCCATTTCAACGCCAAACCAGTTCGAACCCGGCCTGGTCATCTATCGCTTTTCTCACAGCCTGTATTACGCAAACACGCAACGGCTTTCGGATGAGATCACAGCAATCGCGCGAGATTCCGCAACCAAATTGCAGTGGTTCTGCATCGAGGCCTCAGCCATCGACGACGTGGATTTCACCGCCGGGTATACGCTGCGCAACGTGCAGAAGCTGTTAAGCGCGAAGAACATCAAGCTGGTCTTTCTGCTCGTCGAGCCGCATGTCCGGTCAGAGCTGAACCGGTACGGCGTCACCGCCCGGGTGGGGGATGATGCCTACTTCGACGCCGGCAGCGACCTGTTGAATGCCTTTCACCAGCGCAGCGTCACCGAACGATAATATTGGCTGAGTAGCCTCATTGGGGCTGATGCAGTCTCGCAAACAAGCGTAGCGCATGAGAGGCATCCTGCGCCGCCCCCGGCAGCACCGGATCATAGGCCGCACGGATCAACCCCGCGATGTCCGGGCGCAGGATCGTCGAACCACCGGCAACCGCAAGCGGAGATTTCGTGCGAAAGGCCGTATCGGACCACAGCAGGACGGTCTGCACCACTTGGCTAAGCGCCAAGGTCTCGGCCGGGACTTTGGACAATTCCTTGTCCATTCGCAGAAACACAAAGGCTGCGCGGATCGCGCCATCTTCCTCAAACCGGAAAACGCGGTACTGGTTGGCGTCCGCTGCGATCAATCGATCAACCAACGGGCCCAAATCAGGAACCAATCGGTCCAGATCGGGAACCTCCAAGAGCTCTTTCCAGTCACGGAAAAAGAATACCATGCAATTCGCACCCAGTTCTGGATCGGTCTCGGCCATCTTGTGATCGGCCAAAGACACGACCGCCTCGAAGGCACCTTTCACGGTCGCCAGCGTCTCGTCATCGACACCAAAAACGATCGGCACGATAGGGCGACCCCAGCGCGCGAAAAGGAACTCACCACTTTCACGGGTAAACAGGGCCTGAATCTCGTCCGGTGTCACGCGCAGTCCTTCATCTTTTTGCAAGTGTTCTCGCCGAAGGCATAAAATCTTCGCTGCCCAGCTTCAACCAAACAGATCACTTTGCCCACGTGGCGCGGCCATACCCAGATGTGTCCACGCCTTCTGCGCCAACATCCGCCCGCGCGGTGTTCGCTGAATCAGACCCTGCTGCAACAGATAAGGTTCGATCACCTCTTCCAGCGAATCCCGACTTTCCGAAAGGGCCGCAGACAGGGTTTCAATCCCAACCGGACCACCGGCATAGTTTTCGGCAATCAGTTTGAGGTATCGACGGTCAGCGCCATCCAGCCCCAAGTTGTCGACTCCCAACCGCGTCAGCGCGCCATCCGCCAATTCGCGAGTGATCCGTCCGTCGCCTTCGACTATGGCAAAGTCCACCACCCGGCGCAGCAGCCGTCCCGCAATCCGTGGAGTCCCGCGGGAACGGCGCGCGATTTCACGGGCACCTTCGTCATCGGCAGGTGCGCCCAGCTTGCGCGCGTTGCGAGTGACAATCTCGTGCAATTCGTCGACCGTATAGAACTGCAGCCGCGTTGGAATACCGAACCGGTCGCGCAATGGGGTCGTCAGCAGACCCATCCGGGTCGTTGCGCCGACCAATGTAAACGGCTGCAACTCTATCCGCACTGTCCGCGCCGCAGGGCCTTCACCGATCACCAGATCGAGTTCGAAATCTTCCATCGCCGGGTACAGGACTTCTTCCACCGCCGGATTCAGGCGATGAATCTCGTCGATAAACAGCACATCCCGCGATTCCAGATTGGTCAGGATCGCAGCCAAATCCCCCGCCTTGGCCAAAACCGGCCCCGAGGTCATGCGGAAATTCACCCCCAACTCGCGTGCCATGATCTGCGCCAGCGTCGTCTTACCCAAGCCCGGAGGGCCATGAAACAACGTGTGATCCATAGCCTCGCCCCGCTGACGGGCGGACTGGATGAAAATGCGCAGGTTGGCGCGCGCCTCGGCTTGACCAATGAACTCGTCCAGCCCTTGCGGTCGAAGCGCGCGGTCGTTGTCCTCGGGCATGGGCTCGGGGCGCAGGGTGGGGTCGGCATCTACCATTCAGTCACCCTTTCGGAGCCAGCAGTTTCAAAGCGGCGCGGATCAGATCCGACTCACCCGCATCAGGCAAACTCGCCGCCGCTTCGGCGACAGCCGAGGCTGCCTCGGACGGTCCATACCCCAGATTGGACAGGGCCGACAATGCCCCGGCAGAGGCCGCTGCCGACCCTGAGGCTGGTCTTACGGCCCGTCTGGGTGCAGGCGCAGGTTCGGACGATTCCACGACCTCCAATTCCGGGCCGTCCATCGCCTCGGTCACGGTTCCGCCCATCGCCATTACACCCGGCGCCTTGTCCTTGAGGTCCAGCACGATCCGCTGAGCAGTCTTTGGCCCTACCCCTTTGGCCGCCTTGACCGCGCCCCAGTCACCCAGCGCAATCGCTCGGCTGACGCCGTCCGGCCCCAAAGCGCTGAGGATGGCCAGCGAGACCTTAGCCCCGACGCCCTGAACCGAGCACAGCAGGCGATGCCATTCCTTTTCGACCAGCGACAGGAAGCCATACAGCTGCATCAGGTCCTCGCGTACGACCATGTCGGTGTAAATCGAGACCGCCTCTCCCACACCCGGCAGCGCCGCCATCGTCCGATCCGAGCAGTAAACGATATAACCAACTCCGCGCACGTCAATCAGCACGTGGTCCGCGGCCCGGTAGTCCAGCCGCCCGGTTAGTTTTCCGATCATGCCCGCACCTCTTTCATGCGCGCCTGTGGTGCCGCGCCGTAGTAGGAGTGGCAGATGGCAATCGCCAGCGCATCCGCCGCATCGGCCCCCTTGGGCTGGCAGCCCGGCAATTGCAATTTGACCATATGAAGAACCTGCTCTTTCTCGGCGTGTCCAACACCCACGACCGTTTTCTTGACCCGGTTGGGCGCATACTCCCCTACCGGCAGCCCTGCTTGCGCCAATGTCAGCAACGCGACGCCGCGCGCCTGACCCAGCTTCAGCGTCCCAGCCCCGTCTTTGTTGACAAAGGTCTGTTCAATGGCCGCCTGATCGGGTTGGTATTCGGCGATGACTTCGACGATTTGATTGTGAAGCGACAGCAAGCGTTCGCCCAGATCGTCCCCGTCAGATTTGCACAACCCGTTGGCAACGTGGCTCAGGCGGCTGCCATGCGATTCGATGACGCCCCACCCCAGGGTCCTGAGCCCCGGATCAATGCCCAAAATCCGCATGTTTTGCCTCGGCCTGCTCGGGTTTTTTGTGATCTTTCTTTCGGATTAGCACGAAGCGTGAACATTTTCCAAGCGAATTGACCAAATGTCTGAAAACGACAGACCTGTTTCACCCGCGACAGAACGGTCAGTTTGCGACCGCAGAAAGTCTGAATTCGACACGATTCATTTCCGGATAATGGTCAATAAATTAAGGGATTTTAATGATCCCAGAGCCCTGCAAAAAACGCATAGGACATTTGCAAATTCCGCACTTGCACAGACGGTTTGGCGTCACTAGATGCCGCTCAGATCGAATGATCAGAACGTTAACCTAAACCAGAAGGAAACAGGATATGGCTGCACTGGACACCACTCGCACCACCACTGGCTCGTTCGGCCTCGTTGGCCGTATCGGCGCAAATTTTGCATCGGTCGTTAACGCCGTTGTCGAATGGAATGACGCCCGCGTGACTCGCAACACGCTGAGCGGTCTGAGTGACCGCGAGCTGGAAGATATCGGACTGTGCCGTGGCGATATTGACGTCGTGGCCGAAGGTCGTCGTTAAGAACGAACACACCACCACTCTAACGCCCCTCTCCTCCCTCGGGGCAAAGTAGAACGCCGCGCATCACCGAATGCGCGGCGTTTCTCGTTCACTTGCACAAAACTCAGGGTAGAATCTTAGTCAGCTGCTCGGAAAGCATTTGCGAGACCGGATCGATCTGCATTACCCAAGCGCCCGCTTTTTCGACCGACGTACCCTCGTTCAAGGCGTCAACCCGGTACTGATAGCCGGATGAGCCGAGGCTGGTCAGCAAAAATGTCTTGAACGCAAACAATCCGACCAGACACATCAGCAGAACCTTCGCCGGAAGCGCAGATTTCACCCTCTGTGGTTTCATGACCACAAGACCGTCTTTGCGCATCGTCGCGCGATAGCCACGGCTTAGTTTTGCGTGTTTTTTGTTCAGACGCGTAACGCGCTGATCAAACTCCAATTGTTTTCCCGTCATGGCAGCCTCCAAAAACCGCCCCCCGATTCCACGTTATGACGGTAAAAACAGATTGCGACAAAAACGAGGCAAAACACTACAAAACTCCTGCAAAAGGCCCAATTTTAGCCCTGTTTGCTTAAGACTAGCGTCGTCCATTCGCCAATTTGGTCGTTTTGCTCTAAATTGAACCCGTTTTGTAAATAAACCGAAATCACATCATCGGCCTGCTCATTGAGGATTCCCGATAGAATTGCGCGGCCTCCAACCCGCAGATTCGCGGCGATTTCGGGGGACAAAGCCACCAACGGGCCTTTGAGGATGTTCGCGAAAATCAGGTCATAGGGCGCGATTGCGTTCAGTTCAGGATGGTCGAAGCCCGCCGCTTCGACGCAACGGACCTGTCCGGACATTCCGTTGGCCTTCAGGTTGGCTTCGGCAACATCCACAGCGACCTCGTCGATATCACTGGCGATGATCTCACCCTCCCAGACCCGCGCAGCCGCCATGGCCAGAACAGCTGTACCGCAGCCGATATCGGCCACTTTGCTTGCCGTGAAACCTTCGTTCAGAAGGCCGTCCAACGCTTTCAGACACCCCAATGTCGTACCATGGTGGCCGGTGCCGAAGGCCATGGCGGCCTCGATCAACAGAGGGATTCGTCCCTCGGGCAGTTTGTCTGCATCGTGGCCGCCATAGACAAAGAAACGCCCGGCCTCGACCGGAGCCAGCTCGCGGCGCACGTGGGCGACCCAGTCCGTTTCGGGCAATTCGGACACCACAAAAGGCTTGGCTTCAAACGCCGCCGCCAGAACGGCCAGTGCGGTTTCGTCCGGAGTTTCGGTAAAATAGCCGCCAACTTCCCACAGGCCCGAACCATCTTCGACCTCAAAGACACCCACACCGGTGGGTTCCGGGTCCAGGCGCTCCATGGCTTCGCCCAGCCCTTCGGCGGCTTTCTTACCGGACAGAGTCGTCAGCGCGGTGAATGTGGGCATGGGGGCCTCCTGTATCAGTTGATACAGCGCCTATGGCGATGGCCCGCCAAGGTCAAGCGTTCGCGCTTATTCAGCAGGCGCAGGCGCGTATTTCGTAAGGATGGTCTCATTGCCCGGTTCGGGGTGGCGCGGGATCAGCAGAGACAGAAGCAACGATACGATTGCCATCAGGGCTGCCAAGGCAAAGACCGCGCCGGGAGAAACGACCCACAGCAGGCCCAGAAGCGCTGGCAGGAACACAGCGGCGATGTGATTGATGGTAAAGGCTACGGCCGCAGTTGGCGCGATATCCGCCGGGTCCGCGATTTTCTGGAAGTATGTCTTAAGCGCCAATGCCAAAGCGAACAGCACATGGTCGATGACATAGAGGATCGCCGCCAGAACCACGCCCCAACCAAACCAGTAGATGCCACCATAGGCCGCAAAGACGATCGCCAGACCGGCATACTCGAAAATCAGTGTTCGGCGCTCACCGAAGACGGACACAGCTTTGCCCAGCATCGGTGCTGCCGCCATGTTGATCATGAGGTTGATCAGATAAAGGCTTGTCAGTTCGTGGACTTCAAAGCCGAATTTCTCGACCATCATGAAGCCCGCGAAGACGACAAAGATCTGCCTGCGGGCTCCGGCCATGAATTGCAGCGCATAGTACAGCCAGTAGCGGCGACGCAGGACCAGCTTTTTGGTTTGCGGGGTCGGAGAATCGAACTGCGGATAGGCGAACAGGCAGAACAATGCCAATAGTGCCGTCACGCCACCGGCGGCCATGAACACAGTATTATACGACAGGTCAAACCGGTCCCATGTCAGCACAATCAAGCCATACACAACCGCCGTGGCTGCCGACCCCATAGCCACAAGCCATCCCAGAATCTGAGGTGCGCGGTCCTTGGGCAACCATTGCAGTTGCAGCGACTGGTTCACCGTTTCGTAGTAGTGAAATCCGATCGAACTGAAGAGGGTGACAAACAGCAACCCGCCAAGGCTGGGAAACCAGGCCGTCACTGCAGTGGCCACGCCAAGCATCATCAGCGAGATCATCGCCAGCACCTGTTCGCGCACGAAAATGATCACCGCGATCACACCGACCGCCAGGAATCCAGGGATTTCGCGCACCGTGTGCAGCAAGCCGATATCCGCCCCATCGAAATTCGCCACTTCGATGACGAAGTTGTTCAACAGCGCACTCCACCCGTTGAACGCGATGGGCATGGTCAGTGCCATCATGAACAGGAGCGTCACAGGGCGGCGCCAGAACGGAAGGCTCTGCGCCTCGGAGAGGGGCATTGGTTTCAGCATGGGACTCCTGTACGCCCATTTTCCGATTTTGGCGAGAGGTAAGGCGTGCGCGCACAGTCGCTCTGCGCTGATGCAGAGCTCAGTAGAAACTCTGCGGGTCGATATCCACTGTCAAACGCAGGTCCCCCTTCAGGCGCAATGGCGCGATCCAGCGCGCGATCGCGTCCTGAATAGGTGCGCCTTTCGGGGCTTTGACCAGCAATCTCACACGGTGCCTGCCCCTGATCCGCGCAATCGGGGCCGGAGCGGGACCGAAGACCTGTGCCCCAATTTCGCGCAATGGCGCATCGTTGCGGGCCATTGCGTTGCCAATGTCGAACACCGGACCAATTTCGGGGCCAGACAGAACAATCCCGGCCATACGCCCGTAGGGAGGTACTCCAGCGGCCTGCCGCCCCGCAGCTTCGGCCTTCCAGAACCCTTCTTCATCACCGGACAGAATCGCCCGGATCACAGGATGCTCGGGCTGGAATGTCTGCAACAGCGCCTGCCCCGGCTTATCCGCCCGCCCCGCACGACCCGCTACCTGACGCATCAATTGGAAGGTTCGTTCAGCGGCGCGCAGGTCTGCCCCGTGCAGACTAAGATCCGCGTCGATAACACCAACCAATGTAAGTTTCGGGAAATTGTGCCCTTTGGCCACCAATTGCGTGCCGATGACAATATCCGCGTCCCCTTCGGCAATCTCTTCGATCTTGGCCTTCAATGCCCTGGCCGAGCCAAATAAATCCGAACTCAGCATCGCGATATTGGCTTCGGGGAAGGTGGCTTCGGCCTCTTCTGCCAGACGCTCGATCCCCGGCCCAACAGGAGCCAACTTTCCTTCGACACCGCAGGATGGGCAAGCCTCGGGCATCGGTTTGGTCTCGCCGCATTGGTGGCACATCAGGCGTTTCAAGAACCGGTGTTCAACCATCCGCGCATCACAATGGTCACAGGCAATCTGTTCTCCACAGGCCCGGCACAAAGTTACAGGTGCATAGCCGCGGCGGTTGATGAACAGCAGCGACTGTTCGCCCTTCTCGATCCGCTGCCGCACCGCCTGTCGCAGCGACGGAGAAATCCACGTCCCAGGCTGCATCTGCTCGGCTCGCATGTCGATCGGCTTCATCTCGGGCAGAACCGCCGCGCCAAAGCGTGAGGTCAGGTCGACCCGTTCGTATTTACCCGCCTCTGCATTCGCCCAGCTTTCCAGCGACGGCGTTGCACTCGCGAGGATGACCCGCGCGCCACAGATAGCCGAACGCAGCACGGCCATGTCGCGCGCGCTGTAGTGGACGCCGTCCTCTTGCTTGTATGAGGTGTCATGTTCTTCATCGACCACAACCAGCCCCAGATTGCGGAACGGCAGGAACAAAGCTGACCGGGCCCCAACGACCAGTTGCGCGTCCCCCTGCCCGACCATACGCCAGACCCGGCGCCGCTCGGTCATGGTCGCGCCGGAATGCCACTCGGCCGGGCGCGCACCGAATCGCGCTTCGACCCGCGTCAGAAACTCGGCGGTCAGGGCGATCTCTGGCAGCAGCACCAGCGCCTGCCGCCCCATACGTAGCGCTTCGGCCACGGCTTCCAGATACACCTCAGTCTTGCCCGAACCAGTGACACCCTTCAACAACGTTGTTCCGTAATCCCCAGACCGCTGGCCTTCCTGCAGTTTTGCAACCGCAGCGGCCTGATCTTCGGTCAACGCCTTGCCCGGCAAATCCGGGTCAAGGTGCGGATAAGGCAAGTCACGAGGGCTGTCTTCTTCCCTTACAGCACCCTGTTTGACCAACCCTTTAACGACCGATGACGTGACCCCGGCCTGTTCGGCAAGTTCTTTCAGCGTAAATGCCAACCCGCCATAATCGCGCAGAACCTCTAACACACGTGTCCGTGCGTCAGTCATCCGATCAGGTTCTCCATTGCCCAGCCGATAAATCTTGCGCATCGAAGGCGGATCGCCCAGCCCCGGCGCGCGAGTCGCCAACCGAAGCATCGCCGGCATCGACGTCAGCGTGTAATCAGCCACCCGCCCCAGAAACAAC
The DNA here is from genome assembly GCF_056538705.1 of Ruegeria sp. BF12. Classification (NCBI taxonomy): domain Bacteria; kingdom Pseudomonadati; phylum Pseudomonadota; class Alphaproteobacteria; order Rhodobacterales; family Roseobacteraceae; genus Ruegeria; species Ruegeria sp. BF12. The sequence continues at coordinate 133,532 of NZ_JBQFTP010000004.1, read as the reverse complement.
CGCATCTCTTCGCGCATCGGCGCGACCTCAAGCACCCGGATCACCGATCGCGCCTTGGCAAGGTCGAACCCTCCCTGACCCGGCCCCCAGACAACTCCCAGCACTTTTCGTGGCCCCAGCGGCACCTCGACATAAGCCCCAAGAAAACACCCACCCTCGGGCGCCTTGTAATCCAGCGTCCGGTCCAGCGGTTGCGTTGTCAGCACCGCAACCAGTTCTCCTTCGTCGAAAAATCCGTTAGCGCTCACGGCACATCCTTCGCAGGGGGTTCCAGCATGGGTCTCTTTGAGGTAAAGGCATCGGCGACCAAGGCCAACCCATCAAAGGACTGCCCTCATGAAATTTTTCGTAGACACAGCCGAGATCGACGCCATCGCCGAACTGAACGATCTGGGCATGGTAGACGGTGTGACCACCAACCCCTCGCTGATCCTGAAATCGGGTCGCGATATTCTGGAAGTGACCAAGGAAATCTGTGATCTGGTCGACGGTCCCGTCTCGGCCGAAGTTGTCGCCACCGAGGCCGACGACATGATCGCCGAAGGCCGCAAGCTGGCCAAGATCGCTCCGAACATCGCAGTCAAGGTGCCGCTGACCTGGGCCGGCCTGAAGACCTGCAAGACGCTTTCTGACGAAGGTCAGATGGTCAACGTAACTCTGTGCTTTTCGACCAATCAGGCCATTCTGGCCGCAAAAGCGGGTGCTACCTTCATCTCTCCCTTCATCGGCCGTCTGGACGACATCAACCTCGACGGCATGGACCTGATCGCCGATATCCGTCAGGTTTATGACAACTACGGTTTTGAGACTGAAATCCTGGCCGCTTCGATCCGCACCGTGAACCATGTCACCGACAGCGCCCGTATCGGTGCCGACGTGATCACCGCTCCGCCCGCCGTCATCAAGAAGCTGGCCGACCATCCGCTGACCGACAAAGGCCTGGAAACCTTTCTGGCCGACTGGGCCAAGACCGGTCAGAAGATCCTCTGATCTTTTTGCGCGACCGCGCGGCACCGTCAGGTGCCGCGCTCGGCCCAACTTCCAGGCCCTGATCAAAGATCAGGGTTTCGCAGGCGGAAGCCACTGAGCACAGCTCATATGAAATCCCGCAGGTTCTGCATTTTTTTCAAGGCAATTCCGCTAACTCATGTTATAAACCCCTCAACAAAAAAAGACCGAGCGGGACATGAGCAGCAACACGAAACTCAAGGATAATTTGCGCGCCGCAATTCTGGCCGAACCGGACGCCGTGCTGGACGACAAGGACCTGATGCAGGCGCTTGTAATGGCCAATGAACAGGCGCGCGGCGACAACATCATCGATTTGCGCGGCATCGCCATGCAGCGGCTTGAGGCGCGCCTGGACAGGCTTGAGGACACGCATCGGTCCGTCATTGCGGCAGCCTATGAGAATCTGGCAGGCACAAATCAGGTGCATCGCGCCATCATCCGCCTGCTGGAGCCCGCCGGGTTTGAGGATTTCCTGCGTACCCTCGGAACCGATGTGGCTGAAATCCTGCGCGTGGATCGGATCACGCTGGTTCTTGAGTCGACTGCAACGCAGGAAGATCCGGCCATCAATACATTGGGCGGAGTGCTTTCGGTTGTCGAACCCGGTTTCGTTGACAATTACCTGACCTTCGACCGCAGCGGCCCTGCCCGTGACGTGGTTTTGCGCGAGATCCTTCACCCAACGCACAGAATTTTGGGGCCCAAAGCTGAGCATCTACGCTCTGAAGCCTGCCTACGGCTGGACCTGGGCGACGGCCGCCTGCCCGGAATGATCGTCATGAGCGCAAAAGACCGAAATCACTTTTCGCCGCAGCTGGGCACTGATCTTCTGTCGTTCTTTGCCGGCGTCTTCGAACGTTCAATGCGCCACTGGCTGTCGTGAGCCTGATCTCACCCGCCTGTCGCGACGCGTTACAGAACTGGCTGGACGGTCTGAGCGCGCTGGCGGGGCGGTCGGAAAATACGCAGACCGCGTATCGTGGTGATGTCACCGAATTCCTGTCATTCATGACCCTGCACTACAGTGAACGGCAGGGTTTGGCCGCACTGGCCCGGATCACCGTATCCGACATGCGCGCATGGATGGCTGATCAGCGCAGCTCGGGCGTTGGCGCGCGGTCTCTGGCGCGCAAATTGTCGGCTGTCAAAAGCTTCTACCGCTGGCTCGCTGAACGCGAGGGGTTCGAACCCACAGCTGTTTTGTCCACGCGTGCACCGAAATTCACCAAAAAGCTTCCCCGCCCGCTGGCCGAAGACGCTGCCCGGGCCATGATCGAAACGGTTGAGTTGCAATCAACGAATGATTGGGTTTCGGCACGGGACGTCGCCGTTGTCACTCTACTGTATGGGTGTGGCCTGCGTATCTCTGAAGCACTGTCTCTGACCGGCGCGGACGCGCCTTTACCGGATAGCCTGCGCATTGTCGGCAAAGGCGGAAAAGAGCGGGTGGTTCCGGTTCTTCCTGCTGCCCGCGCTGCGGTCACGCATTACCTGCAGCTTTGCCCGCATCCGCAGGCCAGTGACCAGGCACTGTTCCGTGGTGTACGCGGCGGCCCACTCAATCCACGGGCGATTCAGGGCGTGATGGCCAAGGCACGAATGCAACTCGGCCTGCCCGCCACTGCGACACCACACGCTTTAAGGCACAGTTTCGCAACCCATCTTCTGTCCGCCGGGGGCGATCTGCGGGCCATTCAGGAACTGCTGGGGCATTCCTCGCTCTCTACCACTCAAGCCTATACCGCCGTAGACACGGCCCGGCTTATGGAGGTTTATAACCGCGCCCACCCCAAAGCCTGACTTCCATCCAGCTCGTGACGTTGCGCTTTGTGCGATTGGCGGGCTTTTGGTTTGCATCTGCAGCGCGCATCGTCCAAGAGACACAAATGACAATAAAACTCAAAGCCCTTTTCGTACATCTGTTCACTGCAACCGGCGCCGTCTTCGCAATGCTGGCCATGCTGGCCGCAGTCGAAGAAAAATGGAGCCTGATGTATCTGTGGCTGGTGATTTCGTTCATCGTGGATGGTATCGACGGCCCGCTGGCGCGCCACTACCACGTCAAAAAGAACGCACCGGAATTTGACGGTGTTCTTCTGGACCTGATCATCGACTACCTGACATATGTCTTCATCCCGGCCTTTGCATTGTTCAAATCGGGCCTGATGGACGGATGGACCGGCTGGTTTGCCATCATCGTCATTACTTTTGCCAGCGCCATGTATTTCGCGGACACGCGGATGAAGACCAAGGATAACTCGTTCTCGGGCTTTCCAGGTTGCTGGAACATGTTCGTAATCGTGATTTTCGCATTGGAGCCCAACTTCTGGGTCATCCTGCTACTGGTTTCGCTGCTGTCACTGGCGATGTTCCTGCCTTTGAAGTTCATCCACCCGGTCCGCACGGAACGCTGGCGCACCGTGTCCCTGCCTATGGCTTTTGCATGGACCTTCTTTGCCGGTTGGGCGGCGTGGGTTGATTTTCACCCCGAAAGCTGGGCTCATTGGGGGCTTGTGATCACCAGCCTGTATCTGGTTTCGGCCGGGATTGCGCAGCAGGTGATCCCGCAGCGCAATGACTGATAAGGTTAAAGGACTTCTTCAACCTCAAACTCGGTACCGTTATGGGTGAATACATCGCCCTCTTGCAGGCCGGTCATGGCCAGGTAAATCGGGCTTTGGGTTGAAATTCCCATGTAGGTTTTCCCGTCAACCTCAAACCGCGTGGTCGAAACACAGACCACGAAGTGGCGGCTGTTGAATTTGACCACTGCACCCGGTTGCACCCTGTCTGTCAGGCTGAAATCCGTATTCTCAATCACGTCGATTTTGGCGTGATGGGCATGGACGGGTGCGTCGAAGGCCGCTGCCAAATCCGCGTTCTCGCGCGATGCGGCGATGTCGTCCTTGTCGTGCCCCTCGCGATCATCCAGCTGTGAGTCCTTCAGAAATGCATCGTAGTGCGCCTGCGCAGTCGCCAATTCCTGTTCTTCCAGCGACATCAGGCGGTCGATGATGGCCTTCTTGCGGGCGGCCGGGTCTGTTTGAGCAGTCATTCGATGCGGTCCTTCAAATTCAGCAACTGATATAGGTTGGGCCTCAAACAACGGGATTGCAACTGGTTTTCGAGGCTCAGATCAACAACCCAGCCGCGCGTTCATGGCGCAACAGGGCCACTTTGGTCTCGACACCGCCCTCGCCCGAGAAGCCGCCCAGACCATTGGCGGACAGCACCCGATGGCAGGGTATAATCACGGGAATTGGATTTGCGCCGCAGGCTTGACCGACCGGCTGCGGTGGCTGCCCAAGCTCTTTGGCGATGTCGCCATAGGTTCGGGTCTCGCCCAACGGGATCGCGAACATCAGGTTGCAGACCTGTTTCTGGAATTCTGATCCTTCAACGTAGTATGGCAGGTCAAACCGACCCAGACGTCCTTCGTCATAGGCGGTCAGCTGCTCTGCCGCCTCTTTCAATAGTGGCGTTTCAGGACCTTCGTTCCGGCCATTCCAAACAAGGCGGGTTATGGCACCATCGGTCTCTTCGACACCTAGGCAGCCAAACTGCGTATCTACGGCGATCATAGGCATATGCTTAGCGTTTCAGATCAACGAACCACGCGCAAGCACGGAAAGAAAAACCCCCGGCATTTCGGCCGGGCGTATTGGTTTAGCCCAGTGCGTCGTTGCAACGCCCGCAGACGCCCGCATGTGCGTGCAGCCCTACATCGGGCAGGATTTTCCAGCAGCGCTGGCACTTTTCACCCTCGGCCTTTTCGAACACCACCGCGACGCCTTCAATCTCGGGTACACGGAACGCTTCGGCCGGGGCCGGATCGCCAGTGACGGTCAGACCCGAGGTGATGCACATGTCATCCACGTCGAAGGTCGCCAGCAGGTCGCGCGTCTCGGCGTCTTCGACATGTACGATCGGTGCCGCTTCGAGGCTTGAGCCGATGACTTTGTCCTGACGCTGAACCTCCAGCGCTGCGGTCACGGCACGGCGGACGCGGCGGACCTTGGCCATGTTCGCTTCAAGCTCGGCGTCGCGCCAATCGGCAGGCGTTTCCGGGAAGTCTACCAGATGGACCGAGCTGTCATCACCCGGGAACCGCTCCAGCCAAACCTCTTCCATGGTGAAGACCAGAACCGGGGCCAGCCATGTGGTCAGGCGATGGAACAGGATGTCCAGCACCGTGCGCGCAGAACGACGGCGCAGGTTATCGCCATCGCAGTACAGCGCATCCTTGCGGACATCGAAATAGAACGACGACAGATCGACCGTGGCAAAAGTGAACACAGCGCTGAACACACCCTGGAAATCGAACGCAGCATAGCCCTTGCGCACCTGTTCATCCAGATCGGCCAATCGGCTTAGCACCCAGCGTTCCAGACGCGGCATATCCTCGGGTACAACGCGATCCGCTTCGGTGAAGTCGGCCAGCGAACCCAGCATGAAGCGCATGGTGTTGCGCAGGCGGCGATAGCTGTCAGCGGTGCCCTTCAGAATCTCCGGCCCGATCCGCTGGTCGGCGGTATAGTCGGTCTGAGCCACCCACAGACGCAGGATATCCGCGCCGTATTGCTTGACGACCTCTTCCGGCACGATGGTGTTGCCCAGCGACTTGGACATCTTGTTGCCCTTGGCATCCAGCGTGAACCCATGGGTCACAACGTTGCGATACGGCGCACGGCCCTTGGTGCCGCAAGCCTGAAGCATCGAGGAATGGAACCAACCACGGTGCTGGTCGGTGCCTTCCATATAGACATCGGCAATGCCGTCTTCGGTCCCGTCCTCACGGTCACGCAGAACGAAGGCGTGTGTGGAACCCGAGTCGAACCACACGTCCAGCACGTCGAACACCTGATCGTAGTCATCGGGGTTGGCGATGCCGTCCAGCACCTGTTCTTTGAACCCGTCGGTGTACCAGATATCCGCGCCGTCTTTCTCGAACGCCGCCTTGATGCGAGCGTTGAGGTCTTCGTTACGCAACAGGTAATCCGCGTCGGTGGGCAGAGCGCCCTTCTTGGTGAAGCAGGTCAGCGGCACGCCCCAGGCGCGCTGGCGCGACAGTACCCAATCCGGGCGCGCTTCGATCATCGAATACAGGCGGTTGCGACCGGTCTGCGGTGTCCATTTCACCAGCTCGTCGATCGACCGCAGGGCGCGTTCGCGGATGGTGTCGCCCATCTCACCCATGCCATCGTCCAACTTGCGGTCTACGGATGCAAACCACTGCGGTGTGTTGCGGTAGATGATCGGCGCCTTGGAACGCCACGAATGCGGATAGCTGTGCTTGATCTTGCCACGCGCCAACAGACCACCGACCTCGACCAGCTTGTCGATGACGGCTTTGTTCGCGTCACCCTCGCCACCTTTGCGGGACAGGATGTATTTGCCACCAAAGAACGGCAGATCAGCGCGGAATGAGCCATCGTCCATCACATTGTAGGTGATAACCTGTTCGAGCATGCCCAGATCGCGGTACAGCTCGAATTCTTCCATACCGTGCGACGGCGCGCAGTGGACGAACCCCGTACCTTCGGTATCGGTCACAAACTCAGCGGCGCGGAAGTCGCGGATGTCGTCCCATTCGCCATTGCCGCCCTCGGCTCCAGCCAGCGGGTGGGTCAGTTGCACGCCCTCGAGCTCATCGGTGGTCACGTCACGGACGCGGGTCCACTGATCGTCGCTCAGACGCGCACGGCCCAGAACGTCGGCGGCCAGATTGTCGGCCAGCAGGAATTTGTCTCCCACATTGGCCCAGCACTCCTCAGGCGCGCCGGTGACTTCGTAAAGGCCGTAGGAGATATCCTTGCCATATACGACGGCCTTATTCGAAGGCATGGTCCACGGGGTCGTCGTCCAGATCACAACAAACGCGTCATCCAAATCACCGGCATTCACGACCTTGAACTTCACCCAGATGGTGAAGCTTTCCTTGTCGTGGTACTCGACCTCAGCCTCGGCCAGAGCGGTTTTCTCGATGGGCGACCACATCACGGGCTTAGAGCCCTGATAGAGCGTGCCGTTCATCAGGAACTTCATGAACTCGTCGGCGATCACGGCCTCGGCGTGATAGTCCATCGTGATGTAGGGATCGGCCCAGTTGCCTGTGATGCCCAGACGCTTGAACTCTTCACGCTGGATGTCGATCCAGCCTTCGGCGAACTTGCGGCATTCCTGTCGGAAATCGACGACGTTCACCTCGTCCTTGTTCTTGCCCTTCTTGCGGTACTGCTCCTCGATCTTCCACTCGATCGGCAGACCGTGGCAGTCCCAGCCCGGAACATAACGCGCATCAAAGCCCATCATCTGATGGGACCGCACGATCATGTCCTTGATGGTCTTGTTCAGCGCGTGGCCGATATGCAGGTGACCGTTCGCGTACGGGGGGCCGTCATGCAGCGTAAAGGGCTGGCGGCCCTCTTTTTCACGCAGGCGGTCATAGACGCCAATGGTCTCCCACCGCTCCAGCCATGCGGGTTCGCGCTTGGGCAGGCCGGCGCGCATGGGGAATTCGGTTTTGGGCAGGTTCAGCGTGTCTTTGTAATCAGGTGTCTGGATCGTGTCGGCGCACATTGGGGGCGTCCTTTGGATGATCTGGTCGTACTAGGATCGATGCGGTCGGTGCGAAGTCTCAAACACCTTTGCCCGGCGTCTCAGAGGGTCAGAGCGCCGGGGATATAATTCGAATAATGATGGCCGTCCGGTCATACATGGCCGCGCTTATAGGACGCGCGCGCCTAATGGTCCAGAGGTTCCGACCGTTGCGGCGAATGGCGCAGCTTTGCCCAGCGATTGAGCCACGCAAGACCGGCCAATGCCAGCCCCAGCGCCAGCAGCGAAAAGACCCGGATCAAACCGCCCAATCCTGAGATATCGACTAGAAAGACCTTGGCAACCGCAAGGCCGATCACGGCCAGCCCCGCTTTGCGCATCAAATCGGACCGACGCGCGAGCGACTGGTAGAACAGTGCTGCACCGATGATCAGAAGCGCCATCGTATAGGTGTAAAGCTCGGGCTGCGAGACGCCGTCGCCTGCATACATGCCACCGGCCCCCTGCCAGATATGGCGGATGGTGAGACCCAGCCAGACTGTACCCAGTACCGCAGCCGATCCAAAACAGACCTGCCGCCAGCGCGGGTGCAACGCAGGCAGCCATGACGCCGAAACGCCCAGAATGAGCGCTGGTAACAAGTAGGCCACAGCGAGCGTATTCAGCAGCGGCACCCCGATCACCGGATCGGCGTGAGGGTGAAGCAGAGGGTTCGCCATCGTCAACGCTTCGCCCAGACGGTACATACCATGAGCCGCGAAGAACAACGTGAGCACGTACCGCACGTAGTTCAGTTTTCCACCCAGTTCGAACCGCCGCACCTGCGCGCAGGCCAGCAGAAGCCAAATCACCGAGAGCAGGCCCAGGCCCCAATGGCTGTCCTCGGCGCCGCCTTCGCCGAACCCCTCCAGCCAGCGCAACAACAGCAAAGATAGCAAGATGCCCGCGGTCGCCCAGGCAGCGCTTTCAAGCAACAACACGATCACAGGACGATTCATGGGCCGCAGGATCGTCCAAGCTACCAGAAATCCAACGACGGACACCGCATAGACCAAAGCCATTTCACCAACAGGCGCGGTGGTCGCCCAATCCAGACCGGGATTCAGCACGAGGCGGATCGTCACCGTGAAAACGCCAGCCCAAATGAACCAGCTCATTTGCGGCAGATCGAACCGGCGGTCCAAAACGGCGGCGGCGGCGATCAGGGCCACAAATGCAATAGTCAGGGCGGCAGAGCTCAGGACGATCACACAAGCGAAGGTAAGACATGACAAAGCTGAGAGCGTCACCAAAGCCGGGCGCAGATGATTTTCACCATCCACACGCGCAAAACGACCGGCGAGACCCACCATCAACACTGCCAGCGCCATGGCATGAAGCGCCCACGGGTAGGCCCCGATGACCTCGGCCGGGTGCCAACCGATCTCAAGAGCGATGGCCAGACCGGGCGCAAAGATCGCGGCCCCAGCCGCCCAAACCGCCGCATATTCAGTGGCGCGCAGGGATCGCCAGGCCGCGAGGACAGAGATCACTGCCCCCAACACGACCAACATCGTCAGTGCAATTGGGTAATCCGCCTCTGCGGTCTCGGCATAAGTTTCAGCAAACTGGCGCGCAACGGTGCCGTGGTCCCAGCCGTGAATCAGGATGAACCAGATCAGTCCCGCAGCGGGCAATACAGTCATGTCCTGCAATGCCCGCGCCTGACTGGCCCAGATCATCAAACCCAGTGTGAGGCCGGACAACAGGACAACGCCCAGCCAGAACTCGGCCGGCGAATCCGGCCAATGGAGCGACAGAATGGCTGTGCTGACAGCCACTGCTCCAAAAGCCAGACGGGTGGGAAATTCGGGCCATGGGCCGCCTTTTCCAGTGAGTATGACCTCGCTGATCAGGCGCCCGCTGTGATCGGGCCAAATCCGCCGGACAGGTATCGCGATCGCAATCACAGCCAGAGCGGTCACGCAGAGCAGGTATTCCGGTTCGGTCAGCGGTGCGGACAGAACCATCAACAGGCATGCGCTATACCCGCCGATCAGAGCCAGAACGGATATCCACGCCCAGCGGCGTACGGTGTCGATACCCAGTCCAAGCACGGAAACGACAAAGAAGTAACCGTATAGCCAACTGGGGTCCCTTGATGCTCCGCCCACCAGAAACGGTGCTGCAAACGCTCCGATCAAGCCGACCGCCGCCAACAGCGGGCCGTGGAACCAGCCAAGCACAAGGCCCAGGATGGCCACGAAGATCATTGCAGCCAGCGCTGCTTCGGGGCCGATCAGATCATACAGCTGTCGAGCGGCCAGAAGGCCGCCGAACAGCGCAACCAAACCGGCACCAGAAAAGACCGATGGCAGATAGGCGGTGGCCGAGGTTTCGTCATCGCCAAATTTACGGCGGATCACCTCACCCGCACCAATCAGTAACGCGCCGAAGACCAAGGCCGCGATGACCCGCATCGCAGGTGACAGCAACCCGCTTTCCACACCGTACTGAACCAGAAATATGCCTGCCAGAGCCAGCGACAGGGCCGAAACAGCGTAAAACCAGTTCTCGCGTAACCAGGCCCCAAATGCCGCAAAACGATCTTCCCGTACCGTAGTCCCGACAGGCACGCCTTTCGTCTCTGGTTCAGAAGGTTCCTCACTCGGGACCGTTTCAGGCGTCGCGGTCTTGAGCGCCGGCCAAGGCGAAGGTTTCTTTTCCTTTACCTCAGGTGGTTCAGCTTTCGGCTCCTGCTCGGGAATTTCTCCGCCAAGCGCGCGGAGCTGCAATTCAAGCTGTTCAACCCGGCGACGCAACCGGACCTGCGCGACTAGCAGAATAATTATGGCCACCGGGATGGCCAATACAATCAATCCAACAAGGACGAGTAGGGATTCCAATCGAAGCCTCCAAGCAGGTTTGCCGTCAAGCTAACCGGGTGTCGTTCCGCGCAACAGCCCGAAATGACATGAAATTTGTGCGGCACGCAAATCGGCGCGATCTGGCCCTAGCCGATTGTTGGTCTGGCAATCATCAGCCAGACGATCGCCAGCACAGCCGCGAATGCGGGAAAACCGCAGGCAAACCAGATCCGAAACAGCCGATGGTAGGACGCAGACAATGGATCGCCGGATTCTGCAGCCGCCCGAGCAAGGTCGCGCAGTCTGGTCTGTATCCAGACGACAGGTAGCCAGAACAGGCCCGTCACACCGTAAAGGACAAGTGACAGGACGATCCATCCATCGGCGAGAGACCACCCCAACCGCCACGCCAGCAGGCCACCTGTGACCGGCTGTGCGATAACAGCCGTTGTCGTGAACACCAGATCGGCCAAAACCACCACACCCGCGGTTTGCGCTATGAAACGCGGATCGCCCGACCGGTGCGCCATCAGCATGAAAAACGCGATCCCGGCACCGGTGCCCAACAGGACGCAGGCCCCGATAATGTGCAACCAGCGCAGGATCAGATCAGGGTCCATCATCGGCTTTGCAACATGGGCCAGGCGACCAGAGACAATGTCATCGTGGGCAAGATCTTGGTCAACGGACCTAATGGATCGACCCAAAACTCGGGAACAACAAGTGTCGCTGCCACGAGGTAGAGCACGGCGACGCCAAACTGCGCCAAACAAGCGTGCGCCGCCCATGGCCGCCACAGAATGGCCAACCCCAACGCGATATCGACGAAAGACCAGAAAATGACGCTGGCTAGCGCGGCAGCAAACCCCCACCCCGCATTCGTCAGAACACCCGCCGCCGCAGAGACCCCCCAAAGACCAAAGAGGCCGGACAGAACCCAAAACAGGCTGAGAACACCCACAACGAGCGGCATCAACAGCGTCATGCGTGCTGTCAGCCTGTGTTCTCGCGAACAGGTCAGTTTGGCATAGACCTGTTTCAAAGGCGCGATCGCGTGGCCGGCAGCCATCCGGTAAGGTTCAGGGTCGCCGACAACACCCGTTTCCATCACTTGCATCGCATTGCTGCGCAGGGGCGAGCGCCATCCCAAATGGCTGAGCCCATCTGCGCCGCTGGCAACCAAGCGCGTCAAAACTGAAGGCAGTGCCAACGTCACGCGCGCGGCAGGAAACCCCAACCATCGGCGTGTCTCGGCCAGAACATGCACGAGAGGCTGTGGTTCGTCTTCGATCAGGTCATAAGTGCCTTGCGGTAGTTCACCCGCAACGGCGCCCTCGACCGCGCGGCACAGATCGGGCATTCCAATACACTGAACAGGCGTTTCGGGATAAGCCACCGGCTGAACCAGGGGCACAGCCGCCAGCATGCGCAAAAGGGCCGTGCCGCCGTAATCGGATTGCCCGATAACCAAACCCGGTCGAAGTATCCAAAGCGGAACACCGCTGGACCTCAGCGCCTCATCCCCGGCGGCCTTCGTTCGCATGAAATCCGTATCAGCGTCCGCAGTCGCCCCAATCGCCGAAACCTGAACGACCGCGATTCCCCGTTGGGCACAGGCCAGACCCAAAGCGGCGATAGCCGTGTGGTGAACGGATTCCAGTTCGTCCGACGGCCCATCCTGCAATGCGCCCGCGCAGTTCACGACGCAGTCGATACCCGCCAGCGCGTCCTGCCAATCCTGCGGGTCCGTGTAATCGCGCAGGTCGCCTTGCACCGTGGGCATCCCCGGCAAGACCTGAGCACCCGTTTTCACGCTGCGCACAAACGCCGAAACACGCGCACCGCCGCGAAGAAGCGACCGAGTCACGGCGGTACCGATAAACCCGTATGCGCCCAGAACAAGTACGTTTTTTTCAAAGATCGAAACAGGTTGCATCACCGGCACAGTAACGGTTCAAGCCGCGTTGACCAGACTTGCCGACGCTCCTGCGACACTTCTGGCCACTAGGGGTGAAACAGCGACCCCACGAGGTACGCGATCAGCGCAGCCGCGCCACCGATCAGCAGCGTTTCAAGACCGGATCGCCACCACGGAGCCAGTGACCAACGGCTTTTCAGCGCCCCGATCGCAAAGAACACGCCCAGTGTCATAAAGGCAGAGATCCGGAACGCTTGATCCGCAGACAGAAGGAACGGCAACAACGGGATCATTCCGGCGATAAGAAACGCCAGAAACGTCGCCATCGCAGCCTTGAACGGGTTTGGATCGACGCTGCCCAGACCGTATTCGCCTTCGATCATCAGGTTGATCCAGTTTTCCCGATCCGCAGTGATCGCGTCCGTCGCCTCGTCCAGAACCTTGCCTGACAGCCCCTTCTGCGCGAGGATTTCGCGCACCTCGGCCCATTCGCCTTTGGGATAGAGCTTGATATGGCGTTCCTCGATAGTCCGAATTCGGCGGATGTTGTCCAGTTCGGCCTTGGTGCCCGAGTAGTTGCCTGCGGCCATGGAAAACCCGTCGGCCAACACATTGGCCAGCCCCAGCGCCACGATGATAAACGGAGACAACCCCGCACCCGCAACGCCACAAACGATGGCAAAAGTGGTCACCGAGCCGTCGATGCCGCCATAAACCACATCCCGCAGAACACCCCGGCCCGGGGGGGCGTTGATCCGCGCGGCGATCTCCTGCTGGCTGTGTCCGTGGTCGGTCATGGCTGGCTCTGGCGGTGTTATACTCGGTAGCAGACTGCAGGACTTTGCGTCAGGTCAAGTTTTGGAAAACAACCCGGCCAAAGCGCGCTTAATAATGCTCCGGGTGGACGGTTTGTGCCGGTCGGAAAAGGGCAACGGCCGGCAGACCTCCATCGCGGCGACCCCGACACGGGCGCTGAGCGCACCGTTCACAAGCCCTTCGCCGAACCGGCGCGACAGTTTGCTGAGAACTGAACCACCCAGAACCGGCTCAAGCAGATCGTCACCAACAGCCACGGCCCCCGTCGCCACAAGATGCACGAACACCGCACGCGTCAGGCGCCAGCTGCCCAGAAATCCTGCGCGCCCGCCATAGATTTCGGCAATACGCCGGATCATCCGCAACGAGGCCGCAAGCGCGGTCGCCACATCTGCAAGCGCCAGAGGCACCAGCGCGGTCACGGTGGCGACCTGCCGTGCGGCGGCCTCGACCTCTCGGCTGGCGGCGGCGTCCAGCGGGGCCAAAAGCTCGTCCTCCGCCAGCGTTAACAGTCCTGAGGCGTCGAATTGTTCGTCGATCCGCTCGGACAGCCGGTCGCGGCCCCAGCGGGTTTCATCGCGCCCTTTGTAGAACGCAATCAACCGGTTCGTCACCGTACGTGCCTGCGCCAGATCGTCTTCGGCCAAGGCGCTATCCGCCGCCTGTCGCATACCGTCCACTCGGGACAGCCGCCCGATTGCCGCCAACTCCCGAACAGCAATAATCAAAGCAACCAGCACCAACGCGGCGAACAATCCGGTCACGGCCCACCCCAGAATTGGTGCCCTCAATAGCAGTGAGTTGACAAAGTCCCACGCGGCAACCGAAACCACCGCGCCGACCACCGCCAAGGCCAACCCCCAGAACCAACGCGACAAAGCCGAGGGCCTGCGGGCCGCCAGCCGCGCCGCACTCTGCATCGCCTGCCCCTGCGGCTGTGCAACATCCGGCACCGGTGGCGCTTGCGACACGTCGGCAGCGGGTTCATCCGAGTCGAGATCAATCAGAACCGGGCCCTTAGCCATCTGCTGCTCCTTCACTGTTCCAGACATACTTGATGTCCGGCAGATTCTCGTCGTTTTCAGCGCCGTCGCTGCGCGCAACTTCTGCGAAGCCATTGCGCTCATAAAACCGTCTCGCTGGAAGATTTGCCTGAAAGGCAAACAGCGACAGGTGCGAGCGGCGTGACTTGGCATGCTCCAGCAGTTTTTGACCTACCCCCCGCCCTCGCGCGTCGGGTATCAGATACAGAGAATGGATTTCTGCGCCATTGAGCGCAAGAAAGCCGACAACACCTTGATCCGTTTCCGCAATGGTCACCCAATTTAAGTCAATCATCCGGCCGCAAAATGCAATGGTTTCCGCCTGTGTATGCAGTTCAGGCATCCACTCGTTTTCAAGGGCAAAGCCGTGCAAAATCTCGCCAGTCGCACCGGCATCCGTGCTGCGGGCAGGGCGAAGTATGACGGTCACAGCCGATCTCCGATCAGGAACTGCGCAGCGCGATCCAAACGGATATGGGGGGGGCCGTCGCCGGGACGCAAGGTCAGGTGGGCTGGCGCGAACGCCATGAACCCATAATCCTCGCCCAGCCAGTTGTCCGCCCCGTTTCGAGCCGGGCCAAGCAAATGCGTCGGATCTTCGGGCAGATCACCGGGGTAGAACGCCGCTTGTTTGCCACTGTCCAGCAAAGTGCCTCGCACACAGGGCAATTCGACCCCGTTGTGGTTGCGAATTTCCTCGGTCGTGGCCCGCAGCGATGCCAATGACAACGCAGCGGTCTCGGCCCCGGCAAAGCTGGCACGGTCGCGGGCTTCGCGGGTCAGGGCCTCCATGATGTTGGTCAGGCGGTGATGCTGCAGGTGATGCAGATGATCAGCCTTGGTGGCGGCGAACAGGATGCGCTCGACCCGTTTTCCCAACAACAACTGGCTGAGCCACGCGTTGCGCCCCGGCCGGAACGCCGAAAGAATATCCGCCATCGCCCGGCGCATATCCTCAACCGCTTGCGGGCCGTTATGGATCGCACCCAGCGCATCGACGAGGACCACTTGCCGGTCGATCCGCGCAAAGTGGTCGCGAAAAAACGGTTTCACGACCTGAGACTTATAGGCTTCGTAGCGTCGCGCCATCTCACGATGCAGACTGCGCCGCGGGCCGTGGCCGTCGACCGGCAAAGGTGCAAAGGTCAAAACAGGAGACCCCGCCAGATCGCCTGGCAGCAAGAAGCGCCCCGGTGTACAGTCATAGAACCCAGCGTCGCGTGCCAACTGCAGGTATTCGGCAAAATCCTTGGCCACCGCTTGCGCCTTCGGCTCATCGTGAACCTCAGTAGGATCAATCGCCTTTACTTGCGCAAGAAACGCCGCAGCCTCAGATCGATCTGCAATGCTTTCCAGAGTTTCTGTCGACCAAACCTCATAGGATTTATCCAACAGCGCCAGATCCAGCAGCCATTCCCCCGGATAGTCCACAATATCCAGATGGATGGTTCGTGGCCCCTGCAGGCCCGACAACAACCCGGCGGGGCGGGCCTTGAAAGACAAGCGCAATTCCGACACGGCGCGTGTGCTGTCCGGCCAGTGCGGTTGCGGTCCGGTCAAAGCCGCCAGGTGGTTCTCGTAGTCAAAACGCGGCACCGTATCGTCCGGTTGCGGTTGAAGGTAGGCGGCGTTGATCCGCCCCTCTTGCTGCGCCACGAGACCCGGCATCCGCCCACGATCCAGCAGGTTTGCGACCAAAGACGTGATAAACACCGTCTTCCCCGACCGCGCCAGCCCGGTGACGCCCAGTCGAATAACCGGCTCAAACAGTGTTTCAGACACCCGGTCGCCCACGGTTTCGATACCGCGCACCAGACTGTCTGCCAGAGATGAGATGACCAAACTGTCGCCCCGCTTTTTTCGTTTCGCTCAAGATAGGTAGAGGTCGCCGCACATACCAGCGCTTTCCCACCCTTGCCCGTTGCGACGCAGCGCGTTACCAGCAGCCCATGCCCAGATACGCGTTGAAAGTCGAATACCAAGGTGAACCGTTTGCCGGATGGCAACGGCAAAAGGAATTGCCGTCTGTTCAGGGGGCAATCGAACAGGCCTTGTCACGTATTCAGCCTGGTGATCACACCATTGCCGCGGCAGGGCGCACAGATGCCGGGGTGCATGCGCTGGGTCAGGTTGCCCATTGCGATCTGGTCAAGGAATGGGACCCGTTCCGCCTGTCCGAAGCTCTGAACTATCATCTCAAACCGCAGCCCGTGGCCATCGTAAAGGCCGCTCGGGTGGACGATGACTGGCATGCCCGGTTTTCGGCGCTGGAGCGGCAATACCTGTTCCGCATTTTGATGCGCCGCGCTCCTGCAACTCATGACGCCGGACAGGTTTGGCAGATCAATCACCAGCTTGATATCGACGCGATGCAGGCAGGAGCGGATATGCTGATCGGGAGGCATGATTTTACCACGTTCCGTTCTTCCATCTGCCAGGCTGCAAGCCCGGTCAAAACGCTGGATGAACTGCGCGTTGAACAGGTTCAGGGGTTTTCCGGTCCCGAGGTGCATTTCCATGTCCGTGCCCGTTCCTTTCTGCACAATCAGGTACGCAGTTTCGTAGGGACTCTGGAACGTGTCGGAGCTGGGGCCTGGTCTCCGGAAGACGTGCGGGATGCGCTGGAAGCGGTCGACCGGGCGGCTTGTGGGCCGGTTTGTCCGCCGCAGGGGCTGTACCTGGCTCGGGTTGGATATCCAGAACCAGTCTTCGACTAGATCGCGCGCAGCAGCAAGCCACCTGCGATAACGGCGATCAGCAACCCTGCAACCAACTCGATCGTAGGCGCAAGCACCGACGCAAACCGCGTTGCAGACGCTGAAGCCAATAGACCACCGCGCAAACCGAACGACGTCCACCCGACCAGAGTCGTGACCGTCGCCGTGCCCAGCGCCATGGCAAAGGCGCCAGCTATTCCGACCATCGCAATGCCCATTTGCCAGGTCAGGATCAGGACGAACAGGGCTCCGGTGCAGGGGCGCGCTGCAATGCCCAAAATCAGCAGCGCAGCTTCTCGCAGGCTGCTGACATTCGCCACCTCTTCGGCGGAAGGACCGTGGCGATGGCCACAATCCGCACAGACCTCATGATCATGGTGATGATGCTCGTGGCCATGATCGTTCTTGTGCTCGTGGTCGTGATGATGATCGTGATGATGATGCGCCGTTTCACTTCGATGACGTCGCACGAAACTGCGAATGGACCGGAATATCAGCCACAATCCAATCGCCGCAATGGCGCCATAACTGATAGGTGCCATGACCTGTTCTGTCGTCCCCACCAGACTTTCGCGAGACATCTGGAACACCAGAACACCGGCATAGACCAATACAACCGCCGTCACCGCCTGCCCCAGGCTGGACAGAAGGCTAATGGCCGACAGGCGCAGAAACGCCACGTTTCGACCCAATCCATAGCCGCCAATCAACACCTTGCCATGGCCGGGCCCAATGGCGTGAAAGAACCCGTAAGCAAAACAGACCGTCAGCAGAGTTGCGACGGCCTCGGGTTGCTCGGCCCGCGCGGCGCGCAAAGAACGGGCAATCTGGTTCTGGAACTCTCTCTGCTCACCGGCCGCCCAGGCGGCCAGATGGTCAAAGCCGCCGCTGCCCCAAAACCACAGCAACAGACCGATGGCGATAGCGACAGGTACGATCAGGTATTTGGACATGAAACGCGAATCTCGGTCGCAAAGTTTTCGCCAACAAGCGGAATATCGTTTTCCTCAAGGTCGTAGTCGGCGTCCAGCGTTTTCAGGAAAGCCTGCATCTGAGCCAGTTGGCCGTCGATATCAGGCTCAAACCGATCAATCTGACATGACACCGGCCCGGAAACAGTGACCGGACGGGTAACTTCATAAGCCGTGTAATAGGTCTCATCAAAGGCCTTGGCCGAAAGCGCCGCGGTCGGAACGGAACCTCCTTCAACCGCGCGCAGATGCGTGGTCACGATGCGCCCATCCTCGGTCGTCGCATGCGGCTCCATTGGGCCTGACAGCGGCACCGGCTCGCCGTTTGAAAACACGACCAGATCGCCGTTGTATCCCTCGACCCATTCCGCATCAAAGCCCGATAGAAACTGCTGTTCGGACTCGGTCAGAACACCGTCGGCGTCCTGGTCCAGTTTCATGTCCTCAAGGACAAGCAGGGAATAGAATTCGTCATAGGCCCAAGTCACACGCACATGTGTCAGGTTACCAGCATCATCCACGATGAATTCCAGCCCGGTGTCTATGAAGACATGCGGGTGCGTCAGTGCCGGTATCGGCACACAGCAGGTCAAAAGGGTCACAAGCCAGCGCATGCGAGAAAGATAGGGTTTTGACTGGTGCCCGGCAATGAGATTCACCACGGTCATGCGAAAACCGGCCAAACAGCTTACTTGGGCGGGAACAAGATCAAGGTCTGCAACGCTGTTCCGACCGGCCCTTCGGTATCGAACAGAACCGACTGCGACATTCCAATTCCCGACGGTTGCCAATGAGATACCGATTGCGAGGCCAGCCAATCCGAGACGGGTTCGCGGTGAATCTGAACGGTCAGGTCCGTGTTCATGAAGCCCATTTCCGTGGTTGGCGCATTCCAGGAAATGCCGTTGCCGCAATCAGCCAGCGGACATAACGCCTGAATGGGCGACTGCCTTTCCCCTTCCAGCAGCGAGGGTGTGCGCATCCAAACCGTCTTTGCACCTGCGCTCTGGTTGCCACCTTTGGGGTACAGAATGTCCGAATGATTTGCGAACCCCGGCAGATCGTGACGCGTTTCGCCAATCGGGAACGGACCTGTCACCGCCCCTTCAAGATCAGGCGAAGGGATCGCGACATTTGGAACTGGTCCCAAATCACGCCGCACTAAGTGCATGGTCGTGGCAGTGGCGCACAACGTGTCGTCCAGATCGTGAACCGTAACCCGCGTGGTCGCCAGCGTCTTGGTATGGCGCGTGGTTTCTGCGGCGACGCGCAAACCCGTCAAAGGCAGAGGGCGCAGCAGATCTACCGTCAGCCGGGTCAGCATCTTTTCCGGCCCAACCTCGGTTTCCGCTGCGCGAACGATCAATCCGGCGACCGGCCCGGCGTGACAGTGATCCGGCGACCATGGCCCACGGGCCGGGTCATTGCCGACAAAGGCTCCGTCCGCTGTGAAGTGAAAATATGCCTGTTCGTTCAGGTCGGGTTTCAGGACCATCTCACACCTCAGACTTTTTCCTGCGTATGTTTCTTCAACTCAGCCCGCGCCACCTGACGCCGGTGGACCGCATCCGGGCCATCCGCCAGACGCAGGGTTCGCACGTGGGTCCATGCCGTGGCCAACGGAGTATCCTGACTGACCCCCTGCCCGCCAAACATCTGCACGGCCTCATCGATGACCTTCAGTGCGACGCGCGGCGCAACAACTTTGATCTGGCTGATCCACGGCGCAGCCGCGCGGGCATCGCCCTGATCCATGTACCATGCCGCCTTCAGGCAAAGCAGGCGGGCCATTTCGATCTCCATCCGGCACTCGGCAATGATATCGTAGTTGGCGCCCAGCTGCGCCAGTTTCTTGCCGAACGCCTCACGCTGCAGCGACCGTTTGCACATTTGTTCCAGCGCCGATTCCGCCTGTCCGATCGCACGCATGCAATGATGGATACGACCCGGCCCAAGACGACCCTGAGCAATCTCGAACCCACGCCCTTCGCCAAGCAAGATGTTCTCGGCTGGCACCCGCACGTTGGTAAAGCGGATATGCATATGGCCATGCGGAGCATCATCGTGGCCGTAGACTTGCAGCGGGCGCAGAATCTCGATCCCTGGGGCATCTGCAGACACAACGATCATAGATTGCCGCTTGTGCTTGGGTTGTTCGTCACCTGCCGTCTTGACCATAACGATGTAGACCTTGCAGCGGGGATCACCCGCCCCCGAGGACCACCATTTCTCACCGTTCAGAACATAGTCATCCCCGTCCCGCACGCAGGACATCGACACGTTCGTAGCATCCGAAGACGCAACATCCGGTTCCGTCATCAGGTATGCCGACCGAATTTCACCGTTGAGCAGAGGTTTCAGCCACTGCTCTTTCATCTTGTCCGAGCCGTAACGTTCGAACACTTCCATGTTGCCGGTGTCGGGGGCCGAGCAGTTGAACACTTCGGCCCCAAGGGGGGTCTTGCCCATCTCTTCGGCAAAGTAAGCATATTCGACTGTGGTCAGGCCAAAGCCCTTGTCGCTGTCGGTCAGCCAGAAGTTCCACAGACCGGCGGCCTTGGCCTTGGCTTTCAACCCCTCCAGAATTTCGGCCTGACGCTCGGTGTATTGCCAGCGATCACCCTTGTCGATTTCGGCCTGATACTCTTCTTCCAATGGCATGATCTCTTCCAGGATCAACGCTGCCACCCGCTGCAGCAACGCGCGGTTTTCTTCGCGCAGACCGAATGACATGTTCATGAGATTCCCTCCTCAGACCCAAAGACCGGGCTTTACCTTTGACCAGAGAATGACTTAGCTGCCGACAGGATGTCTAGCTGTGTGACGGAACGTCAACTCAATCAAAATGAAACTATGAGGGTGAATGATGGCGCTGCTGATCGAAACCGGGCTGACCGATTGGATAAGCGATGACGACATCGCCAACGAAATCCGGAAAACGCTCCCCGGCGCGGACGTGCGGACGCCGGATGCGATTGGTGATGCAAGTGAAATCACCATGGTCGCCGTGGTCGGTTTGAACAACGACCACCCCAAGCGGCTGCCGAACCTGCAGCTGGTGCAGAAACTGGGTGCCGGTGTCGAAACGATTGTCAGCAACCCGCATCTGCCCGAACATGTTCGGATCGCGCGGCTGAAACCAGATGCCCCCGCGCAGGGGATTGCCGAGTGGTTTGTCGCCTATATCCTTCACCGCCAGCGGAACATGGCGTTCCACGAGGCGGCGCAGAGGAACGCGGAATGGTTGCCCAAGGCACCTCTGTTCACTCCAGACACCGTAGTAGGCGTGTTGGGGCTTGGTCATATCGGCGCCCGCAGCGCAAAAATGCTGCGGGCCATCGGGTTTCAGGTCATGGGGTGGAGCCGGTCCCCGAAGGAGATCGAAGGCGTGACCTGCCTGCACGGCGAAGACGCGCTGCCCGAACTGCTGGGCCAATGTGACCATATCTGTGCCATCCTGCCGTCCACGCCGCAAACCATCGGGTTGTTCGACGCACAAATGCTGGCCGCAATGAAACCTGGCAGTCAGTTGTTGAATGCAGGGCGCGGAGACCTGATCGACGAGAAAGCGCTGATCGAAGCGCTGGATCGCGGCGTGCCCGGTCACGCTGTTCTGGACGTCACCAGCAAGGAGCCACTGCCGTCAGACAGCCCGCTGTGGTCCCATCCCGGCGTCACGATCACGCCGCATGTCTCAGGCTGGCATCTGGGTGAGGCACTGGCCGACGTGGCCGAGAATTTTCAGCGTTTGTCCGCTGGAAACCCATTGCTGCACGAGGTCGACCGAAACCGCGGTTACTGATCCTTAGTTAAGGCGTCAGAAACCAGTTCCCGCTGGCATCCCGACAATTGCGGGTTCTGATCTCGCGCGCCTGATCCGCGCCCGCAGGTTTGATGAAGTACTGAAAGTGGACGCAGTTGTCCCGAACGTCACGCACGCGGATCGTACCTTTGGATCCGGTCTCTTCGTTTGACCAACTCCGCTCGGTGCCGACCTGAGGCATACCATCCGCAAGCATCGCATTGGTCGTTGCGTTGACGACGTTAAAGTCCGCTGGGCTCAGCCCCATTTCGGCGATGATTCTCGAAAGTGGCTTGGCCTGCGCAATGGAACTTGCGCCTATCAGAACAGCTACTGCAATTAAGGGTGAAATCCAGGCTTTCATGATCTTCTCGCCTTGCTGAAATAAGTTTGGCCATAAGACTATACCGCCCGCGAACGGTGGCCAAGCCCCGCAGACTGACCTTCAAATAATACCGAACAAACCTATCGCAACACTGACGCTAAGACCATTGGCCCGATCCCCGCATAGTGTCTCAAACACGAACCAGAGGCATAGAATGGCACAGCCAACTTACTTTGCGCCCATCGGCGGACACCCCGGACAAGACCAGCTTTTGACCGACCGCGCCATGTTTACGGACGCCTACGCAGTGATTCCGAAAGGCACGATGCGCGACATCGTCACCAGCTACTTGCCATTTTAGGAGGGCACCCGGCTGTAGGTCCTGTCCCGCCCGCTCAGCGGATTCGCCGAAACGTTCTCGCAATACATTATGGAGCTTCAACCCCGGCGGCGGCAGCGACCGCCCAGAAACCAACCCTGAGGTGCAGGGCGTTCTGTTTGTGGTCGAGGGCCAGGTGACGCTGACACTGAACAGAGACGTGCATGTGCTGGACACGGGAGGTTACGCCTATATCCCGCCCGGTTCCGACTGGACGCTGCACAACCGGGCCGATGAAATCGCCCGTTTTCATTGGGTTCGGAAGGCTTACGAGGCCGTTTCCGATCTGCCAGCACCTGATCCGATTATTACCAATGAACGTGACGTCCCACCGGTTGAGATGCCGGGAACCGAAGGGCGCTGGTCAACGACCCGCTTTGCCGATCCGCAGGATCTACGCCATGACATGCACGTCAACATCGTCAATTTCGAACCAAGAGGCGTGATCTCATTTGCAGAAACCCATGTGATGGAACACGTGCTGTATGTGCTGGAAGGCAAGGCGGTATATCGGCTGAATCAGGATTGGGTCGAGGTCGAGGCCGGCGATTACATGTGGCTGCGCGCCTTCTGCCCACAAGCCTGTTATGCGGGCGGACCGGGGCGATTCCGCTATTTGCTGTACAAGGATGTGAACCGCCACATGCCCCTGACACTGGCCAAGCGCTAGGCTTTTAAACGTTTTTTTCGGTCAGGGGTTCACAGAAGCGCTTGAATCTGGTGAAATAACACCGGTTTTTAGCACTGGAGATTGTTCAATGGTACTGCGCGTAACACTGCTGGCACTGGCAGCAGGAATTGGTTTGACAGCATTTGATGCAACGCCTGTCGCCGCAAAGGAAGAAACCAAGCAGGTTTTCGTCATGAGCCGCACCTGGGCGGTAACTCAGGTTTCGGATGCTCCGGTCGTGTATCGTGCAACGCGTGACAACAACAACCTGAACCCCTTTGGCCCACCGCCGCGACTGCGCACCATTCAGGCCATTGCTGCCATTCAGCAGGCAACCGGATGTAGACCAATCGTGGCCAGCATGTACCAGAACATTTCGGGCCAGTTCTTTTCGCAGATCAGCTGCAACTGACCAAGCGAAAGAACGGGCATTGAGCTATCGACAGCACGCTGCCATAGCTTGCGCATGAAACTTGCAATCAACGGATTCGGCCGCATTGGCCGCACGATCCTGCGGCAGCTGCTGGCTCTGCCGCAGGATACGGATATCGAGTTGGTGCTGATTAACGACATCGCCCCGCTTGAGACCTGCGCTTACCTCTTCAAGTACGACAGCACGTTTGGCCCTTACCCCGGCATCGTCGAGCAGGGCGATGCAGCGCTTGTTGTCGATGGGCGCTCGTTTCCGATGACGCACAGCCCCAACCTGACCCATGTCGATCTTTCGGACGTGGACGTTTTAATGGACTGTACCGGTGTCGCCCGAACCTCGGACGTCGCAAGCCAGGGCCTGACCGCAGGGGCCAGCAAGGTGCTGATCTCTGGCCCATCGCCGGCGACCGAGATCACAATCGTTCTGGGCGCTAACGAAGACCAGTTGGGGAACGCCCGCATCGTTTCCAACGCGTCGTGCACGACCAATGGGTTGGCTCCTCTGGTCAAGGTACTGGACGGGATCGGCGGGATCGCATCGGCGCATATGACCACGATCCACTGCTATACAAACAGCCAACCCATGGTCGACGCGCCTCGTGGTGATCTGGCCCGTTCGCGCGCGGGTGCCCTGTCGATGGTTCCCACCACGTCCAGCGCCACCCACCTGATTGACGAGGTCCTACCGCATCTGGCCGGGCGAATCTCGGGCGCAGCCGTGCGGGTCCCTACCGCCAGCGTGTCCGCCGTCGATTTGGTCGTGACGCTGGAACGCGGGATGTCACCCGATACTTTCAAAACCGAGTTGCAAACTGCCGTGGAACGCTCACCCGTTCTGGGTTGGACTGATCATCCGCTGGTTTCTTCAGACCTGCGCACACGACCCGAGTCTCTAGTAATCGCAGGACCCGAAACCCGGATGGTCGGCGAACATCAGGTTCGTGTCTTTGGCTGGTATGACAACGAGTGGGGGTTTTCAGCACGCATGCTGGACGTCGCCCGTCTCATGACGCAGCACTGAGTCTGAGGTGGCGCTGCGGGCGGGCTTGCCCGCGCGCTGCTTGTCCCAACAGATCCCAAGCATCTTTGACGGGCAATGGATGGGCGGGAGGCCCTACCCTTCGACGACCTCATACGGGGTGTCAAACCAGAACTCCTCCAGTTTGTCGCCCTGGCCGATCCGGTCGATCACGGCAAACAAACCTGGCCCGTGCAAAGGTGTCAGCACACCGTGCCAAATTCCCCGATGATAGTTCACAGCTTGGCCGGGCTTGGTCACAAACGCCTGTGGATGCCCCGGTCGCCCGCCTTCGTCCGGTGCTACGATGACCAAAAATGGTTCATGCGTCATCGGAACAGAGGCCTGACTACCCTCTGGTGCCGCTCGACCATATCCAACTGATAAGGCAAAGACCGCGGATTGGCATTGAACAATGCTGATCTCGGCTTGCCCGTCCGAAAAGTCCAGCGATGCACGGTCGTGATAGCGGCCGCATTGTCCCTGATTGATGATCTTGTCCGCGTCGCCCACCACCTCGATCACATCGCCAAAAAGGGGCAAAAGCCTCGGCCGTAAGCGGAGAGATAACGATGCGCCCATTCATGAGCGCAAAACGTCCAGCAAACGGAATTCGGCGATCCGTTCAACCTGACGGCAAGCCTCGGCAAATTCAGCGTCGCGGTCATGGTCGATCCGTTGTTGAAACGCCTGCAGGATCGACGCCTTATCATGATCGCGCACGGCAATGATGAACGGGAAACCGAACTTTTCGGTGTATTCCCGGTTCAACTCAGTGAACGTCGCGCGTTCTTCAACCGTCAAAGCATACAACCCTGCCGAGGCCTGTTCCGACGTGCTTTCCTGAGTCAAACGCTTTGCCTGCGCCAGCTTGCCTGCCAGATCAGGGTGCGCAGTCAGAACCCCCAGCCGTTCTTCTTCGGATGCCGAACGGAACATCCGAGTCAGAGCATTATGCAACCCGCCAGCGGTGCCATGGGCAGGACCCAACTCCAGCTCATAGGCGCGTTCTGCGATCCATGCCGAATGCTCGAAGATGCCACCATATGCCGTCACAAACGCGTCACGCTCCATCTGCGAAGGCTTAGGGTGCTTTACCGGTGGATGATGCGCCGCCCAATGCTCGGCGATTTGCAATCGCGTCGCGAACCACACGTCAGAAAATCCGCGCGCATAATCCAGAAACCGTTTCAGCGCCATCACTCTGCCCGGCCGTCCGATCAGACGACAGTGCAAGCCGATCGAGAGCATCTTGGGCGCTCCGGCTTCCCCATCGGCATAAAGCGTGTCGAAACTGTCTTGAGGTAGGAATAGAACTGATCACCTGCATTGAACCCCTGCGGTGTGGCAAAGCGCATGTCGTTGCAGTCCAGCGTGTAAGGCACGATCAGCTGATCCCGCCCGCCCGTTTGCATCCAATACGGCAAATCACCTGCATAAGTGTCGACCACATAAGCAAAACCACCTTCCTCGGCCACCAGCCCTACGGTGTTTTCCGAACACCGCCCGGTGTACCAGCCGCGCGGACGCTCACCTACAACTTCGGTATGCAAGCGAATGGCCTTGGCAATCTGAGCACGTTCTTAGTCTTCGGGCATATCTTTATGCTCGACCCATTTCAGGTCGTGGCTGGCAATCACCTAGCCTGCCGCCTTCCTTGCCGCCACCTGATTCCGAGGGCCGAGCCAACGCCGTTGCCACACCGTACGCTGTGATCGGAAGATCCCGCATCAGACGATACAGACGCCAGAACCCCGCGCGCGATCCATATTCATAGATCGATTCCATGTTCCAATGACGCTGGCCGGACCATTGCACGGCACCGACGATTTCAGGCAGGAACGCCTCAGATTCCGCATCGCCATGCAGCACGCAATTCTCTCCGCCTTCGTTGTAGTTCAGCACGATCTGAACAGCTAGTTTTGCGCCACCCGGCCATTAGGCATCTGGCGGGTTGGCACCGCTTCCGATCAAGTTACGGCGATAGCGAGGCGGTTGCATGGCATCTTCCATTCTTGGGCTTTTGGACAGCTTTTGCCCGGAAACGCGCGGATAATTATCAAATCAATCTGAACGCTGTTTTCGGTTCTTTCCGCATTTCCACCGTTTTGAACTTTGCGCCACACCGCGACAAGGCAAAAGGCAAATCAAAGGAGAGACCCGAAGCTGGCTATGTGGCGAGCCAAGTTCTGGACACTTCTCGCGGCTGCCCGGCCGATGGGTTGAAAATTTCGTACTACCGGGTGTCGGGAAATTCCCATCACAAGATCGCCGAGAGGCAAACGAACTCGGATGGCCGCACCGACAGCCCGATCCTCCCGCAGGACGCATTCAAAACCTGTACTTACAAGTTGATCTTTTTCGCCGGAGATTACTTGCGCGCAGCTGGTCAGGCGGCTGAAGTCCCGCTCTTTCTGCATCAGGTGCCAATTCGGTTCGGCACGGCCGATGACAAAGCGCGTTATCACATGCCACTGCTACTGTCCCCAATGGCTATTCGACCTACTGGGGAAGCTGAAGCACTCCCGCTTGTCGGTTGCCCTTAACGGGCGCCTCCGGTTGGGCCAAGCGCCAAGCCTTTCAGGCGCGGCTGTGACATTGTAATCCCGTCCGCCTAAACGCCTTTGGGGCCTGATGGCGACGGTGTGTATGAAGGCAAGCCATCTGCACAGAAGCCAGAGGCGTGTCGACCGCGACCGGCACCAGACGCCCCGTACCGAGTTGCTCAGCCACCTCAAAAAACCGGCTTCATCGCAATCCCCTACCCTGAGAGCGCCCAATCTTACAGTACGTCCTCGTCATCACTGTCAAAACGATCGGAAACCGCAAATCGTTTGGGTCCGTACGATGTTTCCCAAAAGCCACTGGATTCCGGTTGCACCGGGGGCTCGCAAATTCAGACATTCATGGCGCCGCAAAATCAGGTCCGCGCCGGTCATCGGCAGGCCCCGGCGATCAACATAAGTCGGGGTGGCGCATAAGACACGCCGGCGGTCGGCAATCTTGTGATGCGCAAGGCGTTGTCTTCGGGTTGATCAACAAGCAACTCCTGATCCAACCCCTCGGTCGTCCTGTCGGTCAGTCGCAGGCGCACGTCATTCCCGAGGTATTCTTCATGAAAATTAAGTGCTTTTGGCACCGAAACCCTGTCGTCAACACCCAGAGGCCCCCCTACGAACAGCGTTCCACGCGGCGCTTTGGTCAGATGCACGACTTGCGCGTCGCTCGCTGAAACCAGCGAACGCTCAGATGATCCACAAGCCGGGAAATCCGCGCCGATATCACCGCAGGCGAAATTGCAAGTCGCGCCCGGCAGCAGGCATGCTGCCCAGATCGTAGACCCTGACGTTGCTCTAGGCCACGGTTCTATGTGCCACGCGCGGGAACCGGTATGGTAGGGCATTCTGTGAGCTCCGAAGGGTGTGTTGTTGGAAACAGTAGGTGACATCGCCCGCACCGCCCAGCAAATCTAACTGCAGGCAGGTGTAAGCCACGCCATACCTCCGGCCAATGTCACCTATATGGAACCCGAAGATCGCGAGGCCATAATCCGCTGGTTCCGCAACGCCGGTTCCTGATCACGAGACCCAGCGACCACACATATCGCAAAAGTGGCATCTCGTTCGATAATGTCTTTTCCTCTCGGACGTCTGATGTTCTAAAGTGAAATTAATCAGCCGTTTCTGTGCACAAAACGGCGAAATTCATTTCGACTTGGGGCAGTTGGAGCTATCAGATGCCGAGGAGCAGGCCACGAGCCTTTGTGAAGAATTGCCTTCTCGGCGCGCTTGCAATTTCCTTGCCGACCTCTCTGGCCGCATTGGAAACGACCCTGTCGGTTCCGGGTGGGTCCGAAGAGCTTGTCGAGCGTCTGGAAGAGACCTCTTCGGTCACGACCGCAGAATCCCGTGGATTGGACACTCCGCTGGAGATCCTTTCGGCGGCCCTGTCTGACTACCGCACGATCGTTCAGATTCTGTATGACGAAGGGTACTTCAGCCCCGTCGTCAGCATAAAACTGGATGGGCAAGAGGCGGCTGAACTCAGCTCGCTCAGCGTACCGGCGCAAATCAACCGGGCCGTCATCACGATCAACACCGGTCCCAAGTTCACCTTTGGTGAGGCGATCGTGCAACCAGTGGCGCCCGAGACGGTACTGCCGGAAGAATTCGCCATTGGTAAGCTGGCCACAACCGGCGCCATTCAGCAGGCAACCTCTGCCGGTGTGCAGGGCTGGCGAAACGCGGGTCATGCCAAGGCCGGGGTTGAGGGCCAGAAGGTCATCGCGCGCCACGCGCAGGCCAAGCTGGACGCCGAAGTCGACCTCGCCCCCGGCCCCCGCCTGCGATTTGGCAAGATGTTTATCAAGGGCGACACGGATGTGCGCCATCGGTCGATTGAAAAGATCGCAGGGTTTCCGGCAGGTGAGGTGTTCTCTCCGGAAAAAATCCAGAAAGTCGGCACTCGGTTGCGACGGACCGGAACGTTCAATGTCGTTGCAATTGAAGAGCGGGAAAATCCAAACCCGGACGGGACCCTGGATTTCGACGCAACGTTCGAGGACTTGCCCAAACGCCAGCTAACTTTCGGGTTCGAAATCGCATCGCGCGACGGGATAGACGTGACCACAACCTGGACACATCGCAACGTGTTCCGGCGGGCCGAACGTCTCCGGTTCGAGGCTGCCATTCGCAACATCGGCGGATCCGAGGATATCGACGGCCGGATCGGTTTGCGCCTGGATCAGCCCGACCGGCTGGGCCCCGATGACAGTACATTCTGGAACGCCATTCTGGAGCGGCGAAACACCGACAACTACAATGTGACGCGCGCCTCGCTGGGCTATGGTGCCCGGCGCACGTTTTCCGATCGCCTGTACGCCGAAGCTTCGGCCGGGTTTCAGTGGTCCAGCGCTGACGACGCCTACGGTGACGACCGCAGGTTTCGGTATTTTATCATCCCCTTCCGGTCGGAATGGGATCAGCGCGACAGCAAAGTCAGTGCAACGCGCGGGTATTATCTGGATTCTCAGATCATGCCATTTGCCGGGCTGTCCGACACCGAAAGCGGCATCCGCCTGTTTTTTGACGGGCGCAGTTATACCAGCCTTGGCACCGGCGGCAGGATTGTTCTGGCGGGCCGTGTCCAACTTGGATCGGTTATCGGGCCGTCCCCTGACGGCGTAACGCCGGATTTCCTGTTCTTCTCGGGCGGTGCCGGGACGGTGCGCGGTCAACCTTATGAAAGTCTCGGCATCCCTGTTGGCACCGGTGTCGCGGGCGGCAAGTCCTTCCTTGGGCTGTCCGCCGAGGTTCGCGGCAAAGTAACCGAAGCAATATCCCTCGTCGGGTTTTACGACTACGGTACAGTGGACACGTCATCATTTATCGGCAGCGGCGCAGAATACCACTCCGGTGCCGGGCTGGGTGTTCGGTATGATCTTGGCGGCTTTGGCCCACTTCGACTGGATCTTGCCGTGCCGGTTCAGGGTGACACAGGGAACGGTCTGCAATTTTACATCGGGATCGGACAAGCATTTTGATTGGACGTCACGCATATCCCCTGGTGATCACAGGACTAATAATATCCTCCCCCCTGCCTGTTGCTGCGCAGGACGAAGGCGGCAGCATGTTGGAACGCTTCCTGCAGGACACGCTGTCGGGTGACGACCAGAACGTGACCGTAAAAGGCCTGCAAGGGGCACTGAGCGCCCGCGCTACGATCGAAGAAATAACAGTGGCCGACGATGAAGGTGTCTGGCTGACCATCAAGGACGCCCAGCTGGACTGGAACCGCCTCGCCCTGATCCGGGGCCGGTTCTCGGTCAACGCCTTGACTGCGCAAGAGATCGACATCGCCCGCGCGCCCGGCACCACAACGAAAGAAGAAGCGCCAGCTTCGGCAGAAACCCAGCCATTCCAGCTGCCCGAGCTGCCGGTTGCCATCGAGATCGGTGAAATCCGGGTGGATGACCTGTCCTTGGGAGAGCCGCTGATCGGTGTTGCGGCCGACCTTAGCGTGACGGGTAATCTGTCGCTGGCCGATGGTACGCTGGACACCAATCTGGACGTTATCCGGCTGGATCGCGCGGGCGATGAAATCAAGCTGGTGGCCGGTTTCCAGAATTCGAGCCGTGAGATCAATCTGGACCTGCAAGTGACCGAAGCTTCGGGCGGGCTGATTTCCACCGCACTGAAAATACCAGACAGCCCACCACTTGGTTTGACCGCGAAAGGTGCAGGTCCGCTGACTGACTTCACTGCGGATATCGGCCTAAGCAGCGACAACCAGATGCGTGTCACCGGGCAAGTTCGCCTGCAGGCAGCCGAGGGCGGCGCAGCTGACGGCATCGCGTTTACCACAGATCTGAACGGAGATCTGACACCGTTTCTGGGGCCGGACATTGACCCGTTCTTCGGCCCGAAATCGCGGCTGTATGTGGACGGGCATACCAAGCCCGAAGGCGCGCTGGATATCTCGGACCTGGAACTCACCACGCAGGCTCTGGACCTGAAGGGCGAGTTGCAATTGGGGGAAGGCAGCGAATTGCAACTGGCGGCGCTACAGGGGCGCATCACCCCACCAGATGGGCAAACAGTTGTACTTCCAGTTGCCGGGGGCGACACGTCGATCAAGGCGGCCCAGCTTTCGGCCCTGTTTGATCGCCAGAACGGCAACCTCTGGGATCTAAGCCTGACGGCGAATGAGTTCGCGTCGCCGCAGGCCAAGTTGGGGGACGCCCGGATTACGGCCCAGGGGACGCTGGATCAGGGCGACGTCTTGACGGTAGATGGTGATGTTCAAGCAACGGTCAGCGGCATCGACATGGCCGATCCTGCCCTGAATTCGGCGTTGGGTGAGCGGATTACACTCGACGGTCAGTTCGACTACAGCAGCGACCAGTCCGTGCGACTGTCCGATTTCGAACTTGTGGGCACTGACTACACATTGGCGCTGGATGCGCTGATTGACGGCCTGACAAGCGGTCTGACGGTCGACGGCTCCGCATCACTGGAAGCGACCGATTTGGCGCGCTTTTCGGATCTGGCCAAGCTGGACCTTAGTGGGCAGGTTTCGGCCCGGGTCGAAGGAAAAGGCTCACCGCTGGAACGTAGCTTTGACGGCAAAGTGGTGGTTCAGGGCCGCGATCTGTCCACAGGCCGTGACGACATAGATCCGGTGATTACCGGAGAGACGACGATCACCCTGGACGGCAGCCGCGGCACAGACGGTATTACTGTTCGAGAATTCGATCTGGACAGTGAGGCAGCCAAAGCCGTGGCAAGTGGTGTCGTGACGACTCCGGACGGCAACCTGACCATCGATGGCGAGGCACGGGTCAATGCATCGGATTTATCGGTATTTTCGGGCCTGGCCAAGCGCGAACTGGGCGGCGCGCTGCAGGCGACTGTGAACGGCAAAGGTACGGTGCAAACGCTGGAATTTGATGGCACCGCGACTGTGATCGGACAGAATATCAAGACCGGGATGGCCGATATCGATCCTCTGCTGACAGGTAGGACCGAGATCGAATGGGATGGCGCCAGGACCGCCGACAGCATCGACATCCGCAACGCAACCGTGAATGGCAAAGCCTTAAGCGCACAGGTGCAGGCAACAATTGACGACCCGACCGGCGATCTGTCTGCCGATGGGCAAGCGCGACTGAATGTTCCGGACCTTTCTTTGTTTTCCGGCCTTGCAGGGCGCGATCTGTTCGGCTCTGTCGCTGCAAATGTTCAAGGCAGCGGCACCCTGTCCAGCCGGGTTTTCGACATACAGGGCAATCTTGACGCCAACGATATTCAGACTGGCATCGGCATCGTGGACAAGCTGATCCAGGGCGAGACGACCCTGACGGTTGACGCCGAAAACAGTGAACAGGGCCTCGATATCCAAAATTTCCGCCTGAACGGCACAGCCATAACTGCGACGGCATCCGGGAAAGTGAATCGCGAGTCCGGCGGGTTGGACTACTCGGTCAAGCTTGATGATCTGGCTCGGATCATGAATACGATGTCCGGCCCGTTGACACTGGATGGGAATGTGGCCCCGACATCGTCCGGGATTGAGGGTACCGCCAACCTGAACGGCCCCGACAGTTCATATGCCAAGCTTGTGGGTACCGTGGACAGCGACGGTTCTGCGGATCTGGACTTTGACGCCAAGTTCAACCGTATTGAAAGGTTCGTTCCCGAGTTTCCCGGCACCATCGCCGCCAATGGCAGCGCAAAGCGCAACAAGGGTGTCTGGACGATCGATGCCAAGGCCGAAGGTCCGGCCCAAATCAACAGCGACGTTTCTGGCACGTTTGATGAAAACACCGGCGATGCCGATCTTAAGGCGGTCGGCGGTGTAAATCTGGGCATCGCCAACATCTTCATCACGCCCAACAAAATCGACGGGAATGCCCGCTACGACCTGACCCTGTCCGGCAAGCCCGCACTGGAATCCCTGTCGGGATCAATCACAACGTCAGGCACTTCTCTGGCAATTCCGGGCGCAGGGCAAACAATCACAGGCATCAGTGGTTCGGTCGAGCTTGCGCAAAGCCGGGCCACAGTTTCGCTCAGCGGCGGTCCCAGAGCCGGCGGCAACTTTACCGTTAGTGGTCCAATCGACCTGACGCCGCCGTTCAACGCAAATGTTACAACCGCGCTCAACAGCGTCGTGCTAACCGATAGATTGCTTTTTGAAACCACCCTTAACGGGCAAATCGCGATGACCGGGGCTCTGGCCGGAAACAGTTCGGTTGCCGGTCAGATCACGTTTGACGAAACCAATATCAACCTGGCGGCTGCGGCGGGGGCCGTGGGCGCCGCGCCCATCCCCGACATCATTCACGTGAACGAAAGCCGGGCCAGCTATGTAACCCGCGAACGCGCGGGCCTTGTCGAGAAGGAAGGCGCAGAAAAAAGCGCGTCTCGTATTGCACTGGACGTCAGCCTGTTGGCGCCGAAGGCCGTTTTTGTTCGCGGCCGTGGCGTCAACGCAGAGCTGGGTGGACGTATACACATTGGCGGCACCACCTCTTCGGTCATTCCGTCCGGCCAGATCGAACTGATCCGTGGTAACTTTGACATTCTTGGGCGCAGGCTGGCGCTGACCAAAGGACTTGTGACGCTGCAAGGCGATTTGACGCCTTATATTGAGTTCGAATCCTCGACCAGCACATCAGACGGCACCGCGACCATCGAAATCGCCGGACCGCTGGACGCACCCGAGGTCGACGTCTTTTCCGACCCTGAGCGTCCGGCAGAAGAAGCCCTGGCCATGCTGCTGTTCGGCAACCGTTTCTCGGAACTGTCGCCGTTCGTGATCGCACAGATGGCCGCGTCCTTGGCACAGCTCAGCGGTGCAGGCGGTGACGCGACCAAAGGGTTGCGAGAGTCGACGGGCCTCGACACGGTCGATATCGGGGCCACTGAAGGCGGTGCGGGACGTTTGGGTGCTGGTGCTTATCTGAGTGACAATCTGTACACCGATTTCACTGTGAATACCGAAGGCGACACCGAGGTGAACCTGAATCTGGACGTCACCGACAACTTCACAGTCAAAGGCACTGTTGACGGTCGGGGGGAAACCGGCGTCGGGGTGTTCTTCTCGCGCGATTACTGAGCAGAGAGCGGGCTATTTCCTGCGAATACCGATCTGCTGGCCGACCTCCGGCACCGGATCCAGACCGGCGTGATCACTCACCATCCGCTGCAGACGTGTAACTGCCCAATCCGGGTAGGGAACCGAACGACCAGTCGTATGGCTGACGTTCATGAACAATGCCTCCTGAGTGGCACAAACTACGCCGTCCTTTTCGGATACCATCTGCGCGAAGTAGTGGCCGCGTTTGTGATCCGCGTCCAGCAGGCGAAACCGGATGCTGAAAGACTCGCCCTCCAGCATCTCGCGCAGGAAATTCATGTGCGATTGCAGGATGTACGGCCCCTGCCCTATTGCCTTGACCTGAGCCTCGCCCAACCCAAGGTGATCCACCATCAACAATTCCAGCGCGTTATCGAAGGCGACGCCGTAATAACCAACGTTCATGTGACCGTTATAGTCGATCCATTCTGGGCGCGCCTTGAACCCTTGGAACTCAACCGGGGCGTCATACGGTCCGTCATGTCCGGCCAGCGTTTCAGGCGTCAGCTGCATCAGGTGCTCCTTCCTGGGTCTCAAAGATCGCAACGGCGCGCACGAAACCGGCCGATGCCCCTTTGATCTTGAATGGGAAGCAGGAAATCTCGAACCCGACGGGCGGCAAAGATTCAAGGTTCGTCAGCTTTTCCATGTGACAATACCCGATATCCATCGACGCCCGATGCCCTTCCCAAATGATCGACGGGTCCTGCGTTTCAGCATACTCTTGCGCCGTCAAAGGAAACGGTGCGTCCCAACTCCAGGCATCGGTTCCGGTCACACGCACGCCGCGTTCGGTCAGATACAGGGTTGCCTCGCGCCCCATGCCACACCCTTTCATCAGGTAGTCGGGCTGCCCGTATCGCGTTCCGGCCGAGGTATTCACGACCACGATATCCAACGGACGCAGGTCATGGCCAATGCGCTTTAGTTCGGCCTCGACATCAGCCGCCGTCACCACATAGCCATCATCAAAATGGCGGAAATCCAGTTTAACGCCGGGGTTCATGCACCATTCCAGCGGAACCTCGTCGATCGTGATGGCCCGCTCTCCCTTGTTCATCGTGGAATGGTGGTGGTAGGGCGCGTCCAGATGGGTGCCGTTATGCGTGGCAATCTGCAACCGCTCGATCGCCCAGCCTTCACCGCCCGGAAGGTCCTCTTTCTTAAGCCCTGGGAAAAATGACATGACCTGTTCGGCGGTCTGATCATGCGTCAAATACTCGATTTCCGGCAGCATGATCGGCGGGTCCGATACGATCCCGGTTTCCAACGGAACGGATAAATCGACAAAGCGGCGCGCCATATGCAACTCCTCCACCAAAGACGGTGACAGGGTTGGCCGCAGTTAACCCGCTGTCAAGCAAAGAAAAAGGCGACCTAGAATGCCGCCTTTCCCAATAACTGTTTGTCGGATCTATTCCGCCGCGATGGCATCTTCGATCTTTTCCACCCGAATGGCCGAGAACTTAAACTCGGGGATCTTGCCGTAGGGGTCGATGGCCGAGTTGGTCAGGATGTTCGCTGCCGCCTCGACATAGGCGAATGGGATGAACACCATGTCTTCGGCAATCGCCCGGTCGGCGCGGGCCATGATCTCAATCGAGCCGCGACGGGTGGTCAGGCGGACCATCTCGCCCGGTTCGATCCCCATTAGCTTGAGCGTCCGTGGGTTCAGCGAACAGTTCGCCTCCGGTTCAACCGCATCCAGAACGTTGGACCGTCGGGTCATCGACCCGGTGTGCCAATGCTCTAGCTGACGGCCGGTGGTGGCGATCATCGGGTATTCTTCATCCGGCGCCTCATCCGGTGGGATGACGCTGGCCGGAGTGAACCGCGCCTTGCCATCCGCACGGGGGAAGCCGTCGCCGAATACAATCGCCTGCCCCGGATCAGTCTCGCTGAGCGACGGGTACGTGATGGTTTCGGTTTTCAGACGCTCCCACGTGATGTTGTTGAGCGAGTTCATCGTCAGCTTCATCTCGTCAAAGACCTGAGACACATCCGTATAATCCCAGTTCAGCCCGATGCGCTGCGCCAGTTCGACGGTGATCTTCCAATCCTCGCGCGCTTCACCCGGAGGTGTCACGGCCGGACGCACCCGCTGTACCTGACGGTTGGTATTCGACACCGTGCCGTTCTTTTCATACAGCGCCGAGGCCGGCAGGATGATGTCGGCATAGTTCGCCGTCTCGGTCAGGAAGATGTCCTGCACAATCATCAACTCAAGCTTGGCCAGAGCATCCCGCGCGTGGTTCACATCAGGGTCGGACATGGCGGGGTTCTCACCCATGATGTACATACCCTTGATGTTGCCCGCATACGCCTGATCAATGATCTCGGTGACCGTCAGACCCTTCTCGTTCGAGAAATCTTCGGAGTCCCACACACTGTTGAATTTCGCGCGGATGCCGTCATCGGTGACCGACTGGTAATCCGGCAGGAACATCGGGATCAAACCCGCATCTGAGGCACCCTGCACGTTGTTCTGCCCCCGCAGTGGGTGCAGACCCGCGCCCGGTTTGCCAACGTTTCCGGTCATCAGAGCGAGGCTGATCAGGCAGCGAGAGTTGTCAGTGCCGTGGATGTGCTGGCTGACGCCCATACCCCAGAAGATCAGACCAGCCTTGGCCTGTGCAAAGGTGCGGGCCACGCGGCGCAGCTGATCCGGTTCGATGCCGCAGATCGGCGCCATCGCCTCGGGCGTGAACTGGCGCAGATGCTCTTTCTCGGCTTCCCAGTTCTCGGTCCAGCGGTGGATGTACTGGCTGTCGTACAGCTCTTCTTCGACGATCACGTTCATGATCGCGTTGAGCATCGAGACATCGGCCCCCGGACGGAACTGCAGCATTTCGTCGGCGAATTTGCGCATGCCAACACCGCGTGGGTCCATCACGATCAGCTTGCCGCCGCGTTTGGCGAACTGCTTGAAGTAGGTCGCCGCAACCGGATGGTTTTCGATCGGGTTCGAGCCGATGATGATCGCCACATCCGCGTTTTCGATCTCGTTGAAGGTCGCGGTTACGGCACCGGAACCGACGTTCTCGATCAGAGCGGCTACAGACGACGCGTGGCACAGACGGGTGCAGTGGTCGACGTTGTTGTGCTTGAACCCCTGACGGATGAACTTTTGGAACAGGTAGGCTTCTTCGTTGGTGCATTTGGCCGAACCGAAGCCTGCTACGCTGCGCGGGTCTTGGTCGCGCAGGGCCGTCAGCTTGGTGGCCGCCAAATCCATCGCCTCTTCCCAGGTCGCTTCGCGGAAATGGGTACTTAGATCGCCGGGATCGACATTCAGGCCCTTCTCTGGTGCGTCTTCGCGACGGATCAGCGGCTTGGTTAGGCGGTGCGGATGGTGGATGTAGTCAAAGCCAAAGCGGCCTTTGACGCACAGGCGGCCCTCGTTTGCGGGGCCGTTGATGCCCTCGACGTATTTGACCTTACCGTCTTTGACCTTCAGCGAGACCTTACAGCCCACACCGCAGAACGGGCAGACGCTTTCGGTCTCAGAATCGTAGTCCTTGCTGTCGCCCTTTTGCTGGTCGTCCAGCACAGTGGCGGGCATCAGGGCCCCGGTC
This sequence comes from Ruegeria sp. BF12, assembly GCF_056538705.1. Classification (NCBI taxonomy): domain Bacteria; kingdom Pseudomonadati; phylum Pseudomonadota; class Alphaproteobacteria; order Rhodobacterales; family Roseobacteraceae; genus Ruegeria; species Ruegeria sp. BF12. Next base: position 95,812 of record NZ_JBQFTP010000004.1, on the reverse strand, counting down.
GGGCAGGCCTGAACGCATTCGCCACAGGCCACACAGGTTGAATCGCCCATCGGATCGTTCTGGTCGAACACCACCTGCGCGGTATGGCCACGACCGGCCATGCCGATCACGTCGTTCACCTGCACTTCACGGCACGCCCGTACGCAAAGGTTGCAGTTGATGCAGGCGTCCAGATTGACGCGCATCGCAACATGGCTGTCATCCAACAGAGGGATTTTCTCGGCCTCTTTCGCCGGGAACCGGCTGTCGCTGACAGCGTTCAGCTTGGCCATGTCCCAGAAATGGCTGGACTTGTCGTGCGCCTCCTCGGGCTGGTCAGCGACCAGCAGCTCCATGACCATGGCGCGTGATTTCTCAGCGCGCTCCGAGTCAATCTTGACCACCATACCGTCCGCCGCGGGACGGATGCACGAGGCGACCAGAGTACGCTCGCCTTCCACCTCGACCATACAGGCGCGGCAGTTACCGTCGGGGCGATAGCCCGGCTGCGGCTTGTGGCACAGGTGCGGAATGGTGAACCCCTGCCCCTTGGCGGCTTCCCAGATGGTCCAGCCCTCGGGCACGGTGACATCCTCGCCGTTCAGGTTGAAGGTGACGGTCTTGTTTGGGCTTGCATCAAGCATGGCTCTGTCTCCCTCAGATTTCGTCAGCGAAATGTTTCATGACCAGGCGGATCGGGTTCGGGGCCGCCTGCCCCAGACCGCAGATCGAGGCATCGCCCATGACCTGACACAGGTCCTCAAGCAGGTCCTGATCCCACTTGTCGGCCTGCATCAGCTTCACCGCCTTTTCGCAACCGGCACGGCAGGGTGTACACTGACCGCAGCTTTCATCCTCAAAGAACCGTAGCATGTTCAGCGCCGCGTCACGGGCCGTATCCTGATCGGACAGAACCACCACGGCCGCAGAACCAATGAACGTCCCGTGCGGTTGCAGCGTGTCGAAGTCCAATGGGATATCATCCATCGACGCAGGCAGCAGGCCCGAGGACGGACCGCCCGGCTGATAGGCTTTGAAGGTCTGACCTTCGACCATCCCACCAGCGGCTTCGATCACGTCCAGAATGGTCGATCCGGCGGGCAGCAGGTAAACGCCCGGCTTTGCCACCCGGCCCGAGACCGAATAGCTGCGTAGGCCCTTGCGGCCATTTTTTTCGGTGCTGTTGAGGCACTCGGGCCCCTCGCGGCAAACTTTGGTGACCCAATACAACGTCTCGACATTGTGCACGAGCGTCGGGCGGTTGAAGACACCAACCTGCGCCACGAACGGAGGACGGTGACGCGGCAGGCCTTTCTTGCCTTCGATGGATTCAATCATCGCGGATTCTTCACCGCAGATGTAAGCGCCGGCACCGCGGCGCAGGTCGATGTAACCCGGCTCAACAATCCCGGCGTATTCCAGCGCAGCAATCTCACGCCGCAGAATCTCCAGCACCGCCGGATATTCGTCGCGCATATAGATGAAGCAGGTTTCCGCCTCGACCGCCCAGGCAGCGATCAGCATCCCTTCGAGGAAGACGTGCGGCGTGCGCTCCAGATAGTAGCGGTCCTTGAACGTACCCGGTTCGCCCTCGTCCCCGTTCACGGCCAGATAGCGCGGACCTTCGTTCATGCGAACAAAACCCCATTTCTTGCCGGACGGGAAACCAGCACCACCCAGACCGCGCAGGCCCGAGGACAGGACGTCTTCCTGCACCTTCTCCCAATCGCCGCTTTCGCGCAGCTCTTTCAGCTTGGCGTAGCCACCGTTTGCCTCATAAGCGGCAAAGGCTTCGTAACCGGGCAGATGGGCGTGGGTGTCGCCCGCAGCAATCGCGGCCTGCACCTTTTCGGGAGTCGCATGGTCGATATGGTTGTGACCGATCTCCAGCACCGGGGCAGTGTCACAACGGCCCATGCAAGGCGCGCGGACAACGCGGACTTCGGACGCGTCCAGTCCGTCTTCCAGCGCTTTTTGCAACTGCTGGGCGCCAGCCATTTCGCAGGACAGAGAATCACAGACACGGATCGTCAGCGCGGGCGGAGGCGTCTCGCCTTCTTTCACCACATCGAAATGGGCATAGAAGGTCGCGGTTTCGTAAATCTCGGCCTGACCGATCCGCATCTCGACCGCCAGCGCGGCGATGTGGTCGGCGCTGATATGGCCGTGTTCGTCCTGAATCAAATGCAGGAATTCAATCAACAGATCGCGGCGGCGCGGGCGGTCGCCCAGCAGGCGATGGATTTCTGCCTGCGCCTCATCCGTGAACTGACGGCCTTTGGGCGTATGCCGCCCTTTGCCTTTACCTGACTTCCAGACGCCCTTTGGCGCGCCTGATGGCTTGGTGTCTAATGGTGCCATGATGCCCTCCGATTGAGGCTCCGTGTCTCATCAGAATAACATATCGTCAAATCGCTTATCGTAATCGCACGATAACGACAGTTTATCACCGTAAAGACGTCACCACCGCGCGTAGGGCCTCAACCGTTGGCAATTCCGGGTCTCGGCTAAGTGTCGCCAGACAAATCGGTTTACTTACAACAGGATCGACCAGAGGCAGAACTTTCGTCCCCTTCAAATCGCCCAAAGCGCGGATCAGGACACGGGGCACAACCGTGGCCGCAAGCCCCTCACGCGCCATGACCATCGAGGCAGTAAAGCCGCTGGTTTCGGCAACCACATGCGGGTGTAGCCCCTGCTCGGCAAAGATGCGGTCAAGGATACGACGGTTCTGCATCTGCGGCTCCAAAAGGCTGATCGGGAATTCGGCCACCTGAGCCCAGGGGATCGGACCGGTTTCTTCGGTCATGTGAGACGGAACCAGCAGAACATAGGTCTCTTCGTACAAAGGCTGTACTTGTCGCAGATCGGTGCCGATGCTGTCGCCATAGGTGATGCCCGCGTCCAGGCTGCCCTCATCCAGTCGGTGTTGGATGGCCGAGGCCGACATGGTTTCGATTCGCGACAAAATACGTGGATGGGCTTGTTGCAGGCGTTTGATCAGCCGCCCCGTGAACGCAATCGCGGTCGGAATCACGCCCAGAATCAATGTCCCGGTGATCTCACCCCGTGCCGCCAGCACCTGCTGCTCTAGCGCCTTGGCGTCGTCAAGAATACGCCTGGCACGGCGCACGATCATCTCGCCCTCTTCGGTCAGCCCCTGAAACCGGTTGGCTCGGCGAACGATGGACACCCCCAGTCGATCCTCAAGGTTGCGGATACGCATCGAGAACGCAGGCTGAGAAATCCCGCACTCCTCTGCCGCTTTTGCAAAGTGCTGAAGCCGCGCCAGCGCGTTAAGAAGTTGAAGGTCGCGGATTTCGATCATGCAGCGGTGTCCTAAAGTCTGGCCAGTCGCACAGTAACGCGTTTGCGTCGCCGTGAAAGCGCTAGTTGTATTCCGGCCATGGCGCTTAGCCGTGGATTGCACTTTGTTCTGCTACGATGACCGCGCTATCATGGAGCGGAGTCGATATGATGGGCGGAGGACTTCAATGGTCAGAGAACGTTTCGGCTTGGGTGCTCGTATCTGGGTGCTGGCGGCGTTGTTAACTTTTTTGGCAGGAGGAGATGCCATGGCACAAGTGAATGACGTTTCTGCGGCAAAAGACCTTTCCCGACAGGCTCTTGAAATGTGGGCCGCAGAGTCCACGATTGACGAGACCATTTTCGCCGAAGGCTATCAGAACCATCAAGCGCCATTGGCTACCGGCGGCACCGGGAGCATCGACCTGACCACATGGGTCGGTATTGTTGAAGCTAACCATAGGACCTTTCCCGACCTGAAGGTCGAGATTTTGGAACAGACCGCCGAAGGCGACCGCGTATCCACCCACTGGCGCTTTTATGGAACCCAGAATGGCACCTATCTCGGGCTGCCCGCCACTGGCCGGTCGGCTGACTGGACCGGCGTTCAGATTGACCGTATTTCCAATGGCCAGATAGCGGAAAGCTGGGTCGTGTGGGATTTCTTCACGCAGCGACAGCAGCTTGGCATGGAAAACTAGGAACGGCGAACAATGTGCGCCCGATCTTCGGCTGGATCGAGCGTTCCTGCATTGATCAGGTGTTGAACAGGAAGTGCATCACATCGCCGTCCTTGACGATGTATCCCTTGCCCTCGGCCCGCATCTTGCCTGCTTCTTTGGCCCCTTGCTCACCATTGGCGGCGATATAATCGTCATAAGCAATGGTTTCGGCGCGGATGAAACCCTTTTCGAAATCACCGTGGATCACGCCTGCCGCCTGCGGTGCAGCAGTACCGGTGCGGATGGTCCAGGCGCGGGCCTCTTTCGGGCCAACGGTGAAATAAGTTTCCAGCTTCAGAAGGTCGTAGCCTGCGCGGATCAGTCGATCGAGGCCGGGCTCTTCCAGCCCCATTTCCTCAAGAAACATCTGGGCCTCGTCGTCTTCCAGCAGGCTGATCTCTTCTTCGATCTTGGCGCTGATGATGACGTGTGAGTTGCCTTGTGCCGCAGCCATCTCGGCAACCTTGGACGAGTATTCGTTGCCGTCGGCCGCTTCTTCCTCGGACACATTGCAAACATAGAGGACCGGCTTGGTGGTCAGTAGCTGCAGCATTTTCCACGCCTTGGCGTCTTCGTCAGACACTTCGACCAGACGCGCGGGTTTGCCGTTTTCCAGCATCGCCTGCGCTTCGGCCAGCAAGCGGTCCTGCTGCTGCGCCTCTTTGTCGTTGCCTTTGAGCTTGCGCACCAGATTGGCGCGGCGCTTTTCGATGCTTTCCAGATCGGCCAGCATCAATTCGGTCTCGATCGTGTCGGCATCGGCCACCGGATCGACGCGACCGTCAACATGGGTTACGTCGCCGTCTTCGAAGCAACGCAGCACATGAGCAATGGCGTCTGTCTCACGGATGTTGGCCAGAAACTGGTTGCCCAGCCCCTCACCCTTCGACGCGCCCTTCACCAAGCCGGCGATATCCACGAAGGTCATCCGCGTCGGAATGATCTGCTTCGAACTTGCAATTGCCGCCAACTTATCCAGCCGGTCGTCAGGCACAGCCACGTCACCCACATTGGGCTCAATTGTGCAGAACGGGAAATTCGCAGCTTGCGCAGCCGCGGTTTTGGTCAGCGCATTGAAGAGGGTCGATTTGCCCACATTCGGCAACCCCACGATTCCCATTTTAAAGCCCATGACGGCCTCCTGCATACCATTCGAGCGCTGCTTCTATGCAGGTCCGGGGAAATACGCAAGCCGGACCACGGAAAGGGCCACTGGTTCAAATTGCAACATCACAAAACCGTTGGGCATACGTGATCTTGCCTGGATTGAAATCGGCACACTAAGCTCACCATGTAAAACGTTGCGATCAAACAAATAGTGAATACATGATATGAAGTATTTTGCTGCAATCACTGCGCTTCTGCTCGCTGCCCAAACAGCGCAGGCGCAATCCATTGTCTTTGGTGCCGGTTTTTCAGATTTTTCAGACAGCCTGTCTGATGATGAAGCCGTAATTTCGATCGAATACCATCACCGGCCATTTCACGAAGCCACGCGTTTTTCCGCCACATGGGGAGGCGCCCTGACCGTTGATGCCGCCTCTGACATTCATGTCGGCATAGGCTTGATCGGAGTCTACGCGTTCGCTGACCGCTGGTTCGTCGAAGGCAGTGTCATGCCCGGGTATTTTTCAGAAGGCGATGCGCTTAACGACCTCGGTGGTGAGTTCCAGATTCGCAGCCTGCTGGGCGTCGGCTACACCCTCAACAATGGCAATAGCTTGTCCTTGGCCATTACCCATAAATCCAATGCAAGCACACAGGACGACAACCCGGGCGTTAACTCGGCCTTGCTGCGGTACCACTACGCGTTCTGACGCAATCTGCCCTAGGCGGGATTGATTTCCGGGCAAAGTTTCTGCACATCAGGTCTGAACCTGATTGCAAGGACTGCCCATGACCCGTATCGACGCCAAGTTCGCTGCCCTGAAGGAACAGGGAAAGAAGGCCTTTGTCGCCTATATCATGGCCGGGGACCCGGATTTCGATGCCTCGCTTGAGATCGTAAAAGGTTTGCCGGGCGCCGGTGTGGACGTTATCGAATTGGGCCTGCCCTTCACCGACCCTATGGCGGATGGCCCCACGATCCAGGCTGCCGGTCAGCGCGCGCTGGACGGCGGCATGACCCTGCAACGGACTTTGGATCTGGCCCGCGCATTTCGCGAAACCGACGACACCACTCCGATTGTGCTGATGGGGTACTACAATCCGATCTACAGCCGTGGCGTCGACAAGTTCCTTGTCGATGCCAAAGAGGCGGGCATCGACGGGCTTATCATCGTCGACCTGCCACCGGAAGAAGACGAGGAACTTTGCCTTCCCGCGCAAGCCGCAGGTCTGAACTTCATTCGCCTGGCGACGCCGACCACGGATGACAAACGCCTTCCGCGCGTCCTGCAGAATACGTCGGGCTTTGTTTATTATGTCTCGATCACAGGCATCACCGGCGCGGCAGAAGCAGAGGCCACCAATGTCGGCCCCGAGGTCGCACGGATCAAATCAGCAACCGATCTGCCAGTGATTGTTGGGTTCGGGATCAACACGCCCGAGAAATCACGTGCAATCGCAACCGTGGCCGATGGTGCCGTGGTCGGATCGGCCATCGTCAGCCAGATCGCTGCGGGCAAACCCGCCGCCGAAGTGCTGGACTTTGTGAAAACTCTGGCGGACGGCGCCCATTCGGCCTGATCCCAGGTTTTCATCATTTCAACGCAGTCGCCCCCGGTCGGCTGCGTTTTTTTGTGGCTGATTGCGCGCCGTTGAACCGTGTTTTCGGGACATTGCGAGATCTGAATGTAATTGGTAAAGAAAAAGAACCAGTCTCGCGAAAGTCGAAACACATGCCCGTGATTACTAATATTGACGACCTGAAACGCATCTACGAACGCCGCGTACCGCGCATGTTTTTCGACTATGCCGAAAGTGGCAGCTGGAATGAGCAGACCTTCCGCGACAACAGCTCGGATTTCGAAGACATCAGACTGCGCCAACGGGTCGCCGTGGACATGGACGGGCGCTCGACCGCTTCGCAAATGATAGGTGAGGACGTCGCGATGCCTGTGGCGCTCGCCCCTGTCGGCCTTACAGGCATGCAGCACGCAGATGGCGAGATGAAGGCCGCAAAGGCTGCCGAAGAATTTGGCGTGCCCTTTACCCTGTCGACCATGTCGATCAATTCGATCGAGGATGTCGCTGGGTACACGACCAAGCCCTTTTGGTTTCAGCTCTATACCATGAAAGATCAGGACTATGTCAGCCGCCTGATCGAACGGGCCAAGGACGCAAAGTGTTCGGCGCTGGTGATTACATTGGATCTGCAAATTCTGGGCCAGCGGCACAAAGACCTGAAAAACGGCCTGTCCGCCCCACCGAAACTGACCGCCAAGACCATCGCTAACCTGATGACCAAATGGGCCTGGGGAATCGAGATGCTGGGCGCGCATCGACGCGAGTTCGGCAATATCGTTGGTCACGCCGAGGGCGTTTCGGACGCTTCATCGCTGGGCGCATGGACGGCCGAGCAATTCGATCCCAGCCTCGACTGGAGCAAGGTCGAGAAACTGATGGAACAATGGGGCGGCAAGGTGATCCTAAAGGGCATTCTGGATGCCGAAGATGCCAAGATGGCGGCCAAGCTTGGCGCCGATGCCATCGTCGTATCAAACCATGGCGGGCGTCAACTGGACGGCGCGCTCAGTTCGATCCGTGTATTGCCCGAGATCATGGACGCCGTTGGCGACGACGTTGAAGTCCACCTGGACAGCGGTATTCGCTCGGGGCAGGATGTTTTGAAAGCTTTGGCGCTGGGTGCAAAAGGCACATATATCGGCCGTGCTTTCGTCTACGGGCTTGGTGCGATGGGCCAAAAAGGCGTAGCTACAGCGTTGGATATCATACACAAGGAACTGGACACCACAATGGCGCTGTGCGGCGAGCGGAATGTAAATAATCTGGGCCGCCACAACCTATTGATCCCCGAAGATTTCGGCGGTCGTTGGCAAAAGTGACCCCGCGTGCCAAGGGGGCGCTGCCCCCGCCGCCCTTTGGGCGACTACTCCGAGGTATATGCAGCCAGATGAAGCAACGGACCCTCAATTCATCTGGCTGATCATCTGGCTGAAAAAACCTTGGAGCGCGAGGCAGAGCCTCGCAAAAACCAGATGGCTCAAAAACCTCTTTCCAAACCAGTTGAATCAAGCTAAGGACGCGGCTTCACGCGGGCATACAGCCTTGGAGGATGCCCGCCCTAACATTTGGAGAATTATCATGGCTGGAGAGATTCCTGATCTCGTAGCTCTGGAACGGACGGGGACAGGCAAGGGCGCCGCTCGTCAAGCACGCCGCGACGGCATGGTTCCGGGCATTGTTTTTGGTGGCGATAAAGAGCCGCTGCCGATTCAGATCCCGTTCAACGAACTGTTCAAGCGCCTAAAAGCTGGCCGGTTCAAGTCGACCCTGTGGAACCTGAAAGTTGACGGCCACGAAGATGTTCGCGTGATCTGCCGCGATGTTCAGCGTGACGTCGTCAAGGACCTGCCGACCCACCTGGACCTGATGCGCCTGCGTCGGACCACCAAGATCGCGCTGTTCATCCCCGTTGAGTTCATCAACGAAGAAGCAGCCCCCGGCATCAAGAAGGGCGGCGTTCTGACCGTTGTTCGTCCGGAAGTCGAACTGATGTGTACCGCAGGTGACATTCCGGAGAAGATCACCGTTGACGTGACCGGAATGAACATCAACGACGTTGTCACCATTTCGGCGGTAGACCTGCCCGCGGGCACCAAGCCGACCATCGACCGTGATTTCGTGATCGCGAACGTCTCGGCACCGACCGGTCTGTCGACCAGCGACGAAGAAGAAGGTGACGAAGCCGAAGTAGCCGCAGACGAAGTTGAAGTCGTCGGCCAGGAAGCTGAAGAATAAGTTCAGTTTCAACTGTTCTGATTTTGAAACGGGGTTCTATCGGAGCCCCGTTTTTTTGTGTCAGATGCGAATTTTCGCATTTGATCGCAGGTTGTGCTAGGTTCGCTGCCAGTGGCCCTGTTGGAAAGCCACAAGCCCATCGATTAGTTCAGTGGAGCCCGCGATTATGAAACGCCAATCCAATTTTCTATCCGCCCTCATTTCAATTACCGTCGGTGCAGTCTCTGGCTCTGCGGCTATTGCCCAGGTGCAGGACACGCTGCCCAGTCAGGAAGACGTCGCCGAACGGTTCACCTCGGATCACTTCTCGCCCTACGCCGGTCGAACCTTCCCGACCAGGCCGCTGTGGGGCGATACGCATCTTCACACCGAGGTGTCCGTGGATGCAGGAACCATGACCCGTCTCAGTCAGGAAGACGCATTTCGGTTCGCAAAAGGCCATGAGGTCACGACGACGCACGGATTGCAGGCAAAGCTCTCTCGCCCACTGGATTGGCTTGTCATCTCGGACCATGCAGAAATGTACGGGCTGATGCCTCAGCTACTTGGTGGGGATCAGAACGTCCTGTCCACGCCACAGGGCAAAGCCTGGTACGACGCGCTGACCAGCAACGACAATGACGTGATCTTTGCCACGGCTATGGAAATCGTGGCGTCGCTGTCCGGAGACGAACCTCCGATCGACAATCCAAAAGCGATCAAGGACGCGTGGCAAGACTACACCTCTCTGGCAGACCAGTACAACGAACCCGGCGTCTTTACAGCGTTGATCGGGTACGAATGGACGTCCGAGGGCGGAGACAATATCCACCGCAACGTGATTTTCAGGGACGGCGCGACCATGGCCAACCAGGTACTGCCGTTCTCGCAATTCGACAGCAAAAACCCCGAAGACCTTTGGGCGCATCTGGCTGGCTACGAAGATCGGACCGGTGGTGACGTTTTGGCAATTCCGCATAACGGCAACTTGTCCAACGGGCGGCTCTTTTCAGTATCGAATTTTGACGGCACTCCATTGACCGAGGAAAACGCACGTTTGCGCGCCCGGTTCGAACCGGTCATCGAAACCACCCAGATCAAAGGTGACAGTGAGGCGCATCCATTCCTCAGCCCGGATGACGAGTTTGCCGACTTCGACACATGGGATGCGTCGAACCTGAACGGCACCGAAGCCAAAACTCAGGATATGCTGCAATACGAATACTCGCGTGAGGCATATAAAACTGGCCTGATGCTGGAAGAGCAGTTGGGCATCAATCCCTACAAGGTCGGCCAGATCGGCTCGACCGATGCGCATACCGGCATGGCCGCTGTGGAAGAGGAAAACTTCTTTGGCAAGCATTCCGGCGTGGAACCTGAGCCCAACCGGTGGGAGCATCTGGTGATCGAGGCCCCCGATCCGGAGTTTTCCATTTATGGATGGAAACAGGCCTCGGGTGGATATGCGGCGGTTTGGGCCACTGAAAACACCCGCGAGGCAATCTTTGATGCACTGGAGCGGCGCGAGGTCTATGGTACCACCGGCTCTCGTATCCTCGTGCGGTTCTTTGGAGGCTGGGACTTTGCCGAAGAGGATGCCCTTTCCCGACTGCCAGCCGATATCGGCTATGCCAAAGGCGTTCCGATGGGGTCAGACTTGCCGAGCAACCCGGGCGACGGCGCGCCAAACTTCCTGATTGCAGCGCTGAAAGACCCCTACAGCGGAAACCTTGACCGGGTTCAGGTCATCAAAGGCTGGTTGAACGCCGACGGGACGCGCGGTGAAAAGGTCTATGATGTTGCGTGGGGCGGTGATCGCACACCCGGAGCAGACGGCAAGCTGCCCGCGGTCGGAGACACTGTAGACGTGGAAAACGCCACCTGGACCAATACGATAGGCGCATCGGAACTGATCACCTATTGGCAGGATCCCAATTTCGATCCGTCACAACGGGCGTTCTATTACGTCCGCGTCATCGAAATACCGACACCGCGCTGGACAGCTTACGAGGCGAAGCGGTTCAATGTTCAGATGGACTCCGACGTGCCAATGACCACGACCGAGCGCGCCTATACCTCACCCATCTGGTACACGCCTGAAGGCTGAGACCCGTCCCTTGCGCCCTGCCCCGGCTGGATTTCCGATCCAATTCGGGGCATGAGAAGGTAAAGCGAACAAGGAAGCGCGGAGCAGAGCCATGAAACTATTTGTCGGACTGGGAAATCCGGGTCAGAAGTATGCCCGGAACCGGCACAATATCGGCTTCATGGCTCTGGACAGGATAGCCGACGATCATGGGTTCGGCCCATGGAAATCCAAGTTTCAGGCGGAAATTTCCGAGGGTCGATTGGGCTCGGACAAGGTTTTGCTGATCAAACCGCAAACCTTCATGAACCGCTCGGGCCAGTCCGTGGGTGAGGCAATGCGGTTCTATAAGCTCGACTCAACCGATGTGACCGTCTTTCACGACGAACTGGACCTAGCCCCGGGCAAAGTCCGCGTCAAAGCGGGTGGCGGCCACGCAGGCCACAACGGGTTGCGTTCGATCCACGAGCATATCAGCCCGGCCTATGACCGCGTGCGTCTGGGGATCGGACATCCAGGGCGCAAGGAAATGGTCTCGCCCTATGTCCTCAGTGATTTTGCCAAAGCCGACGCGGACTGGCTGGATGACGTGCTGCGGGGTGTTTCGGATGGAGCTGCCCATCTGGCCAACGGTGATGGTGGCAAGTTCATGAACGCAGTCGCGTTGCGGACGGCGCCGCCGCGGTCGTCGAAATCCCCTGCGACGCCTGCAAAACCGGCGGCCAAGTCGGCACCGGAACCCGAGGCCGACGAACGGTCAGCCATGCAAAAACTGCTGGACAAGTTCAAATAGAGCCATTGATGTTGCCGTTACGTCTCAATTGCGAACTCGACCACGCCGCGGTCCAATACAGTACGAAAACGGGAGGTGTCATATGCGGGTCCTGATGAAATGGGTGCTGCGCATCCTATTGATGCTGGTGCTGGCGGCCGTGGTTGTGGGCTTTTGGAAGCGCGAAGAAATTCAGCGCCTGATGGCCGTGAACTCTTTGTTTACCGAAGAAAAGATCGTTCACAACTTCTCTCACATGAACGACGCCTTCCTCACCGTTGATCTACCGCGAGGTGACGGTCCGACCTATGAACTGCCCTATGGGCCCGGGTTTGATCTGCCCGGTGGAACGGATGCCTGGATCGAAGACCGGGTTGTTACGTCTCTGCTAGTGATGCAGGACGGGCAGATCCGGTTCGAAGAGTATTATCTGGGCACAACCCCTGAGGACCGCCGGATTTCATGGTCCGTCGCCAAGAGTTACCTGTCCGCCCTTTTCGGCATCCTGATGTCCGAAGGTACGATCGACTCACTTGATGACCCTGTGGTCAAATATGCGCCGAAACTGGAAGGAACCGCCTATGACGGCGCGACGATCCGCAACGTGCTGAACATGGCCAGTGGCGTCACCTTCGACGAGGATTATCTGGACTACGATTCAGACATCAACCGCATGGGTCGTGTCGTTGCACTGGGCGGAGAGTTGGACGATTTCGCCGCCTCACTGAATGAGACTTTCGCGACACCCGGCGAGACATGGCAATACGTATCTATCGACACGCATGTCATCGGCATGGTGATCCGCGGGGCGACGGGCCGGTCGGTGACTGAACTGTTGACCGAAAAGATCATTCAGCCGCTGGGCCTTGAACGCGACGGCTATTACGTCACCGACGGCGCCGGAGTGGCCTTTGTGCTGGGCGGGCTGAACTTCACCACTCGCGACTTTGCCCGGTTCGGGCAGATGATCCTGCAAAACGGCCAGCATAACGGCCAGCAGATCGTACCTGCCGAATGGATTGCCCAGTCAGTGTTTCCCAGCGCCCCGACCGAGGCCGGAAAAATCGGCTATGGGTATCAGTGGTGGATTCCCCTCGGCGCGCATGAAGGCGAGTTTCTGGCCCGTGGCGTCTATGGCCAGTACATCTATTTCGACCAGCCGCGAGGCGTTCTTATCGTCTCGACGGGGGCCGACCGCAGCTTTCGTGACAAGGGCGTCAACGAGGCCAACATAGAAATGTTCCGCAGCATCGCGCAAAGCCTGTAAGGTGTGCCTATGCAAAAGCTCGATAGCATAAATGTTCTGGGGGGCGTTCTTGCCTCGTGTTCCCGCGATCCGTTGACCGGGTTCTTTCGGGATGGCGCCTGCAACACCTGCGTCGAAGATCAGGGCAGCCATACGGTCTGCGCAGTCATGACGGCCGAATTTCTGGCTTACTCAAAATATGTCGGCAATGACCTCAGCACACCGCGCCCCGAGTTCAATTTTCCCGGTTTAAAGCCTGGTGACAGCTGGTGTCTGTGTGCGGCAAGGTTCCTGCAAGCCCATGACGAAGGTTGCGCGCCCAAGGTCCATCTTGAGGCAACGCATCAACGGGCGCTGGACATCGTTCCAATCGTTATTTTGCGCCAATATGCAGCTCAACCCGATTGACGCCGATCAAAAAAAGTCATCAAAGAAACCCGCCAGCCGACACTTTGTTTAGCAAGCGCGTAAACGTCAAACAAACGAGGTAGGCTATGAGCTTTATCGCCATGAACCGCTTCAAAGTCCGTCTGGGCAGCGAAGCCGATTTCGAAACCGTCTGGAAGGACCGGGAAAGCCGCCTGAAGGAGTTGCCGGGCTTTCAGGAATTCCGTCTTTTAAAGGGCCCTGAGGGCGAAGGTTACCGTCTGTATTCCAGCCACGTGATCTGGGACAGCAGGAACGATTTCGAAGCCTGGACCAAATCCGAACAATTCCGGGACGCACACAGGAATGCGGGTAAAGGCAACACGCAATCCGCGCTGATGGGACCACCTCAGTTCGAAGGCTTCGAAACCGTGTTGTATCAGAACTGACGCGTGGCTGACGGCACTCGCCCGGCAGCCGTTTGAATATCACATAGCCCGGGCCAAGTAGCCGCGCGACGTGCGTGATGGCGGGCCGGTTGGAAAACTGTGCTCCGCCTCCAAAAGCCACCCTGCATCTTCAAGCATTTCTGCCACTCTTCGCGGTCTGTAGGACCGGTGGCGCCATTGGAACCAAATGATGGCGTTACTCCAGTGTGGTTTGCTGACAACCAGCCAAAGCTTCGCCGCAGGGGCTGCCAACCGGCGCATTCGGCGTAAGGCGTCGGTTGGGTCCTCGCAATGCTCAAGGACATGGGCGGCAAGAACACAGTCGAATGGCTCGGCTGACTGATAGTCCTCCAAACGTGAGAGCACAGTGTCTGCAGTTACGCCCCGCTTGGCCAAAGCATGCTTGGCCTGATCAAGCATTTTCCCCGACGGCTCCATCAGGGTAACGCGTCCTTCGTGTCGGATGACCGCGCGCGCTTCGGCAAAAGCGCCTGTCCCGCAACCCACATCCAACGCATTTTCGCCAAGACTCGCTGCCGATCCGGTCGAGAGAAAACCCAGATAGGCATCAAAATATCCAAGCAGACGCATTTTGTCGGCCCAGCCCGGGGCTGCGGCGTCGTATTTTTGATCGAGTTTTTCCGAACTGGATGCGTCCTGCATGCCCCGCAAGGTGGCATGAAACACCCGGGGCGCAAAGCCCCGGGATTTGGTTAGTCCGCCGAGCGGCCCTCGGTATCCGACATGTCGAAATTCAGATACTTCGCGACGGTCTGAACATCCTTGTCACCCCGCCCGCACATGTTCATGCAGATCAGGTGATCCTTGGGCAGATCCGGCGCGATTTTCATTACGTGAGCCAGTGCGTGGCTTGGTTCCAGCGCCGGGATGATGCCTTCGGTGGCGCAGCACAGCTGGAACGCCTCCAGCGCCTCTTTGTCGGTGATTGAGACATAGTTCGCACGGCCAATATCGTTCAGCCACGAGTGTTCAGGGCCGATACCCGGGTAGTCCAGGCCAGCCGAGATCGAATACCCTTCGAGGATCTGACCGTCATCATCCTGCAGCAGATAGGTGCGGTTGCCATGCAAAACGCCCGGGCGACCGCCAGTCAGCGATGCGCAGTGTTCCATCTTCTCGTTTACGCCTTTGCCACCGGCTTCGACGCCGATGATATTGACCGATTTGTCGTCGAGGAACGGGTAGAACAGGCCCATAGCGTTCGACCCGCCGCCGATGGCAGCGATGATCGTGTCGGGCAAACGGCCCTCGGCCTTCATCATCTGCTCTTTGGCTTCCTTGCCGATGATCGACTGGAAGTCGCGTACCATTGCCGGGTACGGGTGCGGACCAGCCACGGTGCCAATGCAGTAGAACGTGTCGCGCACGTTGGTCACCCAGTCACGCAGCGCGTCGTTCATCGCGTCTTTCAGCGTGCCGCGCCCGGAGGTCACCGGAATCACTTCGGCGCCCAGCAAACGCATGCGGAAGACGTTGGGCGCCTGACGCTGCACGTCATGCGCGCCCATGTAGACCACGCATTTCAGGCCGAACTTGGCACAGACGGTGGCAGTGGCCACGCCGTGCTGCCCTGCCCCGGTTTCCGCGATGATCCGGGTCTTGCCCATGCGACGCGCCAGAATGATCTGGCCCAGCACGTTGTTAATCTTGTGTGCGCCAGTGTGGTTCAGTTCATCACGTTTGAGGTAAATCTTCGCACCGCCCAGATGGTCGGTCAGGCGTTCTGCGAAATACAGAGGCGACGGGCGACCCACATAGTTGGCCCATAGGTCATCCATTTCGGCCCAGAAGGTCGGGTCATCCTTTGCCTTCTCATATTCCTCTTCCAGCGAAAGGATCAGCGGCATCAGTGTTTCGCTGACAAACCGCCCGCCGAAGATGCCAAAGCGCCCCTGCTCATCAGGACCGGACATGAAGGAATTGAAAAGATCGTTGGCCATGGGTGTCTCCCTCGTCGTACCCGTTGTTCATAGGTGGTGGCGGCGGGATTTGCCATGGCAAAACGTATCATTCCGCAGGCTGATACCGATGCTTCCAAATCCGCAGCGCCTGTTCTTGCGTTGGAACTGCGATGCATGAAAAGTGTTGGAACTCATGCGTGACCGATAATCGGTCCGACACTTCCAAAACGCGCCGATGAGGACCCGAATGGGCAAAGGTCAGCATCGCCTCGACATCCTGCCAGACACTGAGCGAAAAATAGAGCCCATTGTGCGGGAACAGCTGCGCATGTTCACACAAGGGATCGCCTTGCGCCTGCTTCAACGCTTGCCCGGCACGCCAAAAGAACTCGGGCGCATTGTACCAATGTTTTAGGGTAACCCCGCCGATCGCTGCGAGCATATCCATCCCTCCCACAGCTATATACGGGGGAACCAGTCGGACAGATCAACGGGCGGCGGATAAAAATTCCCGAATCTTAATGAGGTCTTTAACTCCCGGAGAACTTTCCACCCCTGAAGAGACATCAACCTGTTTCGCGCCGGTCATACGGATCGCTTCCGCGACGTTTTCCGGCGTCAACCCTCCGGCCAGCATCCACGGCCGCTGCCAGTACTTCCTGCCCGCCAACAGACGCCAGTCAAACGCCAAGCCGTTGCCCCCCGGCAATTCTGAGGTGCGCGGCGGTTTCGCGTCGATCAGCAACTGATCGGCCACTTCGGAATACAGATCAATCGCGCTCAGGTCTTCGGCCTCGGCAATACCGACCGCCTTCATCACCGGCAGGCCAAACCTTTCGCGCACGTCCGAAACCCGCGCTGGTGTTTCTTTTCCGTGCAGTTGAAGCATGTCCAAAGGGACACTGGCCAGGATGTTATCCAGCTCTTCATCCGAGGCATTCACGGTCAAGGCAACCTTGGCGATTCCCGCGGGCACCAGTTGCGCCAGCTTTGCTGCCGCGTCGATTTCCAAATGCCGGGGAGATTTGGGGAAGAACACAAAGCCGACATAGCGCGCGCCGGCCTCAGCCGCGGCACGCACGTGATCAGGCGCGGTCAACCCGCAGATTTTGACTGCTACATCTGGCATTGAAGTGCCTCAGCTGGCTTCGTCCAGCAGGGCCAGAACTTCATCCTGACCTTCGCTCTGCTTCTTCTTGAGCTTCTTGACCTCACGCTCAAGCTTGCGCACCTCGCCGGTTTTGGCCGAAGCGTCACGGCGGTGCTTATGCTCGCGCAGCCATTCCCACAGGAACCCGATGACCAGCCCGGCGACCACACCGCCCAGCACCACCAGGAACAAGGGCAAGGAGGTAGCAAAGTTGAACCCCAGCATTTCGGCAAGGGCATCCGGCATCAATTTCAGTTCGACAATCTGGCGGTTGGCCAGCGAGATCGACACAAGGGCGATCCCAAGGACCGCCAAGAAAGCATATCGAAGGTAGCGCATCATAGCCTAGGCTTTACCGTTCAAACGGTCCCGTAGCAACTTGCCAGTTTTGAAAAACGGAACACATTTTTCTTCAACCTGAACGGTTTCGCCAGTTCTTGGGTTGCGGCCCACGCGCGCATCCCTTTGTTTCACGGAAAATGCACCGAAGCCGCGCAGTTCGACACGGTCACCGCGCGCCATGGCGTCGGTTACTTCTTCGAACACGGTATTCACGATCCGCTCGACGTCACGCTGATAGAGATGCGGGTTCTCGTCGGCGATTTTCTGAATCAGTTCTGAACGGATCATGTGCGTTACCCTCCCAGGCGACCGGTTAACCATGTCTAGTGTTCTGGACAGTATAGGAAAAAACCGAGTTCGGGGGAACGTAAACTCTGTGTGCAAAGCCTTCATTTTACAGCAAATTCGCGCGATTTTTCGCCTGTTCGCGCAATTTCTGCGCCAAAAGCATGAACGACAGCCGGAATAAGCCCAAAAATTGGAACATATTGATTCGCAACAAAAACGGCCCCGCGCGTCTGCGCGGGGCCGTAAATTCGGCTAGGACTGCTGCCCCGGCTTAGTCGCCGGATTTCAGCGCTGCGCCCAGGATATCGCCCAGCGAGGCGCCTGAGTCGGAAGAACCGTACTGTTCCACGGCCTCTTTCTCTTCGGCGATCTCGCGTGCCTTGATCGACAGGCCCAGACGACGGGTCTTGCTGTCGACGTTGGTGACGCGGACGTCGACCTTGTCACCGACCGAGAAACGCTCGGGGCGCTGCTCAGCACGGTCACGCGACAGGTCCGAACGACGGATGAACGACTTCATGCCTTCGTATTCGACCTCGATGCCGCCATCTTCGATCGCGGTCACTTCAACGGTGATGACCGAGCCACGCTTCACGCCGCCCACGGCCTCGGCGAACTTGTCACCGCCCAGGGCTTTGATCGACAGCGAGATACGCTCTTTTTCCACGTCAACTTCCGAGACAACGGCCGAAACCATGTCGCCTTTGCGGTAGTTCTGGATCGCATCCTCGCCACGCTCGTCCCAGGACAGGTCCGACAGGTGAACCATGCCGTCGATGTCGCCTTCGAGGCCAATGAACAGACCGAATTCGGTGATGTTCTTGACTTCGCCTTCGACCTCGGTGCCCTCGGGGTGTGTTTCTGCAAACACTTCCCATGGGTTGCGCTGAGTCTGCTTCAGGCCCAGAGACACGCGACGCTTGGCGCCGTCGATTTCCAGAACCATGACGTCGACTTCCTGGCTGGTCGAAACGATCTTGCCGGGGTGGACGTTTTTCTTGGTCCAGGACATCTCGGACACGTGCACCAGACCTTCGACACCGGCTTCCAGCTCGACGAACGCGCCGTAGTCGGTGATGTTGGTGACGCGACCCTGATGGACCGAGCCCAGCGGGTACTTGGCAGCAACCAGATCCCACGGATCTTCCTGCAGCTGCTTCATGCCCAGGCTGATGCGGTGGGTCTCTTTGTTGATCTTGATGACCTGAACCTTGATGGTTTCGCCGATCGTCAGGATCTCGGACGGGTGGTTCACACGGCGCCATGCCATGTCGGTGACGTGCAGCAGGCCGTCAACGCCGCCCAAGTCAACGAATGCACCGTATTCGGTGATGTTCTTGACAACACCCTCGACGGTCTGACCTTCGGACAGGTTGCCGATGACTTCGGCACGCTGTTCGGCACGCGATTCTTCCAGGATTGCCCGACGCGAAACAACGATGTTGCCACGGCGGCGGTCCATTTTCAGAATCTGGAACGGCTGCTTCAGACCCATCAGCGGGCCAGCATCGCGCACAGGGCGAACGTCAACCTGCGAGCCGGGCAGGAACGCAACTGCGCCACCCAGATCGACGGTGAAGCCACCTTTGACGCGACCAAAGATTGCACCTTCGACGCGCTGGTCGTCGGCATATGCTTTTTCCAGACGGTCCCATGCCTCTTCACGGCGGGCCATCTCACGCGAGATGACGGCTTCGCCACGGGCGTTTTCTGCGGCGCGCAGGTAAACTTCTACCTCGTCACCAACAGCGATTTCAGGGGCTTCGCCGGGATTTGCGAATTCTTTCAGATCAACGCGGCCTTCCATTTTGTAGCCTACGTCGATGATGGCTTGGCCGGCTTCGATCGCCAGAACCTTACCTTTGACAACAGAACCCTCTTCGGGTGTGTCCATTTCGAAGCTTTCGTTCAGGAGGGCTTCGAATTCCTCCATGGATGCGTTAGCCATGTGGCGTTGTTTTCCTTTACAGTACGTTTTTGCTGGCCGAGCGGTTGTCTCCGCCGGTCTTGTTTCATGATGTCTTCAGGCGTGACCCGGCGCGCCCCTGAGCAAACAAACACAAAGGGCCGAGGTTTCCCGGCCCTGCTCAGATACGCCATCCGGACGTTGACCGCCCTTGTGTTGACAGCGCGCGTATAGGCGGAATCTCCGACGGGTGCAAGAGGAAAGCCTTAAAATACGGGGCCTGAACCCCCTTAGATGCGATCCGGCCCGTCAGTTCCGCCTCCTGTGCCCCACACCCCTGCGTCCCGCCTCAGCATGGAATGCTCAATCGCATTCAGACGGGCACAGGCCGCAGAAGGGTTATGTGTTCCGCCTGCCTTGTTCCAAATGCGCAGGGCCGACTTTGGACTCCAGGGCAAGCAAGCCGAAGAAAGCCATTGCCGCAATTCGGCAGGCAATGCGTCATAGGCCTTCATCGGCGAACCAACTCGCCTGCGCCGCTTGATCTGGCTACGCAAATTTCGTGTCTTTCTACGATCAGCCACTGCCTGCCTCAGAGGATTGCCCCAACAACCAGATTTCTGCCCTGAAATCTATTGCCGTACTTTGCTTTCGATTTGGTATGTTATTACATCTAATAATTTGAAGCGCAACCGGCGACCGGGCACCCCAATTACCCTGATGACAATGGCTATTTCCGACGACCCGTGTCGTATATCGAACAGAAAGTCGGGCCCTTCTGGCAAACCTTTGGTACGAGCGGAGGACCCAATGAGCCAGCACACAAACTTTCTCGTCATTATCTCGGATGAACACCGCAAAGACGCGATGGGCTGCGCTGGCCACCCGATCGTCAAAACGCCGAACCTGGACGCGCTGGCCGCACGTGGCACAATGTTTGACTCCGCCTACACGCCCTCGCCCATGTGCGTACCTACGCGGGCGGCGCTGGCGACCGGTGACTGGGTGCACACGACAGGTAACTGGGACAGCGCGACACCGTACAACGGAGAGCCACGCAGCTGGATGCGACAGTTGCGGAGCGCCGGGCGTGAGGTGGCATCAATTGGCAAACTGCACTTCCGCTCGGTCGAGGACGACAACGGATTCAGCCAAGAGATCCTTCCAATGCATGTGGTTGGCGGCGTCGGCTGGGCGGTAGGATTGCTTCGTGAAAACCCACCCGCCTACGACTCAGCCGCTGAATTGGCCGGAGATGTCGGCGTGGGTTCCAGCACATATACCGACTACGATCTGGACATCACTGCTGCGTCCGAGGCGTGGCTCGCTGACCCCGCGCGTCAGGACCAACCGTGGGCTGCATTCGTTTCCCTTGTCAGTCCGCACTATCCGCTGACCTGCCCCAAGGAATGGTACGACCTGTATGATCCCGCCGAGATGGACTTGCCCATTGGCTACGGCAATGGTCTGCCTGACCACGAGGAACTGCGCAACATCGCCTCGTTCTTCAACTACGATGACTATTTTGACGAACAGAAGATGCGTGAAGCCAAGGCAGCCTACTATGGCCTGACATCGCTTATGGACGATTGCGTCGGGCGTATTCTAAAGGCGCTGTCCGACAGCGGTCAGGCCGAGAATACAGTGGTAATCTATGTGTCGGACCACGGTGACATGATGGGCGACCAAGGGTTCTGGACCAAGCAGGTCATGTACGAGGCCAGCGCAGGTGTTCCAATGATCATGGCGGGCCCCGGCATTCCGGCGGGTCGGCATGTCACCACATGCACGAACTTGACGGATATTGCGGCGACGGCCCGGGACGTCTGCGGTGTGTCAGACGATAAGGCCAATGCCACTCAGCCCGGCCTCTCTTTGTTGGACTTGGCCAATGCGCCGGACGACCCGAACCGGACTGGTTTCAGTGAGTACCACGACGGAGGATCAAAAACCGGCAGTTTCATGGTGCGGTGGGGCAACTGGAAATACGTCTACTATGTCGGCCAGCCCCCACAATTGTTCGATTTGGTCGCCGATCCGCATGAGCAAATCAATCGCGCGCTGGATGGGGTGAATGATCCGATCATCCAAGCAGCGTTGATCGAAGGAGAACGGCGCCTGCGTGAAATCTGCGATCCTGAAGAGGTCAACGCCCGCGCCTTTGCTGATCAGCGCAAAAAGATCGAGGAGTTGGGTGGAGAAGAAGCCTGCCGCACGGCCTTCGTTTTCAATCACACGCCCACGCCGTCCGAGCAGGACAAGCTGCGTGAAGGCCCGGCGCTCTAGCTCAATTTTCTTAGGAGTTCGTTGATCAAAGCACGTGGCAGGTCGTTGTTGTCACTACCGCTCAACTGCGCTCTACCTCCGGAAAAGTGTTCGTCATTGACCTGAGCGGTATTCACGGCCCGCGTACGGCTCAACGATCGCCCACAGGGGGACAGCGTTTCAACGCGCCGCCTTGATCTATTTGCCACCCCTTTGATCGCCCTGAAGGCCGAGGCTTGAAGCCCCGCCCTTCTTCCTCGTTTCAAATGGTTCCCGCAATGAGCGCAAAAAACCTCTAGAACAGTTGAAGATCCTTCGCGCCGCTTTGAATTTCTGCAAGGTTCGGCATGTTCTGGATCACAAGAGGTGCCGGTGCTGCGCCCGGCATCGCCACCGTCGGCTTCGCCGCCGCCATTTTTTTGAAGGCTGGTCGCTCCAGTTCTCCTCGTATATCACGCAGCAGCGTTTTGTGATCCGGCATTGATTTGAGTATCTGCGCAAGGTCCACTTTTGCGCCCTTCCACCACTGGAACCAAATCGGCCTTTTTAAAGGCCGAAGACGGTCGCGGATGCCGGTTCCATAGCCGGTATCATAGACCTGCTTGCCCAAAAGAACCGTCTGATAAACACGGAAATTGAACAGCGTTGCGAACTCGATGTCGTGCTCCATCGGCAGGCGGTGCTGCCACAACTCCAGGTTCTCGGCCAATCGATCCGGCAACTTCATCTCGGTGCGCGCGTCGATCCAGTATTGATCATCCGTGCGATTGCCCAGGCGATAATGCAGACAGATGAAGTCCAGAACCTCATCATAGAGCTTATTCATCTGCCGGTTATATCTCGACCGCAACGACGGCTCGATATCTCGCGTCGGCAGGTGCTCGGCGAACCAGCGCACCGCATGATCAATCATATGGATCGCGGTACTCTCAAGTGGCTCGATAAACCCGCCAGACAGACCAATTGCCAAACAGTTCTTGACCCAGGCGTTGCGCACGCGACCGACGCGCATCGGGATCACACGCGGCGTAAGTCCTTTCCCGCTGTCGCCCAGCCATTCAAGGTATTCATCCGCCGCCTGATCGTCCGTCCGATGCGCGGACGAATACACATAGCCCGTGCCCACACGGTTGTAGAGCGGCACACGCCATGTCCAACCTGCGCCCAGCGCGGTAGACCGCGTGACGCTTTCGATCTTCTCGGGATCAGGGTGTTCAATCTGCAACGCCATTGCGCGATCATTCGGCAGGTACTCCGAGTAATCCATGAATGGCTCGCCCAGAGCCTGATTGATGATCAACCCGCGGAACCCGGTGCAATCGATCACCATCTCGATATCGTGACGGCCTTTACGCTCGAGCATCAGATGGCTGACGTTGCCTTGCTCATCCAATTCAACCGATTTCACCTCGTCCTGGATGTGCTCCACGCCGCGCTTGGTGCAGACCGTTGTCAGCATACCTGCGAACTTCACTGCATCCAGATGATAGGCATAGCCGAACCGCTGCTCAAACTCAGGCTGCCCCAACTGCCGTGCGCCCTTGCACAGGCGGGCAAGATCATCGTGCGGCGAGATGGACTGCGTATAGTCCCGATCTCCATTGCCGAAGCGCAGGAAATACTCGGCGGCCTCCAAGCCTTCCAACAATTGGCCGTGGGCAAACGGGTTCACATAGTCGATGCGATTACCCTTGGCATCCTTGTTCCAATTGCAAAACTTCACGCCCAGTTTGAATGACGCGTTAGTTTCACGGAAAAAATCCCGCTCTGAAATGCCCGCCTGACGGAGCGTGACCGGCATACGCGGCACTGTGGCCTCGCCGACTCCCACGGTCGAGATATTGGGGCTTTCGATCAGGCAGATGCGCGGGCGATCCTTGGTTGCTGAAGTGCGTGAAAACACCATGTCCAGAATCAGCGCGGTCATCCAACCCGCCGTTCCACCACCAACGATGGTGATTTTACTCAAACGATTGTTCATGTTTTTTCTGTCCCTGTTGGCTTTAGGGATTATGTAGCTGCCTGCCCTTTTTTAGGCTTTTTGAGCAGCTTTCCCTTTTAGCTAATAAGAGACTATAGCAGCTTTCTGGCATCCATCTAGGGTCTGTGACGCAACGGCCGTTTTGGCAGCAAAAAAGGGCGAATTCCAAGTGACACTCAGATCTCCTCGCCTTTTTTCAGAAGTTCTTCAATCAGTTCACGCTGCAGATCATGGCTGTCACCGCCGCCAAATTCCGCCGCACCGCTGGAATACAGGGTTCCGTAAGTCCTTGCGATATTCACGGTCTGGGCCAGCCCCGAGATCAATTGCTCTTTGTTCAGTCGAGACAACGGGTGAATGAAGGCAGCCCACAAGGTGCCATTGGCGATCGCGTAGCGCGCATCCAGCGTACTGTCGAAATTTGCCTGCATTACACGCCTCAGATCCTCGGACGACAATTCACCGGCGCTGCTGACCGCCACCATCGCCCGCATCCTGTCAGCGTTGATGTCTGTGACAACCAGCACCGTAACATCCGACACCTTCAACTCGAACCCCGGCCCGAACGGCTGCGCCTCGGGATCAAGCGCAAAGAGGATCTTGCCCAGACGTTCATATGTCATCGGTGGTTCGGGTTCCTTGGCCTCCTGGGCCGCCAGACTTCCGGCAAGGAAAAATAGCAATAAGGCTAGTCGGATCATGGCATCGCTCCTGCAGGCTACAATTCGACAATAGGAACCGACAGCGAACCTGACCAAACAAAGCTTGGTGAAGAGTATTTCCAGCCCACCTACAGCTTTGAACGATCTGCAAGATACTTGGGGCTTGCTGCGATAGCTCGTTCAGAACCCCGCACCTAGCTTTGGTTCAGCGGCTGGCAGACCCGCCGGCCCGAACCTGCACAGGAAAGGAAAACACAATGAAATCCCTGGTTCTGACCACCCTGATCGCGACCTTGCCGCTTGTTGCCGCTCCGGCTTTTGCGGCGGATGAGATCAATGTTTCAAACGGCATTTCCGCCGCTGGCGCGCCGCTGGCCGCGCATGGCGTCGATCTTGTGGCGCTGGTCAACGACGGCAATCCCGTTGAAGGATTTGCGACCCATTCCGCGACGTTTGACGGCGCATCATACTACTTTACCAGTGCCACCAACCGCGAAGCGTTCGAAGCCAACCCAGCGGCTTACTTGCCGCAGCATGGCGGATTCTGTTCCTTTGGCGTGTCCGTGGGCAAGAAGTTCGACGGCGACCCGGATCAGTACTTGGTTGCAGATGGTAAACTCTACCTGTTCCTGAACGCGGAAACACGTGCTGCGTTTCTTGAGAACGTAGCAGCGACATCACAAACCGCTGATGATCAGTGGTCGAAGATCAAAAACATCGCTGTCGGAGAACTGTAGTCTGGGCTCCCCCAGCCAAGGCTCGCGATATCAAAGGTTCGCGGGCCTTGCATTTTCAACGATCTCAACAGCTTTGGCCAAGGCGTCCTCGATGCTCAGGTCCGAAGTGTCCAGCAGTACGGCGTCTTCAGCCGGTTTCATCGGAGCGGTGCTGCGTTCTGCATCGCGCGCGTCGCGTTCACGGACATCTGACAACACCTGATCCCGCGTAACATCACTGCCCTTTGCGGCGAGTTCAAGGAAACGGCGCTCGGCCCGAACCTTGGGGCTGGCAGTAACGAACAGTTTCACCTCTGCCTCGGGGCAGATAACCGTACCGATATCGCGGCCATCCAATACCGCCCCCCCCGTTCGACGCGCAAAGGCCCGTTGGAATTCAATCAGAGCGGCCCGAACCTCGGGGATGACGGCGACCCTGGACGCCGCCTGAGCGATTTCTGCCGTGCGCAGATCGCCCTGCTCCAGCTCTTCGGGTGTAAGAGCCTGCGCCGCAACAATAGGCTCCATGCCTTGCAGGGTCCGGCGCCCGACGGCCCGGTACAACAGACCGGTGTCCAGATGGGCAAACCCGAACTGCGCCGCGACCGCTTTGGAGATCGTTCCTTTTCCTGCTGCGGCAGGGCCGTCAATGGCGACTGTGAAGGGCATGCCAGACATTAAACCGGACGATTGTTGCGCTGCAATTGTGCACCCAAAGTGGCCATCAGCGGTTCAAAAATCGGGAAGGAGGTGGCGATCGGACCAGCATCATCAACGGTAACGCCCTTCTTGGCACCCATGCCCAGAATCATGAACGACATGGCAATGCGGTGGTCCAGAAAGCTCTCACAAGTGCCGCCACCCGGGACGTTGCCGATACCCAGCCCCTCGACGGACCACCATTCTTCGCCTTCGTCCACGGTCACGCCATTGGCGCGCAACCCGCGAGCCATCGCGTCGATCCGGTCGCTTTCCTTGACGCGCAATTCTTTCACACCGCCCATCATCGTGGTGCCGGTGGCATTCGCCGCGATCACGGACAGAACCGGATATTCGTCGATCATCGAAGCCGCCCGTTCCGGCGGCACGTTGATGCCCTTCATATTGGGCGAGTACTTTGCGCGCAGGTCGGCGACGGGCTCTCCTCCCTCTTCGCGCTCATTCTCATAAGTCAGGTCCGCGCCCATCTCACGCAACGTGGTGAACAGACCTGCACGGGTCGGGTTAAGGCCGATGCCCGGCACCAGCACGTCCGAACCGGGCGTGATGAGCGCCGCGCAGACCGGAAACGCCGCGCTGGACGGATCGCGCGGGACTGCGATGACCTGCGGTTTCAGCTCTGGGCGTCCGGTCAGGGTGATCACCCGGCCCTCATCGGTATCCTCGACCGTGATCTCGGCACCGAAGCCCGCCAGCATACGTTCGGAATGGTCGCGGGTGGCTTCTTTCTCGATCACAACCGTTTTGCCCGGTGCGTTCAAACCGGCCAGCAGCACAGCGGATTTAACCTGCGCCGAGGGCACAGGCACCTCATAGCGGACCGGAACCGGATCGACCGCACCAACGATGGTCATTGGCAAACGCCCACCGGAACGGCCCACCGATTGCGTTCCAAATAACGCCAGCGGGTCGGTGACACGCGCCATTGGGCGTTTGTTCAGGCTGGCATCACCGGTAAAAGTCGCCGTGATCGGGCAGGTCGCCATAGCGCCCATGATCAGACGCACACCAGTACCGGAGTTTCCGCAGTCGATCACTTGGTCCGGCTCGGCAAATCCACCGACGCCCACACCATTCACAGTCCATTCACCGCCACCGTGATCGGTGACTTCGGCCCCAAAGGCGCGCATGGCCTTTGCGGTGTCCAGAACATCCTCGCCCTCCAACAGTCCCGAGATCTTTGTCTCGCCTACTGCCATCGCGCCCAGGATCAGCGACCGGTGCGAGATCGATTTGTCACCGGGCACCTCTGCCGTGCCGGTCAACGGGCCGCAGGGATGCGAGGTCATCGGGATGGGCGTGCCGTGTCCGGACATGGGGGCTCCTGTTTTCGCTATCAGTGCTCAAGCCGATTAGCGAATTGGGGCCGCTTGGTCCAGCCGCAATCAACCTTTGCGGCGGAAGGTCAGATAATGTGGCGTACGGCCTTCACGCAGAGCCTTCTGCTCGTAACGGGTGGAAATCCAGTCTTCCCACGGCTCTCGCCAGTCCGAGGGGCGCTCGGCCAGCCATTCGAACCCGGCGCGCGGCACCTCTTCCAGCGTCTGGCGCACATAATCTGGAATGTCGGTCGCCACGCGGAAAATCGAGCCCGGCTTCAGGGCGCGGGCCAGCGGCTCCAGGTGTTCCTGCGTCACGAAACGGCGACGATGGTGGCGGGTTTTTGGCCACGGATCCGGGTACAACAGAAAAGCGCGCGAGATGCTGGCCTCGGGCAATACGTCGAACAGATCGCGCGCATCACCGGGATGGACGGCCAGATTTTCGACCCCAGCCTGACGAATCTTGCCCAAGAGCATGGCGACGCCGTTGATGTAGGGTTCGGCCCCAATAATGCCGATATCGGGATTGCTGGCAGCCTGATGCACCAGATGCTCGCCACCGCCGAAGCCAACCTCAAGCCAGACATCCTTGCCGCCGAACAGCGCGTCCAGGTCCAGCGGGTGACGTTCAGGGTTGGTTTCCCAATCGACCGCGCCCGGCGACAGGGCATCGAGATCTTCGTTCAGATACGTCTTTTGACTCTGCTTCAGTGTCTTGCCCTTAAAGCGGCCATAGAAGTTTCTGCGGGGGCGTTTTGGTGTCTGGGTGCTCATGGCGGTGCCCATACTGCGCAGGTCCAAGTGTTGCAACCCCGGCGCCAGAACGAAAAAGCGCGCCGGTTAGGGCGCGCTTCGATTACTTCGGATCAGACCGCCGCTT
This sequence comes from Ruegeria sp. BF12, assembly GCF_056538705.1. Classification (NCBI taxonomy): domain Bacteria; kingdom Pseudomonadati; phylum Pseudomonadota; class Alphaproteobacteria; order Rhodobacterales; family Roseobacteraceae; genus Ruegeria; species Ruegeria sp. BF12. The sequence continues at coordinate 67,830 of NZ_JBQFTP010000004.1, read as the reverse complement.
TTAGCGCATCGGCCAGATCGGTGCGTTCCCAGCTAAAGCCGCCATCCGCATCGGGTTCGCGGCCGAAATGGCCATACGCAGCGGTGCGCTGGTAGATCGGCTTGTTCAGCTGCAGGTGCTGCCGGATACCGCGCGGGGTTAGGTCCATCACCTGGCCGACGGCCTTTTCGATCTCGACATCCGCAACCTGCCCTGTTCCATGCGTATCCGCATAAATAGACAAAGGTTTGGACACGCCGATCGCATAGCTCAGCTGGATCGTGCAGCGTTCCGCCATCCCCGCAGCAACGACGTTCTTGGCCAGATAGCGCGCAGCGTAAGCAGCCGAGCGGTCGACCTTGGTCGGATCTTTGCCCGAGAACGCGCCGCCGCCATGCGGGGCCGCGCCACCATAAGTGTCAACGATGATCTTGCGCCCCGTCAGGCCAGCATCACCGTCGGGTCCACCGATAACGAACTTGCCCGTCGGATTGACGTGCCATTCGGTCTCGCTGGTCAGCCAGCCTTCGGGCAGCGTTTCGGCGATGTAAGGTTCGACGATGCCGCGAATGTCTTTCGAGGTCAGCGTTTCGTCCAGGTGCTGCGTCGACAAAACGATCGAGCTGACGCCCACTGGTTTACCATCACGGTAGATAACCGAAAGCTGGGATTTCGCGTCCGGACCCAGCGCGGGTTCTGCGCCGCTCTTACGAACTTCGGCCAGACGGCGAAGGATCGCGTGCGAGTACTGGATCGGCGCTGGCATCAGCGCGGGGGTTTCGGTGGTGGCGTAACCGAACATGATACCTTGGTCGCCGGCACCTTCGTCCTTGTCCTCGGACGCGTCCACGCCCTGCGCGATATGGGCGGACTGCTCGTGTAACAGGTTTGTCACCTCGACGGTTTCGTGGTGAAATTTGTCCTGCTCATAGCCGATATCCTTGATACAGGCGCGCGCGATCTCATCGATACGGCCCATATAGTCGTGCAGCTTTTCCTGATCAGACAGACCTACTTCTCCACCGATGACGACGCGATCGGTCGTGGCAAAGGTTTCGCACGCAACGCGCGCTTCGGGTTCTTCGTTCAGAAATGCGTCAAGGACGGCATCGGAAATCCGGTCGCAAACCTTATCCGGGTGCCCTTCGGAAACAGACTCCGAAGTAAATGTGTAGTTCTGTCGCGACATGAAAGTGCTCCATTAAGATTTCCCCATCACGCCAGGAAGCCGTTGTGACGGGCAAGCGACGGAATACGCCCCTTGAAACAAAGGGTCAATGCGAAACTATCCCTGCTGCTTTCGTGCGTTGCGCCAAAACAGAGCGAAGAACACCAGCAACACGACAAAGATCGGCATATCCCCCATGCGCGAATACACCGTCGAGGCCATGGGCCCCGGCAGGTTTGCGTCGATGAACCCAGCCTGACCCAAAGGCAATGCTTCGGTTATGCGCCCCAATGGATCAATCATTGCCGAAACACCGGTGTTCGCCGAACGCATCATCGGCAGGCCTTGCTCAATCGCTCGCATCTGGGCCTGCGCCAAGTGCTGATAGGGACCGGACCGGGTTCCAAACCAAGCGTCATTGGTGATCTGCAACAGGAAATCTGCCCGGTCGGGGGCCGACAGAACATCCTGCGTAAATACGGCCTCATAACAGATTAACGGCAGAGCCTTTCCCAGCTGTCCGGCATCCATCAGCGCCGCGCCGGGACCGGCGGAGAAACCGTTGCCTGTGGTCGCGGCCATTCCGTAGATGCCGAACCGGGCCATGACATCACCGAACGGGACATACTCCCCAAACGGCGCGAGGTGATGCTTGTCATAAAGACCCTGTTGCTGACCATCCTCGTTCAGATAGATCATCGAATTGTATATGCGCGGCCCCTCTCCCCTCTGGATACCCAGAAAAACGGGCGTGCCCTGCGCTGCATCGGTGACCGCCGCCAAATACGGCTGAGCGCTGCCCAGCCACGCAGGCACCGAAGTTTCCGGCCAGACAATCAGATCGGGCCGGGGGGCCGACGCCGTGAACTCGACCTGACGGGTAAAGAACAGCGGGGCGAATTCGGGGTCCCATTTTTGGTGCTGAGGCGCGTTTGGCTGGATCAGGCGGACGACATGATCTGTTTCGCGAACGTCCGGACGCGTAGCTGCGTACGCAAGCGCCAAACCGGCGGTCCCGACCGTCAAGCACAAAGGCAACGCAAAGCCCCCACGCTGCGAAAGCGCGGCGCCCAATGGCAGTGTGGCCAGCATCGTCACCGCACCCAAACCGTACGGCCCGATCAGGGACAAGAGTTGCGCCACCGGCGTGTCCACCCAAACTTGCGCCAACCCGGCCCAGGGAAACCCGGTCAGAACATAACCTCGGGCAAGCTCGAATAACGAGATTGAGATGCCCAGAAAAACGGCCTGCGCTTTCGCCTGACCGTCCGGACGACGCGCTGCCCAGAAGGCGAGCGCCCAAAACAGCGCGAGGCCGCCTGCCATGAACGTCAGAGCAAAGGGGGCCATCCACGCGTGCCGCTCTGCGTCGACAAAGAATGGCTCGACAATCCAGCTAAGCGCGTGCGCGAAGTACCCGGTCGCAAAGGCCCAACCCAGCCAGGCTGCCTGCATCCGCGTCTCGGTTGTCAGAAACAGCGGGTACAGCAGGATCAAAGCGACCACGGTCGCTGGCCACATACCAAACGGAGCCAGCCCGAACGCCGCCACCGCGCCCAGCGCAGCAGCAAGTAAGAACCTCAGCCAAAATGGCCAGCCCTTTGCAGGGTTCATTCAACGCGATCCGGCAACATGACACGCAGACGCTTGATCCGACGAGGGTCGGCGTCGATTACTTCGAACTCAGGGCCTTCCGGGTGCAATACGACTTCGCCTCGGGCAGGAACGCGACCGGACAGCATGAAGACAAGACCACCCAGTGTATCGATCTCTTCCTCGTCCACATCTTCGTGGCTGGTCAGAGAGCGCTCGATCTCGGCCTCAAACTCTTCAAGCGGAACGCGCGCCTGCACAATATAGCAGCCGGGTTTGTCCTGAATCCAAAGCTGATCTTCGTCCGCATCGTGCTCATCGGCAATTTCACCGACCACCTGTTCAATGAGATCCTCGATCGTCACCAACCCGTCAACGCCGCCATATTCGTCAATCACCAGCGCCATGTGCCGACGTTCGGTCTGCATTTTGGTCAGCAGAACACCAATCGGCATCGAAGGCGGCACGAACAGTAGGGTGCGCAGCATCGACACCAGATCGAATTCCGAAGACGTGCCGTTGAAGCCATGGGTCAGTGCAAAGTCCTTGAGGTGGACAAATCCCAATGGCGTATCCAGCGTCCCCTCGTAAACCGGGATTCGGGACAGCCCGCTCTCGCGGAAGAGCTGAGCCAGTTCGTCCTTGCTGATGGTTGAAGGCACGGACACGATTTCTGCTGTCGGAATGGCGACATCCTCGACCCGCATCCGCCGAAGGTTGATCATGCCACGGGGCTGCACCTTGTCGACCTCATGTCCATTGGCCGCGCCAACCTCTTCAACGCTTTGCGATGAGAGCGCGTCCACTATTCGAGAAAAGAAACCGGCTTTCTCGCCAAAATTTTCACCGCTGTTCTTCGGTTGCGCGCCCTGCGCCGCCATAGAACTGCCGTCTGTATCGCCCATATTCCTGTTCCAATTAATCGGCCGCTGGGGCCCTATGACATACTATATGGGTCATCGATACCCAATTTGCCAAGTATCTCGACCTCGACCCCCTCCATCAAAGTGGCGTCGGGGTCACGAATGTGATCATAACCCAGCAAGTGCAACGTTCCGTGAATGATCAGATGCGTGACGTGATCGTCTATGGATTTACCGGCCTCGGACGCCTCGCGCGCGCAGGTATCGAAGGAAATCGCAATGTCGCCCAGCGGCATCTCGCCGGTAAAATCAGGTGCTGGCTTTGCCGGTGGTTGACCCGCAACTTCGGCCGCCAGATCCTCGGCTGGCCAGCTGAGCACATTGGTTGGAGCGATCTTGTCGCGAAACTCGGCATTCAGTTCCGCGATCCGAGCGTCATCGCAGCCAAGCAGACTGATCTCGCAAAGGTCGTCATCCAGACCGGAATAGTCCAATACAGCCTGAATCGCGCGCGTGGCCAATGGCTCAAGCCGCTGCCACCGCGCATCTTCTATCGTAACTTCCAGGTTCATTTCATCGTGCCCAGGGTCCTATCAAGTGGACCCCGGTGACTATGCTGTCTCGCGGCCCGAGTCGGCCTCATACGCTTCGATAATGGCCGCCACAAGCGGGTGGCGCACGACATCCTTGGACGTGAAGTAGTTGAAGCTGATATTCGGGATCGTTTTCAACAAACGCTCTGCATCCGCCAATCCGGATTGAACGCCGCGCGGCAAATCAACCTGCGAGCGGTCGCCGGTGATCACCATACGGCTGCCTTCGCCCAATCGCGTCAGGAACATCTTCATCTGCATTGTCGTGGCGTTTTGCGCTTCATCCAATACGACAAACGCATTTGCCAGCGTACGCCCGCGCATAAAGGCCAGCGGAGCGATTTCGATTCGCTTTTCTTCAATCAGCTTGGCCAGTTGTTTGCCGGGCAGAAAGTCGTTCAGCGCGTCGTAGAGCGGCTGCATGTAGGGATCGACCTTGTCCTTCATGTCGCCCGGCAGATAGCCCAGCTTCTCCCCAGCCTCGACGGCGGGGCGACTGAGGATGATCCGGTCCACATGACCACCGATGAACATCGACACACCGACAGCGACGGCAAGGTAAGTCTTGCCGGTGCCGGCGGGACCGATCCCAAAGGCCAGTTCGTTGTTGAACAGGGACTGGACGTAAGCTTTTTGCGCATCTGTGCGCGGCTCGACCAGTTTCTTGCGTGTCTTGATTTCGACCGCGCCGCCCTTGAACATCTCAAGCTGATCACCGTCGCGGCTGCCGGTGCCCGTTTCCGAGCCACCCATCCGCAACTCACGGTCCACATCGGCCGCTTCGACATCTCGACCGCCCTCCAGACGGGTGTATAGGGCCTGCAGGACCTCAATGGCCTGTTTTTGGGCGTCTTCGTCACCCATGACAGCCAGCTGATTCCCGCGGCGCACAATCTGAACGGAGAGCTTTTGCTCGATTTCCGTCAGGTTGCGATCATATTCGCCGCAAAGGTCTATTAACAATCGATTGTCTGGAAACTCAACAAACGCTTCGCGCTGAGGCATTTCATCTTGCGGTGGGGTAAGGGCACCGATGGCCAATCCGCTCTCCTGTCTTGGCGTTTCACCTTGAGCGTAGACAAGAAATCTTGGTGGGCGCAAGCCACAGATTCATTTTTTCCGCGGCGGATGGTAAAACCGCCCACAAGACGGGACACAATCCCTTGAGGGATGCGCCGTCATTCCAAACCAGAAGTCAGAACCTGTAGTTCAGGCCCAGCTTCAAACCACGGTATCGCGGTGTCGACTTGGTAGACGTACCATTGGAAAACTCGACGTCTTCCGAGCTGAATTGCACATATTCGTACTCACCCGTAATCGACCAGTTTTCGCTCAGATTATGCTCGGCCCCGATGCTTGCGGAAAACCCGCTGCGCCGACCGCTATCTTGGAAAAATTGAGTGTTTCCTCCGGATGTCTGGCTGCTTTTGGTCGAAATGTCCCCGTTCACGTAACCGGCGGAAACATAGTACAAAACTGTGCCGCTTTTGTTGGTCAAACCATTGCGAAGCCGTATTGAGAAAACGTCAGAAACCTCGGAGGTACCTGTAACAGTCTCTCCGTTGATTTGATTGGTGACTTCATCGTCAATCGAGCCGAACTCGTACCCAAGTTCAAACCCGTAAACATAATCACGCCCGCCCTTTGCAGGCAAAACGCCGCGCCAACCGCCGCGTAAGCCGCCATAGGAGCCGCTCAGGTCCAGTTCGCCAACTTCCGACGTGCTGCCCGACGCATTCAGACCGAACCTATCGTCGCCGCCTATAGCGTATCCGCCTGTAACACCAAGATAAAATGCCTTGACGTCCGAACCGATCCGTTTGGGGCTGACCACGGGCGGGTCAGAAACCCCCTGATCCAGATTGCCGGCTACAGTCACACCGGGAAAAACCATAAAGGCGATCGCGGTCGACAGGGTGGTTTTGACAAACAATTCAACGGAACGCTTCACAATTTTCACTCGTACCCTCCATTGCCCGACCTGTTGAACCGGTCGGCGCAGAAATGGGCTTTTAAAGGCCCAGAACCCCAGGCCCCAAAAAACCTGATTTTTCTCGGAACATAGTTCCAAGTCATAAATCAAGGGTAAATTTGGAATTAACAGGTCAGTATGGTTTCCAAACAGCGCATAAAGGCCGCGTCAAACCAATTCTCCCGCAAGCGAGTTCGCGCCTGACCCCGTGATCCGAATATCCCGGAGTTCGCCCACCGCGAGATCGGCGTCGGACACGTGAACCGAATGAAGATACTCGGATTTTCCAACCATCTGCCCTGGAAGGCGGCCTGTCTTTTCGAACAGGACTTTGACGTTTCGACCAACCATCGCATCCTGAATTTCACGCTGGTGACGCGTGATCAGGGCCTGAAGACGCTGCAGGCGGTCATCCGCCGCCTCAGGATCAACCTGAGACCTTTCGGCCGCCGGCGTGCCAGGGCGCGTCGAATACTTGAACGAATACGCGTAGCCGTATTTGACCTCTTCCACCAAATCCATGGTGGCCTGAAAGTCTTCTTCGGTCTCCTCGGGGAAGCCGACGATAAAGTCGCCGGACATCACGATATCCGGGCGCGCGGCGCGAATTCGCTCGATCAGGCGCAGATAGCTTTCGGCGGTGTGGCTGCGGTTCATCCGCTTGAGAATACGATCCGAACCTGATTGAACCGGCAGGTGCAGGTACGGCATCAGTTTCTCACAGGTCCCGTGCGCATCGATCAGATCGTCCGCCATGTCATTGGGGTGCGAGGTGGTGAACCGGATACGCTCCAGCCCGTCGACCTTGTTCAACTCCCAAATCAGACCGGCCAGTGTCATATCGCCGTTAGGGCCCGCCCCGTGATATGCGTTGACGTTCTGCCCCAGCAGCGTGATTTCACGTACTCCGCGTTCAACCAATTCGTTCGCCTCACGCAGGATGCGATCTGCGGGGCGGCTGACCTCGGCCCCGCGCGTGTAGGGTACCACGCAGAAGGCACAGAACTTGTCGCAGCCTTCCTGCACCGTCAGAAAGGCAGTCGGTCCGCGCTTGGCCTTGGGACGGCCTTTGAGTTTCTCGAACTTGTCCTCTTCGGGGAAATCGGTGTCCAGCGCCTTGGCGCCTGTGCGCGTCTTCGCCTCCATCTCGGGCAGACGGTGATAGCTTTGCGGGCCAACAACCAGGTCCACCATTGGCTGGCGGCGCATGATCTCTTCGCCCTCGGCCTGCGCGACGCATCCCGCGACGCCGATCTTCAGATCAGGCTTTTCGCTTTTCAGGCCCTTGAACCGACCAAGCTCGGAATAGATCTTTTCAGCCGCTTTTTCCCGAATGTGGCAGGTGTTCAGCAGAATCATATCCGCGTCATCCGGGCTTTTTGTTTCCACGTACCCCTGCCCGCCCAGCGTTTCCGCCATACGCTCGCTGTCGTAGACGTTCATCTGGCAACCATAGGTCTTGATGTACAGCTTTTTGGGTTCTGACATGAAAACGGCCTTTGCATTCGCGGGATCGGCGTCGTCTATACCCAACGAACGCCGCTTGCAATGGCGACGCGATTACCCGATTTTGGCCCGAAACTCCAGCAAGGCAGCAGCGGACAGGCAATGCGATACGAATCCTTCGACAGTTTCCTGCAAACAGGCGATGCAGCTTTGGCCAAAGGGCCCGTAGCGCTGATTTTTGTCGAGGATGATGTCGAAATCGACAGCACCATCCGCCACCACCTAAGGCTGGGGTTCAAATCCCTGATTGCGTTCATGCCACAAGAGTTTGGGGTGGACCCCGAACTTGCGGACCGGATTCATCGCGTCACCCTGACCTGCGCGCCCCGGACTGTTGTTTTCGAGACCATAAACAAGGTCATCCAGGCAGCCCCCGGTCTTTGGATGTATTACTGCTATAACGCGGAGTACCTGTTCTTTCCCTTCTGCGAGTCGCGCTCCGTGGGCGAAATGCTGGCCTTCCATAACGAAGAACGCCGGGACTCGATGCTGAGCCACGTCATCGATCTGTATGCAGATGATCTGAAGGAATTTCCGAACGGCGTCTCACCTGATCGCGCGATGTTGGACCGCACCGGCTATTTTGCACAGGCGCGGCTTGATTCGCGGAAGCACCCGGTCGAACGCCAATTGGAGATGTCCGGCGGGCTGCGCTGGCGATTCGAGGAGCACGTCCCCCCACAAAGCCGCCGGATTGATCGTATCTCACTCTTCAAATCCCAAAAGGGACTGTCGCTGCGGCCAGATCACACGTTCAACGAGGCGGAATACAACACGTATTCCTGCCCGTGGCATCACAATCTGACAGCGGCGATCTGCTCATTCCGGGCGGCGAAGGCGCTGAAAACAAATGCAGGGTCCACCTTCGATATTCCAACCTTCCGCTGGCGCAATTCAATCCCGTTTGAATGGTCGTCGAACCAGTTGCTTGAACTGGGAGTGATTGAAACGGGCCAGTGGTTCTGACCCGCCCATTTTTTGCGTTTCCGCTTTTTTCAACGCCGTAGCAACACCGGAAACCAGTCCTCGCGCAGGCGTTGGCCGGGTTCCATGTCATGCCCGGGAAACGGCGGAGACGTGCGCCCGGGGCGTTCGACATAGCGCACATCGTCACCGACCAAACGCAACGAGAATGCGCGGCGACGGCTGGTTGATTGATTGCCCCGAGCGCCGTGCAAAGTGCGATAGTTGAAGGCGACCGCGTCACCCGGTTCCATTTCGAACTCCACGACCTTCATCCCCTCGGCGTCCGGGTCCGGAACGGGAATGTACTGACCCTCGTCCGCAAAGAACCCCTCTTCCGAAACCCAGCGCGTCGGCAGGACTTCTTTCTCCCACCGGTGCGAACCGGCGACGCAGCGCAGTGTGGCCTGCTTTACCGGGTCAAGCGGAGACCAGAAGCTGATCGTCTGCTGCCCTTCCACAAAGTAATACGGGCCATCCTGATGCCATGGCGTCGCCATCGAGGTGCCGGGCTCTTTGACCAAGACATGGTCGTGGAACATCTGAACTGTCTGGGACTGCATCAGATCTGCCGCGACTTCTGCCGCAGGTGAATCCTGAATAACCGTCTGAAATTGTTCGATTCGGGACCAGTTGCAATAGTCGTCGAAGAACCGGCCTGTTTCACCCTCTTTCTTGTTCTCCGACGCATAAGGCCCGGGCTCGGCCATGTTCGCGGCAACCCCCTCGCGCAGGGTTTCAACGTGATCGGCAAACAGCCCTTTGATCAGAACCACGCCGTCCTGTTGATAGGTGTCGATCATCTCTTGTGTAACGAGGGGGTGCGTCATGTGTGTCTCCGTGCCGGTGGTAAGCCGATCTGCGCATGGATGACCCCTCTGTTCAAATAATATCTTTCTAAGTTAGATTTAATTTCATGTTATATATCTCGCTTCGCCAGTACGAATATGTCTGCGCAATCGGCCGTTTCGGAAGCTTGTCTGCCGCAGCGCAGCAGCTGAACGTGTCGCAACCGGCATTGTCCACCGCCCTGACACGCGTCGAATCGCACATCGGCTATCCGCTATTCACACGAAAACGCGGGGCATCCATGGCGCTTACGCCTCAGGGGCGCAGTTTCATTGAAGACGCCGAAACCCTCCTGACCAACGCAGCCCGGCTGGAAAAAGCGGATCAGTTCAGCGCGACCAAGGCGCAGCTGCGGCTGGGCTGTTTCGTCGATCTGGCCCCGTTTTTCCTTGCAAGCGCCGTGCGTCAGCTGCGCGCGGCGCTTCCTGATTTGGCCTTGGCCTACAAGGTGGATGGGTTCGAAGGTCTGATCTCTGGCCTGATCGATGGGCAGATCGATCTGGCGCTGACCTATGGCTTGAGTATGGATGCAGCGTTTCAGCAAACCACCCTGTTTACCAGTCTGCCCAACGCCATCATGGCCCCCGACCACCCTTTGGCTGGCGTGTCATCCGTATCGTTGGATGAGTTGGCCACCTTTCCACTGATTCTGTCGAACGAGGGGCTTTCGGCACAGCACGTATTGGGGCTTTTCCGACAGATCGGGTTGAGACCTTCGGTGGCACATCGCGCGGCTTCGCTGGAAATCCAACGCAGTCTGGCCGCTCATCACGAGGGTATTGCGATCAGCTACGCCAATCCCCCGTCTGCCTTCAGCTATGATGGAATGCCTCTGGTCAGCCGTCCGGTATCGGATCAGATCGCGGCGGAACCCGTGGTGCTGGCACGCCATGGAACCGGCCCCGCAGACCCGAACACGGCGGTAGCAGGACACATTCTGACGGACCTTTTGAGTTGATTTACTTTTTCCGCAGACGGATCACAACGTCGACGGACGCGATCTCGACGCCTTCGGGCGCTTCTGGAAGGCGCTGAATCACCAATTGATCCGACGGCGCATCGCTCAGCCGGCTTTCGTCTTCCCAGTAGAAATGGGGGTGATCGTGGGTATTGGTGTCGAAGTAACTCTTCGAGCCATCAACTGTGATTTCCTGCAGAACGCCCGCATCGCAAAACGCACGCAACGTATTGTACACCGTCGCCAACGAGACCGCGTCGCCGTTCTTTTTGGCAGCTTCGAACAGGCTTTCAGCCGTGACGTGCCGGTGACGCCCGTCGCCGACCAGAAGCTCGGCCAATGCAACACGTTGGCGCGTAGGGCGTAACCCGGCGTCAACCAACCAATCCGTGGCTATGTTCTGGCTCTGAGGTGTCATTAATCCGAAACCCAATTGTTGCTGAACCATATATAAGTGCTCTGTTCGGGTAATTTCAAATGAAATTCATTCGCAAAGAATGTCGTCTGCACAACAGGATGTGGCGCGGTGCTCTTGCAGGACCTTGCATACGGGTGCTAGACGAGGCCAGATATAACGAACGGACCCCTGGCAGGAGAGGCGGCAGAATGGCCCAATTCCCGAGCAGCTTTGACAAGGACGATCTGCTGAAATGCGCGCGTGGCGAATTATTCGGCCCCGGTAATGCGCAGTTGCCTGCTCCGCCGATGCTGATGATGGACCGGATTACCGACATCTCGGCCGATGGTGGCGCACATGGAAAAGGCCATGTTCTGGCCGAATTCGACATCACGCCTGACCTGTGGTTCTTTGACTGCCACTTCCCTGGCAACCCGATTATGCCTGGCTGTTTGGGACTGGATGGTCTTTGGCAGCTGACCGGCTTTAATCTGGGCTGGCGTGGTTGGCAGGGGCGCGGCATGGCCGTGGGGGTTGGTGAAGTCAAACTGACCGGCATGGTGCGTCCGGACCGCAAGATGCTGACCTATAAAATCGATTTTAAAAAGGCGATCCAGACCCGCCGCCTGACCATGGGTGTGGCGGATGGTATCGTCGAAGCGGACGGCGAAATGATTTACGACGTCAAAGACATGAAAGTCGTTCTGTCCGAAGCCTAAGCCGGACCGGCCTGAAATAAGGAGCACGCACATGCGTCGAGTAGTTGTCACCGGTCTGGGGGTTGTCTCCTCCATCGGGAACAATGCCGAAGAGGTTCTGGCCTCGCTTAAGGCCGGAAAGTCCGGCATCGAAGCCAATGAACAGATGGTCGAACATGGCTTTCGCAGCCAGATCGCCGGTACGCTGAAAATCGATGTGACCGAGCATGTGGACAAGCGGACCCTGCGCTTCATGGGCCCCGGTGCCGCTTATGCGCACATCGCCATGAGCCAGGCGATTGCGGATGCTGGCTTGACTGAAGATCAGGTTGTGAACCCACGCACCGGGTTGGTTGCCGGTTCCGGTGGTCCCTCGACCAGCGCCATGCTAACTGCGCACCAGACCGTTCTTAAGACCGGCGCAACCAAGCGTATCGGGCCGTTTGCTGTTCCGAAATGCATGTGTTCGACGATTTCGGCTAACCTGGCAACCGCGTTCAAGATCAAGGGCATCAACTACTCGATCACTTCGGCTTGCTCGACCTCGCTGCATTGCATCGGCAACGCTGCCGAGCAGATCATGCTGGGCAAGCAGGACGTCATGTTCGCAGGTGGCGGAGAAGAGTTGGACTGGACGCTCTCCTGCCTGTTCGACGCGATGGGTGCGATGTCGTCCAAGTACAATGACACTCCGGAAAAGGCATCCCGCGCGTTCGACCAGAATCGCGATGGGTTCGTGATCTCGGGCGGCGGTGGGATCGTCGTTCTTGAGGATCTGGAACACGCGCGGGCCCGCGGTGCAAAAATTTACGCGGAAGTGACCGGCTATGCGGCCACCTCGGATGGCCACGACATGGTCGCACCGTCCGGCGAAGGCGGCGAACGCGCAATGCGTCTGGCCCTGTCGACCGTGCCCGAAGGCCGCAAGGTCGGCTACATCAACGCCCACGGGACCTCGACCCCGGTCGGTGACGTTGGCGAGGTAGAGGCCGTCCGCCGCATCTTTGGTGAAGGCAACGTGCCCCCGATTTCCTCGACCAAGTCGATGACTGGCCACGCACAGGGCGCGGCTGGTGCTTTGGAGGCAATTTTCTGCCTGCTGATGTTGCACCATGACTTCATTACGCCGTCGATTAACGTCGACACTCTTGCCGAAGGCATCCTGCCCGGTGAAATTGCAACACAAGTTGTTGAAAACGCAGGACTGGACAGTGTCATGACCAACAGCTTCGGCTTTGGCGGCACGAACGGTTCCATGGTTCTGTCGAAGTATAACGGGTGAGTATGATGTCAGATCTTCTTAAGGGCAAACGCGGCCTGATCATGGGCGTGGCGAACGACCGTTCCATTGCTTGGGGTATCGCCAAGGCCATGCACGAGGCCGGCGCCGAGCTGGCATTCACCTATCAGGGCGAAGCGTTCGGCAAACGGCTGGAGCCGCTGGCACAAAGCCTGGGCAGTGATTTCATGGTGGACGCGGATGTCACGGATGACGAGTCGCTGGACCGCGCATTCGAAGAGCTTGGCGCGCGCTGGCCGACAATTGACTTCGTGGTCCACGCCATCGCCTATTCGGACAAGTCCGAACTGACGGGCCGGTTCCTGAACACCACGCGAGCCAACTTCAAGCACTCGCTGGACGTGTCAGCCTATTCTTTCATCGAAGTTGCCCGCCGCGCCTATCCGTTGATGAAAGACAACGGCGGCACGCTGCTGACCCTGACCTATCAGGGATCGAACAAGGTTGTGCCGAACTACAACGTGATGGGTGTGGCCAAGGCTGCGCTGGAATCGGCAACCCGTTATCTTGCCAATGATCTTGGCCCCGAAGGCATCCGTGTGAACGCAATCTCGCCCGGCCCGATGAAGACGCTGGCCGGCGCGGCGATCGGCGGTGCGCGCAAGACCTACAAGTTCTGCGATCAGAACGCTCCGATGCGCTCGAACGCGACGCTTGAGGCCGTTGGTGGCACCGCAGTTTACCTAACGTCAGATGCGGGCGCCTGCACCTCGGGCGAAATCATCCGAGTCGATGGCGGCTTCCACATTCTGGGCATGCCACAGCCCGACCATATGTGACCCGATCTTTCCCTGCCGGTGCCAAGATTTGACCATCTTTCGCGGGCAGGGATATCGGCATGAGCAAAGCCGATCACATTCTAGCAAGCAGCGCCCGGTCGCGACGCAGGTCCGGTTTTCTGGGCTTGCGTGGGCGCGTCGCCCTCTTGGCACTAACCACTCTACTGATGCTGTTCGTGTTTTTCACGCAACCGCATATACGTGCGACCGTAGAATCCTGGATCAGCCTAATTTCGGGCTGATCCGGTGCTGTGGGCATTCGGTTAATTCACCGAGACAACCTCAATGTCAAAAATCAGGTCCTGCCCGGCCAACGGGTGATTTGCATCCAGCGTTACGGTCGCTTCGTCAGAGTCGACAACTGTCACAGGTAGGGCCTGCCCGTCCGGAGTCTGCATTTGCAATTGGGTGCCCAGGTCCAGCGGAATGTCATCCGGAATACCCTCACGCGGGATTTGCTGGCGCGCCGCAGGATTTATCGGGCCATAGGCATCGACGCAGGCGATCTCGACCCGTTTCTTGTCACCCACGTTCAAGCCCGGCATCGCCGAATCCAAACCGGGGATAATCTGGCCAGATCCTACGACAAATTCCAGCGGATCACGTCCTTCGGAACTGTCAAAGACGTTCCCATCCAGCAACGTTCCTGTGTAGTGGATGCGAACCGTGTCGCCTTGTTTGATTTCGGTCATGCTGGCCTCCGGCCTCTGTAAAGTTTGAGCGGCCAAGCCTAGGGTGTAACACGACATTGTAAACCCTGACCTCTTTTATGGCTTTTATTGTTGTGCAAACCTGCCCCGGATGGATGGGAGGGAACCTGATGCCGATCACGACCTGCGTTTTTGATGCCTATGGAACTTTGTTCGACGTGGCGGCTGCCGCGCGGCAGGCGGCGGGGGAACCGGGTTTTGAAGCCCTTCAGGAGAAATGGCCCGAATTGGCCAACCACTGGCGCCTTAAGCAGTTGCAATACACCTGGCTGCGCGCGGTTACGGACGCGCATGCGGATTTCTGGGACGTCACTCAGGACGGGCTGGATTGGGCGCTTGAGGCCACGAGGCTGGACGGAGATGCGACGCTGCGGCAACGGTTGCTGGATCTCTATTGGGAATTGCAGGCCTACGCCGAAGTCCCGGACATGCTGCGTGCACTCAAAGCAGGCGGGTTGCAAACGGCAATATTGTCGAACGGATCACCTCCGATGTTGGACGGTGCCGTCCAATCGGCGGGCATAGGCGATGCTCTGGACGATGTTCTGTCTGTCGAGAGCGTCGGCATCTTCAAACCGGATTCACGAGTCTACGACCTTGTGCAGGACAGGTTCGGTTGTGCCCGCGATGAAGTCCTGTTCGTCAGCTCGAATGGCTGGGATGCGGCCGGGGCCAGCGGGTATGGCTTTGTTACGGCTTGGGTGAATCGCGCAGGGGAACCGATGGACCGCTTGCCATGGAGGCCTGCACATGTACTGTCCGACCTGACGAGCATTCCTCAACTGGCTGGACTCTAATGGCTTTTTTCACAACGTCTGACGACAGACGTATTTACTTCGAGGACACCGGAGCCGGGGCGCCGGTGTTGTGTCTTGCGGGTTTGACCCGGAATAGCAAGGACTTTTCGTTTCTCGCGCCTCACCTGGCCGATATGCGGATGATCGCGATGGATTACCGGGGGCGCGGGCAATCGGACCATGACCCCGACTATATGAACTACAACGTCATTCGCGAATCGCATGACGCGATTGAGTTGTTGGACCACCTTGGCCTGGACCGCGTGAACGTCATCGGCACATCACGCGGCGGACTGATCGCCATGGCGCTGGCGGCAAGCCACCCGGAACGGTTGTCGAGCGTGGTTCTGAACGATGTCGGCCCGGTCTTGGACCCGTCGGGCATCGCCAAGATCATGGAATATGTCGGCAAACAGCCCGTATCCGGAACTTACGACCAAGCGGCACAGGCGCTGCAGCATGTCATGGAACCCCATTTCCCCGACGTATCACTGGAACGTTGGCGACAGCAGGCCGAGATACAGTTTGAAGAGACCTCGGACGGTCTTACGCTGCGCTATGATCCCGCTTTGCGCACAGTGCTTTTGGAACAGGCATCTGCCGGGGCTGCACCAGACCTATGGCCGCTATTTGAAGCGTTGCAGGACATTCCGACAGGGGTCATTCGAGGTGAAAACTCTGACATTCTGGGCAAAGAAACGCTGACAGAGATGCACGACCGCCACCCCGGCCTTATCTCAGAAGAGATCCCGGATCGTGGCCACGCCCCGTTTCTGGACGAGCCGCAATCGCTTGAACTTATTCGCAAGGTACTGAACGCCGTATGAGCACACTTGAAATGATCGAGGCCGCCGCCGGGCGGCTCAGAGGACATGTTCGGGAAACACCAATTCTGAGCTCACCCTTTCTGGATGAAATCGCAGGCCGACGCGTGCTGGTCAAACCCGAGTGCCTTCAACACACTGGCAGCTTCAAGTTCCGCGGTGCATGGTCGGCTATTTCGGCCTTGAGCGATGGAGACCGTCAGCGTGGCGTGATCGCTTATTCCTCGGGCAATCACGCGCAGGGTGTGGCGTATGCGGCAGCTCAGCACGGGATTTCGTCGGTGATCATCATGCCCTCCGATGCCCCCCAGTTGAAGATCGACAACACACGCGCGCTGGGTGGTGAAGTTGTCCTTTATGACCGCGCAAACGAAAGCCGTGAGGATATTGGCGAAACACTGGCAACCGAGCGCGGGCTGACCTTGATCCGACCGTACGATGAACCTCAGGTCATCGCAGGCCAGGGCACTGTGGGACTGGAGCTTGCGCGGCAGGCGGCGGAATTGGGCGTCGATGAAGCCGATGTACTGGTGTGCTGTGGCGGCGGTGGGCTGACTTCTGGTATCGCGCTGGCACTGGAAGGTCACGCGCCGGGTCTACGGACCCGCCCATGCGAGCCCGAAGGGTTCGAAGACGTCAAACGGTCCCTCGCGACCGGTCATATTCAAAGCAACAACGCCACCGCCGGCAATATCTGCGATGCGATCCTGACACCGCAGCCGGGGCAGATCACCTTTCCGATCCTGAACCGGCTCTGCGGCCCAGGCCTGTCGGTGTCCGAGGACGAAGCCATGCGCGCGATGGCGCAGGCCTTTTTGCGTCTAAAGATCGTACTGGAACCGGGCGGCGCGGTGTCGCTTGCATCGGCCCTGTATCGGGCGGACGAAATCGAGGGCGACACGGTGATCGTGGTGGCTTCGGGGGGCAACGCTGACCCCGAAGTCTTTGCAAAAGCGCTGGGTTTCCTGACCTGACAATTTAATCGGACTGGGGCAATCTGACACCAATGCATATGACGACAGGGGATTGAGTCATGCAGATCGCAGACCTCGGAGAGGTGCAAATCCACTATCGGATCGACGGTGATCCGGATGGCGCGCCGATAGTGTTTGCAAACTCGTTGGGAACCGACCTTCGTCTTTGGGACGATATGCTGCCGCACCTACCGGGCGGCCTGCGCATTATACGCTATGACAAGCGGGGACATGGCCTGTCGTCGCAACCTCCTGCCCCCTATTCGATGGGTGCGTTGGTCAAGGATGCCGAGAGCTTGCTGGATCACCTTGAGGTTCGGGATTGCGTGTTCGTCGGTCTTTCGATCGGCGGGCTGATTGGGCAGGGGCTGGCAGTAAAGCGTCTGGATCAGATACGCGGCCTCGTACTGTCCAACACCGCGGCCAAGATCGGCATTCCCTCGATCTGGCAGGACCGCATGGATGCGGTACGCAAGGGCGGGATCGAGGCTTTGGCCGACGCAACCATGGACCGCTGGTTCTCGAAAAAATTTCGCACCTCGCCAGACCACCTGCTGTGGCGCAACATGATGGTTCGTCAGCCGGTGGACGGGTACCTGGGCTGCTGTGCGGCGATCTCGGGTACGGATTTTTACACGCCGACCAGCGGTCTGCGGCTACCCACACTGGGTATCGCCGGCAGCGAGGACGGCTCGACTCCGCCAGATCTGGTAAGGGAAACCGTTGAGCTTATCCCCGGATCCCGGTTCGAACTGATGCGACGCGCCGGGCACTTGCCTTGTGTCGAACAACCGGCAGAGTATGCGGCGTTGCTGCAGAGTTTCCTGACCGACATCGGCCACATTTGAAGGAGCAATGGTTTGGCGGATTATCTGTTAGTCCACGGATCCTGTCATGGCGCGTGGTGTTGGCGAGACCTCATCCCTGCGCTGGAGTCACTTGGGCATAACGTTCGCGCAATAGACTTGCCCAGCCATGGTTCCGACCCGACCCCCATTGCCGATGTGACGTTGGATAGCTGCCGCGATACAATTCTGTCGGCGACAAAGCCTCAGACAATTGTCGTCGGGCATTCGTGGGGTGGATATCCGGTCAGTGCCGCAGCCGAGGCTGCACCCGACGCCATGCGTGCGCTGATTTACCTGGCCGCCTATGTCCCACGTGATGGGTTGTCGATGGTAGAGATGCGAAAACTGTCGCCTCGCCAGACAATCCACGATGCGGTCGAGAAATCCTCGGACGGGCTGTCCTACACGGTCAAGCCAGACAGGGTGCATGACCTCTTTTATCACGATTGCCCGCCGGAAACCGTACCCTACGCGCTGGCGCGGCTGTGTCCGCAAGCCATCTCGCCACAGGATACCCCCCTGCCCGTGACTGAAAAGTTCGAAAAGGTTTCCAAAGCGTACATCCGCACAACGGATGACCGGACGATCCCGACCGAGTATCAGGAACAGATGAGTCATTGCGCCCCCGAGGGCATGCGCCTAACAATTGGCACCTCGCATTCGCCGTTCTTTGCCCAGCCGCAAAAGCTGGCTGAATTGTTGGACAATATCGGGAAGGCATTGCCTACATCGCGGGTCTGAGCGGGTCTCTTTCCACTCGCATCGACTGCGGTTAAGGTCCGGCCAGATTGTCATCCTCCCGGTTCCAATGCGACTGCCCTTTTTCTTCGTCCTTCTCACAGTCATGATCGACGCCATGGGCATCGGTTTGGTGCTGCCCATCATGCCGGAACTGATCGTCGAGGTTCAGGGCGGCACGTTGGCCTCCGCCGCGATCTGGGGTGGGATTCTCAGCACGGCATTCGCGGCGATGCAGTTCGTGTTTGGGCCAATTTTGGGGAACCTGTCGGACGCGTATGGGCGACGGGTTGTGCTGTTGGTGTCGCTGTTCGTTATGTCTCTGGATTACGTTGTGATGGCGCTGGCTGGCAGTATCTGGCTGCTTTTGGCCGGACGCATCGTTGGCGGTATCACGGCGGCCACGCACGCGACAGCGGCGGCATTCATGGCTGATGTGTCAAAACCCCATGAAAAGGCCGCCAATTTTGGCTTGTTGGGCGCAGCGTTCGGGGTCGGATTTGTGTTGGGACCGGTCGTCGGCGGATTGCTCAGCGAATACGGCACGCGCGCGCCGTTCTGGGCTGCGGCGGCATTATCTGCCCTGGCTTTCCTCATAGGCTTGTTTGTCATGCCCGAGACCGTCACGGACAAAACCAGACGGGTTTTTAACTTGCGCCGAGCCAATCCGGTGAACTCGTTACGCGCCATCGCGGCACTGCCCGGCATTCGACCGATGCTGTGGGTCTATCTTCTGTATTCCGTCTCGATCTACGTCTACCCCGCCATCTGGGCTTACTTTACGACCGAACGGTTCGGCTGGTCCCCGCAAATGATCGGCCTGTCGTTGGGCGTCTATGGGATCGGTATGGCCGCAGTACAGGGCGGGCTGATCCGCCCGGCCACCAAATACCTCGGCGAGCGTGTGACCATCATCTACGGCATGGGCTTCGAGATCTTCAGCTTCCTGTTGCTGGGGTTCCTGACCAACGGTTTCATCGCATTGATGCTAATCCCGATCACCGCAATCGGAGCCGTGGTGACACCGGCCCTGCAAGCCTTGATGTCTCGCGCGACACCGGACTCGCAGCAGGGGGAATTGCAGGGCGTTCTAACCTCGCTTCACGCCTTGTCGATGGTCATTTCTCCGCTTCTGATGACCACCGTGTTTGCGCAGTTCATCAAACCGGACGCGCCAATCTACCTGCCGGGTGCCCCCTTCCTGCTGGCACTGGTTTTGATGGTCTTCGGCCTTTCACTGTTTTTGCGCTCACGTAGGGTCATAGCGTAACAGCGACATCGCTTTGGCGGATTCCGTATTGCAGTACCCTCTCAACCGCGCCACCGTGGCCGAAAGGGAGTGAGGGAACACATGCAAACCATTAAAGCCGCCGTCTGCCGCGCGTTCGGTGAACCTCTGATCATCGAAGACGTTCAAATCGCGCCTCCCAATACGGGTGAGGTAGAAGTGACACTGGATGCGGTGGCGATCTGCCATTCCGACATCTCGTACGCCAGCGGTGCCTGGGGCGGGTTTCTTCCAGCCGTTTACGGGCACGAAGCCGCAGGGATAATCACCGCCGTCGGAGGCTCGACCGGAGATTTCCAGGTCGGCGACGCGGTCGTCGTTACCCTGATCCGGGCGTGCGGGTCCTGCCCCTCATGTGCCGGGGGAAAACCAACCATTTGCGAAACGCCTTACGATACCGTCAAAGGCCCCTTGCGGACCGAAGACGGCAGCCCGCTGGAACAGGCCATGGCCTGCGGGGCATTCGCCGAAAAGGTTGTGGTCAGCCATCGGCAAATCGTGAAGATTCCGCATGACATGCCCAAAGACGTGGCCAGCCTCTTGTCCTGTGGCGTGATCACCGGCGTGGGCGCGGCCGTAAACGCCGCTGAACTGCGTCCCGGTCAGGATGTTGTGGTGATCGGTGCCGGCGGTGTGGGGTTGAACGCGATCCAAGGCGCACGCATCGCAGGTGCGCGCCGGATCGTGGCCGTGGACATGACCGAAGAGAAATTGGCCATCGCCAAGGAATTCGGTGCGACCCACGGCGTTTTGGCCGATCAGGAAGCCCCCTGGAAAGATGCCTACAAGGCCCTCGGCGGGCGCGGGGCAGACGCAGTTTTGATCACCGTCGGGGCTATCCCGGCTTATGATCAAGCCCCTCGCTACTTGGGTCGGGGCGGCAAGGCGATCATGATCGGAATGCCACATTCCGGGGACATGGCGAGTTACGAGCCGGTAGTGCTGGCTGCATTAGGACAAGGGTTGATCGGGTCGAAAATGGGAGATGTTGTCATCCAGCGCGATATCCCGTGGATGATTGATCTCTATGAACAAGGCCGTCTGAAACTGGACGAGCTGATCTCAGGCCGGTGGTCGTTGTCGCAGATCAATGAAGCGATCAAGGACACCAAAACCGGCTCGGCCAAGCGCAACGTCATCATATTTGACAGAGATTAACCTCATAAGGCGGGAGAAAATCTGATGAAGCTGCAAGACCTCGATATCATCGTCACAGCCCCGCCTGCGCCCGGGTGGGGCGGGCGGTATTGGATACTGGTCAAAGTCACGACCGATACAGGGATCTCCGGCTGGGGCGAATGTTATGCGTCCTCTGTCGGGCCCGAAGCCATGCGCCATGTAATCCGGGACGTTTTCGAACGTCACATGCTGGGCGAGAATCCCGAGAATATCGAGCTGATGTTCCGGCGTGCCTATTCCAGCGGCTTTACCCAGCGTCCCGATCTGACGGTCATGGGCGCATTTTCCGGGTTGGAAATCGCCTGCTGGGACATTCTGGGCAAAGACCGTGACCGCCCGGTCTATGCCCTGTTGGGGGGGCTGATGAACGAACGCATTCGGGCCTACACGTACCTCTACCCGCTGCCCCAGCATAATCTGAATGACTTCTGGACATCGCCTGAGCAAGCCGGAGAATGCGCCGCAGAAATGGTGCGCCGCGGCTTCACTGCAGTCAAATTCGACCCGGCAGGCCCCTACACGGTGCGAGGCGGGCACATGCCAGCGATGTCCGATATCTCGATGTCCGTGGCGTTCTGCAAAGCCATCCGCGAGGCCGTCGGGGACAAAGCGGATTTGCTGTTCGGAACCCACGGGCAATTCAACACCGCTGGAGCCATCCGTCTGGGTCAGGCGCTGGAACCCTACTCGCCACTGTGGTTCGAAGAGCCCACACCGCCGGACATGATCGAGGACATGGCCCGCGTCGCACGTAACGTTCGAATTCCGGTCGCAACTGGTGAACGTATGACAACCAAAGCTGAATTTGGTGCCGTTTTGCGCGCAGGGGCAGCCGAAATTCTTCAACCTGCGCTGGGTCGCGCAGGCGGCATCTGGGAAATGAAAAAGGTTGCCGCCATGGCCGAGATTTTCAATGCCCAGATGGCACCGCACCTGTATGCTGGTCCGGTTGAATGGGCCGCGAATATCCATCTCGCCGCGTCCATCCCCAACCTTTTGCTGCTTGAGACCATCGAAACACCATTTCACGATCAACTCATCAACAGTTCATTGCGTGTCGAAAGCGGGTTCGTCTTGGCCCCCGCTGCACCCGGACTTGGCATTGAGGTGAACGAAGACCTTGCCCGCGCTCACCCATACACAGGCAACGAACTGCACCTGCAAATGCAGGAAGAACCGTGTGACTATGTTGACGGAAATGCCTTTCAAGGGGGCGCACCGGCAACCGAGGGGTGACAACCGAGGGGTTCTTGAGGCACATTGACCCAACCACAAGATGTTGGACAGGTCACGTGTGACACTTAAAGACGACGAAACCCGGCAAACAGAAAAGGCGCTGTCAGATTTGCAGGCTAGCGCTGCCCGGGCGTCTGCGTTTCTGAAAAACTTCGCGCATGAGGGGCGGCTAATGATCCTGTGTCATCTGGCCGACGGAGAAAAGTCAGTCAGTGAGCTGGAGGCCCTGCTGCGGATTCGCCAGGCCGCAGTCAGCCAGATGCTTGCTCGTTTGCGCGCCGAGAAGATTGTTACGACGCGCCGGGACGGAAAATCCATCTACTACTCGCTGAGCAACAACGGCGCGGCGCAGGTCATCGCGGTCCTGTATGAAATGTTTTGCAAACCGGACGGGGAATAACCCCTAATTCGACACGTAACCCGCAATCACCTGCAATAGCTTGAACGCCGTTGCGGCGTCGTTTTCGACAACGGCCAGGAACTCTTCCTCTCCGATGCGCAGACAGGACAGTTCCGTTTCGGCGATCATGCTCAGGGCGCGGGGTTCCTTGCGGATCAAACCCAACTCACCGACCAGGGCACCGGACCCGACTGTGGCAATCAACTGATCCTCACCATCGGGCTGCGGAAGATAAAGCCCGGCTTCCCCCTCCAGCACGACATAGGCACCATCGGTCGGCTGGTCGTCTTTCAGGAAGACCACTTCGCCCAGTTGCGCATCGAACCAGCGCGCACCAAATGCCAGCAGGCGCAGCTGTCGACGGTCCAGACCGGAAAACAGCGGGGTCTGCTCCAGCGCGCGCAGCTTGCGCGCGAGATCGGCTGAGGCGGCACTATCTTCTTCCACGTCCGCAGGCCCTTCGTCCGAGACCACACGACCTTGCCTGATTTCGACATACATGTCGAATACATCCGGGGTTTCGAACTGGTCATTCAGGTAGATCACGGTCGTGTCCGGCAACAGGGCGCGCAGGTTTTTGTACACGGCCACCTTGGATTTCATATCGTAGCTTGCCAGCGCATCCTCGAGGATCAGGATGTCCGGTTTCTTGATCGTCGCGCGCGTAAAAGACAGTGGTTCGGCAAACACCGCCGGCAGGTTCTGGCCCCCAAGTGCGACCGGGACGTCGAAGATCAGCTCGACCACCAGCGGACGGGCTCCGTTCTCGTTCAGAACGTCGACAATCAGCTTGCGCACCTCGTCTGACCGCGCACCGCCGATCTTGCTGACCTTTCCGAAAAGTGCGTTTTCCAGAACGGTCAGTCCGGGCGCGAACTTCGTCTCATCCAGTGGCACAAAGACATCCAGTAACCGTTCAAGCAGTTTTTCGGAATGGCTGTGCCGTAGTTCGAGGATGCGGTCTTTGAGATCGCCCGTGAAAGCCGGACCAATCTGTTCAGCCGAAATCACGAACGGGACAGCCAGCAGGTTGGCCAGTTGTTCATCGTTGAGACCCGAGACTCCTTCGTTCCGGGTTTTCTCGACGAGTTCGACGGCGGCCTCATAGGTCTGCGCTTCAAGTCCAAGCTTACGGAACAGCGGATGGTCGGTGCCATCCAGACCAAAAATCTGACGCAACATCTCAATCACGTCGCGGGTCAGGCTGATCAGTGTCTCATCCAGCCCAAACTCGCGGAGCTGACCCAGAAAAACGGTCTGGCGCGCCAAGAGTTCCTGCGTCACGGGCACTTTGGGCGTGGCAAACAACAGGTTCTCGGCAACCGGCAAAGCGGGGTTGTAGGTGTTGCGTTCAAAGACAAACGCTTGCTGATCCAAACCCGCCTTTTTGACGGCCTGTTGAACCAATGGGCGCAGTTCGACCAACTTGTGCGCCAGTTCCGGGTGTTCTGCACTGTCGAACGCCTGCTCGGCGCCGCGCTGGAACAACGCCATCCCAGAGCCTTTTCCGTCGATCAGCTTCAGCCACCAGTCCCGAACCGCGACTGCACTTTCCAACCCGGCGGTCGACGGGTCCAGCCAATCCGCCTTGAAGGGATCAGAACTGTTTCCTGCCCTCAGCGTCTCGGCAAAATCGGGATCGTCCGTTTCGCTAGTCAGCGGCTTGAAGCGCATCGGCATCATTACGTTGTCACCCAGCGTGCCCTGAAACATCACAGGCCGAGACGAGGCGTATCCGATACGCGCAGCGACAACGCCTTGGTGCAGGTTTGCCAAGTTTGCGTCTCCGATCCGGACCCGGCCAGCGCTGGGCAGGATTTCCCGGGTCAGCAACTCGGCAACGGCGCGACGGTCTTCCTCGCTCGGGGCGGCGATCCCGACGGTCTTTCCACCCGGAAAAGTCAGATCCAGATCATCCAACACCTGATTGCCGTCCATATCGCGCACCGAGACATGGTCCAGAACAATGTCACCGTTCAGCCGGGGCTTATCTTCCGGCTCGCCTTCGAACAGTTTTTCATCCTGCATTCCGGCAGGGGCAAACCGCTCGGTCACCACTTCCCAGCGCAAGCCCATGTCCTGCGTCTGGTTGTAGTAAGTCAGCAACTCCTTCCACGGCGAACTCAGGTCTTTGTACGCGGCCAACGCCGCGACCAGCGCACCCAGCGAAACCGACCCCTGAAGGACCAGAAGACCGCCCACCAGATAAAACATGAACGGCGTCAGCTGCGAGATGAAGTTGTTCAGGAACTTCATAAAGAACTTTTTCTGATAGATCTCGAACCGGATACCGAACAAACGGCCCAACTGATCCGAAATCATTGCGCGGCGATATCGCCACCCGCCATTCGTACGCAACGTGGACGCACCCGCCGCATTCTCACCGATCTGAGCCGCCAAAACCCGCACTTCCTGAATGCGCTTCTTGTTCAGCAGGTTGATCTGCCGTTGCAGTTTCGGAATCAGCCAGGCCTGCAGCGGGATCAATGCAACCGCCGCCAGACCGAACCAGACACTCTGCAAAAACAGGAAAGACAAAATCGTGATCATCTGCCCGGCCTGCAATACTGGCTGGCTGATCGCATCGCCCATCAGCCCGCCCATCGGCTCGCTTTCGGCGGTGACCATCGACACAAGTTCGCCCTGGCTGACCCGTTCGAAATAAGGCTGCGGAAAACGCAACGCTCGGCTGATGAGCTGATACCGGAACCGGCGCAGCATCCGCTCGCTCAGCACACCTTTCATGGTGTTGATGCGCATCTTCATCAATCCATGCGCCAAAACAGCCACCAGAAAGGCCACGCACAGAATGATCAGAAACGTGGTCTGCGGCAGGTCGTAACCCCAGACATCCACAATTGAACTTGTGGCACCGATCGCATCGTTGATGATGCGTTTGGGTAATTCCAGCGTCAGGTAGAGCAGAGGAAACAGCGTTGAGGTCACGGCCAACAGGATCAGCTGGTCGCGTTTTGAATACTTCCAAATGAATCGGAAAATTGAACGTTCTATGGAATCTGCCCCTGCTATGGATCACCGATCCGATCTTGACGAAAGTGTCGCAAATCCAACACCCTGAATTTACCGCAATCCGGATAAGAGACGCAAATAGTTTCGAATTTGATCAGATAATCGCCGAGTGTGAACAAGTTCATTTGCGCTACTACAATTTAGTGCCTAGAGTTTGGATTGGGACGATATCGGGAGGACTATTTTGACTGCCAGCATAGGCGCAGTATTATTGATGCTCTGCTTATTGCAGATCAAACATATGTTTGCGGACTTTTTCCTCCAGACTCCTAAAATGTTGTCCGGTCGCGGTGAGTACTTGCACGCAGGCCGTGCTCAGCATGCTGGCGTACACGTTATCGGGTCGGTGATCGTGTTCATGATCTTTAGCGCACCTTGGTCGTTTATTTTGATCATTGCCGCGCTGGAATGGATCGTACATTTCAATATCGATTTTGCCAAAGCCAGCTATTCGGACAAGAAGCAATTAATACCAACTCAGGCCGCTTTCTGGCGGGCCGCCGGTCTGGATCAGTGCCTGCACAACCTGACATATATCGCCATGGTTTGGGCTTGGGTTAAATTCGCCGCCTGAGCCGCGACCCAAAATCACGCGACATTTTTCAAAGCCACCGGGCAATACGCGGCAAGCCATTGCTTGTCCAATTGATCGATCTTCGCAGCGTCAAACTTGTGCGCCACTTCCCAGTACCGGCCAGAAGGAACTAGGTAATTCAACGCCTCTTCGGCCTGCAATACATCGCGCATGCCTTTGGTCGGCGGCAGCTCAGCGGGCACAAGGTTCTCTGGCGTGACAGACGGGTACACCAGACGGCTATCGCCCTGAGACAACCGGACCACGTGGCAGTTTTGCGCAGCGCCGAACAACGCCAACCGGGCGGATTTCGCCTCAAGCGACCGCAAGGTAATGTCGTCCCGCAAAGGATCGGCTGAACCGTGGCCGTAGAAATGAGTTTGGCCGGAACTTGGATAGATCATGTCGCAGCCGAAAAAGGCCAACACGGCGGGCTGAAGCGCGGACAGCGCCCAATACCCTGCAGTAAAAGCCATGGTGCCGCCAGCGTACACAAATCCACCGAATTGGTTTTGCAAAGGAACGTATTCGTCGGCCTCGACAATCCTCTGGCCACATCGTGTTTCAACTGGGCGGTGGCCTGTTGGAAAATCTTCGGGGTGGATAAGAACGTCCCAATCTTGCCGAATACGCCAGGCATTATTGATGGCAACGACGTGGGTAAAGGGTTCTCGCGCCCAGTCACGCGCGGCCAGAGCGGACGGGGCGCTTCCAAGTATCAGAACTCGATTTTTTGGCTCGGTCATCCTGGGTCCTGCCTATTTACAGTCCCCAGGAGGTTAGAGCGATTTGGCACGCAGACTAGCCCAGAACGGAAAAACTGCTTTCCTCGTTGATGGGGCGCTTGCGAGAATAAAACCCAACATCAATCGACCGCCCGATATAGGGCAGTTCGTATTGCAACGGTTGCGCATCGTGGTCCGCGCCGCCTTCGCAGTACTCGATCAGGGCCGTCATCATCTTGCCCGCGATCGGAGCATTCTTGTACTGGTTCCCGCTGGTGCCGCAGGCCATGTAGAACCCCGGAAGGCTGGATTTGTCATAGATCGGGATCCAGTCGGTCGACGCGTCATACAGATCAACGACCCCACGTGTTTTGGATGGGATGCCAAGGCTTGGCACACGCTGGGCATAACGCATGGCCTGTGTGGTCCACTGATCCGAGAAGTCGTGGTTGTAGTGCACGTCATCCTCGCACCATTGATGCGGGTCACATTCCGGATCTTCCGAACCCACCAGAATATGGTTGCCGTGTTCGGGGCGGCAGTAGCAGGCAATATCGCTGTCCGAGACGATCGTGCCGTCGTTTTCAAAATCGAACCCTTCGGGCGCGGGAACGTGCACCACTTCCTGTCGCAGAGGACGGGTCTCGATTGTCATGTCGTCCAGAACACCGGCCATTTTATTGATGATGGCGGAACCAGGGCCAGCGACGTTCACCACAACCTTTGCGCGGATTTCCTCACCCGAGGCCAGCTTCACACCTGAGACCCGGCCGTCATCGGTCAGGATTTCGGCCACCTCGGCGCTGGTGCGCACCTCTGCCCCGTGCTGCTTGGCTGCATCCATCAGGTTCTGCGCGGACAGCGCCGGATCGGTGACATAGCCGGCCTGCGGCCAGAATACACCGCCCTGCATCTTGCGTCCGTTCGGTTGCCCAAACTCCGGATCATCCATGCGACGTGCAGGCGCGAAACTGTCCTGCGAGTAGATCGGCAATCGCTCACTGACTTTGTCGACCGACCACTCCTCGAACGGGCAATCCAGATCGGCACTGTTTTTCATGTGCTTTTCCAGCAGGCCGTTCGCCTCGGTCTTCATCACCAGGCAGCCGGTTTCTCGGAACTGCGCCAGGTTGGCATCTTCCGGCAGGCCCAGATATTCGGCCCAATCGCGCCAATAGTGGTAACCCTCCCACGCAAAGGCCGTTCCATCAAATGTCGAATAATGCATCCGAATGATCGCACAGGACCCGGCAGTCGAGCCGTGGCCAACCTGGCTGTTGCGGTCCAGCGACAAGGTTTTCCAGCCCGCTTTTGCCATTTCAAAGGCGATGGCTGCGCCGATCACACCGGTTCCGATGATGATTGCGTCAGGTTGGCTCATTAAGGTGCTCCTTTCCAATAGCGCATTGAATACGCGCTGAATTCTTCGACTTCTTCGGGCCTGGGCTCAACCCCGGTGAAAACGAAAAGGTAATGCGGAACCATAGCGATCCGCGTCTCCATCGGTTCATTCAACTGCGCCAGATCGTAGCCGATCTGCATGTAGTACAGCACGCGCGCGCGGGTTTCGGCCTCGTACTCGGAATAGCCATAGCGCGCGAACATGGCATGCAGCGCCTCAAGCCTGCGCGCATCAGATTGATCCAGCGCGCGCCGCACCTTGCCAGACTTGCGCGCCCAGTCGCGCACGGCAAAATCTAGTGCAGTATCGAACAACGAAGTGTTCACCACGCAGCGATGCACATTGCAAACCGCCGCCGTGATGGTGTCTGCCGGAGCCTCGGCCTGTGCGACCAACGCTGCCGTATTGGTGGCCTGCCAGCGCGCCAGCAAGGCATCCAGCAACTCTTGCCGGGATTTGAAGTACCAGTAGAAAGACGACCGCGACACAGCCATCCGTTCTGCGAGGTTGAGCACCTTGATCTGGTCCACGCCGTCCGAGATCAGCACATCCATAGCCACGTTCAGCCAATCGTCACGCGTGACCTTGATGTTGCCGACCAAGGGCTCGGCTTCGGGGTCATCCCGGTGCAGGATAGGTTTGGTGCTCATTCAACTCTCCGGCGGTGCGCCGCCGTCAGCGGTGCGACGGGCAATGAACTCCTGCAAGGCGCCCATGCGATCGCTGTCGCTTGGCGGAGCCTTAAAGTCATTCAGAATACCTTTCCAAACCCCCGTCGCGCGATGATTGGCATCCACCGACCCGCGTTCGGTCCAGGTTCCGAAATTGGCATAGTCGTGCACGTGGGGCTGGTAGAACTCTGTGTTATACCGCTCCATCGTCTGGCTGGACGCAAAGAAATGCCCGCTGGGTCCAACCTCGCTTAGCGCTGTGTCGAACCCGATTTCAGCGGTTCCTGCCTGCGCCCCGGCGCAAAGCTCGGCTACCATGTTCAGAACCTCGGCATCGCAGATCATCTTTTCGAATGAGACGGTGAGACCGCCCTCCAGCCAGCCAGCCGAGTGGATGATCACCGTCGCCCCGGCCATGAGACAGCCCCAAAGACCGAACTGGTTTTCGTTGGCAGCCTGCACATCGTTGATGTTCGAGGCCGACCCCGCCGCCGAACGCCAAGGCAGGCCCAAGTGCCGCGCCAATTGCCCCGCCGCTAGCGAGGCCTGGAAGTGCGATGGGGTGCCAAAAGCAGGCGCGCCTGATTTCATGTCCACATTGCTGGTGAACGTGCCATAGCAGACCGGCGCACCCGGCTTGGCCAGTTGGGTCAACGTCAGTGCCGCCAGTGCCTCGGCATGTGAGAGTGTGATTGCACCCGCCACCGTGATCGGAGCCATTGCGCCCATCAAAGTGAAGGGCGTGATGATCGACATCTGACCATTCCGCGCGAAATCAATCAGTCCCTGCGCCATCGGGATATCCAGCGTGCGCGGGCTGTTTGTGTTTATGATCGTGTAGCAATGCGCGCCCGACTGAAACTCATCGTCCGAGAGACCGCGCGCGATCGAGAGCATTTCAAAACAATCCATCACTTGCGGTGTCCCGCGCGAGAAGAAGAACGGGAACTTGTCCGTCAACTCCATCTGCGCCTGCGTCGTGAAGTAGTGACGCAGGTGGGTCGGCACATCCTGCGGCTCGACCTGGGGCGAGATCATCTGAAAGACGTCGAAGTGATGAGTGAGTTTCAGAAACTCCAGATAGTCTTGGCCGGTCGCCGGGCGGCGCCCCCGTTCCAGATCTGTTGCGTTCGGTGCCCCTGCCCCCGGCTGGAAAACAAGGCTGCCCAGTTCCAAGGTAAAGTCGCGGCGGCGCGCTCCGGCGTGGCAAGCAATCGACTTGGGGGCCGAGGCAACGGCGGCCTCGACTAGATCGCGCCCGATAAAGACCATCTCGGTGTCTTCATCCACACGCGCGCCCGCTTTCTCGAAGATGCGGCGCGCCTCGGGTAGCAGACATTTGACCCCCAACTCCTGCAAGGTACGCAGTGCTGTTTCATGCATGTCCGCGATCTGGTCAGCCGGGAAAACCTCCATCTGAGGAAAGGGATTGCGCAACTGGCGATAATTCACGTCTCGACCGGGTGTGGGGGAAGCTTCGGCACTTCGCCCGCGCCGTCGTCGCCCGCGTTCGGATGTCTGCCCGATCATGCTCAGCCCCTCATCGCCTTGCCCTGCGGGTCATAGGGCGACGGTGCAATCACCCGCGCAGTACGTTCGACACCGACCACATGGACCGAGAGTTCCGTCCCCGGCTCGGCCTTGTCGCGATTGACCAGCGCCATTGCCAGAGATTTTCCGGTGTAGTGGCCATACCCGCCAGAAGTCACAAAGCCGACGCGATCCTCACCCGACCACACAGGTTCATATCCGCTGGCGTCTGCATCGACGGCGTCCACCTCAAGCGTGACCTGGACCTGCGCCGGGCCATTTCCATCACGCTCGGCGACTGCAGCCTCTTTGCCGACAAAGTCCTTGTCCCAGTCGATCCAGCGATCCATCCCGGTCATGCCCGGCGTATAAAGCTGCGTGAATTCCGCCGACCAGATGCCAAAACTCTTCTCAAGCCGGGTCGAGAGCATCGCGTTGAAACCGCACTCACGAATACCCTCATCAGCACCCGCCTCCAGCAGCATCCGGCGCAGTTTGATGTGGTCGCCATAGCGGCAGTTGATCTCGTATCCCTTCTCGCCCGTGACGGACATCCGGGCGACACGCGCGCGGACCAAGCCAATGTCGAAATCACCGCAGCCCATGAATTTGAGGCCCGAAATGTCCTGCTCTGCCAGTTTCTCGACCACGGCCTGCGATTTCGGTCCGACAACGGCGAACCCGCAGTATTCCTCGCCCAGATCGCGGACGTTGACGCCATCGATCATGTGATCATCGAACCACCGTATATGCCAGGCGCGCAGGTAGTAGCTGCCCATGATCCACCAGGTGCCATCGCCCCAATTCAGAACGGTCAGGTCTCCCTTGAGGCGTCCGTTTTCACCCAGCATGGGGGCCAGTTTCGCCCGCCCCGGCGCGGGCAGTTTCGACGCCATGACCTTGTCCAGCCAGATTTCGGCGTTGGGGCCAGAAACCTCGAACCGCGAAAAGCCTGAGATATCCAGCAGACCAGCGCCTTCACGTATCACCCTGCATTCCTCGGCCACGATGTCATGCGCGTTCGAGCGTTTCAGCGTCGGGGTCTCTTCAAACCCTTTCGGCGCGAAGTAGAGCGGGACTTCCAAATCCCAGCTGACGCCCCATTTGCAGCCCGCCTCGGTCATCGCATCATGCGCCGGGGCCATTTTCAATGGGCGGCCTGCGGGCAGTTGTTCGTTCGGATAAGTCATCACGAAACGGCGCGAGTAGAACTGGCCTGTGGTTTCGCGGATGTAGCGCTTGTTTTGCGCGAAGTTGCCATAGCGCGCAACGTCCATCGGCCAAGCGTCGGCTTCGGGCTCGCCATGGATCATCCATTCGGCCAGCGTTTTGCCAACGCCGCCCCCTTGCAGGAACCCGGCCATCACCGCACAGGCCGACCAATAACCGCGCTTGCCCGGCACCGGACCGACCAGAGGGTTCCCATCCGGAGAAAAGGTGAACGCGCCGTTGACCCATGTCTTGATCCCGACATTCTGGATCGACGGATAGCGTTCAAAGCCCAGCGTCAGTTCATTTTCGATCCGGTCGAGCTGTTCCTGAAACAGCTCCTCACCATAATTCCACGGCGCGCCGTCCATGGCCCAGTGTTCGTGATCGACCTCATAGATGCCGACCAGAACACCTTTCTGGTCCTGCCGCATATAGGTGAACCCTTCGAGGTCGACGGTCATCGGCATCTCGAAATCTGCCGCTGCGACCTCGGGCACCGCGTCTGTGATCAAATAGTGGTGCTTGAGTGGCGAAACCGGTAGTTCGACGCCAGCCATACGCCCAACCTGCTTGGCCCAAAGGCCCGCAGCGTTAACCACATGCTCGCAAGTGATCGTGCCTTTGTCGGTGACAACCTGCCAGCCATCATCAGTCTGGATCAGTTCCTCGACTTTGGTTTCCTCATAATACTCAGCGCCGCGCTTCTTGGCGGCCGTTGCGTAGGCCTGCACGGTGCCGGTTGTGTCGATGTAGCCCTCACGATCGGCCCACATCGCGCCCAGCACGCCATCGGTCGACATGATCGGGCAGCGTCTCTGTGCCTCTTCAGGGGTCAGCAGTTCACAGTCGTCGATCCCGATGGACTGGAAGATGCGATAATTGGCCTGCAGCCATTCCCACCGTTCCGGCGTGCCGGCCAGCGTCAAGCCACCAGTCATGTGCAAACCGATATTTTGGCCGGATTCCTTTTCGATCTCGCTGAGCAGGTCGATCGTGTAGGCCTGCAGTGACGCCATGTTCGGGTCAGCGTTCAACGCATGAATACCGCCAGCCGCGTGCCATGATGATCCCGACGCCAAACGCCGCCGCTCCAACATAACCACATCCGACCAGCCAAACTTGGCCAGGTGATAAAGAACCGAGGCGCCCACGACGCCGCCCCCGATGACCACTACGCGATACTGAGACTTCATCCTGCGCTCCCCTGCATGACTCGCACAGGACGCTAGACGCACTGTTCACTTCTGTCTAGACATTTCTGTACAGTTCTATGCGTACAAAAAATGCGACATCAAAAAGGCCGCGATCAGAGTTGCGCGCTGGGGCGGGAAGCGACCTTTTCAAACCACGCCAGAGTGGCCGCGTTTTCCTGTGGAATCCGCATCTTAATCACGCGGGCAAAGTCCACGAAGACAAATGTAGAAATGTCCGCCAAAGTGAAATCAGAGCCCGCGACATAGGGGCTTTCGGCCAGCCTGTTTTCGAGCATAGAGAAGAAATGACCAACGCGTGCGGACCCGCGCTGCGCCAATTCCGGAATTTGGGCATGATTCACCGGACCGGGAATCGCCCTGTCAGCAAAGGCGGGATGCGTGTTGCGCAAGGTCTCGGCCACAGGCGCGCCGCCTTGTTGTTCGACAATGCTGTTCCACATCAGAACCTGCCCTTTTTCGTCGGGTGTACGCCCCATCAAAGGCGGCTCGGGGAAGCGGGCCTCAAGATAAGCCGCAATCCCAAGGTTCTCGGTCAGCATGGTGCCCTCGTCCGTCATCAGGACCGGGACTGTCGCATTCGGGTTGACGGCGCGAAATTCGTCGCTGAGTTGCTCACCCTTGCTGATCGAGATTTCGCGGGTTTCGATCTCAAGACCCTTTTCCGCAATGAACATGCGTGCCCGGCGCGGATTGGGGGCGGTGGAGCAATCGTAAAACAGCATCGGGATTTCCTGGTCGGTTAGCGACGATAGATGAAACAGCGCCCTTCCACAGCCCCGTCAGGCAAGGGAAGCTCGGTCAAAGTGTCGAAATACATCCGGTCGCTGGACACCATCAAACCGCCCTCGGCCAAAAGCGGCTCGATCAGCGGTGAGACGAAGCGAGCGAAGTCATCGTTCTTTTTTCGGTCATGGCCGCCAAGGTCCGCGTGAATCAGAGTGGCGGTCGCTCCGAAACGGTCCAGCGAAGCCGGTAGCGTTTCGCGCACATCCCCCAATATCACCTTGTCCTCGGGCGGTGTGGAATCCGGATGAGACGCCACTGCACGCTCGAACACGTAGACCGGACGGTCGTCAATATACTGCGCCATGTGGTGGTACGTGCGTCCATTGCCCAGCCCCAGTTCGAACACCGGTCCGGGCATTCCTTTTGTCTGGGCAATGGCGAAATCCAGACAGGCCCGTTGGGACACCATGCGGTCGATGAACAGATCCAGGCGGCTTTGCTTGTCTGGCACGGGGAAATCTCTCCTTGATATCTGTCAGCTTAAATATTGGGGCCGACACCGCACGTGATGACAAATCTTCAAGGATTTGTGTAGGTAATTTGGCCTGAGTTTCACATTTTCGCGACAATTCGGCCCAAGAACGGGTTTGACTAGACCGCCCCAACCGCGCGAAACTGCGACAAAAAACACAGGGAGTTGAAAACGCCGATGCCGACCTACGGACGAACGGGTGGAAAACCCGCATGACTGCGTTGTTGTCCGTCAGAGACCTCAGCATTGGTTTTGGTGCTGGCGACTCGGTTGTTAAAGGTGTCAGCTTTGACGTCGAGGCCGGGCAAACGCTTGCTTTGGTCGGTGAATCCGGATCAGGAAAAACCATCTCATGCCGGGCCGCATTACGCATCCTGCCGCGTGCGGCACAGATTCGTAGCGGAACGATTACTCTGAACGATTCGAAGGGCTTCGAAGATCTGACCAAGATCAGCGAACGCCAGATGCGCGATATTCGCGGCAACCGCGTTTCGATGATCTTTCAGGAGCCCATGCGCTCGTTGTCCCCTCTGCACAAGATCGGCAATCAGGTCAGTGAAGTGTTGTGGTTACACCGCGGCGCATCCGAGGCACAGGCCCGCAAAGAAGTCCTGACCCAGTTCGAACGCGTAGGCTTTCCCGATCCTCAGCGCGCCTATGATTCTTATCCCTTCGAGATGTCCGGCGGCATGCGTCAGCGCGCCATGATCGCGATGGCGATGGTGTCCAAGCCGGAATTGCTGATCGCGGATGAGCCGACAACCGCTTTGGACGTAACGACACAGGCGCAGGTGCTGGGTCTAATCAAGGAGTTGCAGCGCGAGACAGGAATGGCCCTTATTCTTGTGACGCACGACCTTGGTGTTGTTGCCAACATGGCCGAGCAGGTTGTCGTCATGCACAAGGGCCGTGTCATGGAATCCGGGGCGGCCGCGCCGATCCTGAGCGCCCCCGCCCACCCCTATACACAACAGCTTTTCAATGCGGCCCCGGCAATCCCCGATGAGGAATCGGTCGGACTGCCAATGCCGGACGAAGACCTCATTTTGGAGATGAAGGGGGTTTCAAAGACCTACACCATGCGGTCCAGCAGAGGCTGGCAGGGCGACAAACTGATCCATGCCTGCAGAGGAGTGGATCTGAAACTGGCGCGTGGAAAGACGCTGGCGATCGTCGGCGAAAGCGGATCGGGCAAAACGACGGCCGCGCGCATCGCCCTTGGTGCTGAAATGCCTGATCCGGGCGGTGAAGTGCTGTTTCGCACCTCACCCAGCGAAGATCCGATTACCGTCCATCACATGAGCCGCGCCCAGCGCACCGCCTTTCAGCGCAAGGCACAGATGGTGTTTCAGGACCCGTACAGCTCGCTCAGCCCGCGAATGCGTATTCAGGACGCCCTGACCGAACCGTTGGAGATTCACTCAATAGGTTCCGTTGCCGAGCAACGAGACAAAGCAATCGAGATGTTGCGGCGCGTCGGGCTGAATGCGGACATGCTCAAGCGCTATCCCCACGCCTTTTCCGGCGGGCAGCGTCAGCGTCTGTCGATTGCGCGTGCGATGATGCTGGACCCGCAATTGATTGTCTGTGACGAGCCGACCTCGGCGCTGGATGTATCGGTTCAGGAACAGATCCTGACATTGCTGGAAAATCTGCAGGACAGGTTGAACCTGTCCTATCTGTTTATCTCGCACGACCTCGCGGTCGTGGCGCGCATTGCGGACGAAGTTGCCGTGATGCGGCGTGGGCTTGTCGTCGAACAGGCCCCGCCGGAAACGCTGTTCTATAACCCCCGCCACCCCTACACCAAGGCGCTGATTGCCGCTCAGCCGGAACCCGACATCAACCGGCCCATCGACCTGAAACTGGTTGCTTTGGGCGCAGGTTCACCAGACAGTTGGGATGACGCCTTCCGATTTACCGACTCCGTGGTACCTTCACTGGTAGAGATGGAGCCCGGCCATAAGGTACGATGCCATGTTTAAGACCACTCGCCCCATGTTCCTGGCCGCCGCAATGGCCGCCTGGATGCTGCCCGCAAATGCAGAAACACCAACGCCGCAGGAAAGCGAATTCTGGGCAACTGAGGTAAATGCCGGAAACCTGCCCCCGGTTGCGGAACGCCTGCCTGTTGAACCGTTGGTCGTAGACTTGGCCGCCAAGGGGCGTGAATTCGGAACGCCGGGTGGCACCCTGCGAACCATGGTGACCCGGTCGAAAGACATCAGGCAGATGGTTGTATACGGATACTCGCGGCTGGTTGGGTTTAACGAAGACTATGAGATCGTACCCGACCTGCTGGACTCGTTCGAAAACGAGAACAACCGCAAATTCACCCTGCATCTGCGCGAAGGCCACAAGTGGTCCGATGGATCGCCCTTCACATCGGAAGATTTCCGCTATTGGTGGGAGAACGTCGCAAACAACGAATTGCTCAGCCCCTCGGGCCCGCCTGATTTTCTGATCGTCGAAGGCAAAACGCCCACCGTAACATTCCCGGACGAAACCACCGTTGTTTATGAGTGGGAAGATCCAAACCCGGACTTTCTGCAATCTCTGGCGCAGGCCCGACCGCCGTTCATCTACCGCCCGGCGGCCTTTCTGAAACAGTATCACAAAGACTTCGCGGATGCCGATGAACTGGCCTTTCAGGTCGAGGACGCCCGCGTCAAAAGCTGGGCCGCGCTGCACAACAAACTGGATAACCTGTACAAGTTCGACAACCACGAATTACCGACGCTGCAGCCGTGGCTGAATGCCAGCTCGGGCAAGAAAATCCGCCACAATTTCGTGCGCAACCCGTACTACCACCGGATCGACTCCAATGGTATTCAGTTGCCTTATATCGACGTGGTCGAGATGGAGATCGTCGCCCCTGGTCTGGTCGCGGCAAAAGCCAACGCAGGTGAAACCGATCTGCAGGGACGTGGACTGGCGTTCCGTGACGCTTCGATCCTGAAAAAGGGCGAGGCAGGCGGAAACTACAAGACCTTGCTGTGGAAAACCGGCGTTGCATCCCAAATCGCGATCTATCCGAACCTGAATTTTGCCGATGACGGTTGGCGCGAGGTTCTGCGCGATGTCCGCGTACGCCGCGCGCTTTCCCTGGCCATCGACCGCAAGACGATCAACCAGGCGCTCTATTTCAAGCTGGCCCAACCCGGCGCGATGTCTGTTTTGCCGGCGTCACCGTTTTACAGCGAGGAAAATGCGCAGGCCTGGGCGCAGTACGATATCAAAATGGCCAACGCGCTGCTGGATGAAGCAGGCCTGACCGAGCGCAACAAGAACGGCATTCGCCTGCTGCCGGACGGTCGCCCGATGGAACTGATTGTGGAAACCGCCGGTGAACGGCAAGAGGTCGAAAACGCCTTGCAGATCGTTACCGATACGTGGCGCGAGATCGGCGTGGACCTTGTCATGCGGCCGTTGGACCGTGATATCCTGCGCAACCGTGTCTTCGCGGGGAACACAATGGCTTCTGTCTGGTTCGGCTGGGATGACGGCATTCCGCAGCCGCACACGTCCCCGGCCTATCTGGCGCCGACGGATCAGGTGTTTCTGGCCTGGCCAAAATGGGGACAATACTATCAGACCAGTGGCGACGTCGGAGAAGCCCCCGACATGCCGGAAGCCGAGCGCTTGATGCAGCTGGCGCATGATTGGGAAGTCGCGACAACAGACGACGAGCGCAAGGCAATTTGGACCGAGATGTTGAACATTCACGCCGATCAGCTTTATGCCATTGGCATTCTGAACGGCGCACCGCAGCCAATCGTAGTCTCCAACCGTCTGCGCAATGTCCCGGAACAAGCCATGTGGGCGTGGGAGCCCGGCGCGCATTTCGGCATTCACCGTCCCGACGAATTCTTTTTCGCCGACTAAGCAGGAGCAGCTAAATGGTCATGCTGCGCTATGCGGTGTATCGCTTTTTTACGATGCTTCTGACTTTGCTGGTGGTGTCGGTGCTGATCTTCGTGATCATCAACCTTCCACCCGGTGATTATCTGAGCAACCAGATCGCCGAATTGCAGGCGTCGGGCCAGTCGGCCGGTGTGGCGAAGGCCGAATTCCTGCGGGCAGAATATGCGCTGGACCGCCCGATATGGGAACAATACCTGATCTGGGTGGGCTTCTGGCCGGGACCACACGGCTTCGAAGGTCTGTTGCAAGGCAACTATGGTTGGTCCTTTGAATTCGACCGACCCGTGGCCGAAATCGTTGGCGATACGCTGTGGCTGACCGTCGTGGTCAACTTGGCCGCTATCCTGTTCGTCTACGCTGTGGCCCTGCCCCTAGGTGTCATCGCCGCAGCGCGTTCGCGGACGTGGATCGACTATACCTCGGCCTTCGTCGGTTACCTCGGCCTTGCGACACCAAACTTTCTGCTGGCGCTGATCCTGTTCTATTACGGTCACCGCTATTTCAACCTGCCCATCGGCGGTCTGATGGATCCGTCCTTCGAAGGCCAGCCGATGAGCTGGGAAAAGATGAAATCTATTCTCGTCCACCTGATCGTGCCAACCTTTGTCATAGGTACATCCGGCGCTTCGGCCATGATGCAGCGCTTGCGTGCGAACATGCTGGATGAGTTGGGTAAACCTTACGTCGAGACAGCAATCGCCAAAGGGATGTCCCCGTCGCGGATGCTGACAAAGTACCCGCTACGCGTGGCGTTCAACCCCTTTGTGGCCGATATCGGCAACCTGCTGCCGTCGATGGTGTCGGGGTCGGTTCTGGTGTCGGTCGTTCTGGGCCTGCAGACCATCGGCCCGACCCTGCTGACTGCCCTGAAAACACAGGACCAGTTCCTGTCTGCCTTCATTTTGATGTTCGTGGCCCTGCTGACCCTGATCGGCACGATGATTTCTGACATCCTGCTGGTCATGCTCGACCCGCGTATTCGGTATGAGGGGCGCGAAGCATGACCAAACATCCCGACGGTCGCTTTGTTGACGACGCCCCATTTGACCCGGATGCATCCCTTCAACAATTGGAGCGTGCCGATCTGGACGCACCGAACTGGGTGCTGGTCTGGCGCAAGTTCCGGACGCACAAGCTGGGCCTGATCTCAGGCATCTTCCTTCTGTTCTGTTATCTGATGCTTCCCTTCGCAGGTTTCATCGCACCCTACGGTCCGAATGAACGGAACGGTGAGCATCTGTATGCTCCGCCCCAAAGCGTCAACTGGTTCCACGATGGCAAATTCTTCGGCCCCCATGTCTATCCGATTGTGGCCGAAGCTGACCTGGAAACCTTTCAGTGGAAATTCGTTCCGGACACCGAAGACCCACGCCCAATCCGGTTTTTCTGCGAAGGCGCAGAGTATAAGCTGGCGGGTCTGATTAGGTCTGACACCCACTTGTTCTGCGCACCTGAAGGCGCAACGCTGTTCCTCTGGGGGTCGGATCGACTGGGCCGTGACGTGTTCAGCCGGATCCTCTACGGCGCGCAGCTATCCCTAACCGTCGGCCTGATCGGGATTTCGGTTTCCTTCTTCCTCGGCATTCTGTTCGGCTCGATTGCCGGGTACTTCGGCGGCAAGATCGACTGGGTCATCAACCGCGTGATCGAAATCCTGCGCTCTCTGCCAGAACTGCCGCTCTGGCTGGCGTTGTCCGCTGCGGTCCCGTCGAACTGGAGCCCGGTCGCGGTGTTCTTCATCATCTCGATCATCCTCGGGATTCTTGACTGGCCGGGTCTTGCCCGTTCCGTACGCGCAAAATTTCTGTCCCTGCGGGAAGAGGAGTACGTCCGCGCCGCTGAAATGATGGGAGCCAGCTCTGGTCGGGTGATCCGCAAACACCTGTTGCCCAACTTCATGTCGCACCTGATCGCTTCGGCGACGCTGTCGATACCCGCAATGATCCTTGGGGAAACCGCACTCAGTTTCCTTGGCCTCGGGCTACGGGCGCCAGCGGTCAGCTGGGGCGTGATGTTGAACGACGCGCAGAACCTCGCTTCGATCGAGATCTATCCGTGGACGGCGATCCCGATGTTGCCGATCATCATCGTCGTGCTGGCCTTCAACTTCCTCGGCGACGGGTTGCGCGACAGTCTGGACCCGTATCAGCAATGACCCTGCTTTCGGCCCTTCCCGCATCGGACAGCTATCGCACGATCGGCACGGGAGCTCGACCCAGCGTCTATGCTGTTTCCGAGCTTGCGACCGCCAGTTTCGGCGCGGTAGGTCAGGAACTGGCACGACTTGTGACCGCATTAAACCTTGCCCCCGACGCACCCCAG
Organism: Ruegeria sp. BF12; assembly: GCF_056538705.1. Taxonomy (NCBI): domain Bacteria; kingdom Pseudomonadati; phylum Pseudomonadota; class Alphaproteobacteria; order Rhodobacterales; family Roseobacteraceae; genus Ruegeria; species Ruegeria sp. BF12. The sequence continues at coordinate 27,356 of NZ_JBQFTP010000004.1, read as the reverse complement.
ATCACCGTCGACCACCGGTTGGCCTCGCTCTGGTACGGGTTTTCATTCAAACCCGATGGTTGGGAGATGCCCAGCCTCTGGGACGCCGTTGCTGGCGATTATCAGGTCTCGAACGGGTGGATCAGATTGCACACCAACCTGCCCCGCCACCGCGCGGCTGCGCTCAAGGTGCTAGGGGTCGAGGCGGATCGCACCGCTGTATCCAAGGCGCTGCGGACGTGGTCCGCAAGCGAACTCGAAGCCGCAATCGTCGCCGAGGGCGGCGTAGCTGCGGCCATGCGCAGCCGAGCTGAGTGGTTGGACCATCCTCAGGGGCGGGCCGTTTCCCGCGATCCGTTGATCGGCTGGCAGAGCCCGCGTCAGATCACTCTACGTGACCGGCCCGAGGCCACCGCCAAACGCCCATTGGCAGGCTTGCGGGTTCTCGACCTCACCCGCGTTCTGGCAGGGCCGGTGTCGACCCGCACATTGGCCGGATTTGGGGCCGAAGTTCTGCGCGTCGACCCACCCGGATGGGACGAGCCCGGGGTCATTCCGGATATCTCATTAGGCAAAACCTGCGCTTATCTCGATCTGAAATCTCCTTCGGGCCTCGAGAAACTTCAGGATCTGCTGTCTCAGGCGGATGTTTTCGTCCATGGCTATCGCCCTGGCGCTTTGGATGCGTTGGGTTTGACAAAGGCCAAGCGGGATGAGCTTGCACCAAACCGGGTTGAGGTCACTCTCAACGCTTATGGGTGGCAAGGACCTTGGTCGACACGGCGCGGGTTCGACAGTCTCGTTCAAATGAGTGCCGGTATCGCAGATGCTGGCCGTGACTGGGCCAATGCCGACAAGCCCACGCCGTTACCGGTCCAGGCGCTGGATCATGCAACGGGGTATCTGATGGCCGCCGCTACGCTGTCGGCCATGGCTGAGGCAGCCTCTGGAAACCCGATCATGTCGGGGCAGCTCTCACTGGCTCGTACGGCCGAATTATTGGCCGTTCTTAGCAAGTCCGACAAGGAAGAACCCATCACAAACGCCGCGCCATCCGACTACGCCACAACGCCCGAGGCGTCTGGATGGGGACCCGGTCACCGCCTGAAACCGGCGCTCACCGTCGGAACTGCTAACATGTCCTGGGACCTGCCTGCGTCAAAGCTTGGCACGTCATCTGCGGTCTGGTCCTCGATGACCACCTGAACCGACCGCCGCGCGGAACGCGCGGCCCGGCCCAACGCTTTGGGCGGCGTCTCGTCAGAGACGCAGCTCAAAGGGGCGGGAGCACCGGTCAGCGGTCATCCCCGCCAGGGCCGATATCGTCCAGATAGTCTTCATCTATCGCAGCCTGCACCGCACCGGTTACCGCTTCGCGCTGTTTCGGCGTCAGATCCTCAGCCTCCTTGCCATCAGCAAGGCGCACAGTGACTTCGCGGTGCGCGAACTTGATACCTTCACGGGCAAACAACTCGCGGATGTCCTGATAGACCTTCTTGCGTACCAACCACTGATCTCCCGGTTTGGTCATGAACTTGACCCGGATGATCATTGCGGAATCCTGCATCTCGATCACGCCCTGAGACTTCAGCGGTTGAATGAAGTTGTCACCGATCACAGGATCGCTCAGCAGTTCCTGTCCCAGTTTCTTGATAAGCTTGCGCACCTTCTCGACGTCGGTGTCGTAGGTCACACGCAATGGCAGTTTCATGATGACCCAGTCGCGAGAGTAGTTGGTCAGGACCTTGATCTCACCAAACGGAATGGTGTTCAGCGCGCCCAGATGGTGGCGCAGTTGGAACGACCGGACCGAGATCTTTTCGACCGTCCCTTTCACGTCGCCGATGTCGATATACTCGCCCTTTCGGAATGCGTCATCCATCAGGAAAAACGCCCCCGAGAAGATGTCTCTCACCAGGGTCTGAGAACCAAAACCCACCGCCAGACCGACAACGCCGGCACCCGCGAATAGCGGACTAACATTGATGCCCAGCTCCATCAGTGCAATCAGGACGATCGTCACAACCACCACTGCCAGAATGGCTCCGCGGAACAAGGGCAACAGCGTCGCAAGGCGGCTCTGCCCGCCTTCCCCGCCTTCATCGCCCAGCTCGGCCTCACCCCCACCGTCGTCAATTTCCTGAGCGATCTTCGAGTCGATCCAGATGCGGAAGAAATGGAACAGGATATACCCAATGAACAGGATCACCATTACATCCAGCGCACGCTCGATCGGCAGATCCTCACTCCAGCTGGCATCCGGGTTCCAGATCACCACCAGCGCATACAGCCCGACGACAAAAGCCAGAATACCAGCAACTCGACGCGCCAGATCTTCGTAAGTCAGGATCGAGTGCTTTCTCATTTCAGACTGCGGTGTCTCAATCACCTCAGCTTCTGCTTCTGCCTCGTCTGTTTCGGCGTTCAGTTCTTCAAGCTGGCGATTTCGGTCGAAGTACCGCTCGAGCAGATAGTTCATGGCACCATAGGCAATGACGACCGACATGAAGATCGCATAGCTGCTGGCCACGATCGGGATCGAGTTTTGGTTTTCCAAAACCAGATCCACGGCAAGCTTGAACCAGCTGAACACCATGTACACGATCAACGCCGGTGCCCACGCAAACGAAATGAACCTAAGTATCCAAGACACCTGATCCGGCGCCCGGCCACCGCGAATGGCGTTCGAAATGGCACGCGCGTTGAACAGGATCATAAGGACATTGCCGACCGCACCAAACATGGTCAGGCTGCCATAGACCATCGCGTAGACGTTGTAGTTCAGCCCAAAATCCGCAACCCAGGTCGCAAAAAGCACCACGGTAATGTCATAGGTCGCCAGCGCCGAGGCCCAGCGATACAAGCGCTTTGCGTCACGGTCCGAAAACGGCGGCAAGCGGTATTGGCTGAGATAGGGGGACAGGACCATCCGCCAAAGGTCTGACACGGTGCGCGACAGGAAAAACGCCGTGAAAATAGCCGTGACAGTAAACTGGATCGAAATGTCCTCGGCCTCGCCGAAGAACAGAAATCCGACGATCAGCGCCATCAACATTGCAAAGATCGTGGCTCCGATCCCCATAAGAAACCGGAAGACCAGAAACGGCATCTTTTCCCGATAACCCTGTGGATCTTCCTTGGATCGGGCAACAACAATGCCTTTTGCGATCCGCTTGCCATAGATCTCGATCGACAACCATCGGCCGATCAGCAGAAACAAGACGTTCCAGAACAGGACCTCGACATAAGTTTGTATCCGGCCGTCCGGGCTGGTTTGGCGCAGGATGTATTGGACCTCAAAGATCGAATAGGGCAAAGCCTCGAGCCTTGAATTCATCGACTCTCGGAACTTCGAGAACCGTTCCTGCGCCTTCATAAGCTGGGACCCGTCGCCCATCGGGTCTTGTGACTCAGGTCCGGCAGCAGCCGTGTTTTGTCCGCCTGACGAAACGATCTGGCCGGTGCTGTCTATGACGATCACACTGGCCCCGGCTTCGGTCGCCGAACGGATCGCCGCAGCCAGATCACCTTCGTCGGGTGTTGCACTGCTGGAGTCCGTACCCGAGGTATACCCAGGAATAAGCGAGGTCTGCGCCGCAGCCCCGGTGACAATTGTCAGGGTAAAGGACCAGATTATAAGCGTTAATCCGGCCAGCAATGTGCGTGTCATCGGGTATTTTTCCAATTCGTCTTTCGCCACACAGGTTATAGAAGCCGGCTGGTGGGTTCAAATAATCAACCCCTGCCTTCTCGATATCGTGTCAAGCCGTGTTCCTGAGACCATGCTATGAATAGAAGTGTTTTCAACCCGGCAAAAACTGAATATGACCGATCCGGCGCAGGCTGCGTGGCGGACGAGTTGACATTTTGATGTAAAACAGAGCGGGCACTCGAACCGGGCTGGTAAAATGTCACCAATTCGCAATGAAAGCCGGGAATGACTGGTTACACCGGTGATTTTGCAAGCGGTTGGAAAAAATATACGATACTGGTGCGAGCGCGCGGAGTTGCACCAAAACTGAAACGGGCGAAGGCATGAGCCTAGGAATACAAAAAGAAATAACCGGCCGTGCGCCGCGCATTCTGTTCTACAGCCACGACACGTTCGGGTTGGGTCATTTGCGCCGTTCCCGCGCGCTGGCCGGGGCGATCACTCAGGTTAACCCGTCGGCATCTGCGCTGATCCTGACCGGATCGCCCGTGGCCGGACGGTTCACCTTTCCACGTCGCGTCGATCACGTGCGCTTGCCGGGGGTGACCAAGCGCGCCGACGGATCCTATGCCGCGCAGACGATCGGAATGGGCATCGAGGAAGTGACCGAGCTGCGCGCGGGACTGATCCAGACGGCGGTGCAACAGTTCGACCCGGACGTGTTGATCGTCGACAAGGAACCGACCGGTTTTCGGAGCGAGCTTCTGCCCACTTTGGAGAGCCTTCTGCGGAACCCTCGTGCCAAACTGGTTCTTGGCTTACGCGACGTTCTGGATGAACCCGAGGTTCTGGCGGCCGAATGGGAGCGGAAAGAGGCCATCGAAGCAACCGAGCGATACTATGACGAAATCTGGGTCTATGGGCTGCGCTCGATTTATGATCCCACCCAAGGGCTACCGCTCAGCCCGGCCGCGCAGTCGCGTATCCATTGGACCGGCTATCTGCGGCGAGATCTGGGGCCGGTCGGCGAACCGCCGGAACAGCCATACATCCTGATTACGCCCGGTGGCGGCGGTGACGGCAAAGCCATGGTCAATCAGGTCTTGTCCGCCTATGAGAAAGACCCAACATTGTCGCCGCGCGCCGTACTTGTTTACGGCCCTTTTCTGGCTGGCGAACTGCGCGAAGAGTTTGAGACGCGAGTTGCTGCACTTAACGGTCGGGTCACAGCCGTCGGGTTCGAATCCCAGATCGAAACGCTGTTTGCCGGGGCCGCAGGGGTGGTCTGCATGGGCGGGTACAACACCTTCTGCGAGGTCCTGTCGTTCGACAAACGTGCTGTCATCGTTCCACGCACGACCCCGCGCCTAGAGCAATGGATCAGGGCGTCCCGAGCCGAAGATCTGGGGCTTGTTCGGATGCTGGACGAAAACCGCGACGGGCTGTCGGCGGATGCCATGATACAGGCTATCCGTAACCTGCCCCATCAGCCATTGCCGTCCCAAGCAATCCGCGAAGGCCTGCTGGACGGCCTGGACTATGTAACAAGCCGCGTTGACGCGCTGCTTGGCGGGGAACGGGAACGGGCCACCGGATGACTTCTGCAAAACCTAAGCTCGCGGTGCTGGTCAAAGGGTGGCCGCGCCTGTCCGAGACGTTCATCGCTCAGGAACTGGTCGCCCTGCAGGACGCGGGCCACAGCTTTGATATCTGGTCCCTGCGCCACCCAACGGACATCAAGCGTCATCCGCTGCATGATCGTTTCAACGGGAACGTGCACTATCTGCCCGAATACCTGTATGAGGAACCTGAGCGCGTCTGGGCCGGGCGTCGCATCGCGCAAACCCTGCCTGGATACGCCGAGGCCTATGATGTCTGGCGCGCAGATCTACGCCGTGATCCGACGCATAACCGGATCCGACGGTTTGGGCAGGCTTGCGTTCTGGCCACCGAATTACCCCAAGAAACTCGGGTCATGTATGCGCATTTCATGCATACTCCATCTTCGGTCGCTCGCTACACGGCCATCATGCGCGGCCTGCCCTGGAGCTTTGCCGCACATGCCAAGGACATCTGGACCTCGCCCGACTGGGAAAAGGCGGAAAAACTGCAAGCCAACACCCACGGCGCGGCCTTCGGCGCGACCTGCACCGCAATCGGGGCCAAGCACCTGCGCAGTCTGGCCGACGACCCGGCGCGGGTCGACCTGATCTACCACGGTTTGGATCTGGACCGCTTCCCTGCTCCCCCAACCCGAGAGGCCCGGAAACCAGAGGGACCGTTTCACATGGTTTCGGTTGGCCGCCTTGTCGAGAAAAAGGGGTTCGACCGCCTGATAGATGCTTTCGCGCTTCTGCCGGAATCGCTGGACTGGCACTGGACGCATATAGGTGGCGGCGCGCTTGGCGATGCGCTGCGCAACAGGGCCGAAGCCGCCGGGATATCGCATCGGATCACTTGGAAAGGGGCGTGCGATCAACCCGAGGTTATCGAAGCGATGCGCCAGTCTGATCTGTTCGTGCTTCCCAGCCGGATCGCGGAAGACGGCGACCGGGACGGTTTGCCGAATGTCTTGATGGAGGCCGCGTCTCAGCTGCTGCCCGTTTTGTCGACTCCGGTTTCCGCCATTCCCGAATTCATCGACACCGGCGTACATGGGCTTTTGTCGGATGACAGTCCGGCTGCTCTTGCAGCCGCCATAACGGAAATGGCGACCAATCCCGAACGCTCGGCCGCGATGGCGGCGGCTGCCTATGACCGCCTGATTGCCGAGTTCCGCATGGATCCCGGCATTGCTCTTTTATCCAAACGCCTGAGTGCGCTGGGCGCGGACAGAGGCTGATGGCCCGCGTCGCCTTTTACTCTCCGATGAAATCACCGGACAGCCCGGTGCCTTCGGGCGACAGGGAAATGGCGCGAAATCTGATGCAGGCCATTGCGGCACAGGGGGATCGGGTCGATCTGGTGTCCCGGTTGCGCATTTACGACAAATCTGGCGACGTTCAGGTTCAGTCCAAATTACGAGCCGAAGCCGACACTGAAGCGCAGCGTGTAATTGTAGATTTGCCCACGGACACGGCCTTGTGGGTGACGTACCACAACTATTACAAGGCACCCGACCTGCTGGGCCCAAAGGTGTGCGCCGCGCGGAAAATTCCCTATGTTCAATTGGAAAGCACCCGCGCGACCAGTCGTTTGCACGGTCCATGGGCAGGGTTCGCGCAGGCCGCACATGACGCCTGCAACGCCGCTCGGATCATTTTTTACCATACGGCCAACGACCTTATTACTTTGGAGCGCGAAAAATTCGGCGATCAGAGTTTGGTCGAACTGCCGCCATTCCTGCCAATGGATAACCTACCGCCTGCGTCAACCTGCGAAGGTCCAATGTTGGCTGTCGGGATGATGCGGCACGGCGATAAATTTGCCTCCTATACACTGCTGGCGCAGGCACTGACGCGGCTGTCCGGCGATTGGACCTTGAATATCGCAGGCGACGGTCCTGCCCGGTCCGAAGTCGAAGGCCTGATGGCCCCATTCGGGTCTAAAGTCCGGTTTCTTGGCCAGTTGGACCGCGAAACCCTGCAGGCTGTTTACGCGACCGCTTCACTTTTGGTCTGGCCCGGCGTCAACGAAGCCTATGGCATGGTCTATCTGGAGGCTCAGGCCAATGGTGTACCCGTCGTCGCGCAGGACAGACCCGGTGTACGAGACGTTCTGGCACCTGCTGAGTATCCGTCCGTCGATGCCGGAGCGGAAGGCCTGGCCGCCAGAATACGGGTGCTGCTTGAAGATATCGCAACACGCCGCGCGTTGGGCAACGAGGCCCGTAAACGTATGTCCGAACTCCACCTGATGCCCGGCGCAACCGACCGGTTCTGGCAGGCGGCCCGACCTTTGACGGAGACCATTTCATGAGCCAGCTTGCCCTTTTGCGCCATGGTCACACGCATTGGAACCGCGCGGGCCGCATTCAGGGACGCAGCGACATTCCATTGGATGCCGATGCCCGAACGGAACTGGCAGGTTATCAACTGCCCGAACCGTGGGGTGCGGCGGCTCTCTGGTCCAGCCCACTGCAACGCGCCAGCGAAACAGCTCGTTTGGTGGCAGGGCAAGAACCCAGCGTTTCCGAAGCGTTGACCGAAATGAACTGGGGCGATTGGGAAGGTAAACGCGGTGTCGACCTGATTGCCGACGCGGACAGCGGTTACCGCCATATTGAGGACTGGGGTTGGGATTATCGCCCCCCGAACGGCGAAAGCCCTGCAGAAGTCCGGGTACGGCTGCAGCCGTGGCTGGACGGGTTGCAGGGCGACACGGTGGCCGTGTGCCACATTGGTATCATGCGCGTGATATTAGCCGGGGCATGGAGTTGGAATTTCGAAGGCCCTGCACCCTTCAAAATCAAACGAAACCGCCTTTACATCATCGATCTTGATAGCTTCTGCGCCTACCCTGAGCCGATCCGGCTGCTGCGACAGGAGGCTCCCGAATGAAGGTCATGATCGTTGTGACCCACTTGCTGGGCACCGGGCATCTCAGCCGTGCTTTGACCTTGGGCCGAGCCTTTGTTCAGGATGGGCACGAAACCTTCATTGTGTCCGGCGGAATGCCTGCCCCGCAACTGGACAGCACCAAAATGACAATGTTGGGACTGCCGCCACTGCGTTCGGATGGTACAGAATTCACCCGCTTACTGACTCAGGAAGGAACGGTCGCCGATCCCGACTATTTCGAGGCGCGAAAAACCGCATTGGTCGAGGCCATTCGCACCTTTGAGCCAGACGTTCTGATCACAGAGCTTTACCCATTCGGTCGACGGTCACTGGCCGCTGAATTCACGGCAGCATTGGAGACAGCCCGGAACATGAACCCGCGCCCGGTCATTCTGGGATCGATCCGGGACATTCTGGCGCCGCCGTCCAAACCCTCGAAGGCTGAACGGGCCGAAAAAATCATTCTGGAGCATTACGACGGCGTCCTTGTACATTCGGATCAGAATGTCGTGCCCCTGAACGTCAGTTGGCCAGTGTCCGAGCAATTGGCACATCGCCTGTTTTACACCGGTTTCGTGGCTCCACCCACCCCGACCCCACACGCAAACGCGATAGGTAGGGACGAAGTGCTGGTCAGCGCCGGTGGCGGATCGGTAGGTCAGCCAATCTTTCGCGCGGCCATCGAGGCCGCCCGAAAGATGCCCAACAGGCGCTGGCGCCTGTTGGTGGGCGGGCAGGACGCACAGGCGCGTATTGAACAACTAGCGCAACTGGCGGGTGACCTCCCAGTGATATTGGGACCCGTGCGCCCCGATTTCCGACACATGCTGCCCCATGCAGCGGCCTCAGTCAGCATGTGCGGCTACAACACTGCGTTGGACATTCTGCAGACTGGGATACCTGCTGTTTTCATCCCGTTTGACGACGGCAACGAAGTCGAGCAAAGCCTGCGCGGCCAAACCCTATCGGACCTTTCGGCAATAGGCGTGTTGCCAAGTAAATCCCTGGACGGGGAAGCCCTGTTTCAGGCCGTCAGCGAAGTAATTGCTTCCGGGCCGCGCCCGGTTTCCACCCATGGTTTCGATGGTGCTGCGCAATCCGTTCAGATTGCGAAAAGGCTTTGGGAGCAGCGCACATGATTGCAGACTGGAGCCCTTTGACCGCAGAGCTTGAAGTCTGGCACCAGCAAGGGCTGGATCTGCCGATATGGTGGCGCGACGATGACGCCGTTTCAACGACGCCACACCTGGATCGGCTTTCCGCGATGTCGGATAAGCTGGGCGTACCGGTTCATCTGGCCATCATTCCACGCGATGCCGAAGACGGGCTTGTCGAATACGTATCCTCCCGACCGAACCTGATCCCTGTTGTTCATGGATGGGCACATCAGAACCACGCGCCTAAAGGCGAGAAGAAATCCGAGTTTCGCCTGCATCGACCTCTGTCCGAAATCGTCCAAGACGCGCAATCCGGGACTACGCGCATGCGCACGCTGTTCGCAGATCAGCTGTGCCCCATGTTCGTCCCCCCCTGGAACCGCATCGCGCCCGAAGTTGTCAAGGAGTTGCCCGCCGCAGGGTATCGCATCCTGTCGACCGCGACGCCAAGACCAAGCCCGCAGGCCGCCCCGGGGCTGGATCAGATCAACACACACCTGGATCCGATTGACTGGCGTGGAACCCGCGGACTGGCCGCGCCCGAGACGCTGATCGCCAAAACGGTTCAGCTGCTGCGCGACCGCCGCGAGGGCCGTACAGACAACACGGAACCCTTTGGTATCTTGACCCACCATCTGGTTCATGATGAGGACATCTGGACCTTTTCTCACGACCTGCTGCACCGGCTTATGAAAGGCCCGGGTTTTGTCTGGTCGGTAGCCCGCGATTGAATACGGAGACCTGAATGAGCCGACTGGATTCCATGCTGCGCCGCCTGACTGCCCAACGCGACGGTCTGAACTGGGCAGTTGATCAGATTGCCGACATGGATGGCGACGTGCTGGACATGGGCCTTGGAAACGGCCGCACCTACGACCATCTGCGGGAAATCCTGCCGAACCGAAGAATCTGGGTAATGGACCGCGTGCTGCAATGTCATCCGTCCAGTACGCCTCCGGCAGAGGACTTTCTGCAGGGCGAGGCCGAACCGATGCTGCAGAAACTGGCCGAGGGTGGGCCAACGATCGCCATGGCGCATTACGATTTCGGGCGCGGCGTCAAGGATGAGGACGTTGCCGAAGCGGCGCGCCTCAGCCCTTTGATCGCACAAGTAGTGCTGCCCGGGGGTCTGCTGATCTCGGGCCAGCCTCTGGTTGGCTTTGACCAGATCGGCGGCCCGGACACCATCGCTCCGGATCGCTATCTGTTCTACAGGGCCTGATCAGGCCACGCGCCGCCCGCGCGACCAGACGCCATTCAGTGCCGGTGCGCCTTCGCGCATGCGGAACCGGATAACGTCCGCGCGTGCGCCTGCCCGCAGCTCGCCCCGGTCATCCAATCCAACAGCCTCGGCAGGTGTTTTTGTCACGGTCTTCATACCGCGGGCGAAATCGCCCCACATCTCGCCCAGGCGCGCAGCGGACAGCAGCAGGGCGGCCGGCACGTAGTCCGAAGACAGGATGTCGAGGTGGCCAAGCTCGGCCAGTTCCTGCGCGGCGACATTGCCGGAATGCGACCCACCCCGGATCACGTTCGGCGCGCCCATCATCACCTTGATGCCGTGATCATGGCAGGCGCGTGCGGCCTCAACTGTAGTCGGAAACTCAGCCAAGGTGATGCCGTGCCCAGCCGACACGCGGACCTGCCCCTCCGTCGTGTCATCATGGCTGGCGAGCATTGCGCCGAACCGATTTGCGGCCTTAACGGTTTCGATCTCGTGCCTGTCACCGAACCGGTCCCGCAGCGCCTTGAGCTGCGCCACATGTTGCAGGAAGTCATCGTCGTTCATCGCGTGCTTGCCCTTCATATAGGCTTCAAGCTGCGACATGTCGCGGAACTGGCGCTGTCCGGGTGTGTGGTCCATCAGTGAAACAAGCCCGACCCGGTCCTCGGGACCAAATTCATCCAGCTCATCCACCAGCGTTTCCGAGCACACTTCGGCGCGCAGATGCAAAAAATGGCTGATCTTCAGCGCGTCCTGTTCGCGCAGGTCCCACAGTTCTTGTGACAGTCCACGAGCGTATTTCTTGTAACGGTTGCCGGATGGGATCGAACCGATCCGCATTGCGTCGAACACAGTGGTGATCCCTGTGCTCGCCAGTTCCGCGTCGTGCGCCAGGATCGCGGCAGCGTGCGGCCAGTCGACCTTGGGACGCGGCTGGATGTGCCGTTCCAGATTGTCGGTGTGCAGCTCAACCAGACCAGGACAGATGTAATCGCCCTCGCAATCCGTCGCGCCCGCCGGAACTGTCGCGCCGGTGGCGATCTCAGCAATGGTATCACCCACAATCCGAACGCTGCCTGTCACCGTCTCATCCGGAAGAACAAGTGTGGCATTGGCAAGTATCATTTCTTCTGTCATCTGAATTTCACAACGTTTGAGCTATTGGGAAGGCCACGCATAGGAGGCCAATGTGACATTCACGCGATACGCGATCTATTTTGCGCCACCGGCCGAGGCCGAATGGACGAAATTTGCAACCCAATGGCTGGGATGGGACATGGAATCCGGGAACGAGGTTGCGCACCCTGTCGTTGACGGCGTGGACGTTTCGGCCGTGACCGAAGTTCCGCGAAAATATGGGCTGCATGCGACGATGAAGCCGCCGTTTCGCCTCAATGATGGGCAGGCGTTGGGCGACCTGAAAGACGCGTGCGAACGATTGGCAGAATCTCGGCCTGTAGTGACCCTGGACGGAGTCGAAATTGCCCGGCTGGGTCGTTTTCTGGCGTTGCGGCCGACAGGCGACTCGGACGGGCTGAACGACCTGGCGGCGGCTTGCGTCCGCGATCTGGACCGTTTTCGCGCCCCTGCGCCCGAGGCTGAACTGGCGCGTCGGCGCGCGACCGGTTTGACCCCCGAACAAGACGCCAATCTTGTTCGATGGGGATATCCCTACGTGATGGATATGTTCCGCTTTCACATCACTCTCAGCGGCAGGCTGGACAAGCCTACACTGAGCACCGTTCAGGCGGCTTTGGAAGACCAACTGGTCCCGCTGCTGCCCGAACCGTTTCAGATCAAGGATCTCGCTCTGATGGGCGAAGCCAAAGATGGCCGGTTTCACCTGATCCATCGCTATGCCCTTTCCGGCTGAAGTCGGGCGAGAATGGTGTCTATCGTGACGTCCAGCGGCCCTGAATTGTCGACCTCGATCACGCGGTTCAACCCCTCCGGCAAAGGAATGCCAGCCCGCCCCAAGCGGCGCACCTGATCACTGGCGCTTTCCCGTCCGCGCAAGGAAAGGCGCTGCGCCAGCACCTCGGGGTCAGCGGTCAGAGAGATCACGATCAGATCACCAAAAACCTCCTGCGCCCGCATCAGCATCGATCGGGACAGGTTGACCAACAAAGCATCAGCCTCTTGCCGTTGCGCTGCGATTTCTTTTGGGATGCCATACAGCAATCCGTGCGCCGGCCAGTGCAGCGCAAACGCGCCGTCCAGCACCATCTGCTCGAAGATTTCGACCGAGACCCGGTCGAAATCCTCGCCCACTTTACCTTCGGGGCGGGTGATCACGCGACGAACACGAGATATCCCCGGCGCATGCGCGGCCAGCGCTTCCATCACGCTGTCCTTCCCAACACCCGATGGTCCAACGACCGCTATGACCGGAGCAAGGCTCATGCAGCGATCCCCGGAGTAAAATCCGAGACGTTAATCTCGCGGTCACATACACGGTCACGCGCTTCGACGTCATGGAAAATTCCCACAATCGCAGCGCCGCGCGCCTTGGCCTCTTCGATCAGGGACAGCACTGTTTCGCGGTTCTGTGCGTCCAAAGACGCTGTGGGTTCATCCAACAGCATCGCAGGATATTCATGCGCAAATCCGCGCGCGATATTGACCCGCTGCTGTTCGCCCCCCGAAAAGGTGGTCGGGCTGAGGGTCCACAGACGCTCTGGAATGTTCAATCGCGCCAGCAGCCCCGCGGCCTTGTCCAGCGCAACCTGTCTATCACAGCCGATGGCCAGCAAAGGTTCGGCCACTACCTCAAGCGTTGGAACCCGTGGTACAACACGAAGGAACTGGCTGACGTAGCCCAAGGTCTCGCGCCGCAGCGCAAGGATTTCGCGAGGTTCAGCTTGCGCAACGTCCAGCCCGTCGACCAGAACCCGCCCCGAAGCGGCCAGGTAATTTCCGTAGATCACCCGCATCAGCGTGGATTTCCCCGCCCCTGATGCCCCTGTCAGGGCAACGCACTCGCCGGGCGCCACTTTCAGTGTCGCACCTGTCATCACAGGAATAACTGCGCTGCCCTGATTGTGCAGGGTAAAGCTTTTGCTGACATCTTTGAGTTCAATCATTGCCTTCACCTTCAAACCTGCAGAACGCTGGAGACCAGCAGTTGCGTATAGGCATGTTGCGGATCGTCCAGAACCTGATCTGTCAGCCCGGCTTCGACCACATGACCGCCTTTCATGACCATCAGCCGGTCCGCCAACAGACGCACCACGGCCAGATCATGGGTGACGATGATGGCGCTCAGCCCCATCTCACGAACCAGCCCGCGCAGCAGATCCAGCAAACGTGCCTGTACCGAGACATCCAGCCCGCCGGTCGGTTCGTCCATGAACACCAGCCTCGGTCCGGTCACCAGATTACGCGCAATCTGCAGCCGCTGCTGCATCCCGCCAGAAAAGGCTGTTGGGCGGTCATCCACGCGGGTCTCGTCGATTTCGACTCGCCCCAGCCAGTCGATCGCGCGGTCCCGGATGGCGCCGTAGTGGCGGTCGCCGACGGCCATCAGGCGTTCACCGATATTACCGCCAGCGCTGACCGACATCCGCAGACCGTCACGGGCATGTTGGTGCACAAAGGCCCAGTCCGTTCGGCTCAGCATCCGGCGCTCGGGCTCGGACATGGTGACCGTATCCACCGGCCCATCGGCACGTGTGTCAAAGACCACCCGCCCGGCGTCAGGTTCCAGATGCCCGGCCATACAATTCAGCAAGGTGGACTTGCCCGAGCCACTTTCACCCACGATCCCCATCACCTCGCCGGGATAGAGATCAAAGCTTACATCCGTGCACCCGATCCGCGCGCCATAGCGTTTCTCGATGCCTTTGACCTGCAACAGGGGGGTCATGCCGCGTCCTCCTCGGCCAGTCGACCTACTTGGCCCGCCTCGCGGCGCGACCGGCAATAATCGGTATCCGAGCAGACAAACATCCGGTTGCCCGCGTCATCCATGATCACTTCGTCCAGATAGCTGTCTTCGGCCCCACATAGGTCGCAGGGATGATTGGCCTTGGTCGCCTCGAACGGGTAGTCCTCGAAATCGAGGCTCACGACTTTGGTATGCGGCGGCACCGCGTAAATCCGCTGCTCGCGCCCCGCGCCAAATAGCTGGATCGCGTCCATCTCAAGCTTGGGGTTGTCGAATTTCGGGATCGGCGACGGGTCCATGACATAGCGGTCCGACACCTTCACTGGATAGGCATAGGCGGTCGAAATCGCACCGTGTTGGCTGATATCCTCATACAGCTTTACGTGCATCAAACCGTATTCCTCGAGGCTGTGCATCTTTCGCGTCTCGGTCTCGCGCGGCTCCAGAAAGCGCAGAGGCTCCGGGATCGGCACCTGATAGACGATGATCTGATCCCCGCGCAGCTTAGCCTCGGGGATACGGTGGCGTGTCTGGATGACCGTTGCCTTCTCGGTCTCTTCCGTGGTCTCAACACCTGCGGTGTTTTCAAAGAACTTACGGATAGAAACGGCGTTGGTCGTATCATCCGCACCCTGATCGATCACCTTGAACGTATCCTCGGGCGTCAGGGTCGCTGCCGAGACCTGCACCCCACCGGTGCCCCAGCCATAGGGCATCGGCATTTCGCGGCTGGCGAACGGCACCTGATAACCCGGCACCGCCAACCCTTTGAGAATGGCACGGCGTATCATTCGTTTGGTTTGTTCATCCAGATAGGCGAAATTATACTCGCTCATAGGAAACCTCTTTCGGTCAACTCAACCTCCAACGCTCGCGGAGTGGTAAAGTGTATGCCGTCCATGCCGACAGCGCGCGCGCCTTCGACATTGTGCAAACCGTCATCGATGAACACACAGTCCTGAGGCGCGATACCTGCCCGTTCGCAAAGCAGTTCGAAAATCCGCGCATCGGGCTTCATCACACACTCCTGCCCCGAAACGACAAGAGTTCCGAAAACTTCGCCAAGACGCGGGTGAACCTTCAACCCTTCCGGCCATGTTTCAGCTGACCAGTTGGTGATGGCATGAACCGGAGTTCCACGCATCTTGAGCCGGTCCAGCACATCCCATGTACCGTGGATCGGGTTTTCGACGGTACGCGTGTATAGTTCGACATAAGCCGCAAACAGGGTTTGATCCCGCGGGTCCTCAAGCTCCAGTGCCAGATCGGCAAAGCGTTCGCCGCTATCTCCGCGGGCATTGCGGGCCAGGAAATCCGTGCGTTCAATGAACGCATGCGCAGCCTCTTCTGAACCCAACTCTTCAGCCCAAGCAAGGTGGGGTTGCCAGTCGACCAACACTCCACCGATATCAAAAACGACAGCCTTCATTCCGCAGCCTCCTTCGGTGTGATCCGCTCTTCGGCCTCACGGCGCAGTTTGCGGACAAGTTCCAGCTCGGACTGAAAATCCACGTAATGCGGCAACTTGATATGTTCGAGGAAACCGGTGGCCTGAATGTTGTCTGAGTGGCTGAGGACAAATTCGTCATCCTGCGCAGGAGCGCCCAGATTGTCCTCACCCAACTCTTCCCAACGCAGGGCGCGATCGACCAGAGCCATCGCGATGGATTTACGTTCCGACTGGCCGAATACCAGCCCATATCCGCGCGTGAATTGCGGCGGTTCGGTCTTGGATCCTTTGAACTGGTTCACCGTCTCGCATTCGGTCAGTTCGACTTCACCGATCTCGATGGCGAAACCCAGCTCGGGGATGTCCATCTCAACCGCGACTTTTCCGATGCGCAATTCGCCCACGAAGGCGTGGTTGCGGGCGTAGCCGCGCTGGGTCGAATAGGCCATGCCCAACACGAACCCTTCGTCCCCGCGTGTCAGCGATTGGAGGCGCAGGGGGCGGTTCGTCGGAAACTCCATCGGTTCACGCGTCAGGTCGCCAGGCGTCGCATTGCTGACTGGATCATCCTGAATAATGTCCTCTCCCTTGAGGAATTCGGTGATATGCGGCGTTGCTTCCATGCGAGGTTGCCCCTCGGGCGCGGCTGGAACCTCACCGTCGGCGGCCAGTTTGAAATCCAGCAACCGGTGTGTGTAATCGAACGTTGGTCCAAGGACCTGACCGCCCGGCGCGTCTTTGAACGTGGCCGAGATACGGCGGTCACAGGCCATCTCGCCTGTTTCAACCGGATTGGAATACCCAAATCGCGGTAACGTGGTCCGATAGGCCCGGATCAGAAAGATCGCCTCGATCAGATCGCCGCGCGCCTGTTTGATCGCCAGCGCAGCCAGATCGGGGTCGTATAAAGAGCCCTCGGCCATAACTCGGTTGACCGCCAGACTGAGTTGCTCACGGATTTGCGCGATGCTCAGTTCGGCAATATCAGTCGAGCCACGCCGTTCCTCGGCCAACCAGGAATGCGCGTTTTCGATGGCCTTTTCACCACCTTTGACTGCTACATACATCGCTCAGACCTCCAAACTGATCTGCGTGCTGCGCGGCAGGGCTGCAACCCTGTCACCGCACGTGAAAAAGAAGTCACACCCCAACGGATACAAAGTCGCGTTGGCCTGCAACGCCACAACGTCCGGCAAGGTCAGACGCGCCGTGTCTTTGATGCCCGGACCGCGCAAGACAGCTCCCGCCTGTTGCAGGTCGTCACATTCAACAATCAGGGTTGCTGACCGGTCCGGGTGTTCTGCCGTCCCGATACGGTATGTGCTCAATGGCCCAAGTTCCGACCAAGTCCCGACCGCAAAATCTGCGTTCGCAGGCGCCGAGAGAGGCGCCCCTGTGTGAAAGGTCAGCCAATGGCGTACGGCATCCGTATCAGCTGCGCCCGCCAGATGAACCTTTGTGTCCGGATCGCACAGTGTCAGCAGCAGAGTTCCCGCTGCGACCGAAAGGGGTTCTGGCGGCTGGCCACCGGTGACGTGACGGATCTCGCCCGGCCGGGCCATCACGGTCATGGCGGCACGAAACGCGTGGGCGGCATCGACCGGCGCGTTCTGAAACCCACCCGAAAACTGGGACTGCGTGCTCATCAATCCTCTCCCCTGACCATGGTGAAAAACTCGACCTTCGTTGCTGCGGCCTTGGCCGCTCGGCCCATTTTGGCGGCCTGCATTTGATCGTTGAGCGGCGCGATCACCTGCGCACGAACAGCATCTGCAGCCGAGGTCTGCATCAAGGCATCGATCAGCGCGGCCGCCTCGGCCTTGGGCTTGGAACGGCCTTGCACATATCCGTGCCCGACTGTTCCGTCGTTCAGTACTAATGAGCAGCGCGTGACGGTCATTTCTCCAAGGTTAAACGGTGCGCCGGTACCACCTGTGCGCCCGCGAACCATCACGCCACCGACTTCGGGGCTGCGCAGCCACTCGAAATCTGGACAAGCTTCGTATTTGTCCCAAAGCGCCATCAGCGCCCCTTCGGGTGCACGCGCCAGCAGGCCCATCCAGCCCTGCCGTGCTGCATTCTCAATATTTGTCTGATCTGCCATCAAAGCCTCTTGGCCGGGTTGTCTACTTGATCTATACAACTAGACAAATATTACACCCCACCACGGCGACTCGCAATCCGCATCCTTGTGAAGTTTTGATGACATGAGAAAAACACCCGTCTGGAAAGGCATCGCGTTGAGCCTGACATCCGACATCGCCGAAGGCCGCTATAACACTGGTGATCGCCTGCCGACCGAGGCGCAACTGGCCGCCAAACATGGGGTCAACCGCCACACGGTGCGACGTGCCCTGTCAGATTTGGCCGAACAAGGCCTGGTTCATGCCCGCCGCGGCGCCGGTGTTTTTGTGGCCGCACAACCAACCGACTATGCGATTGGTAGACGCGTGCGATACCACAAGAGTATTTCGGCCAGTGGCAAGATTCCCGGAAAGAAAATCCTGACCCTGACCACGCGCACAGCGGATGGAACCGAAGCCGAGGCATTACAGATTGCCGCTGGTGATCCTGTGCATGTCTATGACGGGCTTTCCCTCGCCGACGGGCAGCCGATCGGCCTGTTTCAAAGCGTCTTCCCCGCAGAACGCCTGCCCGAAATTCTTGAAGCCCTGTCAGACACTCAGTCCGTGACCAAAGCCCTGCAGCAATGCGGTGTTGCGGACTACACACGTATCTCAACGCGCCTGACTGCCCGCGCAGCCACGGCGACCCAAGCTCTGCACCTGCGCCTGCCCGAAGGCACGCCGGTTCTCTATTCTGTTGGAATAAACGCGGACCCAAACGGGTTGCCTGTTGAGTTCGGACGGACTGTTTTTGCCGGAGACCGGGTTACCCTGACTTTGAACGAAGATTAGGCGGCAACGCTCCCGCCCCTCTTCGACCTCCTCACGGAGGGCTCATCCCGTTGGGCATAGCGCCGCGCAAAGCGCGGCGCCGAGCCCAAGGCCGCCAGGTTGCGTCGGCGCAGCCGATGCGGACGCGGGCGCGGGAGTTTTCGCCTCACGGCCGTTCAAACCGTTTCGTACTTGTCCAGAAACGCTTCCGCGCTCAATGCACGGAAGTCCGGCAGAGCCGCGCGCAGGCGGGCATTGTCCCAATCCCACCAGGCCAAAGCTATCATACGCTCGGCCACGCCTTTCGGATACCGGCCCCGGATCGGCTCAGCCGTGACACCACCTACGATGGTATATGGTGCCACATCCTTGGTGACGACCGCACCCGAAGCTATGACCGCACCGTGGCCGATGGTCACTTCGGGCTTTATGATCGCCGCGTGACCGATCCACGTATCGTGGCCTATCCGAGTTATGCGGCTGGCGCGGCACTCGAACCATTCTGCGTCGTCTTCCGCATCGTCCCAATAGTCGGCCGAGCGATAGAGGAAATGGTGTAACGACGCTTTCTCCATCGGGTGATCCGTTGCACCGATCCGCGTGAAGCTGGCGATGTTGGCAAACTTGCCGATTTCCGCATTGGCGATGTCACAGGTACGGTCGCAGTAGGAATAGTCGCCAAAAGTCGAATTCGCCACACGGGTCCCTGCGCCGATTTCGACGAATTCGCCGAAGTAACTGGCGGTGATCTGACACTCCGGATGGATGAACGGCTGGTCTAAACGCAGTCGCGCCATGGTCTGTTTGTCCTTAACTATGGTCATGGCAGCGGGAACGACTTCGCTTTAGCGTCCTTGGGCTTACGCTTTTTGCCGGTTTCTCCCTGAATGAGCCGCCGCCGCAGCCAGCCCGAGAACCAGTCCATCAGCATCACCATCAGGATGATCAGGACAATGTAGTAAGCGACCTCCTCCCAGTCCTTCTGGGTAATGATCGCCTGCGTCAGCAGCAGGCCGATACCACCGCCCGTGATCGCGCCGATCACTGTCGCACTACGGGTGTTGGACTCAAGGAAGTAAAGCAGCTGGCTCAACAGCACCGGTGTCACCTGCGGGATCACACCAAAGCGATAGCGCTGCGGGGCATTCGCGCCTGTGGACTGAACCCCTTCGATCTGCTTCTGGTCGACGTTTTCAAGCGCTTCTGAGAAAATCTTGCCGAAAGTACCCGTATCAGTCACCAGCATGGCAAGTGCGCCGGTCAATGGTCCGGGGCCAAAAGCCCGCGCCAGTATAACTGTCCAGATCAGCGCATCCACGCCTCGCACAAAGTCAAAGATGCGACGAGTGGCAAATCTGAGCGACCTTAGAGGGTTGAAATTGCGAGCGGCGAGGAATGCCAACGGTAGGGCCACCATCGCGGCACCAAATGTTCCAAGGAAAGCCATCAGGATGGTTTCAAAGATTGCCCATGCAACGTCTTGGTGCCGCCACATCTTGTTGGTCCAGAAATCGTTGAAAATCTCTCCAGCCTCACCTTGAGCGGCCAACCCGGCCAACTCAGTGAAGGACTTGCGATAGTAGGGGCTATCGAGGGTGAACCAGAACAATTCCCACCCGTTGAAGTAGCGGAACACCTCGGAACGATTACGCGTCACCGTCAGGCGCCCCGCTTCCGTAGTGATTGCCATCCGGTTTTTCGAGACATTGATCCAATCCGGGACATCTCCGCCCGGTAGTTCAGCCTGAACGCCCGATGAGCGAGTCGGTGTCGCACGGACCGTGCCGTAACCCGGGATATCGTATTCTACAGTCTCGGGTCCAAAGCGCACGACATGGCCGTCTTCCAGATCAATGACCGTGGTTTCCCCCAGGCTGACCCACTCCGGGGCCTGCCCTTCCGGGTAGCGGCCTTTGCGTTCCCCTTCGACGGCAGCCGAAACCTCGCCTGTGCGGTTGTCGCGCTCGATATGGGTTTTGTAGCTATAGCTGTCGGCAATCAGCGTCTGGCCGTTGTCCCAGTTGGCCCGCTCGGTCAGACCGGGTACGTCAAAGGCAAAGAACACATAGGTCAGATAGGCCAGCACCAGCGCGGGTAGGCCGAAATTCACCAGACGTTTGCGGTTGAACAGTCGGTCGGCTTCGGCCTTCAGTTCGTAAATGGACAAGTCGGTGGCGAAGGTGCTCATGCCCGCGCTCCTTTTTCGGAACCATGGGTCAGACGCTCGCGCAGGAGACCCGAGATTTGATCGACGACGACGATTGTCACGAACAGCAGAAGGAAGATGGCAGCAGCCTCGTCATACCGTCCCTGCCCCCAGGACATCGAGTTCCGCAGCTCATAGCCCAGACCGCCCGCACCGACGAAACCCAGAATGGCCGAGGCGCGGATATTGATTTCGAACCGCAACAGCGCATAGCTGACATAATTTGGACCGACTTGAGGAATGACACCCAGGTACATCCGTTGCGACCAGTTGGCGCCCACCGAGTGCAGACCCTCGACCGGTTTCAGCGAGGCGTTCTCATTCACTTCGGAAAACAGTTTGCCCAGCGCGCCTGCGGTGTGGATTGCAATGGCAATCATCGCCGGAACCGGGCCACCGCCCAGAACAAAGATCAGCACCAGGGCAATCACGATTTCAGGCACCGCGCGGCAGATGTCCGCGATGCGGCGAAACAGCGGGATCAGCGACGGCCACAGCGCCATGCCGCGGGTGGACATCAGCGCCAGAAACGTCCCTGCGATAGTTCCGGTCAGGGTCGATGCGGCGGCGATGTTGAGGGTCTCGACCAGTGCCGGAAAGAACTTGACCAGATTGGCAGGCAGCGCGTCGATTTTATCCCACGCCTCTGACAGAACCTCGGTTGGGTAGTCGAAGATGCGGTGCCAACCGTCGATAAAACTGCCAGCGTTTCGATCGTCAGCTGTGCGGAAACCTGCGGCCAACAGGGCCACAAAAACGATCAGAAGGATACCACCATAGACCCGCTTGCGTCGTGTCATCTCGGTATAGTCGGCCCGGATCTGGTCGACGCTGGGGGACCCTGCGGTCAGGTCTGTCATGGAATGCTCCTGAGTGGAAAAACGGGGCCCGATTTGTCACCGGACCCCGATCAATGGGTGTGCAGGCTTAGTTGGACTTCAGCTTTCGCGCTTCGATGATGATTTCATACGCATCGTGGGTGATCGGCTCGAATGCTTTCGCTTCACCCGCTGCAACGCCGTAGAAGCAGTCACGGTCCTTGTCAGCCAGACCGGCCATCAGGGCGGTCATCTTTTCTTTGACGTCCACAGGCAGAGCTTTGCGCAAAACGATGGGGCCTTCCGGGATCGGCTTGGATTTCCAGATTTCGACCATGTCGTTCATGTCGACCAGACCGGCATCGACGGCACGGCGCAGCGCACCCGACTGATACCCGTCTTCCCAGTCACCCAGACCGTCGGCCCAGGTTACGCCGCCGTCAACGTCACCGTTGTTCACTGCAACGATGGTCTGCTCGTGGCCGCCGGTGAATTTCACTTCGCCGAAGTAATCACCCGAGTCCATGGTCGCGCCGGTAGCCGCAGGAATTTCGATGGACGGGATCAGGTAACCAGAGGTCGAGTTCGGGTCGCCAAAGCCAAAGGTCTTACCCTTCATGTCTTCCAGAGAGGCGATGCCGCTGTCCTTGCGGGCAAAACCGATCGAATAATAGCCGTAGCCGCCGTCGGTGTTGACTTTGACCAGTACCGGCTCAACCGCTTCGGCGTCGCTCAAATAGGTTTTTGCATAGCTCGACGCGCCCAACCACGCCATGTCGATAGTGCCGCCCAGAAGACCCTGGATTACGCCGTCATAGTCAGCGGGGGCAAACAGCTTGGTTTCAACGCCCAGTGCTTCTTCGGCGTATTCGCGCAGGCATTCGTTGTTATTCAGACGGTCCTGAGCGTTCTCGCCACCCAGGATACCGATGCGGAATTCGCTGATTTCCTGAGCCATGGCCGGCGCGGCCATCGCGGTTGTGGCCGCCAGGGCAGCAATCAGTTTTTTCATCTGTCTCTCTCCGGTTTGATGCGCCGGCCTTTCATCGGCCGGTCGATGAAAGGGGTCGATCGGGCTTAGATGGTGGCCTCGGCTTCCATCAGGGCCTTCTGGGTCGCGTCCAGCGTTTCGATCTCGGTCGAGGTCGCCTCTTCCGAGAAGCTGGCATCGGCTCCATAGATTTCGCGGGCGACACCCGTTGTCAGTTGCTCGGGCAGGCCGTCGAATACGATACGACCGTCGCGCATACCGACCACGCGGTCGCAATAGCGGCGGGCAGTGTCCAGTGTGTGCAGGTTGGCAATGACGGTGCGGCCGTCCTCTTCGTGGATGCGACGTAGGGCTTGCATCACGACCTGCGCGTTCATTGGGTCAAGCGAGGCGATGGGTTCGTCCGCCAGAATGATACTGGGATCCTGCATGAGGGCGCGCGCGATGGCGACACGCTGTTGCTGACCGCCCGATAGCGCCTCGGCCCGTTTGGGCGCATGTTCGGCAATCCCCAGACGATCCAGAATGTCGATCGCGCGGTGGATGTCTTCCATCGGGAACAGGTTGAACATGGTCGCCAGCGTCGAGTGACGGTTCAGCGTGCCGTGCAGCACGTTCGATACCACGTCCATGCGCGGTACAAGGTTAAATTGCTGAAAGATCATCGCGCAATCGGCTTGCCACGCGCGTTTCTCGCGGCCCCTCAGTTTGGTGACATCGCGGCCTTCGAACAGAATCTCGCCGTTGCTTGCGTCGGTCAGGCGGTTGATCATCCGCAGCAGGGTCGACTTGCCCGCGCCCGACCGCCCGATGATGCCGATCATGCAAGGCTTGTCTACATCCAGTGTCGCTGCATCTACGGCAACATTGTCGCCAAAGCGTTTGGTCAATTTCTCTATGCGCAGCACGTGCCACCCCCAATTCGTGTTGGCGGTCAGCTACAGATGAGATTCAACGGCTATGTGTCGGTTGGGTGAAAGTTTTGTAAACGCCGTTGCGGCCCAAGGGGCCTACCCATCGCTGCATATCGCCGCTATATGCGGTGCCAACACGCTATCCAAATGAGGCCAACCATGAGCTTTGACCGCAGCATCAAGATCGCCCCGTCGATCCTGTCCGCCGACTTCGCCAATTTCGGCGCCGAGATTCAGGCTATCGAAGCCCAAGGGGCTGATTGGGTCCATGTCGACGTTATGGACGGGCATTTCGTGCCAAACCTGACCTTTGGCCCGCCAGCGGTCAAAGCGTTCCGTCCGCATGTCAAAACGGTCATGGACGTGCATCTGATGATCGCGCCGGTTGATCCCTACATTCAGGCCTATGCAGATGCAGGAGCAGACATTCTGACGGCGCATGTCGAGGCCGGTCCGCACACGCACCGCACCCTGCAAGCCATCCGCGCGGCCGGAATGAAAGCAGGTGTTGCACTGAACCCCGGCACTCCGGCCGAGGCGGTCGAGCACCTGCTGGACCTCACCGATCTGGTTTGTGTCATGACCGTCAACCCCGGCTTTGGCGGGCAGAAGTTCATCGACATGACCGCCAAGATTCGCAAGCTACGCCAGATGATCGGAGACCGCCCGGTGCATATCGAGATCGACGGTGGGGTCGATCCTCGAACCGCTCCATTAGTTGCTGCAGCGGGAGCGGATGTGCTTGTGGCTGGATCTGCCGTGTTCAAAGGCGGATCGGTCGACCGGCCCGAAGTGTACGGTGAGAATCTTCAGGCTATTCGAACTGCTGCGGCGGCAATAAAGATCGCCGAGTGAACGCTTTTCGCTACTGTTCTCCGGCTCTGGCATAAACTTAGCCATCCCGTACCAATTGCAGCGAGAGCCTTTGTTTGCCAAAGGCTCTCTTCAGATATCAATCCGCCCCAAATGCACCTATATATGCAACGCCACCGGAACCGGTTGCACTGAATGTGCCGCCCACCTCTTCGGCTTTGGGCCCATAGAACACACCATCGGCTCGGCCGCTTGTCGCAGAACCTGAGATATTAGCCGTAAACCCCGAATTCGAGACGTTCCCTGTCCCTGAGAAATCCAGTTCGGGGGCCGCACGTGTCGTGCCACCTACTCGCAAACTGTCCACAGATGTGTTCTTACTGGTTATGGTCGCCGTTGAGAAATCTGTAGTTACATTGATGGCCGATGAAGTCTGGTAGTTATCACCATCAGAAAGGCGCGCGATTCCTGTGCTTGCACCGGTGTACTGCGCGGTCCCTCCACTGGGCATATCTGCTGTCGGGGTGACCGACCCCCACGAACCAGCACCTGCAGTGCCGTTGGCCTCTCCCCGCCCCTCTAACCAGACCCCAAACGTCTGATATTCAAAAGTAGCTCTGGACGGGTCGACAAGCACGACCGCCTTGTCCCGATCAGGCGAGTTGATCGCAACAACTACAGTGCCCTGGTCGACAGTGTCTCCTGCGCGTCCGTCAAGTTCAGCAACGGAACCAGCCGCGCTTGCAGTGGCAGCGACAATGTTTCCTGCGCTGGTCGTAACGACCATTGTGGAGGATGCAGGACCGGTCTGCCCCTGTGCCGTGATGTTTCCGGTCGACTGATCTGTAGTAAACGCCTGGACCACAGCCCGCCCATTGAGCGTCGCCGTACCATTCTGGGGAAGAACAATTTTTTCCGCCGGTATGGTGGAAATCGGGCCGCCTGAAGGCGTACTACTACTATCGTCGTCGTCACTAAGATCTATATCAAGCCCCGCGATACCACCGCAGGCGCTCAAAAGAACAACCGGAATAAATGCTGCAATCCGGCAACTAATTCGGGATTTCATAACTGCTCCATAGTCAATGTATTAACGGCACATTAGTTACTCCCTTAATCAGTGCAACCTCTGTTAACATTTCAATCTAAAGGACTATCTGTTTGGTGTTTGAAATGCGACAGGTATTGGGTGAGGGACAGAAATATTCCGGCAACGCAATACCTAAAACAAAATTAAATCAAATTATTAGCTCGCCCAACCAAGCCTTTTCAGACCACCACAGAATTACTCATCAATGGAATCTGGTATGATACGGCTGTTACTTGTGTTCACATGTCTTTTGTTGACGAGTCTAACTGCCGGGCGACTGCAAGCCGAGTCAAGCGTCGCAACGTCTACCGCACTGCTTGCAGATGAAATCGAGATCGAATCCTTGTTTCTGAGCGGGCTTTCTGACCTCGAAAACGGTAGACCCCAGTCCGCGATCGAAAAGTTCTCAACTATTCTGGCGACAAACCCGAACCTGATCAGGGTTCGCCTGGAACTGGCCCGTGCATTTTTCATGGCCAGACAGTGGACCCGCGCCAGAAATGAGTTTTTCACCGTTCTCTCTGGTGATCTTCCAGATCCTGTACGGGCTCGCGTATTGGGTTTTATACGCGAAATTGACGCACGGCGTGGATTTGACTGGGATCTCAGCATCGGGTTCACGCAAGTCGGCAACAACAGAAGATACGATACAGACTCGATAACACTCAACTTCTTCGGGCTGGATCTGCCTTTTACTCTAAACCGCGACACCTCGACGGAGATAGGGCTGCGTGCAACGGGTGCCGCCAATTTTCGACAGCCGCTCAATATTTCCCTTCCTAATGTACAAATGGTCGCTTTTGCCTCGGTAGACTTTGACCTCACCGAAGCACCTACTTCGCAACATGATGATTATATCTTCGTGGGACGTCTTGGGCTGCGCGCTCTTTCGCAATACACGACGAGTTCATTTGGGCCGGTTCTGGCCACCCGGTTGATCGGGGGGAACGTCTATGAGAACCGCGTCGGACTGCAAGCAGCGTTCGAGCGCCGCAACTTGCTGGGTGTCTCCGTCTTTGGTGCCATCAGCGGTTTCAAGTTGCATAGCCCCAGATCTAGCGCGCTGGACGGACACAGTTTTGAAGGCGAGTTGGGCTTACGGCGATCAGTAGGTGGACGTGGCGTAATTGGACTGAGTGCTTTTGTGCAGGACAAATCCGTGGACGCCAACCTCGAAAACTACACCCGCAAAAGACTGACTCTGTTTGGCCAATATAATGCACGCGGGGGATTCACATATCGCCCCTCCGCTTATCTCGAACGCACAGCGTTTAAGACACCGAGCCCTTTGCTGACTGGAGACCCGGATGAAATCACTTGGGGTTCGACGTTAAGAGTTGAAAAAAACGACCTTTTTATCGGCAATGGTTTTTCGCCCTTTGCACAAGTCGCGTATCGCCGCACAAACTCCGGCATCGATGCCTACAGTTTCTCAGAAACTGATTTTGAGCTTGGGCTTGAACGTAGGTTTTGAGTTGCAAGCAGGGTTGATCAAGATTTCTAGGGTCAGGATTCATAACCAATAGATTACGGTTGCTGCGAGCGCGATGGCAGAAAGGAGTACTTTGGGACAGCGGTCATAGCGGGTTGCGACGCGTCTCCAGTCCTTGAGTCTGCCGAACATAATCTCGATACAGTTGCGGCGTTTGTACCTACGCTTATCGTACTTGACCGGGGTCTTGCGTTGTTTACGGCCGGGGATGCTGGCGCGTATCCCTTTGTCTTTTAACGCTTCTCGAAACCAGTCGGCGTCATAGCCGCGATCCCCAAGTAGCCAGT